>NZ_KB913017.1:379120-979120 GCF_000383975.1 Natronorubrum tibetense GA33 | reverse complement strand
CGGACGCCCACCTCGAGGACGCCCTCGAGGCCCCGCCACGAACTTTTGACGAACCCGGCGAACTCTTCGAAAAGATCGAGGACGACCGCGTCGAGGAACTCACTCGAAAGCTCGAGGAACGAGTCGAAGCGGCCTCGAGCGACGAGGAGGAGTCCGACGAGGGAGAAACCGAAAACGACGACACCGATGGGGCCGAAGGCGACGATATGGCAGACACTGGCGATCTCGAGCCGCTACTCGAGGATCGAATCGGATTCGAGGACTTTCAGGAACTGGACATCCGCGTCGGCCGGATCGAGTCGGCCGAGGGGATCGAGGGCGCGGACGACCTCGCCAAACTCGAGGTCGACATTGGCTTCGAGACCCGACAGGTCGTCGCGGGAATCAAGCAGCTACACGACCTCGACGAGCTACCGGGAACGAACTGCGTGCTCCTCGCGAACATGGAGCCCGCGGAGCTGTTCGGCGTGGAGTCGAACGGGATGATCCTCGCCGCGGGCGAGGAGGCGGACCTGCTGACGACCCACGGCGACGCCGAAATCGGCGAGAAAATCAAGTAGCTTCGCGTCGGCCGGCTCGAGTTTCCGTCGACTGCGTTTTTCGAAGCACTCGAGGGACGGCTTCGTTCGAACCTCGATTCGGCTGTGGGATTCGACACGACCGCTTACACTTCGTCGACTAGATGTGCGAAGTCGTCGGTATGGGTAACCTCCATCGTCTCCGCTGACAGCCCGTGACGGCGCAGCGTCAGCGCCGACTTGAACGCCGACTCTCGGTCCGGTGCCTCGAATAAGACGAGGAAGTCGTGTCCCCCGAGGATCGCGTAGGAGTCGATTACGTCGGCCTCGTGCTCCTCGAACTCCGTCCTGATCTCGCCCCAGATCGACGAGAGCTCCTGGGCGTTCTGTACGTCTCGATCGTCGATGTCGACGAGTGATGCGTACGTGGCCATGTTCGATGGGTGGGTCGTCCGTGGGAAAACCGTTCGCGTGGCACAGGACGGGTCGAAAGACAACTCGAAGGCGAGTAAACCACCTATCTTTTTGCCCGTACTCCCGCTACGTCGAGCCATGAGAAACGCGAAAATCGTCTGTACGCTGGGGCCGGCCTCGAGCGACCGGAACACGATCCGGGAGCTCGCCGACGCCGGGATGTCAGTCGCCCGTCTGAACGCGAGCCACGGGAGCCGCGAAGATCGCGCCGAACTGATCGACCGGGTTCGGGCCGTCGACGAGTCCCGCGAGGCGCCCGTCGCGGTGATGCTCGACATGCAGGGTCCGGAGATCCGGACCGCGCCGCTCCCCGAGGGAGAGACGGTGAGCCTCGAGACCGGTTCGGAGATTCGATTCGTCGAAGGCGACGAGGTGTCCCCCGATAGCGTCGGTCTCTCACTGCCGATCGGGGCCGTCGAGCCGGGCGACCGAATTCTGCTCGACGACGGACTAATCGAGACGACCGTCCTCGAGCCCGAGGATGCGGATTCGCGAGGGCACGACGACCAGTCGGTCCGTGCCCGCGTCGACACCGGTGGCGAACTGGGCGGCCGAAAGGGCGTCAACGTGCCCGGGGTAGATCTCGATCTCGAGATCGTCACCGAGTCCGACCGCAAGGACCTCGAGTTAGCCGCCGAGAAGGGGGTCGACTTCGTCGCGGCGAGTTTCGTCCGCGACGCCGAGGACGTCTACGCGGTCAGCGAGGTGCTCGAGGAACTGGACGTCGAAATCCCGCTGATCGCGAAGATCGAACGCGCGGGTGCGGTCGAGAACTTGGACGAGATCATCGAAGCCGCCTACGGGATCATGGTCGCCCGCGGCGATCTGGGCGTCGAGTGTCCGATGGAGGACGTTCCGATGATCCAGAAGCGAATCATCCGCAAGTGTCGCAACGAGGGATCGCCGGTGATTACGGCGACGGAGATGCTCGACTCGATGGTCCACGCTCGCCGGCCCACACGGGCTGAGGCCTCGGACGTCGCGAACGCCGTTCTCGACGGCACCGACGGCGTGATGTTGTCGGCCGAGACCGCCATCGGCGACCACCCCGTTGCGGTCGTCGACGCGATGGGCAGCATCATCCGTCAGGTCGAAAACTCCGAGGAGTACGCCGAGATGCTCGAGCAACGCGTTCCCACCGCGGGCGAGGCACGAACGGATGCGCTGGCGCGCTCGGCGCGCTTTCTCGCGCGCGACATCGACGCGGATGCGGTCGTCGCGGCAACCGAGTCCGGCTACACGGCACTGAAAACGGCGAAGTACCGCCCCGGCGTTCCGGTCGTCGCGTCGACGCCGAGTCACGAGGTCAGGCGGCGACTCGCCCTCTCGTGGGGCGTAACGCCGCTGTACGCCCGTGTCTCGGATCAGGGAGCCGACGCCGTCGTCGAGAAGGCGGTCCAAGCCGCGCTCGATGCTGGGGTCGCCGACAGCGGCGACACCGTCGTCGTCCTCTGTGGCATGATGACCGAACTCGAGGGCGCGAACACGACGAACATGCTGAAAGTCCACGTCGCCGCGGAGGCGCTGACGACCGGTCGCGTCGTCGTCGAGGGACGGACGACCGGCCCCCTCGTCCGAATGACGGACGGCGACCTCTCGGACGTCCCCGAGGGAGCAGTCCTCTCGTTGGCGGCCGACTTCGACGAGGAGTTCGAGGGCGATCTGACGACGATCGGCGGAATCGTCGACGCCCAGCGCGGACTGACCGGCTACCCGGCGCTGGTCGCGCGGGAGATGAACATTCCGATGGTCAGCGGAGCCGATCTCTCGGCGGCCGAGGAGGGCAGCGTCGTGACGCTCGACGCCGAACGCGGAGTCATCTACGGCGGCGACCTCAGCGATCGAACGGATCGGGACGAGCAGGTCGAACTGGCCTGAATCGTCGGCGGGAGTGCGGTGCCCTTCGCCCGCGCGCGGACCGCGGATTTTTGACGGCGGACCTGTTAGGACCGTCTATGGCAGACGATGCGTCCGGAAGCGACGGTGAGAACGACCGGCGTGAGCCACCGGCAGCTCCGGACGGCAAGTACTCGGACGAGGAGACAAAATCAGCGCAGTCCGCGGACGAGTGGGATACCACGGCATCTCCAGGAGACAAAGACCGGCTCGAGGACAACGGCTACGTGGAAGGCAACGACCGTGTCGGGCGGCCTGAACGAACCGACGACGAGTACCGGGTCCCACTGGATCTCTCTGACGCGCCCGACGAGGACGAAACGAGCGCAGACGGTGCTGACGATGCAGACGGAGACGATCCGTACGCACCGGAACCCAGCTCGACGCCGATCGAACCCGGCGACCCGTCGCTCGAGAACATCCTCTTCGTTATTCTGGGTGCAGTCGCGATGCTACTCGTGATGTTCCAGATCGCGTCGATTATGCTTTGAGCGGGGGTAAGAGGCGGCACCGAAGCGACCGCTGTCTGGTTTCCGTCGGTACGGTTAACGGACCGCCTCGACAACCTTTAATTTGGGTGAGAACTTAGCTCGACGTATGCTCGAACTCCTCTTCGCGAACATGCCGCTCGTGCTCCTTTCGGTGGGTCTCGTCCTGATGGCGCTCGAGGCCCTCTCGCCGGGTGCACACCTCATCGTCATCGGCGTCGCACTGGTCGGTGCGGGGCTCATCGGACTCATCTTTCCGCCCGTCGCCAACACGTTCATACTGGCGGGGTTGACGCTCGTCATCGGCCTCGCCGCGGCCTACGTCTACAACGAGTTCGACTTCTACGGTGGGAAGGGAACCGCACAGACTTCGGACTCGAGTACGCTCGCGGGCACGACGGGCTACGTCACCGAGACCGTCACGACTCGCGACGGCGAGGTCAAACTCGACGAAGGCGGATTCGCGCCCTTCTACAGCGCGCGGACGACGAGCGGAACGATTGAGGAGGGCGAAGAAGTGATCGTTCTCGATCCCGGCGGCGGAAACGTGCTCACGGTCGAATCGCTTGGCGCGATTGGTGAGGATGAGATCGATCGGGCGCTCGCGGAGGGTGCTGCCGACTCGGATTCTGCGGTGGAAGTCGACGACTCCCAGCCGACGGACGACGTGGAGTCGGACGCCGAACCGGAAGCCGAAACCGAAACGGAGACGGAGAAATCGAACTGAGACGCAGACGGTTGGGCTCGAGCCGATCGAAACCTCGGCTCGAGTTAGGCTTGACCTCGGCTCGAGACGGTCGCGTCGACGGATATGTTACTGAAATAAGGGAACGTTTTTGCCGTCCCCCCCGTAAGACGGAACTATGGTTGTAGAACTACTCCCGTTGCAGACCGGCGGTGCACTGCTATTCCTCGGTGCACTCGTCCTCCTCGTCGTTATCGCCGCACTGCTCAGTGCGATCGAGATCGTCGACGCGTACGAGAAGCGTGCGCTCACTGTCTTCGGGGAGTATAGAAAACTCCTCGAGCCCGGAATCAACTTCGTCCCGCCGTTCGTCTCGAACACGTATCGGTTCGACATGCGAACGCAGACGCTGGACGTCCCTCGGCAGGAAGCGATCACGCGCGACAACTCCCCCGTGACCGCCGATGCCGTCGTTTACATCAAGGTTATGGACGCCAAGAAGGCGTTCCTCCAGGTCGACGACTACAAACGAGCGACCTCGAACCTCGCCCAGACCACTCTGCGTGCCGTACTGGGTGACATGGAGCTGGACGACACGCTGAACAAGCGCCAGGAGATCAACGCGCGCATCCGCCAGGAGCTCGACGAACCCACCGACGAGTGGGGTATTCGCGTCGAGTCGGTGGAGGTCCGTGAAGTCAACCCGTCCAAGGACGTCCAGCGCGCGATGGAGCAACAGACCTCCGCGGAGCGGAAACGCCGCGCCATGATTCTCGAGGCACAGGGTGAACGCCGCAGTGCCGTCGAGAAGGCGGAAGGTGACAAGCAGTCCGAGATCATCCGCGCACAGGGTGAAAAGCAGAGTCAGATCCTCGAAGCACAGGGTGACTCGATTTCGACGGTCCTGCGCGCGAAATCCGCCGAATCGATGGGCGAACGCGCCATCATCGATCAGGGGATGGAGACGCTCGCCGAGATCGGCCAGAGCGATTCGACAACGTTCGTGATGCCCCAAGAGCTCACCTCGATGGTCGGCCGCTACGGCAAACACCTCTCGGGCAGCGATGTCAAGGAAGACGGCGACTCGCTCGAGAGCCTCGAGTTCGACGAGGAAACTCGCGAACTGATCGGGCTCGACGACATCGCCGAAATCATCGGCGAGATCGACGAGGAAGCCGAGATGGATCTCGAGGCGATGGAACAGGAAGCCCAGGCGATCAAAGAGGGCAAAGACGCCGGCACGATCTCCGATCCCGACGACGTTATCGAAGAGATGGATCAGGAGTTCGCCGGCGACGCCGACTCCGGCAAGGGTTCATAGATTCCAGACACTCCGCTCTCGGTGAAGAAAGCGGAGCGAAACCTGTTTTACGTCCCGCCACGTTTCGGTCGGTAGGTATTACATGACGAGTTCCGATGGGGTCGACGACGATAAACGAGCGACCCTGCGCCGGTTCGCAGCGCTCGGTGCTGCGGCACCGCTGGCCGGCCTCTCCGATTCTGCAGCAGCTGATACGGGCGAAAGCGACGCCCGCGACGCGATCGCCGGCTATCTCTCCACGACGCCCGGTGCACACTTCTCGAAGATCCGGGACGATCTCCAACTCGGCACCGGCGAGACCCAACACCACCTGCGCCGGCTCGAGGAACTCGACGCAATCGAACGCTTTCGGGACGGCGACTACAAACGATTCGTCCTCGCGGATCGGTTCGACGAGTTCGAAAAGCAGACGCTTGGCTACCTTCGCCGGGATACGCCGCGCGGGATGTTGATCGAACTCCTCTCGACGTCGGACGCGACGGCCGGCGACCTCGCGACGGCGCTCGACGTTTCGCCGCCGACGGTGAGCAAGTACGCCGGCGAACTCGAAGAGGCCGGCTTGCTCTCGCGCGAGGACGGTTACGCCGTCGAACGCCCCGAGACGGTCCTGATTCTGGTCGTCCGTCACGCCGACTCCTTCGGGGAGGCGGCCCGACAGCTCGCGCGGAACGCCGATCAGTTCATCGTCTACGACGGGTAAGGACGTAATACGGGCGGTAAGAGTAGATTACTCCCCGGATTCGGGGCCGTTTGTGTCGTTCAAATCGTTTCGACGACCGCCGGGAGCGTCGGGAGCGCTACGAGTGAGTCGACGATCGCCGCGGCGTCGACCGGTCGATCGACGTGCCGATTGTGCGAGCGACGGAGGTAGATCGGCTCGAGACCCGCCGCCCGTCCCGCCGTGACGTCTTTGTGCGAGTCGCCGACGTAGAACCCGTTGTCGACACCGAGTTCCGAGAGCGCGTCATCGATGAAGTCGGGCTCGGGTTTCTTTCTCCGAAAGTCGTCGAACGTTGGCCGGCGACCGCGAACGACATCGAACTCGACTGGCATGTGGTCGGCGACGAACTCGGCGGTCGCGTGGCGGTTGTTCGTGACGAGTCCGATCGTGGTCCGATCGGCTAGGTCGGCGAGTGCGTCGATATCGTCGTACAGCCCGCGTTCGCCCGACCGAATCAGGTCGTGGCTCGTCTCCGATGCGTACTCGTCTTTTAGCTTCCAGAACGCCTCAGCGTCGATACCCAGCGCGTCGCAGTGGTCGCTGATGTGTTCGAGGTTGTGCCGTCTGAGATCGGTTAGTTGGGCTGGCGTCGGCTCGGCACCGAGCTCGTCGAGGGCCGCGTCGGCCGCGTCGGCGTACACCTGTGGATCGGTGCCGGGGCCCTCGAGAATAACTCCGTCCATGTCGAACAGTATCGGCGGCGACATCTGTCGATCGAGGGTACGTAGCGAGCCGTAAAAAAGCGGTCGACGAACGATGGGGGAGACGGAAAACGCGGACAAGACGACGTGTGCAGGCCAGAGGCGGTGACTGGCCGGCTGCGATCCGTTACGCGTTGACTTTCCACGTCGTGCTCGAGGAGTAGCCCCACTTCTCGATCTCGATGTCGTAGTTGCCGTCCTGGAGGGCGGTGATGTTCGAGCCGACCTCCTTGGCCGTCATGCCCAACTCCTTGCCGATGAGACGTGACTTAAAGTACGTCTTCGTTCCGGCGTTATTACGGAGATACTGGAGGATCTGGCGCTGTTTGTTCGTGAGGTCCGCGGTTAGTGCAGTGCTCATACTCCAGTCAATGCCGAGAATGCCCTTAGGGGGTTTGGTACGTGCGGTTAACCCTTCGCTTGCATGCGGTTTTCTCAGTGAGTAATGGATGCATAACGGAGCAGAAAGCTTTCGTTGGTACGTTCGGTTAATATATGCCTTTTACTGACTATCTACAGACAACGAACGTCAATTTTTTCGTACTATCGTCAGTTTTTGACGGTACTGGCAGTCGAACGGGTTTCGTGGGAGTGTAAACACCCCGTCGATAAAAACCGTCGTCGATGCGTTACAGTCGGCTAGCAAACGAGTCACCGATGACGAACGGACCGACGGCACACGCGACCGCTTCGCTCAGCGCCCGCGACCGGTTCGTCAGCCCGTCCGTCAGCACTCCGGCCGCACCGTCGCGTTCGGCGATTCCGTCGGTACCGTGGCGGTCGTCCATCACCGGCCCCAGTTCGGCCCCGTCCTCGAGGCGACGAGCGACGTCGTCGGGGAGCGGAAGCGTCGGGCCGCCACCGCGTTCCAGTCGGTCGCCGTCGGTCACGGCGGCCCACATGATCAACGAGAGGCCGGGGACGCCGTCGATTCGGGCGACACCGCCCTCGAGACCGATCCCGTAGTCGGCGTCGGTCGCGGCGAGGGCTCGTCGTGCGCGGTTTTCGGCACCCGTCACGGTTTCCTCGATCGACCACGGCTGTTCGGGGACGCCCGAGTCGACGGCGACCGCGGACACCGACGGCCGGAATCGCTCGAGCGTTCGTTCGACCGCATCCACCTTGACCGGGTTCGTACTCCCGACTGCGACGTCCATACCTGTGGTTCGGACGGTCCGGATTAGGCAGTGACGATTCGGATCACCTTCTCAGCATAACTGTTCCGAATGATCATACTAGTTCGCCCGAATTATCCGCTTTCGAGAGGTGTCGGCCCGCGATTCCGAAACCCTTAACCCTCGAGTATCAGAACGAGGTAGGTAACGAACCCGTCCGGGCTTTTGCAGTCAGTTCGGCCGGTCAGCATTCGCCATCGTATGACTAACACACCATCGAGCACCAGAGTACGACGTACCGAACGAGAATCGAACGAAGAGACGAACGAGACCGAGCAGAACGACCTCGCCTGCCCCGAGTGTACGGGACACCTGGTCGTCGACGACGAACACGGCGAAACCGTTTGTGAGGACTGCGGCCTAGTCGTCGAAGAGGACTCGGTCGACCGCGGTCCCGAGTGGCGCGCGTTCGACGCCGCCGAGAAGAACGAAAAGTCCCGCGTGGGCGCGCCCACGACGAACACGATGCACGACAAGGGGCTGTCGACGAACATCGACTGGCGGAACAAGGACGCCTACGGAAACTCGCTTGGCTCCCGCCAGCGCGAGAAGATGCAGCGTCTCCGCAAGTGGAACGAGCGCTTCCGCACCCGCGACTCCAAGGAACGCAACCTGAAACAGGCCCTGGGCGAGATCGACCGAATGGCGAGTGCGCTCGGACTGCCGACGAACGTCCGCGAGACCGCGTCCGTCATCTACCGTCGCGCACTCGACGAGGACCTGCTCCCCGGCCGCTCCATCGAGGGCGTCTCGACTTCCTGTGTCTACGCCGCCGCCCGTCAGGCGGGCGTCCCCCGAAGCCTCGACGAGATCGCCGACGTCTCCCGCGTCGAGAAAAACGAGATCGCTCGGACCTACCGCTACGTCGTCCGTGAACTGGGTCTCGAGGTCCAGCCCGCCGACCCAGAGAGCTACGTTCCCCGCTTCGCCTCGGGACTCGACCTCTCCGACGAGGCCGAACACCGCGCCCGCGGACTCCTCCAGAACGCCAAGGAAAAGGGCGTCCACAGCGGGAAGTCGCCGGTGGGCCTCGCCGCCGCTGCGGTCTACGCCGCCGCACTGTTGACCAACGAGAAGACCACGCAGGCCGCCGTCAGCGACGTCGCTGACATCTCCGAAGTAACGATTCGGAACCGGTATCACGAACTCCTCGAGGCTGAGGAGACGCTCGGACTGGCCTAATCTCGCGGATCGACACCGGTTTGTTTTTCTCTCCGTTCACACACAACAGTCACAATGAGCCTCGACTTCGACTCGTTCGTCCTCACCGCGTCGACCGCCGATCTCTCCGAAGAACCCGCAGCCCGCGAGCATGCGGACGCGATCGAGTTTCGAATGGATCTGACCGACGAGCCCCTTGCGGTGCTCGAGCAGTACGAGGGCGAGTTGCCCATTCTCGCGACGAACAGGGCCGCCTGGGAAGGCGGCGAGTGGGTGGGAGATGATGAGGAGCGACTCGAGGTGTTGGCGGAGGCGACTCAGTTCGATGCCGTGGGGGCGATCGACGTGGAACTCGAGGCGATTCTCGATGGCGACGCCGAGAACGTGTTGGAGACTGCGCGTGATCGTGACGTCTCGGTGGTCGCCTCGAGTCACGATTTCGAGGGGACGCCCTCTCGAGGCGAGATGGTCTCGACGTTGACGGAAGCGGCCAAGCACGCCGACGTGTCGAAGCTGGCCGTCACTGCGGAATCGAAGAAGGACACGCTCGCCGTGCTCGCCGCGACGGAGCAGGTGACCGCCCACGGGGATCGGGTGGCGACGATGGCAATGGGTGAGGTCGGGAGTCATACGCGTGCGGTTGCGCCTGTTTATGGGTCGAAAATAGGGTATGCGCCCGTGGATGCAGCGGATGCGACTGCGCCGGGACAGTACGACCTCGAGACGCTGTCGATACTCGCTTCGGAACTGTCGTCGTAGCCGATCAGTCAGGCCGCGGAGGAAAATCGGAATGTTAAGGGGCGGGGTCCCCTAGCACCACGTACGATGACATGGCTTCGCGCGCTGTTCGCCGGCGGCCTCTCGATCTTCCTCCCCGGTGCAGGCCACGCCTTGATTCGGGACTGGCTCCGTGCGCTGGTGTTCGCCGGGCTCTACTTCTCGGCGGTCTGGTTTTTCTTCCCGATCAGCCAGATGGTCG
Organism: Natronorubrum tibetense GA33; assembly: GCF_000383975.1. NCBI lineage: Archaea > Methanobacteriati > Methanobacteriota > Halobacteria > Halobacteriales > Natrialbaceae > Natronorubrum > Natronorubrum tibetense. The sequence continues at coordinate 969,001 of NZ_KB913017.1, read as the reverse complement.
ACGCTGCGTCGTTCTCGGAAGGAATGGATATCGCAAACACCCAGACCGACACGATGGCGCAGTTCTTCATTATGTTTATCGCTCTCTTTGCGGCTATCGACGCCACATTCAGGGCGGTCGGCTTCCCGCCGAACAGCTCTGACTCGAGCGACGGCCCGTCCTGCCCGCAGTGTGGGAAGGAACTCGACGACGACCTCACGTTCTGTCACTGGTGTACGACCCGTCTCGAGCCGGTCGACCCGGAGGACGAGGAAACGCCCATCGATGCCGAAGATTCCGAGCAGGAAACGCCGACTCGTCCGTAGCCGGACCCGTTTCGTGCGTCAGAATTGTTTCTTCTGTCGGTTACTGTAGGCGATCCCGCGACTAGCCGACAGTCCCGTCACTTCTCGATGATGCTCTCCTCGACGGCCTCCCCGAAGTGTCGCGCCGTATCCTCGTAGTAGAGGAGGAGTTCGTCGCCGGCCTCGAGATCGGTGACCGCCGTCCGTCCGTCGCGCGTCGGGACCTTGATCGTCTCGGCGTTCTGCAGGAGGGTCTCGATGCGGTCGCCGTCGTCGGTCTCGAGGGCGACGCGGAACATCGGCCGCTTTTCGATTTTGACGCGGCCGACGATCGCCTCGCGGGTGTTGCCGGCGGTGTCGACGATCTGGACCTCGTCGCCGCTCTGGAGTTCCGAGAGGTACTTCGTGCCGCCGTCGGGCGTGCGCACGTAGGCGTGGACGGCTCCCGCGTTGACCCGGAACGGGCGGGAGGCGACGTAGGGCGATTCGGCCGTCTCGGCGTGGACGAAGACGAGACCGCGGGCCATCGAGCCGACGAGCATCCCTTCGTCGTGTTCTAACAGGCTGCCCGTATCGACGCAGACTCGGTCGGCGCTGCCGATTTGTTCGACGTCGAGCACGTCGGCGTACTGGAGGTCGAGCGACTCGCGTTCTGACTCGTCGCGGACCTCGACGGTCTCGCGGATCTGGTCCGGATCGTCCGAATCCAGCAGGACCGAATCGGCGCCGATCTCGAGCGTCTCGAACGCCGTCTTGGCCTCCTCGGCGCTGGTGACGCCCGCGACAAGGTCGGTCTCCTCGCCGATGCGGGCGATCAGATTCTCGAGGGGGATAATCGTCCAATCTTCGCCGACAACGATGGTGTAGTCGGCCTCGTCGGCGGCGGTCTCGGCGAACTGTTCGTACTCTTGGCCCAGAATACGGACGTACGCGCCGCGCTCGAGATCGCCGTCGCGTCGACGAAGTGTCGAGAGATCCGCCGAGCCGGAGAAGTCCTCGGGGAGGTCGATCGTCGCGTCGCCCTCGCCTTCCTTCCCGACGACGACGGCGTCGGGACGCGCGGCCGGTTCGGTCTCCTCGCTGTCGGCTTCCGCGTCGTCGATATTGTCGACCAGCGTCACGTCGCCGTCGGTTCGGAACGCCGCGACGTTGATATCGCCGAGTTCGCGCACGCGGGCGACGTCGTCCTCGTCGACCAGTACCCAGTCCGCACCCGACTCGAGTGCGGCAGTGATCCGCGCACGGCGGTCGTCCCAGTCGCCAACCGTGTCGTCGGCTTTTACCCAGACAGATCGCGTCATAAATCGACCGTCGAAGGGAATCGGCTTGAACGTGGCGAATGCCGCAGCCGGAATCGACACACCCAATCGGCCTCCGGCGCGATGATCGAGCCGGAATTGGTCGACTGGAGCGTTGTTCTCCCGAAACAGAGCCATCAGTTGTAGCGGCCGATTCGAGGGCCGGAGAGGGGTTCGTGCGTGTTCGGTCTCGGACAGCAGGCGTCTCTCTCGAACGTCACCGTTTCCGGGCGATCGAGCGCATAGTACGATAGTAACGTTAGTATTGATAGTTTCGATTGTTATGATACTCTCTTAGAAGCGAATAATGTACTCTCGCGTGACTGTTCAACTATGGGTCAGCGACACTCCCCTGCACGCGACGGACTGACGGTAGACCAGGCGACCCGTCGACTCGAGGTTGACGCGATCTCCCCCGTTGCTCGTACGGCGTTCGACCATGCGGGCGACCTCGCGTCGCGACGGTACGGCCGAACGGCAGCCGTCCTGGGTGCCGTTCGACTCGCCTGCCGTCGGACCGACGCTCGAGCGCTCGAGTGCGAGCGCCTCGAGACGGCGTTCGAGGTCGATCCCGACCGCGTAGTCGCGGCCGACGAGTTGCTGGCGGATCAGGTCGGCTCGCCCGCGGCTCCCGAGGAGATCCGATCGCTGCGACGGCGGCTGATCGTCGTCCACGAACTCCTCGCCGCGGCCGAACGCGGGAGTGTCGTCGGCCCCGAGCCTCCCAACTCGTCGCTCGCCGACGCTGCCCCCTTCCTGCTCGCTCGAGCGACCAGTCCCGGCCGTGACGACGAGGAGGGACTCGACGAAGCCGCGCTTCGGGCTCACGCCGAGCGACTCGAGGCCGACCTCGAGTTCGCCCGACTGGGAACGACCCTCGGCGCGGGCGTCGAGGACGGCGAGTAGGACTCGCCCGGCACCAATCCCCGCTGACGGCGGCCCTCCACTCGGCCGATTCCGGTGCTATCGGCCGGCCACTCGTTTCCGTCACCGCTGGCGTTTCGGCCCTCCACCCGTTTTCGCCCTCGATACGGTTCTGTCCGCCGCTTCTTACCGTCCTCGACTGCGGTTTCCCGTTCTGTCGACGGCTCACTCACTCGCCGTCGGCGAGTTTGTGCTTGAACGCGCGGTAGGCGTTGGTCCCCTGCTCGGTCAGTTCGACCACGCGGCGGCGACCCACCGACTCGATCGTCACGTAGCCGTCGGCCTCGAGCGGGTCCAGCACGTGCGTATCGAGCACGCGGAAGGCACCCTTGTCCTCGCCGCCGCGTTCTTCCGGTGGTCGGCGATCGGCCATAAAGGAGAGCTCCCGATCTCGAGCGTACTCGATCAGGTCTTTCTTTTTCGGCGGACTCGTCCGTTCCTCGTGGTAACCGTCCCACGTGTTGGGATCGGCGAGGAATGCCATGATCGCGACCTGGTCGGGCGTCGGCGAGTCGATCGGATACGTGGGAAGGCGTTCGGTCGCGGCGATCCCGGTCGAGATCGGCTCGCGTTCGCCCTCGTGGGCGTAGTCGGACGGTTCGACGTAGTAGGCGTGTGCGTCCGTCGAGACGTCCATGCAGGCCATGGTTGCGCCGATCGCGGCGATCGTTCCCGCGCCGGAGACGTTGACCGAGACGGTGTCCTCGGCGTGTTCCGCGGCGATCGTCGTCACCTCGCCGAGAACGGCGTAGACGTCACCCAGATCGCAGCGTCGCGTCTCGACCTCGGGGACGGTCGACTCGAGTTCGGTCCGGAGGTCGTCGTGATAGTCGGCGGTAACTGCGTCGCCGTCTGCGGTGGTGTCTCCACCGGAGGGACCGCCGTCGACGCAGTCGCCGTCGACGGGACCCCTGTCACCGTCGGTTCGGTCATCTGCGAGGAGGTAGACGAGGTCAGCCCGTTGTGCCCTGATTGGCTCGATGATTCGGTCGTACTCGTAGCCGAGGGGCACGATGTGGACTCGTTTGACGACGTTCATACGTTGACAGGAACCGCTGCGAAAATAACGGCTGCGGATCGGTCGGCGGTCGGCCGCGCCTGCACCCGGCTCCGAGACCCCCACCGAAGGCACGTCGGTGGGTTCGTCAGCACGTCATGAGTTGGATGCGCACGACCCCTCCACCCCCGAAACGTTGAGAACACTCGCCGTCCTATTCCCGGCATATGGCTGCGTACGACGCGATCTGTTTCGATCTCGATCAGACGCTCTGTGAACCCACGCGGGACGCCGCGACGCTGCTCGAGTCCACGTTCGACCGAGTCGGCTGCGAGCCGTTCTGTACGCCCGCGGACCTGCGAGCGGCCGTGCCGTCGCTGCCGACGGCCGAGACTGATCGCGAGTTCTACGAGAACCTGTTCACTGCGGTCGTCGACCGCGCCGAGACCGATCTCGACACCGGGATCGCGCCTGCGCTCGCCGCCCAATACCTCGAGTTACAGGATCCGACCGCCGTCCGGTTTCGTCCCGGCGCGAAGGCGGCGCTCGAGCGCGCCCGTGACTGTGGTCCGGTCGGCTTGATCACCAACGGGGGCCGGCCGACGCAGACGCAGAAACTCGAGGCGCTCGACATCGCGGACGCCTTCGACGTTCGCGTCTTCACAGAGCCGAGCGCGGGGATCCACCCGAAACCGAACGCAGTTCCGTTCGAGTACGCACTGGGTGAACTCGGGGTTGCACCCGATGCGGCGATTCACGTCGGCGACTCCTTACACGCGGATATCGCGGGCGCGAACGCGATGGGGATCGACTCGGCCTGGATCGACCTCGGCCGGGACGACCGCGACGGCGTCGAGCACGAACCGACGTACGAACTGTCGTCGCTCGAGGCCTTCGACACGATCATCTATTGACTGGCCGTTCTGGACGAATCGCTCGTGTCTCCGAACGAATCATCCGCGTCTCCCAACCGGCCAGCAGCCGTCTTTCGTCGCGCCGTTGCAGAGACGATCTTCGTTCCGTCGCACGCCGCGAGTCCGTGCGCCGGCATGTTGTTGTAGATGGTCTCGAACCCGTCCGCATCGACGAGATAGGTTTCGTGCCAGATCCCGACCGAAGCGTCCGTGTTGATCCCATCCTCGTAGTACTCCTGCCAGGCGGGGAAGTGCAATCGGTCGCTGTCGCGAGCGTACGCTTCGAGTGCGTCGAACGACTCCCAATACTGGACGAAACCGATATTTCGGATGCCGGGTCCGACTACCGTTCGGTTGCCGAGCAGGCCCGACTCCGAATCGCCGACCAGTTCGCGGACCATTCGCGGCGCGACGAACACCAGCGGGAGCCACCGGTGAATCTTCCAGAGCGCGTTGATACGCATGCCGATATGGAAAACCACGAACCCCTCGTCACGTTCGGCGGTCACTTTCCGTTCGTTCACCCCGTCAGCGCTGTGATCCTGCGCTTGCATTACGCTCATAATCGTGGGGAGAGAGCTTGCCAGTGACCCCAACATGTTGACGCTTCGCTCGATCGTCCGATCTCAGCTCGGCAAAGACCGTCACAGACCCGTTGTCGACGACCGCTCGGCTGTCACTTCCGACGATCCATGATCCGTGCACAGTTTCTGATCAGCCTCCCCGAGGGTGTGTGGCTGACGGACGTTTCACGGACGTTTCCCGACGCGAGGTTTACGCTTTTGGCGGGCTACCAGATGGGCGAGACGGCGATCGAACTCGGGGAGATACGCACGGACGAACCGGATACGGTCGTCGACGCGCTGCGCACGCACCCCGCGATCACCCAGTTCGAACTGTTGGAGTCGACCGAGAGACGCGTGCTCAGCAAGTACGAGACGACTGACACGGATCTCTACGAGTTCGTCGAACTGTCGTCGTTGCCCGTCGAGTTCCCGGTCGTCGCCCGGAACGGCTGGTTCGAGTTCGATCTCACCGGGACGCGTGCGGAACTCGAGCAGCTGCGGACAACGCTCGAGGCGGCTGACGTGTCGTACGAACTGCAATCAGTAGTCAGCACGACGGATTCGGGCACGTTACTGACTGATCGCCAGCGCGAACTCCTCGAGGCCGCTGTCCGAGAGGGGTACTTCGAAGTCCCGAGGGAGTGTACGCTCGCGGCACTCGCCGAAACGCTCGAGATCGATAAGGCGACGGCGAGCACGACGCTCCGCCGAGGCGAAGCGGCGCTGGTCAAGTGGTTCCTGACCGGTCCGGAACGGAAAGGAACCCGGATACAGTAGCACCCACTTGCGGACGATTGATTGCTTTCAAAAGAGCTGATTCACCAACGACTATCATGTTGGGGCAATATATTCACAGCTGCTCGAACTGATTCTAGCTATGTCCGAGACGTCCAGCAACACGCACCGTCGTCGCGAGAACGAAAGCGAGCAGTCGGAACTGGCAACCGTTGATACGCGCCTCTATGCGCTGATCACCCTCGCGACGGTCTTCGGAATCGGACACCATCTCGATCACATCGTTCGAGGAAATCACGTCGGCTGGCCGCTGATTCCCGAGGTTACGGTCTTCACCTACACCCTCGCGGTCTACCCGCTCATCGCGGTCGGGCTCTATCTAACGCTCACGGAGCGGGTCGGGGCAGGGTACTGGGCCGTCCTGCTGGGGACGCTTTGTCTCGTCGTCACCGTCGTCCACTTCGGACCGTGGGCAATCGAACCGCCACGGGACGTTCTCGGACCGTACGAGAACGTTTTCGTCGGGTACGCCGCCATCGCGTGGCTCCTTGGATTCGTCGGTACGCTGCTAGTGGCGACGGTGTATGCCGTGTATCGATGGCGGTGGACTCGCCGCGTGGCTTCCGAACGGGGGACGGCGGCCGACTAACCGACGCGAGCGCGCGACCGTCGCCTTACTTCTCGGGCGGGAGCAGATCCGTGTGGACGACGGCCCGATACTGATCGTTCGTCGCGGTCTCGAGTCGCTTCAGCAACGCGGCTCCGTCGCCGAAGTTCTCGGGGAGTTCGAACGGGTCGTCGGCCTGCTCGTCGCGCTGTTTGCAGCGTTTGACGAACGAGAGCAGCGTCGGATAGGTGTCCACGCGAGCGTAGACGACGCCGACGTCGTCCGTGACCTGCCCGCGCCAGTGGTCGACGATCGCTTCGGTCTCGAGTCGCGGCTTTCGCTGCCGTTCGGCCAGCTCCGAGGCGTCAATCTCCACGTCGCCGAGCACATCGTCGAAGACGTCCTGCAGTTCGTCGGTGTTGTCCTCGAGCGACGGCGCGTCGCTCTCAGTCTCGAGGAGCTGGACGAACGCCTCGAGTTCCCGCGAGCGCACGGCGACCGGGTAGACGAAGTCGTGGGTCTCCTTCGGCAGTTTGTACGACCGTCCCTCGACTCCCTGTTCGCCGGGTCCTGACTGGCCCAGCATCAACTCGAGTAGTCCCATAGCTGAAACAGACAGGGGAAGTCGAATAAGTGTTCCGCGGTTGACTCGCCGTTCCGAGGTTCTCACTCGGTTCGAATCTCGCTGCTCGCGGGTCGCTTCGCTCACGGCTCGCTCTCGCTCTCCGTTCGCATCGAGGTCTTCGCTCCGCTCAGACCTCGCACCGCTCCCCGATCGCTATTCCGAGATTCTCGCTTCGCCCGAATCTCGTCCCTCACCAATCGTCCCCGAGCGCCGCCTTCGTCCCACCGAACCCGCTCGCGGACGTCCACGCCCGTCCGCTATCGGCGTGTTCCACCTCGATATCGCTGCCACAGGATCCACACCGATACTGGTCGGGCGATTTTACCGGTTTCGAGGCCTGATGGCGTCTCGCAGACCAGTCGCAGTCGCTCGCAAGACAACGGAGGACGTACCGCGGCTCCGAAAACGTCTCGCAGTGTCTGGGGGCCTCGAGGCGCGCCGCCTGCTCGCGAAACCGCGAGCCGTGTCCCGACTCGCCGTACTGCTGAAACTCCCAGGCGTGGACGAGTTCGTGTCTGACGACGCCCGCGAACGTCTCCCACTCGTAGCGTTCGTACGCCTGTCGCGTCAGCACGATCGTCGCGACCTCGCGGCTCGCGTTCCAACGGCAGGCCCCCGCGCGACGACGGGCGCGCGTGGTGACCTCCCACTCGAGGGACGCGCGATCGATCTCGAGGTCGTGGTCGCAAAGCACCTCACGGGCGTGGATCCGGGCTCGAGCGACGATTTCGTCGTCGATCGTGAGGTCCTCGTCGGTCACACTCGGAAATGGAAGGCGGATTTCGAAGGTGTTCCGGTTGCGCCGTGAATCCGAGGCGACCCCAGGTCCGTTACATACATGTAACACGTTACATCACATGTACCAAGTCCTTTCACGCAACGAGAGGGGTATACAACGCAATTACCCGTTCCGTGCAAACCAGCCATGACTCCAACTGACAGACCGCTGCCGGTGCCTCGAGATCCCGACCCGGAAGACCCGATCGCTCCCGACGCACTGGTCCTCACCGCGGCGTTCGAGGACCCGCTCGATGAACGCCGACCGTGGCTCGAGCGCGACGACCTCGTCGGCGCCCTCGAGATACCGGGCGCGGAGACCCCCGTCTACGTGACTGACTCCGGAATCGCCGTCACGACCACCGGAATCGGCAAGAGCGACGCGGCGACGACCGTCACCGCTATTCTGTCGAACCCGGGTGTGGACCTCGAGTCGACGTACGTCGTCTCCTGCGGTATCGCCGGCTCGTCGCCGGAGACGACGGCGCTCGGCTCGGTCGCGATTGCGGACGCCGTCGTCGACTGGGACCGAAAGCACCGGTGGGATCATCGATCCGACGCCGCCGGAACGGATTCCGCGTCGGAAGCGTCCACCGAGGACCACTCCATCGAAGAGCGCCCCATCGACCTCCTCGCGTACCGACCGCGGGATTACATCCACCGGCTCGAGGAGGCCGTCGTCGACTGCGCGCTCGAGGCCGCCCGAGACGTCGACCTGTGCGAAGACGCCGACGCTCGCGACTACCAACGATCGTATTCGAACGCCCCCGACGCGGGACCGACGATCGAACGAGGGACGACCGTCTGCGGCGACGAGTTCTGGCACGGCCCTCGCTACGCGCGGGAGGTTCAGTGGCTCTGCGAGCGGTACGGTGTTGGCCCCTACGTGACGACCCAAATGGAAGATGCCGCGACGGCAACGGCCCTCGAGCGATTCGGCCTGCGCGAGCGGTACCTGAGCGTCCGCGCCGTCTCGAACTACGATCGGGCGGCGCCCGGCCAGTCGGTCGCGGAGAGCTTCGACGGGAACCCTGCCAGTCTCGCGCTGGGGATCGAGAACGCCGCGCGCGTCGGTGGAGCAGTCGTCTCGGAACTCGCTGGGGCGGACCCGCTCGGGATCGGGTCGAGAAACGTCGACTGACGGCTCCTCGCTCAGAGCACGCCAGCCTCGAGGAGTCCCTCGAGTACGGAATTGACGGCGTCGCGTTCGTCGATGCGGACGGTGCGGCTCTGCTCGAGTTGGAGGCCGCCGCCGTCTCGAGCGAGCCAGTTGACGAAGTTGTTCGAGCTGACGCCGGCGTACGGGCCCGTCGAGACCGGTTCGACGGGTGGCGTCACTACGTTCTCGAGTCGATCGCTGACGGCGCGTTTCGTGCCGGCGTCGATCCCGCCGCCGACGAGCACTCGGTCGTCGCCGAGCCCGTGGAAGCTGACGACGGTCTCGAAGCCTCGGTCGGCGATTTCGGCGAGGAGAGGGTAGTCGTCGGGCGAGAAGGCGCTCGAGGGCGGATGCCACAGTTCGAACGGGCTTCCCTGCCTGTCGTAGCCAAGGCAGGCCCAGCAGCTGGCCTGAGGGAGTCGAGCGGCGAGATCGAGCGCCTGTTCGGCGGTGCCGGGCTCGACGTGTCCGCCGTGGGCGGCACAGACGAGCACCTCGTCGTTGCTCCCGTTGTCGGACAGCAGTTCGGTGTAGTGGCCGGTGTCGGTTTCCGCGAGTCGGTGGGTCCGAAACGACGCTGGCGTCACGACTGTCGGATAGGCGAGTGGCCGTAATAATTGGTGGTCACGCACAGGCCAGTTGCGAACCGCTACCGAGCGGCCCGTTCCATCGGTAGCGGTTGGCCACAGAGAGTAAAAGACGTGGTGCTCAGGCCTCGAGCGCGAGTCCGGCCTTGGCGAGCGCGTCGTCGGTCGAGAGATCGTGGTGGACGACGCCGGCGACGGCCTTTGCGATGGCCTCCGGATTCTCGTGCTGGAAGATCGATCGCCCCATCGAGACGCCGGAGCCACCGGCGTCCATCACGCCGCGGACCATCTCGACGGTCTCGCGGTCAGTTCCTTTCGAGCCGCCGGCGATAACGACCGGTAGCCGAGTCGATTCCACGACGTGTTGGAAGCTCTCGGCGTCGCCGCTGTAGCCTGTCTTGACGATATCAGCGCCGAGTTCTTCCGCGAGACGGACGGCGTGGCCGAGCGCTTCGGGATCCTCGGAGTCGACGCCCGGACCGCGGGCGTAGGCCATCGCCAGCACCGGAATGCCGAGTCGCTGGGCGTTCGCCGTGATCTCCGAGAGCTGGGAAATCTGGTCGGGTTCGTGGTCCGAGCCGACGTTGATGTGGAAGGAGACGGCGTCGGCACCAACACGGACGGCCTCCTCGACGGTCCCGGTCAGTCGCTTGTCTTGCTCGTCGGGACCGATCGTCGTCGAGCCGTTGAGATGGACGATGTACCCTTTTCCGTTCTTGTGCTCGTGGACGCGAGGTGCGATTCCTTTCTGCGTGAGGACCGCATCCGCACCGCCGCTGGTGACACCGTCGATCGTCGATTCGATGTCTTTCAGCCCCTGAACCGCCCCCATCGTGATGCCGTGATCCATCGGAATGATCACGTACGAGTCGTTTGTACCGATTCTGTCGAGTCGTGCGTCGATGCCTGTGGTAGTCATTGCGGGAGTGTAGCAAGCTTGCAGTTATGGCTGTTCTGGTTCCGGTGCATCTTCCGTATCGTTCGTGACGGTTTCGGATCCGCGAACGGCGCCGCGTTTGAGCTCTTCGGCTTTGGCCTCGAGTGCGGCCGCGGGGTCGTCGCTCGAAGCGACGATGTCGATCAGCGCGCTGCCGACGATGACGCCGTCGGCACCGGCCTCGACGATCTCGGCCGCGTGGTCGCCCTCGCTGACGCCGAACCCGACCGCCTTGGGGACCTCGTATTCGGACAGACGTGTCAGGCTGTCGTGGGTCGCCGACGAGACGTCGCCTCGAGCGCCGGTCGTTCCGAGTCGGGCCTGGACGTAAGCGAAGCCAGAGACCCGAGACATGATCGTCTCGAGGCGCTCGCCCTCGGTCGTCGGCGCGATGATGAAGATCAGATCGAGACCGTGTTCGTCACATGCCTCGCGCAGTGGGTCGGCCTCCTCCGCGGGCAGATCGGGGACGATGATTCCCGAGAGACCGACTTCCGCCGCTCGTTTCACGAACGGCCCCACATCGGGTTCGTCACCGTATTGTAAGATCTTGTTGTAGTACGTCATGACCAGCAGCGTCGCCTCCGTCTCGAGGTCCTCGACCAACTCGAAGAACGCTTCGGAGGTGGTGCCGGCCTCGAGCGCGCGGTTGATCGACGCCTGAATCGTCGGCCCCTCGGCGATCGGTTCCGAGAACGGCAGGCCGAGTTCGATCAGGTCCGAGCCGCCGCGGTCGAGCGCTTCGACGTACGCCTTCGTCTCCTCGATCGACGGATCGCCGACGGCGAGATAGGTGATGAGTGCAGGATGGTTCTCGCGGATGGCGGCCTCGACGTCGCTGTCGTAGTCGGCGCTCGCGGGTCGCTTTCCACCGTCGCTCCCCACTCGCGTTTCCCGAGGCTCTCCTCCCTCCAGTCGTCGATCCTCGCTCGTCATCTATCGAACACCTCCACTTCGGGAGCGGCCTCGAGATCACGCTTCTCCGTCTCCTCGAGCACCGTCTCGAGATCCTTGTCGCCCCGTCCGGAGACGTTGACGACGATGACTTCGCCGAGATCGTCGTCGTTCTCGTCTCGCGGGCTTTGCCCGCTCGACCCATCCGCGGCGGGTCCCGCCGCGCGTTCGAGATATCCGAGCGCGTGACTCGACTCGAGCGCGGGGATAATCCCCTCGAGGTTCGAGAGCCGGTGGAAGCCGTTGAGTGCCGCCTCGTCGTCGACGCTCACGGGGGTGACGCGTCCGATATCGACGAGATGGGAGAGTTCGGGCCCGACGCCGGCGTAGTCCAGTCCGGCGCTCACGCTGTGTGATTCCATGATTTGCCCGTCCTCGCTCTGGAGGAGTTTCGTCATCGCGCCGTGGAGCACGCCGTCCGTTCCCGTCGAGAGCGTCGCCGAGTTCGGGGCCAGCGCGTTTTCCTCGTCGATCTCGAGGCTCGAGCCGCCGGCCTCGACGGCGTACAGGTCCACGTCCTCGTCAAGAACGAACTCGTGGAACGTCCCCATCGTGTTCGAGCCGCCGCCCGCGCAGGCGACGACACTGTCTGGGAGTCGGCCCGCCTTCTCCCGAATCTGCTTGCGGGCCTCCTGGCTGATAACGGACTGGAAGTCCCGAACGAGTTTCGGGAACGGGTGCGGACCGACCACGGAGCCGATAACGTAGTGGGTCCGTTCGACGGTCGTCGCCCAGTCGCGCATCGTCTCGTTGATCGCCTCCTTCAGGGTTCCGCTGCCCGCCGTGACCGGGTTTACCTCGGCACCGTTCATCCGCATCCGGTAGACGTTCGGTCGCTGACGGTTGATGTCGGTTCGGCCCATGTAGATCTCACAGGGCATATCGAGGTGGGCCGCCGCCATCGCGGTCGCCGTGCCGTGTTGGCCGGCGCCGGTCTCGGCGATGATCCGCTCTTTGCCCATATACTTGGCCAGTAGAACCTGTCCGAGCGCGTTGTTGAGTTTGTGGGCGCCGCCGTGGAGCAGATCCTCGCGCTTGAGGTAGATCTCGCGGTCGTAGCGCTCGCTGAGGCGTTCCGCGCGCTGCAGCGGCGTCGGTCGGCCGCCGAAATCCCGCATTCGGTCGTGGAACTCATCCATGAAGCCGTCCTCGTTTTCGAGGACGTAGCGTTCGTAGGCGTCCTCGAGTTCCTGGACCGCCGGCATCAGGGCCTCGGGGACGTACTGCCCGCCGTAGTCACCGAAGGTTGCCTCGCTATCGCGCTCTCGAGTGCGTTCGTTATCGTGGTCGCTTGTGCTCATGTGTTTCCTCCGTTCGCCCTGTTTTCCGCTTGAACCAACCGCTGGGTGTTCTCGGCCACGTCGCTGTCGTCCGAAGCGTGGTCCATAATCGCGCTGCCGATCAGGAGCGCGTCGGCGCCCGCCTCCCGCATCCGGCGAACGTCCGCAGGGGTCGACACGCCGCTCTCGGCGATCAGCGTTACCTCGTCCGAAGCCTGTCTCGCGTGGGGGCTCACGGACTCGAAGGTTTCGAGGTCCACCTCGAGTCGCGCCAGGTCCCGATTGTTCACGCCGATGATTTCGGCACCGGCCTCGAGGGCAGTCTCGAGTTCCGCGCGGTCATGGACCTCGACCAGCGGCTGGAAGCCGCGCTCGTGCGCGGCCGCGATGAGTCCTTCCAGATCAGCGTCAGAACGCACGGCGTTCTGACTGGCTCGCGAATCGTCCGATTCGCGAACGTCCACGAACCGGACGATCAACAGGAGCAGATCGGCTTCGACGACGTCCATCTGTGCTTCCTCGAGCACGAAGTCCTTTCGCAGGACGGGGACGTCGACGGCATCGCGAATGCGAGTCAGCGACTCGGGTGAGCCGCCGAAGTGAGTCGGCTCGGTGAGGACCGAGATCGCCGCCGCGCCGCCCGCAACCATCGCCTCGGCCAGTTCGACGGGATCGTCGTCGCGCGTGCCGTCGGCGGTCGGGCTCGTGGGCTTTACTTCCGCGATTACCGGAACGCGACCGTCGGCCTCCGCGCGCGCGAGCGCATCGGGTAACGATCGCGCGTCGACGTCCACGAGGCCGTCGCCTCCCGGCCGCTCTCGGGCGGCCTCGAGGATCGACGCCACCGCGGGCGCGAGATCTGTTCGAGAGTTCATTGTTGTACATCGACGTACTCATATGTACAAAAGCTTTGCGCCATCGGAACGAGTCGAACCCGGGCAACTACCGAGATTTCGGCCGATCGACCCCCACGTGCGGTGGCGCGCGCTGTCGACGGAGCCGAGCGTTGCGAGGTGCGAGCCGTGCGAGCACCTCGAAAAGTGAGCGAGGGTCCGTCGCCGACGGCGTGCGAGGGCCGAGGACCGCAGCGACGGATGGAGCGAGGACCGCAGGCGGCTGGGGAGGGTGTGGTCTTCATCGGTGCCAGCGTCGGCGGCGTTTACGATGGCCCGTCAGAATCGGTGGGAGCCGGTGAGCGGCTGACTGCTCCGAATTTCTGGGACTGAGTGGACGAAAACGGCGACCGGCGATTATTCAAGGCCCTACCACTTACGCAGGAATATGGAGGACGTCACGGACGCCGGAATCTACGCGCGAGAATCATCGTATCTCGATCGATACGTCCAGCTCGGGGCCGCGAGCGGCCGTGTCCTGAGCGTCTCGTTTCCCGACCTGCCCGACGAGGAGGCCCAGGAGGACCACCCCGTCCTCGAGCAAATCTTCGACTACCTCGAGGGACTGGAGGAGGTCCACTTCGACGAACTCCAGGTGGCCCTGACCGTCCCGACCGACCAGCGCGCGGTCTTGAAGCAGGTCCGCGGAATCCCCTACGGCGAGCAGGTCAGCGTCGACGCCCTCGCGCGGATGACCCCCGAACTCGATCCCGACGACGAGGACGACCTCATCCTCGTTCGGACGGCCCTCGATGGGAACCCGACCCCGATCTTGATTCCCGACCACCGCGTGCGCGACGGGCCGAGCGCCGCGCCGCCGGCCGTCGAACAGAAGTTGCGGTCGCTCGAAGGCCTGTAGTCTCAACTCGAGATGGTCGGACACACAGTGCTCGAAAATCGATAGCATGCGTGTTACTTCGCCGACCACAGGCGAACACATGTTACGGAGAGTCAAGGAGAAAGCCTCGCGCTTCAGCGCGGGGATGAATCCGACAACTCCTCCATAGTCCACCGTTCGAAGGCACGGCAGGATATTCCACGCTTTGACAATAGCCACTGTTAAGTAGGATCGCTGTCATAGGTTACGTATGGCAAAAAAGGTCGTCACGCGCACCTATACTGCTTCCATTCGGAACCAGTCACGGGTGTCGGACGGTCTTGACGCCCTCGGGTTCGCAGCCTCGAAACTCTGGAACGTCGGGCGGTGGACATGCAGTCGGATCTGGGACGAAATCGGTCACATCCCAAATCACAACGAACTCACCGCGTATCTCAAGACCCACGAACGCTATGATGACCTGCATTCTCAGTCAAGTCAGCGAGTCCTTCAAGAACTCGCTGAAGCGTTCAACGGCTGGTACGGCAAACGACGCAACGGAGACACGAGAGCAAATCCGCCCGGCTACCGCAAACGCAACGACGATCACCCGCACTCGACGGTGACGTTCAAAGCCGCCGGCTTCAAACTCGACACCCAGTACAATCGCGTTCGACTCTCACAGGGATCGAATCTCAAAGAGTATTGGTCGGACTTCATCCTCTGCAAATTCCAAACTCGTCCCGACGTTGACCTCTCTACCGTGGAGAACGTCCAACAAGTGAAGACGGTTTGGACAGGGGATGAATGGGAACTCCACTTCGTCTGTAAGGTGGAGATTGAGGTGTCTGAGTCGCCCGGCGATCACACTGTCGGCATCGATCTCGGCATCAACAACTTTGCCGCGTTAGCCTACGAGGATGGCCACAGCGAGCTGTATCCGTTGAACTGTCTGAAGCAGGATGACTACTACTTCAGCAAGCGGCTCGCGCGGTGTGACGACTCGGACTCTGAGCAAGCCATGCGGCTGAATCAGAAGAAGTCGGCTCGCCGCACCCACTACTTCCATGCGCTCTCAAAACACATCGTTCAGCGGTGTGTTGAGGAAGGCGTTGGAACAATCGTGGTTGGTGATCTCTCCGACATCCGTGAGGACGACGAGAACGGTGAGTCGGAAAACTGGGGTCGGCATGGCAATCTCGATCTCCACTCGTGGGCGTTCGACCGCTTCACGGAGTTGCTCACCTACAAGGCTGAGATGGTAGGGATCACCGTCAAGGAGGTGTCCGAGCGTGACACGTCGAAGTCGTGTTCGTGCTGTGGTCGCACGCGGAAGGCGAACCGTGTCGAGCGCGGGTTGTACGTCTGCGATGAATGTGGGACGACAGCGAACGCAGACGTGAACGGTGCTGAGAACATCCGACAGAAAGTATCTCCGAGTTCACCGAGTTTGTCAGTGAATAGGAGTAACGGCTGGTTGGCACAGCCATCGGCGTTCCTGTTTGACAAGGAAACTGGCGCATTCGCGCCTCAAGAACAGGTAACGTCGTAAACCACAATATCCCAACCCAGCGGCGCGGTGCCGTGAGAATCCTCGCCCTTCAGGGCGGGGAGGATGTCAATCCGCGGCTACGCGTTAGTCGGTGTACCAGACCGCGTAGATGTAGAGCCCGATCCCGACGAAGACGATGATCGATGACACCTGATCGAGCACCGGGATGCGGGTAAACAGGAACGCGAACTGGAACATGCCGCCGAGGACGAGACAGACGGCCGCCCCGGGAATTACCCACGAGCCGCGATCCGTCTCGGCCTGCAGGTACAGAATCGTTCCCACGCCGATAGCGATCACGCCGAAGACGAACTCCGAGGCGAACGCCGCCAGAGAGTCGCCCGTCGCCTGTGCGTACAACAGCAGTGCGAAGTAGAGGATAATCCCGGAGAAGATCGCCCGATAGACCGTGTCCGGAACGTCGTCGAGCCCGTTCATACCCACACCCAGCAGGTCACAACCCTTAGCTTTCGAGGGTTTGGGCCCAGTCGAAGCCCAGCCCCTCGTGGACGACGAACTCGAGGGCGTTGACCAGGTAGTGTGCGACGACGACCGCGAGGAAACTCCCCGTGACGATGAAAATCGCCGCCAGGACGAATCCGAGCAGGCCCGTGACGACGACACCGACCGATCCCTGCATGCCGTGGCCGACGGCGAACGCGACCGAGGAGACGACGGCGAGCAGCCACGGCGAGACGCCGAAGCCGGCTGCGATGACCCCGATCAGCGCCGCGCGAAAGAGCAGTTCCTCGAAGACGGCGATGATGGGAAGCACGACCAGCAGGAGGGCGGACCACCCCCGCGCCGAATCCGGCGCGAGCAGTTCTCGAAGCTCTTCGTCGTGATCGAAGCCGAACCGGGTCGCCGCCGCGGCACCGATTTCGTTCGCGACGTACAATACGAGACCGAACGCCGTTCCCAGCAGCAGTCCCTGCTCGAGGTAGCCAGTCGAAAACTCGATTCCCAGCGCGTCGGCCGGAATCCCCGTGTAGATCACGGCACCGAGCAGGACGAGGGCAAACAGCCCCTGCGAGAGCGCGACATTCGCCAGAAGTTCTCCCGTCGACAGCGATCGAGGATCGACTTCGGTCGGTCGATCGGCGCGCTGTCCGCGTTCGGGACGGGAATGGTGCTCGGAATCGATCGGGGTGGCCTCGGTCCGCTCGCCGAATTCGACGTCGGGGGTAGCAGGATTCGCATCTCGCTCGAGCGGTCCGTCACGACCGGTCGCAACCGGATCGTCGGTCCCGATGTCCGAACGGGAGTCTGTTGGTTCGGTGTGCGTCGACGAGTCGAGGTCCGCGCTCGGTTCGGGGTCGAGACTGCCGCTCGAGTCACGGGCAGTATCCGGCTTCGAGCCGTCGTCGAACGCTGACTGCGTCAGATACGATAAAACCAGCAATAACACGAGGACGACGCCCGTAATACCGGCGAACGTCGCCCAGTCGGCCATCTATTGCGGACTCGGGTTCGAGCCGCTGGCGGAGCCGACGCCGCTCTGGCTGCCCTCGAAGGCCGAGCCAGTGATCGACTTGAGGCGGTCGACCAGCGAGTCTTTTTTCGGTTCGCCCATCAGCGCGACATCTAACACTTCGCTAATGTTCGAACACGGGATGATCTCGATCATCTCCTTGTACTCGTCTTCGATCATCACGTCCTGCTCGTTTGCAGCGGGGATGATGACCTTTTCGCAGCCGGCCTTCGCGGCGGCTTCGATCTTGTGGGTGACGCCGCCGACGGGGAGCACGTCGCCCCGAACCGACAGCGAGCCGGTCATCGCAATCGACTGATCGACCGGAATGTCCTCTAAGGCGCTGATAACGGCGGTTGCCACCGTAATCGAGGCGGAGTCGCCGTCGACGCCGCCTTCGCCGGCCTGGACGAACTGGATGTGGATGTCCTTCTCCGAGAGGTCCACGTCGGAGAACTTCTTGATGATCGCCGAGACGTTCTGGACGGACTCCTCGGCCATCTCCTTTAGCTGTCCCGTCGCGATGACCTGTCCGCCACCCTGTGCGGGGGCGATTTCGGCCATCACGGGGAGCATGATCCCGGAGTCCTCGCCCATGACGGCGAGTCCGTTGACGCGGCCCTCGACGCCGTCGTCGGTGACCTGCAGTTCGTAGTCCTTGCGGCGCTCGATGTAGTCGTCGGCGAGCTGTTGCTCGATCGACCGGGAGCGGCGCTTGGCCTGCAGGACGTCCTCTCGAGTCGTGTGTTCCCGATCCTCGGCGCGGGCGATGTCGCCTGCGACGCGGACCAGTCCGCCGAGGTTCCGGAAGTGCAGCGTGAGGTGTTCCTTCCGGCCGGCGCGGCGTTTGGCCTCGAGGATGAGCTCCTCGACGGCCTCGCGGGTAAAGTGGGGCAGTCGGCCGTCGCGTTCGACCTCCTGGGCGATGAAGCGGGCGTACTTCCGGCGCATCTCGGGGGTGTCCTCGATGGTGTCCTCCATGTAGACTTCGTAGCCGTAGCCCTTGATTCGCGAGCGGAGCGCGGGGTGCATGTTCTCCATCGCGTCTAAGTTCCCCGCCGCGATCATGATGAAGTCACAGGGGACGGGTTCGGTCTGGACCATCGCACCCGAGGAGCGCTCGGACTGGCCAGTGATGGCGAACTCGCCCTCCTGAATCGCGGTCATCAGCTTCTGTTGGGTGCGGATGTCGAGCGTGTTCATCTCGTCGACGAACAGCACGCCCTTGTTGGACTGGTGGATCGAGCCGGGTTCGACGCGGTCGTGGCTCGGGGTTTCCATCCCACCGGACTGGAAGGGGTCGTGGCGAACGTCGCCCAGCAGTGCGCCGGCGTGGGCACCGGTCGCGTCCTCGAACGGTGCGGTGCGCTGATCGCCGTTGTTGACGATCATGTTCGGCACCATGGCGTCCGTGCCGCGGGACGTGTAGCGGAAGATCAGCCAGACGATACCCGCCGCGAGAATGCCGAGCAGAATGCTGGCGGGGCTGAGAATCGCGTAGCCGATGATGATCGCGATGATGACCCACATCAGGATCGAGCGCATCTGGTTGCGCTTGCGAGCTTCCTCCTTGTGGGCGTCGATGATCTGTTCTCCTTTGCCGGCGGGGACGGTTCGGACCTTCGGCTCGTTGCCGTCGTCTGGGTTGTGGTAGACTAAGACGTCCTGGAGATCCTCTTTCGGGAGCAACTGGCTCATCGCTTTCGCCAGCATCGACTTCCCGGTACCCGGGGAGCCGATCATCATCACGTGCCGTCGCTGCTTGGCCGCCTTGATGATGATATCCCGTGCTTCGTCCTGACCGATGACCTGGTCGACGAGCCGATCCGGAACCTCGATATCTGCCGTCGAGTCGACCTTGAGACCGCCGAGTAGATCGTCCTCGGCGTTCTCCTCGTCGATCTCGACGCCCGGATCGACGTCGACCGTACTCCCGAGATCTTCGACGGTTTCGATGTCGTCGTCCTCGTCGGTCGACTCCCGATCGAACTCGTCGATCGGGTCGTCGAACTCGTCGCCGTCGTCGATCTCCTCCTGTTGGTCACCGTCGTCGACGTCGTCGCGCCGGTCACCGTCCTCCTCAGGCGGCGACCGTTCTCCCTGACGCACCGACTCCTGGTCCTGGGACCGAGGCTGTGCCTGCTCCTCGTCAGGCTCAGTGGAAGGGGCGTCTTCGGGAGGGTCGTCAACGTTCGTATCGTTACTCATAGAACTCTGTTCAGTACCTGATTCGAAGGGATTGGGACTGATATACTTTCTCCATGCGGAGTATGGTGACAGTGCCTGAAACCGGCACCTACAGGCGTCGAAAGGCGGGATTAGTCTTTCCGCCTCGTTTTCATGCGGTCGTGTCGAGCCCGCAAGATGTGTGGTACTCGCTCCCAGTCATGCGGTCGCTCGAGACGCCGGCAAAGACGGCCGTTCAGCCGCTGGAAAACTCGCCACGCTTAAGCACGCGGCCCGAACACTGTCCGGCATGACCCGGGGGTTCTACATCGGCCGCTTTCAGCCGTTCCACGACGGCCACCTCAGCATGGTCGAGCAGATCGCCGACGACGTCGACGAACTCGTACTCGGCATCGGGAGCGCTGACGACTCACACACGATCCGAAACCCGTTCACGGCCGGCGAACGGATCATGATGATCACGAAGTCGCTCGTCGATCACGATCTCGTGACCTACGCCGTCCCGATCGAGGACTTAGAGCGCAACTCGGTCTGGGTGAGCCACGTCCAGAGCATGAGTCCGGACTTCGACGTCGCCTACTCGAACAACCCGCTGGTCATCCAGCTGTTTCGCGAGGCCGACATCGAGATCCGCCAGTCGCCGATGTTCAACCGCGAGGTGCTCGAGGGGAGCGAAGTCCGCCAACGGATGATCCACGGCGGCGACTGGGAGACACTGGTTCCCGAAGCCGTAGCCGGCGTCATCGGCGAAATCGGGGGCATCGAACGCATCCAAATGATCAGCGGCTCGGACTCGAACGGCGAGTGAGATGCACTCGACCCCGGTCCCGGACGGCTCTCGAGGGCGAGATCGGTCACGGTTCTTCTCGGGATGGGTCTTGACGGCGGTACTGCTCGTCGGCCTTCCGATCCTCGGCGGGAGTCTAACGGTTATCGCCATCGCGCTGGAGGCGACAACGCCGATTCAGGGGTTCGGTTGGCTCAGCGAGTGGATGCAGAGCCTCACGATGTATTTGGTCCCGTTGACGCTGCTGAGCGCCGGTCTGCCGCCGGGATTCGTGGTCGTTCGAGCGGTACTCGACGCGACGCGATCCGGTGTCGATCTCGACGTCGGCGTCGGAACCCTCCTCGTCTGCTGTCTCGAGTGCGGTGCGATCGTCCTCGCCGTCGTGAGCTTTCCGATCGTCGTTCTCTTTGCGGAGTTCTGGACCATCGGATTCCGTTCACCTCCGCCGATCGGGTCGGTAGTCGGTCTCGAGTCAGTAGCCGGACTGGATGGACACGCGGCGTTCGTCCTCTTTTTCACGTCGGTCTGCCTGTGGATCGGAGCGTGGGGTCTCACATCGTTGCGAAGCACTGTCCGCCCGTAGCCGCTCCGAACGACCGTTCCGAATCGCCTTTCTTCGATCGAACGCTACGACGGCACATGATCACGCTCGCGTCGGATTTCGGTTCGCCGTACCCCGCGGCGATGAAGGGCGTTATTCTCCAGCGAACCGATTGCAGGCTGGTAGATGTCGCCCACGACTTCCCCCGTCAGGACGTTCGTGCCGCCGCCTTCTGGCTCCGCGAAACGCTTCCCTACTTTCCGCCGGCGACCCACCTCGTCGTCGTCGATCCCGGCGTCGGCACCGACCGCAACGCGCTAGTCGTCCGTGCGGGCGAGCACGCGCTCGTCGGTCCCGATAACGGCGTCCTGCTCCCCGCCGCGCGCCGACTCGCCGGCGACGCCGACCTCGAGTACTACGTCATCGACGAGCGTCGTCTCGAGCCCGTCGAACCAGCCGGCACACAGCGATCGGCGACAGCGGATTCCACCGACCCGGAGGATGCGACTGCGGGACCCGCGAGCAACACGTTCCACGGCCGGGATGTCTTCGCGCCCGCCGCAGCGGGAGTTCATGACTCCGCGCTCGAGGCCCTCGGTGACCTCGAGTGGCTCGCGCCGTTTTCGGGCGCTCCCGTTGATCTCGTGCTCCCGGAGGCGACGCTCGAGACCGGGCCAGCGGGAGAACACGACTGCGCGACGGGGGAGGTGCTGGTCGTCGACGGCTTCGGAAACGTCGTCACGAACGTTCCGGGGGGATTCCTCGCCGGACGGGAGCGGATCGTCGCGAACGGTGATACTATACCCGTCGGCGAGACGTTCGCCGCGGTCCCCGCCGGTGAAAAACTCGCCACCGTCGGCAGCCAGGGCTACGTAGAACTCGATGTCAATCGGGGGCGGGGAGACGAGGCATTCGCACTCGCGGCTAGCGATCGGGTGGTTCTCGAGACCGCGGCTACCGCTGACTGCAGTAACGATCTCACTGATAGCGAGTGAACGGACGATACGAACGGAGCCGACCGACGACGGCCGCGCTCGGTGCGCAACCGATTACGCACCGATTGATTCGTCGACGGGGCGGTCGGGATCGATTACAATTTCGCCGTCGGCGTAGACGGTAATGAGACAGTCGGCGAACGAAAACGCGATCGAGTTCCGCCCACCCTGTGGCTCGCGTTCACTCCAGTGGCCGACGAGGGCGTTCAGCGCGTCGGGATCGATGGAGGCCGAGAGCGACTCGAGATCGGCTGGATCGGTCTCGAGGATCGACGAGACGGCCATCACGAGTCCCGTGCTCACCGGCTCGTAGTCCACGTCGGGACACCACGCGTGATACGTTCCGTGGCCCTCGTCGTAGTAGAGCTGACGGTCAACCGTCTTACTGACCGGCGTCAGCCGATCTCGAGTCGTTCCTGACATGATACGGTGTGTATTTCGCCATGTCAACATATAACATTGCTGGCCGCACGACTGTCACTACACTCGATGCAAAACGAAAAACGGTGAGCGACGGCGTTACTCGGCGGCGATGACGTCGTCGATGCGGACGATCATCGTCGCGGCCTCGGTCGCGCTCTCGATGGCTTCACGTTTGACGTCGGCAGGGTCGACGACGCCGTACTCGAATGGGTCGTCGATGGTGACGGTCTCTCCGTCGGTGATCAGGCCGGCGCGGCCCTCGGATTCGTGGGCGGCACGAAGGTCCACGAGTGCGTCGATGGGGTCCTGGCCGGTGTTGGCGGCGAGCGTTCGCGGGATCACGTCGAGCGCGTCGGCGAAGGCCGTCACGGCGAGCTGTTTGCGGCCCTCGATGCCCGCGGCTTCCTGACGGATCTTGTCCGCGATGGCGATCTCGGTCGCGCCGGCGCCGGGGACGACCTCGCCGGAGGCGAGTGCGGTCGCCACGACGTCGAGTGCGTCGCCGATGGCGCGCTCGAGTTCGTCGACGACGTGTTCGGTACCGCCACGGACGAAGACGGTGACGGTCTCGGCCGCCGCGCCGCCCTCGATGAACGCGAGGTCGTCGTCGCCGAAGTTCTCGCTCCGGATGCGGTCGGCGTGGCCGAAGTCGGACTCCTCTAAGTCGTCGAGGGCACCGACGCGGCGAGCGCCCGTCGCGGAGACGATGTCTCGAGCGTCGCTGTTGCCGATGTTCTCGAAGACGAGGACGCCCTCGTTGGCGAGGTAGTTGCTGACGCGGTCGTCGACGTCGTCGGTCGTGAAGACGACGTCGGCCCCGCTCTCGGCGACGGTCTCGGCGTAGCCCCGAACCTCGCTCTCCTCGGCGTCGATGGCCGTGTTGAGCTGATCGATCGAGTCGATGGCGTACTCGGCGTCGATATCGCCCGTGCGGACGCCGAGTTCGACGTCGAGAACCGCGATCGACGCGTCCTCGACCTCGCTGGGCATGCCCTCGTGGGCGGGCTCTTCGTCGATGACGATGCCGGGAACGAGCTCCGTCGCGTTCGAGGAGGCACCGACCTGCGTGTGGACGGTGACGTTGTCGCGAGCGACGCCGTCGTCGGTCTCGACGTGGCGGATCGCTTCGACGACCGTCTCGGCCAGCGACTCGGCGGTGAGACCGCCGGTTCCTTTGCCGGTCATGCTCGATTCGCCGACCTGCTTGAGCACCTCGTCATCGACGGCATCTTCGCTGATCTGTTCGGCGATTGCCTCGAGGGCGATTTCGGAGGCCTCGTGATAACCCTCGACGATCGTCGTCGCGTGGACGTCCTGTTCGATGAGGTCTTCGGCCTCGCCGAGCAGATTGCCGGCGACTACGGCCGCAGTCGTCGTTCCGTCACCGACCTCCTCCTCCTGGGAGTCGGCAACCTCGACGATCATCTGGGCCGCGGGGTGCTCGATGTCCATCTCGTTGAGAATCGTCGCCCCGTCGTTGGTGATGACGACCTCGCCGGCGGAGTCGACGAGCATCTTGTCCATACCGCGGGGTCCGAGCGTCGTCCGTACGGCTTCGGCAACCGCCTTGCCGGCCATAATGTTCGACGACTGGGCGTCGCGACCCTGCGTTCGCTGGCTATCCTCGCTCATAATGAACATAGGCTGCCCGCCCATGCGTCGCTGTTGTGCCATAGTTGAATCCTCACTAACTATGTCGTCAGCACTTCTATATAAGTGTTCCGCTCCCGTCCCCACTCCGTCTGGCGATTGCACTGCCGGCAGCCGTCCGAATACCGCCTCTTGTGACTGTCACGGGGCCGGTAGGGAAATATGTCTCGACTGAAAAGAGTGCGCAAGGAATGCTGGAACTGGAACACGGATTTCGCATCGTCGACGTCTACGCAGGATTGGCGCCGGACGGGATGGCGGCGGAGTTCGGGGGACAGCCAGTCACTCCCGATCGACTCGAGCGGGAGATGCACCAGGCCGGAATCACCAGATCGATCGTCTTCCCGCCTGCCAGCGCGGAGACGAGCTACGTCGCGGCGAACAACGGCGTCGCCCGCCGCAGCGTCGACCGCCCGTTCGTCGCCGTCGCCCGGATAAACGGGACCGAGCGGGCGGGCACTTCCGTAACGGGACGGTTCCGAAACGCAATTAGCAGCCGTCAGGAGTTCCATACGACTCCCGAAGACGTCGAGAAGTACGCGTACGACGACCGCTTTCATGGTTTCGTCATCGATACCACCGCCGATGGCTACCCCGACGAGGACGTCCTCGCCACGCTCGAGAGCGTCGATCTCCCCGTCATCGTCCGCGGCGGGGTCGACGCCCCGCCCGAGACCCTCGCAGCGACGCTGCTCGGGCGCTCGTTCCCCGTTGTCGTCGCCCATTTTGGCGGCCACCCGCTCGAGCGCTCGCGCATGCACGAGATGGTGGATTTGCTCGACGCCTACGACGACTGTTACCTCGAGACGAGTTTCGTCCGGTACCGGGATCTGCTCGAGCGGGCGCTGCTCGAGCATCCCGATCGAGTGCTGTTCGGCAGCGGGGCCCCAGCCTGCCATCCCGACGTCGCGGTCATGGATATCCTCACACTCGACGTCTCCGAAGACAAGTTATGGCGAGCGTTCTCGAAAAACGCCTGTCGCGTGTTCGAAGGGCTTGCGCCGGACGGGGACGCGTGATCGGCCCTGCCGGTACCCGATCGCTTCTCTCTACTCTGCCCGGCGTCGAACCGTCGTCGACCGAAGAGTGTCACTCGATTCGAACGTTAATTTCACCGAAAGGTAGATGAACACTCGGGGCAATTCATTCTCGAGATCGTATGACTCAGTATTCGGCGGAGCGCTGTTCCGACTGTCACGGAAAGAAGATCGCCCGCACCGACGGCACCGTCTGGTGTCCGAACTGCGCGCTGTTTCGCCCACAGACGACGCGAGGATCGCAATCGTAATTGCCGAAAAGAGTCGGTTCGTAACCTGTCGACCTAGCCGATGTAGCGCAGATCGTCGTCCGTCGGGACGTCCATCTGCTGTTGTTGCTCCATCTCCTGGATCTTGCCGATGACGTCCTCCATCTCGTCGGCGCGCTCGTCTAAGGACTCGTACTCGAGGTCGAAGCCGAGTCGCTCCGCTAACACTTCGAGCACCGCACGAGCGCTTTTCGGATCGACCAGATAGCCGCTGGTCTCGCCCATCAAACAGGCGGCCTCGAAGCCGCGGCGCTCGCCCAGTCCGAGCATGAGCCCCGAGACGCCGACGATGCCGCCCGCGGGTTCGTCCTCGCGGAACTCGACGCCGACGTCCTCGAGCGATTCGAGCATCGACTCGTCGCTGACCGCGCCGACGACGGCGTACTCGTCGATGAGTTCGCCGGTCGGGACGCCGCCAAGGGCGTACACCTCGCCTGCGCCGAACTCCTCTGCGATATCGAGGAAGGCGTCGGTTAGCACGTAGTGTCCCTCGTTGGTCTGGGCCTGATGGTCGCCGGTCAGCAACAGGAGATCACGACCGTCGGGAACGGTGACGGCGTGGAGTTTCGCACAGGTGAGCTCCGAAACGCCGTCCTCGACGCTTACCTGCGGCGGGAACTCGTGGGAGTAGATCCGGCGTACGAGCGTACTGTCGCCCTCGAGTTCCTCGAGCAGGTGCTCGACGGCAAGACTTCCGACGTGACCGACACCCGGCAGCCCCTCGACGAGGACGGGGTCGTCCAGCTCGACCTCGGCGACTGCGTCGATCTCGAGTTCGTCCATACCCTATCAGCGATTGCGACGTTTAAGAGACCGTCGGTACTCGCCGTGTGGGTCGTTCGGATCGAACGGTGCAGGGGCGCTGTTCTCCGCGTCGGCACCGCACTCCGGACAGCTCGCAGAAAGCGTGTACACCGGGCGGTCGTGTGCGTCGCGCCACGCCGAACACACCCGGATATCCGACTTCATGCGTTACTCGTCGTCGGTTCGTCGCTCGCGGTGGTACTCGCCCTCGCCGTCCTCGGATTCGATCGCGGCGACCGCTCGTCGAGCGCTCTCCTCGAGCTGGGACTCGGCGGTCTTGTAGTTGGGCGCTTTCACCTTGATGCGGTACTCCGGAGCGCCGACGTAGCTGACCTCGAGGTCGACTTCGTCGGGCACCTCTCCGTTCCCTTCGGCGGCCTCGAGGGCATCGCGGATACCGTCGACGCCGCTTGGCGAGGCGTTCTCCAAGTCGACGTAGCCGGTGACGTTGACGTACGGCACCGAGACGTTCTCGCGGGCCGTCTCGACGAGCGAGTCGATCTCGTCGTCGGAGAGATCGGTGTCCTCGAGGGCCTCTTCGCCGTGGATCGCGGCCTGCTTGAAGCCGTCGTAGAGGCTTCCGTGGATGGCGATCAGTTCGTTGGCGACGGCGGTGTAGCTCTCGTCGTCGACGTCCTCGCCGAGGGCGATTCCCATCCAGTTGTCGGCCTTTTGCTCGTTCTTCCAGTCCTGGATCTTATCCGAGCGCTGGTGGTCGTTGACGTCTTTCAGCGAGAGGTCGATCTGCTGGGAGCTCTCGTCGATCTCGAGGACCTTGCAGACGACGATCTGGCCTTCACGGACGTGATCGCGGACGTTTTTGATCCAGCCGCTCGCGACCTCGGAGATGTGGATCAGGCCGCGTTTGTCCTGATACTCCTCGAGATCGACGAAGACACCGAAATCTTCGATCTCGTCGATCTTGCCGACGACCAGTTCGCCGGGATCGGGCCAGCCGCTGTACTTCATCGTGACTCGACTGTTTCTAAGATCTCGTGGTCGATCTCGGCTTTGCCACCCGTCGGTCGGGCGAGCGTCGTGCCACAAACGGCACAGGCGACCTCGCTCGAGGCTTTGCCGAAGACGGTCTGTTCGTTCTCGCAGTCACTGCATCGGACGCTGTAGAAATTTCCTGCCATTGTAATCACTCCTGGAACTCGAGTCGGCCGGCGCGCCATCCCTGTCGGAGGTGGGCCTTGCCGCAGTCGCTGCAGCGGTACTTGAGGTCGGTCTTCTTGGTGGGCTTTTCGCCGGCCGGCACCTTCGAGAAGCGACCGGAGTTACCGATCGACGAGGAGTTTCGCCGGGTACGGCGAGCGTCCCATTTCATCCCCGAGGAACGACCGGAACGGGCCTTCTCGACTTCGTGTTCGTGGTGTGCGTTGCAGTGCGGGCAGTACGTATTGAATCGGCGTGGCATCTGCATGGTTATCTCACTTGGCGTGGGCTAAGACAGCGCCGTTTAAAACCCGTTTGGTTCGTCGCCGTCGGCCGATCGGATGGCGTATTCGTTCGCGAGGAATCGAAGTGCGGTCGATGCTTTGGCTACACGGTTGACTTTCGTGTGGGCGGTCGACCGCCGGACGGATACTCCGAAGGGCTTAATCCACCGTCACGAGTAGGCTGGCGTATGAAGCAGGTCATCATCCACGGCGATCCCGGGATCCGGAAGGGGGCCATCATCGACTACGACGGGTCGGAGCTGGTCTGTTTCGGGATCAACCGAAACGGAGAGTGGCACGGCCCAGAACAGGTCCAGCTGTGGTGTACGGTCGGCACCGAAGACGAGTACGAAGACTACGAGAAACGAAACTACACGCCTCACTTTCTCGACGTGGACCGCGTCGACGCCGAGGATGTCGATGTCGTTCGTCCGAAAGCCGACCTCGCGATCTGACTCGAGGAGCAAGCTGTTCAGCGGGCTGGTTTTCGAATCGTCTCGAGTCTCACCCCGATCGGAGCGTTTCCGGGTCGAACTCGCTGTCTCGTTCGCTGCGGTGTGTCTCGCTGCGTCTCGCTCGAGATTTACCAGTCGATGCTTAATTCTTTTTTCTTCGCGCGTGCCCGCGAGTTCCGGAGTTTACGCCTGAATCATAACACCGATACCGATGCCGGAGCCACTGAACATACGCTCGCATGCACGCTCGCTGGAGACGACGGGCGATCGACCGACGGTGCGTACGATGAGTGGATCGCTATCAGAGGCCATCCGGACGCGCTTTCGTGCGCTGTGCTCGACCGCACGGTTTAGCCAGTTCGCCGGTGTCGGGATCGTTGGCGCGGCCGTCGACAACCTCGTCCTCGTCTTGCTCGTCGAACTGACCAGCCTCGGGCCCGTGGGCGCGAAGATAATTTCTTGGGAGCTATCGATCGTGGTCATCTTCGCGGTCAACGAACGGTGGACCTTCTCGGAGTACGGCGCGATGACGCCTCGAGCCCTCGGAAAGCGGTTCGCTCGCTCGAACGCGGTTCGGTTCGCCGGCTTCCTGGTGACGCTGTCGGTGCTTGCAGTTTTGACCATCGGGTTCGGCATCTGGTATCTGGCGGCAAACCTGATCGGAGTCGCGATCGGATTCTTCGTCAATTACACCTGTGAGAGCCTCTACACGTGGAAGGTCCATCAGGACTAACGGTAGAAACCCGCATACGGCGTCCGAATCACAACCCTTATCTGGTGGACTCGGTTATGATGTGATAGCGGGATGGGATAGCCAGGAGATTCCGGCGGGCTCATAACCCGCAGACCGGTAGTTCAAATCTACCTCCCGCTATACTTTTGCTGCGAGCAAATTCGCGAGCAGCAAGTATAGCACGGTGGGAGTTTGGACCAGACGGCACCCGAGTGTAGCGAGGGTGACGGCGTGGTTCAAATCTACCTCCCGCTACTTTTCGACGCGAACAATAACGAAGAACGGAGTGATGAGTGACGTGAGCGTCGAAAATGGTTTAGAGTAGATTTGAAGTAGACGACGAGGGAGCGAAGCGACCGAAGTCGGCGTGGTTCAAATCGACCTCCCGCTATGTTTTCGCGCGAACAAATTCGTGAGCGCCATCCATAGCACGGTGGGAGTTTGAACCAGACGGCACCCGAGCGGAGCGAGGGTGACGGCGTGGTTCAAATCGACCTCTCATTTCCCACCGCCGTAGTGTGACGGTATCGAGGAGAGACGCGGTCGTTTGTATGGATTTCCAATCGAGAGGATCTGTTCTCTCGACTTGCGGTACTCGTCGATCGACTCGTGCTGTCGATCGTACGCAGTGCTCGCGCTCGAGTGTGCCGACTGCGAGGCGCCGTTGTCGAGTTCGATCCGAAAGAGATCGGCGGCGAGGACGACGGTATCGAGCCCTGGCGGCGAGACGTCGGTAGCCGATCACCGACGGCCGGTATCGACGCGCGGATCGAGACTGTTGTAGGCCAGATCTTGGACGATGTTTCCGACGATGCCGACCGCGATGATGACCAGCGTACAGCCGAGAACGACCGGCAAGTCCCGTACGTGGACCGCGTTGAACAGGAGCGCCCCGAAGCCGTCGATTCCAAACAGCGACTCGATCACGAACACCGCGAGGACGAGCAACGCCAGCGCTTCGGTAAACAGCATCGAGAACAGCGGAATCGCCGAGTTCCGGACGATGTGTCTCGCGATCCGCACTCTGCCTGCCCCCTTCGCCTTGACGAGCGTCACGAACTCCGCAGCGGCGTACTCGAGCGAGTGTGCACGCGAGTAGCTCACGTAGCCGCCCAACAGCGTCGTTGCGGTCAGTGCGATGGGAAGGACGTGATCGAAAAGCACCGCCGAGTCGGGGATCACGCCGCCCGCGGCGAGCGAGAGCAACATCCCGCCGATCCAGAAGTTCGGCAGCGCAAAGCAGAGGTACGCCGTATTCAGTCCCGATTCGGCGAGGCGACTGTCGGGGTTCATGGCTGCGTAGAGACCGATGCAAATCCCAAGCACGACCGCGATCACGACCGCGGGGAGAACGTACATCGCCGTTCGAACGACGGAATCCATGACCATCGGAAAGACCGGTTCGCCGGTCGTGTAAAACGACGCTTCCGCGTCTTCGCCCGCGGCGAGAAAGAACGAATCCCCCCACTCGAGGGTCAGCATGTTCCCCATCCAGTCGAGGTACTGTTCCCAGAGCGGGCGATCGAAGCCGTGTGTCGCCAGATACTCGTCGATCGAGTTCTCGACCTCCTGTTCGTCGGCCCCGCGGAATCGCATCGCCCCTTCGATCGTCTCTTCGACCCAGTCTCGGCTCATGGTGAACGCCGCGAAGACCGCGGTCAACACGGCCCACGCGGCGACGAGTCCCATGAAGACCCGCTTGACGATGATTCGAACGAAGTTCACGTCGACCACCACACTGTGGCGGTTTTCCCGGTCGAATCGGCCACCTGTGACGTCGGTGTTTTGGGGGACCGTTCATGCAGGTTCCGCGTCGTGCACGATCGCAATCGACGATCGGCCCCCGTCCGGGCCCGGATACGTGCTGTACCGAAGCGGGGGGTGGGGAGCATTGCCAACCCGTACCAACGATCAGATAAAAAACGTATCGCTTCTATACATTGAGCCGAAACCGTCCTCCTATGGATAGATTTATTACACGATAGTCTATATTTTGGTCGTCCCCCTATGGGAGCGTCTCCCGGACCCCACCGCTTCGAACAGGTCGACTGGAACGAAGTCGGTCACTCGAGGCGGTTCGTTACGCCGACCAGAGCGGTGTTCTTCGTAGGAGTAGTGTTTCTCGTAGGTCTCTACCTCTTCCAACTGGTCGACATGGCTCCGCTCGGCGTTTACTTCGGGCGTATCGACTGGGTGATCTTACTCGGCGTCGTCGTGCTGACTTCGGTAGTAGTCGTTCCCGCCGTCCGACGGCGCGAGCTGACCCGACGTGTGCTGTATCGGCTTGTCTCTCGGCCAGCCCACGCTGTTGGGGCCGTCTTTCTCGGCATTCTCTCGCTCGTCGCCGTTGTCGGCCCGGCCGTCGTCGGCTCTCCGGAGCTCATGTTTCAACACCGGTTTCACGCACCGTACGGGTTTACCGCGGAGGCGTCGTGGAGCGCCGAGTGTCTCGGCGAGGTGACCGACGGCGAGGGAATCACTCGCCACTGTGACGGAACGATGACGTACCCGCTCGGAACGAACCATCGCGGGCACCCGATGGGACACCTCATCATCGAAGGCGCACAGACGACGCTGTACGTGCTGGTCTTTACGGCCGCGTTCGTCGTCCCACTCGCTGCGACCGTCGGGATCGTTTCAGGGTTCCGTGGCGGACGCGTCGACGATCTGCTGATGAGCTACGTCGACGTGCAACTCTGCATTCCTGCGGTTGTCGTCTTTTTTATCGGGTACATGTACTGGAACGTTTCGCTGCTGTTATTGTTAGTCATGTTCGGGCTGTTTAGCTGGGGCGGTATCGCCCGACTCGTCAGAAGCGAGACGCTCCAGCGACGGGAAGACGGCCACGTGCTCGTCGCTCGAAGTCTCGGTGCCTCGCCGTCTTATGTCGCGAAACGACACATCGTCCCGAACATTACGAATACGCTCGTCCCGGCAATCTTCCACCTCCTCGCACTGCTGGTCCTCGTCGAAGCCGGCGTCGCGTTCCTCGGCTTTCACCACCTCGAGCTCTACTCGTGGGGGTCGACGATTCAGGAGGGACTCGACCCAGCGATGACCGGCGTCGGTCTCGTGATGGAGCCTCACGAAATCTGGTGGGTCTCGACGTTCCCCGCGGTCGCACTCACGCTGACGGTCGTCTCGCTCAAACTCGTCGGCGACGGGCTCCGAGATGCGCTCGACCCGCGTCGCAACCACTGAACACGATCGATGACGACAGAACACGACTCCACGACGACGGCAGACGATCGGTCCGGAGCGACGCCGCTCCTGACCGTCGAGAACCTTCGAACGCGAATTCGAACCGAGCGCGAGACCGTCCACGCCGTCGACGGCGTGAGTTTCACCGTCGACCGTGGTGAGACGGTGTGTCTCGTCGGCGAATCCGGCAGCGGCAAGAGCGTCACGTGCGAATCGCTGACCGGAATCATCCAGCAGCCGCCGGCCAAAATAGTCGACGGGACGGTTGAGTTCGACGGCCACAGACTCCTCGACGCGGACGAGTCGGCGCTTCGTTCGATCCGCGGCGACCGCATCGCACACGTCTTTCAGAACCCACAGAGTGCACTGGATCCCGTCTGTACGGTCGGCGACCAGTTCGTCGAGGCGATCGCGATCCACGAGGAGATCTCCGACGCGGCCGCCCGCGAGCGTGCCATCGAGCGGTTCCGAGCGGTCGGCATCCCGCGAGCGTCCGCGCGGATCGACGACTATCCACACGAGTTCTCCGGCGGCCAGCGCCAGCGGATCGCGATCGCGATCGCACTGGCAGCCGATCCCGACCTGTTGATCGCCGACGAACCGACGACGGCCGTCGACGTCACCGTCCAGGCCCGGTTGATCGAACTGCTCCAGCAACTGACCGACGACGGCATGTCGATCCTCTGTATCACGCACGATCTGCGCGTCGTCGCCGCGCTCGCGGACCGGGTACTGGTGATGTTCGGCGGCACAATCGTCGAACGCGCCACGACCGAACAGCTTCTCAGCCAGCCGTCTCATCCCTATACGCAGGCGCTGCTCGATAGTTACGACGGCCTCTCGCGACGGGCGAATCGCTCGGCTCGAGGGGAGATTCCGACCGACGGCTGTCGGTTCAGAGCCGAGTGTCCACACGCCGTCGACGGGTGTGCCGGTTCCGACCAGCCGACGTTCGCCGCCGTCGACGAGCGGGAACACCACGCCGTCTCGTGCGTCCACTTCGGACCCGGGGGTAATCCGGAACCGATCCTAGACGATTGGCAGGATATGCGGCTGCTCTCGGAGGGGCAAAAATGATCGGGCCGGAGACCGGTTCCAACGAGGAGGGTCGGCAGGATGGCGAAACGGAGACGGAGTCAAATGCCCCACCGTTGCTCGAGGTCGAGGCCCTCGACGTTCATTACCCGATCACGAAAGGGCTGCTCAGACGCGAGGTCGGTCGCGTCCGGGCTGTCGACGGCGTGAGTTTCGATATCACACGGGGTGAAACGTTCGGCCTCGTCGGCGAATCGGGCAGCGGCAAGACCACGACCGCACACTCCGTCCTCGGACTCGAGGAGCCGACCGGTGGTGAAATCAGGTTCGACGGGGAGCCCGTGAGCGAGCTGTCGGGCGCGGCGCTCCAAGCGTTCCGCCGCCGAGCCCAACTCGTCGTCCAGGACCCGAACGAGGCGTTCAACCCGCGAATGACGATTGGCGAGGCGGTCGCCGAGCCGCTCTTGCTCCACGGGATGACGGATGCTGACCGCCGCCGAGCGATCGTCGAAGATCTCCTCGAGCGAGTCGGACTGTCGGCGCCGGATGCGGATCGCTATCCGCACGAGTTTTCCGGCGGCGAAAAACAGCGACTCTCGATCGCGCGGGCGCTCGTCCTCAACCCGGATCTGATCGTCGCAGACGAGCCGACGAGCGCGCTTGACGGCCGAGTCCAGTCGGACGTCCTCGCACTGCTCGACGACGTTCGACGGGAGTTCGACATCTCTATCCTGTTCATCAGCCACGATATCGACGTCGTCCGCCGGTTCTGTGACCGCGTCGCCGTGATGTATCTCGGCGAAGTCGTCGAACGCGGACCGATCGAGAACGTCCTCGAGTTCCCTGCACACCCGTACACGCGGCTGCTGCTCGGCTCCGTCCCGAGTCTCGACCCGACGGACCAGCAGTTCGAACGGCCGCTAACCGACACCGTGCCGGATCCCGCCGACCCGCCGTCGGGCTGTCGGTTTCACACGCGCTGTCCGGAGATTGTTCCGCCGGAGAGCGTGGAACTTCCCTGGGACCAGTGGATGGTGGTCGTCGCGTTTCGCTTCACCCTCCAGGCTGGCGAGTTGCCCGAATCGATCGCCGTCGAAACGGCCGATGGCGAACTCGATGACGCGACGGTTCGAGACCGGTTCGATCTCCCCGCGACACTGCAGGACGAAACCGTTGATCGAGGTGTCAACGAGGCGATATCGGCGCTGATCACGGGAGATCTGCAGGCCGCTCGTGACCGTCTCAGCGAGACGGTTCCGACCGTTTGTGAGCGACAAACGCCGACGGATACGGAACGCGAACCGGGTCACTCGGTGTGCTGTCACCGTTACGACCCGGCGATTGAGGCCGAGCCTCGGTCCTGGGTACGATAGCGTCGCGAACGACCGGTCTGCACCTCGCTTCCTTACGCGTCCGTCTCCGGATCGAGACGAACCGTCGTCTCGCCGCGAAGCCCCTTCTCGACTGCGTTCTCCACGTTGAGTTCGGCACCGATCGTGTACTCGCCGGGTTCGGCGGGCTCCCACTCGCTGTCGGAGACGCGAAACAGTTGCTGCCACCGCTTCGTGAACTGCTTTCGCTCGCCGCGATCGAACACCAGCGAGTCGGTTTCGTCCGGCGGGTCGTGGAGCGGAACGTGTGCCGCATCCGTCATGCCGTCGATGTCCCAGGTCCACAACAGCGGCGACCGCGTCGGAATCGTGATCGGAAACGGCATCGAGTTTCGCATCGTCACCCGAAACGGAATCGCGACGTCGAGCGGATACTCGTCTCGAGGCGTCGAGACGTCGATCGAGATCGCACGACGACTCAGCCCGTTCGGTAAGAGGAGTCGACTCAGTTTGCTCGAGTTTATCGATCGCATCGCTTCGATGCGGCGTTCGGTGTCCTTTTCGGACGGACTGAAGGGACCTTCGTCGCGGCGAATGGCTCCAGATTCGTAGATCCGGCGCATTGGCTGGTTCTAGAGTTGGGAGCACAAAAACGTTCAGTTCGCGGGCCGGCCGTCGAGACGATCAGTCGTCGGCGACGGCGTCGCTCGGGCCACCGAATCTCGTCCGTTCGTCGTCGTATCGCTCGTCGTAGAGCAGACACGATATTCGGTGGGTCTTCCCGGTGGGGACCTGTTCTGGGTCGTGGACCTCACAGGGCGAGGTGAACGCGTCTTCGAGGGCCGTTCGGGCGTCGTCGAGCTCCCCGGCGACGAGGTCGTCGATTACCGTCGAGAGCGTTCGCTCGGCGTCGGGGTCCGCGATCGGTCGCGGCAGGTCGAACTCCGCCCTGAGCTGGGCGCCGAACTCGTCTCGAGACAGGTCGCCCACTCGGACCGGTTCGTCGTCGGTCCCGTCGTCGTTCTCGAGGACGACGATCGAATCGACCGATTCGGCATCCTTGACCCGCAGTTTCAGATCCATGATGGATCGCCAAACCGGCTGCTCGAGGTCGTACTCCGCCGGCTGGATGACGCTGGGACACCGAGTGTGGAATCGACAGCCCGACGGTGGATCGATCGGCGAGGGGACCGTCCCGGAGAGGAAGATTTGGTCGCCCTCCCAGAGCGGGTCCGGTTCGGGAATCGCCGAGAGCAGCGCCTCCGTGTACGGATGATGGGGCGGCGAAAACACCTCTTCGGTGGTGCCGACCTCGGCGAACTCGCCGAGATACATGACGGCAATCCGGTCAGAGATGTGTTCGACGACGCTCAGATCGTGGGCGATGAAGATGTACGACAGGCCGAACTCCTCCTGTAAGTCCTCGAGCAGATTGAGGATCTGGGCCTGGACCGAAACGTCGAGTGCACTCACCGGTTCGTCGCAGACGATGATTTCCGGATCGACCGCGAGCGCACGTGCGATCCCGATCCGCTGGCGCTGGCCGCCGGAGAACTCGTGTGGGTATCGGTGGGTGTGGCTCGGGTTCAAGCCGACGGTCTCGAGGAGTTCGTAGATGCGCTCCGTCCGTTCCTCGCCCTCGGCGATGTCGTGAATGTCGAGGGGCTCGCCGATGATGTCACCGACGGTCAGTCGCGGGTTGAGACTCGAGAACGGATCCTGGAAGATGTACTGAAGGTCGGTACGAAGGTCACGGAGTTCCGAACTCGAACACTCGGCCAGATCGATTTCGTCGCCGTCCGAGTCGGTGTGCCCTCGGTAGTAGACCGATCCGTCGGTCGGCTCGATCAGTTGCAGCAGGGTTCGGCCGAGGGTGGTTTTTCCACAGCCACTCTCGCCGACCACGCCGAGGGTCTCGCCCTCGAGTAGTTCGAGGTCGATACCGTCGACTGCCTTTACCTGTTGGCCGTGGCCGAGCAGACTGTCGATGAAGCCGCCGCTCGTGTCGTAGTACTTCGTCAGACCCTCCGTTCGCAGGATCGGTTCGTCTCGCTTAGACATTGTGATCACGTCCGGCGTACTGCGCTTCGTCTTCGAGTACCGATTCGTCGACCGTGACCTCGTAGTCGAGGCCGCCGGTGAGATCGCCGGTGTACTCGAGACACGCGGCAGAATGTTCCGTGTCGCTGGTCGCCGAGGCACCGGTTTCCGGATCGAGCAACGGCGGATCCTTCCGGGTACAACACTCTTCGGCGTACGGACAGCGCGGGTGGAAGCTACACCCTGGTGGGAGTTCCACGAGGTCGGGCATCGTTCCGGGGATGGTCTGGAGCCGTTCCCGGTCGTCGCCGACCCGCGGAATCGAACTCATCAGTCCGACGGTGTAGGGGTGTTTCGGATCGTAGTAGAGTTCCTCGACGGAGGCCTTTTCCACCGGCGTTCCCGCGTACATCACCATCACGCGATCGCAAACCTGAGCGACGACACCGAGGTCGTGGGTGATAAGCTGGATCGCCGTGTCGAAGTCGTCGGCCAGCGCCTCGAGTTCGTCCAGGATCTGGGCCTCGATCGTCACGTCGAGTGCGGTCGTCGGCTCGTCACAGACCAACAGGTCGGGGTCGCACGACAGCGCCATCGCGATGATCGCGCGCTGTTGCATGCCGCCGGAGAACTCGTGGGGATAGTCGTCGTATCGGGCTTCTGCCTCCGGAATCCCGACCCGATCCAGTAACTGAATGGTCCGTTCGCGAGCCTCCTGATCGTCGTAGTCGAGGTGATGTCTGATCGCCTCGGCGATCTGTTCGCCGACGGGATAAACCGGGTTCAGTGCGGTCTGGGCGTCCTGGAAGACCATCGCGATCTCGTTGCCCCGGATGCGCTGCATCTCCGATTTGCTCATCTCGAGGAGGTCTTCGCCTTTGAACAGGATCTCGCCGCTTTCGATCTGTCCGGGACTGTCGATGAGGCGCATCAGCGAGAGTGCGGTGACACTCTTTCCAGCCCCGCTCTCGCCGACGACGCCGAACTTTTCACCGCGTTCGATGCTGTAAGAGAGTTCGTCGACCGCGGTAACGACTCCCTCCTGCGTGTAGAACTTGACCGTGAGATCGTTTATTTCGAGTAGCGTCATTATGCACCTCCCTGCTGTTCGACACCGGTTTCCTGTGCGTCGAGTGCATCGTTGATTCCGTCACCGATCATGTTCATGGCCATCACGAACAGGAAGATCGCTGCACCGGGATACACTGTCGCCCACCAGGGGATCGATCCGCCGGGTGGCTGGATGAGCGTGTCGCGAGTCTGGTCGAGCATGGTACCCCACTCGGCCGATCCGGGCGGCATACCGAGTCCGAGGAAACCGAGTGCGGCGACACCGATAACGACGGTGCCGATATTGAGCGATGCGAGGACGATTAGCGGCGGCATCGCGTTCGGCGCGATGTGTCTGAAGATGATCGATCGATCTCGCGCACCGAGGGCTTTTGCCGCCATCACGTACTCGTTTTCTTTGATCTTCAGGACTTCGCCGCGAATGAGACGGCCGTAGGTAACCCAGCCGAACAGCGAAAACGCGAGTACGAGTTGCCAGTAGCCACGGCCGAGCGTCGCGACGACGATCAGGGCGAGGATGAGACCGGGGAACGCGTAGATCGTGTCGACGACGCGCATCATGATCTCGTCGGTCCAGCCGCCGTAGTAGCCCGAGATGGCGCCGTAAATAAGTCCGAAACTCGCGGTGAGTGCGACCACGACGAAGCCGATCGAAATACTGTATCGTCCGCCGTAGAGCACGCGGGAGAATATATCACGGCCATTGCCGTCGACGCCCATCGGGTGGGCCCACGACGGGGAGTCCCAGGTACTGATCGATGGGTCCTGCATGTACAAGATCGTCCCGGGGTCGTGCGGCGCGAGGCCGAACGGTTGTACCGTGACTCCCATGACCACGATCGGACGTGCGAACACCGTCAGCAGCGTCAATAGGGTGACGACGGAGAGGCCGATCAATGCCGTTCGGTTCCGCTTGAACCGGACGAATGCCCGTTTCCATCGACTCTGCGTCTCGCCACCGGTGTCTTCGGTCCAGTCCGACAGCGGCTCTCGTTCGGTTACACGCTCGGGATCGAATCCGGAGATCCGTATTCGACCACGTTCCGTAGATGTTGCTCTCTCGTTAGTCATATCTGATCCTCGGATCGAGTACCGCGTACAGGATATCGGCGATCAGGTTCGCGATAATGATGAACACGCCCGTAAAGAGCGTGATCGCCATGATGAGGTTGATCTCTCGCTCGTTGATCGCGCCGATTAATTCTCTGCCGAGTCCCGGCCAGTTGAACACGACCTCGACGACGACCGATCCGGCGACGATACTCGCGGTCAGGGTAGCCGCGAGCGTCACCACCGAGATGAGGGAGTTACGAAGGACGTGCTTGAGTATCACCGTTCGCTCGGGAAGTCCCTTGGCTCGAGCAGCGGTCACGTACTCCTTGTTCAGCTCTTCAGCCATCGAGGTGCGCATGACGCGCATAATGCTGGCCGCGGCGGCCGTCCCGATCGTGATCCCCGGCAATACTAGGTACCACAACATGTGGGGGTGATAGAGTGGCTGTCGAGAGGGCGGAAGCACGGGCCAGAGGCCGAGCGTGATTGCTCCGATCAGTATCAGCATCAGACCGAGCCAGAAGTTCGGGATCGAGATTCCCGAAAGGGCGATAAATCGGCTCGCGTCGTCGGCGAGTTCCCCCTTCTTGACGGCCGCGTAGATCCCGGTTGGGATCGCGATTATGAGGCCGAAGGCCCAGCCGAAGATACCGAGTGCGATCGTTTCGGGGAGGCGCATCATGATGACTGCCGAGACGTCTCGGCCGTTGCTGTAAACCTGACCGAAATCCCCCGTTAGTACGTTGCTCATCCAGACTCCGTACTGCTCCCACAGTGGTCGGTCGAGCCCGTAACGGGCCCGGAGCTGTGCCTCGTCGCTCGGCGTCACGTGCGGGTTTACCCCAACCATCTGATCGACCGGATCGCCAGGTGTGAGGTGAACGAGTGCAAACGTAATTAGCGAGACACCGAACAGAATCGGGATGATCGATAGTATCCGCTTCAGTATGAAACGTCGTAAGCTCATGCGAATGTCAAATTGTATAGCATCATGGTAATCGACGACTTGTCAGTGTACCGGTTTGAACAGGCAAACGTCAAGGAGCTATCGCTTTCGACCTAGTCGAGGTCGTGGTCTTCGATAACTTCCTCGAGCAGTTCTTCGGCGCGTTCGGGGTCGTACTCGTTGTACGGTCGGATTTTGTCCTCGAGGGCGGCGGCGTCTGCGGTTCCGTTCTCTTCGGCGAGTTCGGGAATGTCCGTCCACGCTGGACGTGCCCAGCCGTTGAGAACGTTTTCGACGATCGACTCTCGTGGAACGAGGAGGTTGACGGCGCGTCGGAGTCGGTCGTCGTCCCACGGTTCGACGTGCATCGGGTACTGGATGTATTCGTAGCCGCCCGCCTCGATGGATTCGACGACGTAGTCGTCCGAGTCGTCGTAGCCGTCCAGGTCGTCCGTGGTGAGGCCGTAGGTGATGTCGATCTCGTCGCTCTGGAGGGCACCGGATCGGGTCGAGTTGTCCGGGACGACTTCCACTTCGAGTTCGTCGATAACGGGCCCATCTGGGAACTCGGACGATCCGTCGAACCAGTCGATCTGTTCGACGCCCAGTTCGCTGACCCAGTAGTCCTCGTTGCGGGAGTACTCGAAGTACTGTTCGTCCGAGATCTCCTCGAACACGTACGGACCGGTGCCGATCGGGTCGTTGTCTTCGCGGGGGTCGAGGTCGCCGCCCTCGAGGTCAGCCTGTTCCAGCGAGTGGATGTACAGTCCCGGCAGTTCGCGTTCCGCCTCCGCGTCGGGAATCTGTGCGTACAGGTCGACGGTGTACTCGTCGACTTCCCGGGCGTGAAGCAGCGAGTCGAACGTCTGTGCGGAGAGGTCCGATCCCTCGTAGCGCTCGACGGTTGCGACGACGTGTTCGGCCGTCAGCTCCTCGCCGTTGTGGAACTCGACGCCCTCACGGATTTCGTAGCGGAACTGCATGCCGAAAACGCCGTCGTCGACGGCGGCAGCGGCCTCGTCGGGCGTCAGCACGCGGACGGAACCGTCTGCCGGATCGTCCTCGGGGTGTTGGACAATGACTTGTTCGTCGGTGTCGAGCGCACCTTCCTCGTCGACGTCGACTTCGGTCATGTACTCCTCGTAGTCGGTCCGATCGATGTCCTGCGTGTCGACGAGTTCGTAGCTCTCGGCGAGCCACGGGTAGAGGTTGCCGTCCCGGTCGCTCGTGAGCAACTGCTCGAAGACGAAGACCTGCGCCATCGTCGAGGTCGTGTCAGTGCTGTACGGCGGGTCGAACGAGTCGGGGTTCTCCGCGGCACCGATTCGGAGCGTGCCGCCTTCCTGGAGGTCCGACAGGTCGGTGTCGTCCGGGTGGGCGTCCTCGTCCATCCACATGACCTGCTCGTCCTGTGGGGAGAACAGCCCGTAGTCGAAGATGCTCTCGCTGAACGGGAACATGTTGAACCCGTGAACGTCGGTGTTCATGACGGCGGCGTCGAGATCGAAGTGCGTGATGGAACTGTATCGCTCCTCGGCGAGTCGCTCCCAGATCTCGTCGTACCGTTCGCGACGGAGGTCGGGGTCTTCGACGACGTCGACACCGTATCGCGCGTCGTCCAGCATGTCGTCGAGTTCGGGGTCGTCGATCCCGTTTAGGTTACAACACTGGCCGTGGTTTTCG
Organism: Natronorubrum tibetense GA33; assembly: GCF_000383975.1. Lineage (NCBI taxonomy): Archaea > Methanobacteriati > Methanobacteriota > Halobacteria > Halobacteriales > Natrialbaceae > Natronorubrum > Natronorubrum tibetense. Next base: position 927,941 of record NZ_KB913017.1, on the reverse strand, counting down.
CTGTGGTGGAGTGCCTGACAGAAACTCTCCGGGTTGAACGTTCCCGAGAGGCCGATACACGGCACGTAGCCGTCTTCTGCGTATGCGGGATCCATGACCCGAGCGATGTAGTTGTTCCACTCGTAGTCCTCGATTTCCGTATTGAAATATCCGGACTCCTCGAGCGACGAGGCGATCAGTTCGACCATCTGCACGCGGTCGTCGTTGTCCGAGTTAACCTCGAGTTGAATGTCAAACGGCGCATCGCTGTCGTCGCCGCCGAGACACCCGGAAATACTGATTGCGCCTGCTGCACCAATCCCTTGGAGAACTCGTCGTCGCTTAATCGATGACCGTGATTGTTTGGTATTCCTGACCATGGATATTTGGTGTAGTTCGAAGATATAAATATGTATGGTTTTACTCTAAGGCAAGTACTACCGTGTGCAGTAGTGCATACTTTAAACCCTATATAGTATAAAAGGAGTTCATTTGTAACCATATTTGTCGAATGGAGGCCAACATTAGTGGAAGAAACAAACAAGGATTTGTGAATTGTAGGAGTCAGATATACTCCCACAATTAATACAATATCTAATCATGAATTAATATATTGTCGGTTAGTTAATGTTGTATTTGAAATGTGTCTCCGTCTGGGGGGCGAAACTGGCGGACGACGCCAGGTCGGACGAAATGAGAGCGACTCGTTGACCGGGCGGGGAATGCGGGAGTCGAACGGGAACTGTTGGCGTCACCGCTCCAACAGTCGTTCGAAACCACTTGCCCGCCCGTCGACTCGAGCCGTCATCGGGCTTGGGGCCGGAACGGTGAAGGTCCACCCGTTCGCCGGTATTGCGTTCGTGCTCGCCCTGGGAGGATAGTAACAACGGTAAGGTTTACACACTGATCGTCGACTCGTCTGGCGATCAGGTGTGTACTGACTTGCAATGGCTACTATCCGATCGGCCACGATGGTGTACGGAGCGAACTATCAGACTATCGTGAGCGCCATCGCTCCGTGAGAGGCACCGAGACCGCTATGGGGCCGGCTTCTCGATCAGCGGTTCGTACTCTTCGTGTTCGAACGTTCCGAGGATGGTCCCGTCGATCTTCTTAAAGTAGGTATTCAACACGCCCTCGCTCTCGACTGATGCGGCCATTTTTCGGGCGCTGGGGTGTGCCATGTCGTATCGGCTGGCGACCAGTATCGACCGCTCGGTCGCCGCGTCGATGAACTCGGTGACGACGAACATCGAGTTCGCCACATCTCGACCGTAGGCGAGGTATTCGGTGAACTCGTCTGCGTCGTACGTTTTGCGCAGGTCGTCGGCGTAGTTGCCGGGGATGACGTGGACGAGGCCGAACTTTTCGTCCTCACCCATATCGCGACTCACGGTGTCCGTGTGAGCAGCGATGACCGGAAGGACCTCCCAGCCGTTGCTTCGTCGGTCGTCGGCGATGACCTCCATCTCCTCGAGGGTTCGTTTCCAGGCCATCGTCTGCGGGGCGTCGGGGGTCGCTGTCTCGGAATCGTCACTCATGCACCATCGTCGAGGGGGGATCCGGGTAGGCTTTTCGGAGCGACCATCCCGCTTAACCGACGCCGAAGACGGTCTCCAACAGGAACGACACCACTAGGATCGAAACGGCACTCAGAAACAGTTTGCTCGAGACCGTGATCCGGTAGCGCGGTCGCGGTGACCGAACCCATCTGCGGGGCGGAAGACGTCGGACGAGTCGCTGGAACCGGGTCGAATCCCGCACTTTGGGAACCGATTCACCCGGCGTTCGCTGGTTCGGCTCCGACTCGAGGTCGTCGGGGGAGGTTGGCCAGAGTCGAACCGTCGCGTACGCCAGCAGTAGCCATCCACCCAAGAACAACAGATGCTTCGCACGGACAAGTCCGCCACCGGTCGCAACGGCCAGCACGACGGCGGCGACGGCAGCGCTGGCAGTCACTACGAGCACGTACGTGAGCGCGTCCGTCGCGCTTCGCGCGATGATCCGCAACCGCTCACCGAACAGGCCTTCCATCGTCATCCGTGACGTCGGTCGAGGACGGTCTCGGGAGACTCGTAATCGCCCGTGTGACGGTGACACAGGGTCTGTTGCCCGGTCTCGGAGACAGTCTGATAATCGGGCGACTCACGCTCGCAGACGCCGCCGAACTCCTCGTCGAAGACTGCCAGCGCGCCGTCTTCGTCCCGACCCCGGAGATGGGTTGCGATCTCGTCTAGGACCGGCTGGACCGACGAGGGGACCTTGAGGTCGCCAAACAGTTCGTCGTAGATCTCCTCGACCGTTCCGAAGCGCGTGCTCCCGCCGAGTTTCGATTTGACTCGCTCTCGGATCGACAACTCCGCCCGCTTTCGCTCATTGATCAGGCCTCTGAGGGTGATGAGGCGCGTCCAGAGGGCGTCGTCGAGACCGCGGTATTCCTCCGGACGGATCCGGGCCGGACAGCGAGTGCTGAACGGACAGCCCGACGGCGGATACCGCGGGTTCGGCGGCGTCCCGTGGAGCATGATCCGATTGCGTTCGACGGTCGGATCCGGCCTGGGAATCGCCGACAGCAATGCGTGCGTATAGGGGTTCGCCGGATTCGTAAACAGCTCTTCGGTCGGACCGATCTCCATGATATTACCGAGATACATCACTGCCACTCGGTCACACAGATGCCTGACGACCGAGAGATCGTGGGCGATGAACAGGTAGGTCAGTCCGAACTCGTTCTGTAGGTCCTCGAGCAGATTGATGATTTCGGCCTGGACGGAGACGTCGAGCGCCGAGACCGGCTCGTCGAGGACAACGAAGTCCGGTTCAAGCGCGAGGGTCCGGGCGATGCTGATCCGCTGGCGCTGGCCGCCGGAGAACTGGTGGGGATATCGATAGTAGTGCTCGCGTTGGAGGCCAACGGTATCGAGCAGTTCCTTGACACGCTGTCGCCTCGCGCGGGAGGTCTCCCAGTCGTGGACGTCCAACGGCTCGCGGACGATTTCACCGATCGTCATCCGATCGTTGAGACTCGAGTCGGGGTCCTGAAACACAATTTGGGCGTTTTTGCGCCACGTCTGGATTTCATCGCCGTCAAGTTTCGTAACGTCCGTATCGTCGAACCGGATTTCGCCGGCGGTCGCCTCCTCGAGTTGCAGGAGCGTCCGCCCCAGGGTCGTCTTCCCGCAGCCGGACTCGCCGACGAGCCCGAGCGTCTCACCGCGGCGGATGTCGAACGTGACCCCGTCGACGGCCTTGACCGGCGTGTTGCTCAGGAGCCCGCCGTCGTCGTAGTACGTCTTCAGGTCCTCGACTTCGACCATGACGTCACTGGTCGGACCGGCCGATGCGTCCGTCTCGAATCCCGTCGTGTCTTGACCGACTTCCTGGCTCATTGGCTCTCACCACCGTCGTGTCTGGCGCTTCGCTGTTGATGCACTCTCACCGCCTTCTCGGCCGAACGGTGTTTCGGACAGAGGAGACAGGCTGCCGTGTGATTGTCCCGCTCGTCGTCGACCGGAACCGGGACCGGGTTGACCTGCTCGCAGGCGTCGAACGCCTCCGGACACCGCGGTGCGAACCGACAGGACGTCGCCGGCGCGTTCGGCGTCGGAACGTTCCCTTCGATGGTCTCGAGCCGATCGTCGGACTGCTGCCCGGGAATCGACCGGAGAAGCCCTCTTGTATAGGGGTGTTCCGGCTGAGTGAAGAGGTCCTCGACGTCGGCAGTCTCGACGACCTGTCCGGCGTACATGACGTTGACCCGATGCGCGATTTCGGCGATGACGCCCATGTCGTGAGTGATGAACATCATCGACAGGTCCCGTTCCCGCTGGAGGTCCTCGAGTAACTCGAGGATCTGTGCCTGAATCGTCACGTCCAGTGCCGTCGTCGGCTCGTCACAGATCAGCAGGTCCGGATCGCAAGCGAGGGTCATCGCGATGACGGCCCGCTGGCGCATGCCGCCGGAGAACTGGTGAGGGTACTCGTTGACCCGCCGACGGGCGTCCGAAATACCGACAGCCTCGAGGAGTTCTGCGGCCTCTTGGGTCGCCTCGCTCCCGGTTAGTCCCTGGTGCAGGCGCAGCGATTCCTTGATCTGATTGCCGACGGTATACACGGGATTGAGGCTAGTGAGCGGATCCTGAAACACCATCGCGATTCGTCCACCACGCATCTTTCGCTCCGCCTCACCGCTGAGGCGTGTGATTTCGACGAAACCGTCGGTGATCGTCTCAGGATTGTCGGGGTCGTCGTACCTGACGAACACGCAATCGCCCTCGTCGACGATACCGAGATCGTCGACGTAGCCAGCCGCGACAATATCCGCGAGCGAGACCTCACTCGCGTCTTCGTAGCCGAGCTCGGCCGGAACGATGTCGACCTCGCCCCGGGATACTAGTTCGGCCGGGTCGTACTGGCGCTCGAGGTCACTGAGATCGACCGTTCGAGCGCCGAACGTATCCGCGTACTCGCGGACGGCCTCGAGGTGATTGTATCGGACGCTGCTCCCCTCGAGAATGTGCCCGGGTGAGTCGACCAGCCGCATGATCGACCGGGCCGTGACGCTCTTGCCGGATCCGCTCTCGCCGACGATTCCGACCGTCTCGCCGGCTCGAATGTCGAACGAGATTCCGTCGACGGCCCGGATCGTCTCCTTCTCGGTAAAGAAGGCCGTCTGAAGGTTTCGGACCTCGATAATTGGTGCGTCTCGATCGGCCGACCGTTCTGAGTGAGATTGTTGCAGAGACATTAGCCACCACCTCCAGCCGCAGCAGCGTTGGTGTCGTCTTTCCCGCCGGTGTCGGCCTCCGGATCGATCGCGTCGCGAAGACCGTCCCCGAGAGCGTTAAACGCCGTGACGACGAGGACGATCATCAGGCCGGGGATCGTCGCGACGTGCCACGAGGACGACGAGACGTAGTACTGTCCGTCGCTGATGAGTCGGCCCCATTCCGGTGTCGGGGCGCCGATGCCGAGACCAAGGAACGAGAGGGCGGCGGTGAAGATGATTACGCCGCCAAGCAGCAGCGAGCCGTAGATCATGATGTAACCGGCGATGTACGGTGCCATGTGTTTGCGCATCGTGTTCGCTGGGGTCTGTCCATAGCTCTTTGCGGCGTCGACCCACTCCTCTTCGGCGACCTGTAGCGAGGGGCCGCGGATCGAACGCCACATGCCGGGCCAGTAGACGAACGCGAAGACCAGTCCGAGTAGTATCGCGCCGTCCATTGGCTCGGCGAGGAAGTGATCACCCTGATTGAACAGTACGGAGATCATCATCACGAGCAGGAACGCCGGAATCGAAATGATCGTATCGCTTGCGATGACGGTCATGATGTCGACAAGTCCTTTGTAGTAGGCGGTCAGCAGCGACAGCGTGACCGCGATGGTCCCGCCGATCCCGATCGCAAGGAGTCCGATGATCAGCGACGTCTGTGCACCGTATGCGATGTTTGTCAGCATATCTTGCCCATTCGGCGTCGTCCCGAGCGGTGCCCAGCGGTCGTACTCGTCGTAGCTCAACGGTCCGACCGTATTCTGTCCGTTAGACCGCGAGTCGAGGTTCGCTTCCCCAACCAGTGCCGTCTCTACGGTTCCGTCGTCGGATAGATACTCAACCTCGTGTTGATACGTCGAGTAAATGTTCTCTTCGGCGGTCGCCGGACCGATGGCCGGCGCCCACAGCGCTGTGACGATGAATAACAACACGACGATGATGCCGAACATCCCCCAGTAGTGATTCCGGACACGCCGGAACGTGTCGTCTCGGGGGGTCCAGTCGGCCTGCCGGTAGTGTTCCCGGTAAACGTTGTACCCATTCCAAACCCAAGCGACGGCCGCGAACGCGTAGGCGTAGACGAGCACGACCCGAATCGCCCACGCGACAGCGGGTGAAAGACCGAGGAACGTTCCTTCCCAGCCGCCGTCAGGCGTTCTGTGACCCTGATTCGAGATCAGTTCGCGGCTGGTGATGGTCGGAAGCGACGACAGTGCTTCGAACGGCGCCGCGAGCGCAGCCCTGATTATCGCTCCCAGCGGCGTGTACATGGCGAGGAGCGCAAAGGCTGTGAGGAAAGCGGCCAACGCGACCCGCTCGAGTTGGACGATCGTGTGCCGACTGATGCGGGTGTCGACGGCGTCGGCGATCGACCACGGAAGGAGATATTTTGTCGCCAGCGCCGAGACGCCCAGGAAGAAGACGAATAGGAAGATATCACTGACGATGGCGGCGGCGATCGGCGATATTACGCCACCGATGTTGCCGCCGACCCAGCCGGGTGCGCGAACGAACCCACCGAGGACGAACGAGACCGCCGAACCGAGCGTGAGGGCTCCGTCCATGATCCGGCCGAACTCGAGGACGACGAGCACTGCGGCCACGCCGAGCCAGCGCATCGCTGGACGCGGATCGTCCTCGATGCGCTGGCGAAGCGAGGTCTCTTCGTCGTTCGAATCGCCCGCAATAGTTGTCTCTGTATCAGCGTTGCTCATTTGTCGTACCCCACTCGTGGATCGATAATCGTGTAGAGCAAGTCCTGGAAGATGTTCAGTAGAATGATGATCACGGTGAAAATGAACAACAACGCACCGGCCAACGGAAGGTCAGCGTCGATCATCGCGCGGAAGAACGTCCGGCCGATACCGTTGATGTTGAAGATTTGTTCGACGACCACCGAGCCGCCGATCAACAAGAACGCCTCGTTAGTGATGACAGGTACCAGCGGGATCATCGCGTTCCTGAAGACGTGTTTCCAGATAATTACTCGGTCTTTGAGCCCTTTCGCCTTGGCCGTCACGACGTAGTTCGAGTTGATCGTCTCGAGGATGGCCGTTCGACCGATGCGCATCTCAGCGGCCATCGATGCGGAGCCGAGTACCAGTGCGGCCGGGAGGATGAGTTTGATGTCCGCTCCGAGTATCCCCCAGTCGATTCCAGTTACGAACGGAATCGAGGTGAGGCCGACATCGATAGCGCTCACGTTGAAAAACCCAAGGTTGGGCGTTCCCGTGACGCTGTCGTATCCGACCGCGTACCAGTCGAACCACTCGTTGCCCTGCGTCTGTCGGAGGACGGCAAGCAGCATGATGCAGAGCCAGAAGTTCGGCATCGCTTGCCAGAGGATACCGGCGACCGATGCGACGTAGTCACCGCCCGTGTTGGGCCGCAAGCCGGCATAGAAGCCGAGCGGGATCCCGATAAACAGCGGAAGGAGGATGGCCCAGAACCCGAGCCAGAGGGTCGGCGGGGCGGTCCACGACAGGATTGCCGTCACCTCGTAGCCGGAGTAGACGACCCACGACTGGCCGAAGTCGAACGTCAGGTAACTGGTGGTGAAGTCGATGTACTGCTCCCAGAGCGGGTCGTTGAGACCGAGTCGTTCGCGCATCTGTTCGGCTTCGGCACCGGTCGCTTCGGGGCCGAGTCTCGCTGCGACCGGATCCACTGGCCCCATCCGCAGCAACACGAAAATGAACGTGAGTGCCAGAAACAGGACCGGAATCGAGAGGAGGACCCGTTTGAAGAAGTATTTCCAGCGACTCATCGAATAAGTATTGGTTTAATGAACGTCGTGCCCGTATAACGTTGCATATTTGTTGATTTAATCGTCTTCTTTGCAGTGTTAATAATCGTTCTGTTTCGGCGCTCTCCGAGAAACGCCCCGAAGTTCGGTTGTCGCGCAGTTAGGCTTCGTCGTCGAGGTTTTCCTGCCAGTCGAGGTAGTAGCCGGTTGCGTCGGTCGGCATCCGCGACGTATCAGTGTTCTTCGGCTCGAAGCCGAAGTGCCCGTACGCTGGGTCGACCCAACTCCACGTCCAGCCGAGCGAGTACATATCGAGGTTACCGTCTTCGCCGTCCTGTTGGAGCGTCGAGAACTCCGTTTCGTCGACGTCGATCTCGACGCCGAGGCCGGAGAGCTTCTCACGGATCAGGTTGGCCAGATCCGCGAATGTCGGGGAGCTAGCGTACGTACTCGCTGTCATTTCGAACGGATCGTCCTCAGTGAAGCCGGCCTCTTCGAGTTCCTCCGCGGCGGACTCGGTGTCGGTTTCGTCGACGCCGTACGGCCATGCGTCGATCCAGTCCTGATACCCGTCGTCGCCGGTCGGCCACAGTCCCGGCGGAGTAAAGCTGTAAGCTGGGGAGCCACGCTCGAGGAAGATGTCCTCGATGAGTTCTTCGTGGTCGGTCACGTGCGCAATCGCCCGTCGGACCGGTCGGGGAACGTTCGTGACGTTGAACCCGAAGTAGAACGTGCTTGTCTGCGGAGAAGCGGTGTAGTTGAGCGTTTCGTCGTTCTCGATCGGCCCGTACTCGCCGGATCTGTTACCCGCATCGTCTTCGTCGGCATCAACCAGATCAGGGTCGTAGTGGCTCGTCGGGATGTCGAAGATGTCCAGGTTCTGCTCGACGATGTTCGTCCACTGGGCTTCTGCGTCTTCGATCTCTGCCCAGTGGATGGCCTCGATGCTCGCAACCTCGCCGTGGTAATCGTCGAACCGAACGACACGCATATCCTCGCCGGGGTTGAACTCGTCGTACTCGAACGGCCCAGTCCCGTTTGCAAGGTCGGACCGGAACTCGTCGTGGTCGACCTCGCCGTCGTAGCCCTCGATGTCGCCGACGTACCCTTCGGGAATTACGGCGAACGCCGAGTACGTGAGAATCTCGAGAGCCATCGGATTGGGTTCGCGGAGAGTGACCTCGAGCGTGTAGTCGTCGATCACGTCGACTGCGATAGAATCCGGTTCGATGTCGGTGGGCTCGCCCTCGTACTCGATTCCGAGACCGTTCGGCGTCGCGATCATGAAATTACGCCGTTCGCTGTACTCGGATTCGGCCATCCGCCGCCACGAGTACTTGACATCGTCGGCGGTCATCTCCTCGCCGCCGTGGAACTGGACGCCCTCTTTGAGTTCGAGCGTGTACGTCAGCCCGTCATCGGACAGTTCGAAATCGTCTAGTAGCTGGTTTTCGACTTCAGCGACACCGTCGGGGTAGTGGGTCAGCGTCTCGTAGATCTGGTTGACAACTCGACCCGAGGCGGTGTCAGTTGACATGATCGGGTCGATTTCGTTGAAACTGGAGTTGAGAAGGTTTAGCTCCGAACTATCGTCCAGTTCAGTGTGGTTGTGCTGTTGCATCCAGAAACCGAGCGAACCGGTTTCGGGAGCGTCGACGTGATCGTAGGAGAATACCTCCTCGAGCTCGTGATACAGCGGTAGGAGGACCATATCGTCTCTGGCGGCTTCTTCGATCTCGACGTAGGCCTCGTTTCGAACGGCTTCATCGTCCGGGTTCGGGTTGTCGACTACCGTTTCCCAGGCAGCCTGTGCCTTGTCAGCGTGTTCACTGACTTCCAAATCGCTCCAGCCCTCGTCGTCGTCGTCGTCGTCATCGCCGAGGAGAGCTGAACAGCCGGCGAGGCCGACCGTTGCGGTGCCGCCAAGTAGTGCAAGCATCTGGCGTCGTGATGATCCGTCGTTCTCTAGATCCGATAGCTCGGACATAGCTATTTCATTATAGGACATTATTATAAACTTACCGGCAGTATCGAGCTTACGTTCATTATCTAAACTCCTTTAGTTGATGACTTTCTTATTCAGTTTAATTTTACAATCTTCGTCAGACAAATGTGTTCAGGAGTGTGCAAATTCGGACCTTATCCGAAACGACCGAATTGAAGAATTGGGTGCGCCAAATCGACGAGTGATGCAACTTCACTGAATAATCGGCCCGCAGAACGGTGACCCCGCTCCGTCACGCGCTCAGTCGTCGCCGTCTTCGTCGATAATAACCACTTCACCGTCGACGACGTCAACGTTGATCAGCGTCTTGATGTCGTAGCCGGCGTCGTCGGCCTTGTTCTCGCCGCCGACCTTCTTGATGACCGCGACCGTGTCGATCACTTCGGCACCGATTCCGTCGAGCGCCTCGAGGACCGCCGCGAGCGTGCCGCCCGTCGAGAGCACGTCGTCGAGTACCAGTACGCGCTCGCCCTCGCGAACGTCGTTGATGTACATCTCGTTCTCCGAGTAACCAGTCTTCTGGGAGATAGCGACCTCGTCGTCGAGTCCGTACTGTCGCTTCCGGATCACGGTCAGCGGGATGTCGGTCATCAACGAGACGGCCGTCGAGATGTGGATACCCATCGCTGCCGGGGTGACGATCCGGTCGACGTTCTCGAGTTCGGCTTTTCGGATGATGCGAATGACGATCTCCCGAAGCAGTCCCGGGTCGAGCTTCGGAACGCCGTCACTGATCGGGTGGACGAAGTAGTGGTAACCGTCTTTCTCGATGATTGGCGCTTCGAGAAGCGACCGCTTCAACTGATCCATGTCGTGGGTCTGGTGGTCTCGGAGTAAAAGTTGACGATCCACTCGAGGCGTGGGTGACTCTCTGTCACGTTCGGTCGCGTCGCTCAAATCCGACGGCCTCACCGCTCGAAAGTCGGAAGAATGCCGGATTTCTAAGTTCGACGATTCGTCTAGCCCCGAACTGCGACGCGGCAGTCATACGGTTTACTGTAAGTCATTTCCGGCGCAACCGCGACCCGGGCGGCGGTTGCGCCGGTAAACCGGTACAGCAATCCGTATCAATCGTCGCTGCCGTAGCTGAGCTCTGGCGGCTGCTCGCCGTGACCGAGTCGCATGTTGCGCTCGTAGTAGATATGAACCGTGGCGGTCAGGGTGAACGTCACGGCGACGAGCCCGGCCCAGGTCAGATCCGAGAGCATTGTCAGCGGGTAGATCTCGAGCCACAGCGCGGCGACCAGCGCGGAGCTGATCGCCCCCAGCGAGAGGTAGAGTTCGCGCCACGCGAACTCGTGGCCGGGGACGATCTCGAGGTAGATGCTGATGTCCTGCGTCCGGTCGGTGGCTTCGATCACGCCGTCGTCGGAATCGAACAGGAGGATACCCGACTGATCCATCTTTGGGAGATGGGTCTGCTGGAGCGTCGTGTAGACGCGCTTTCGCTGTTCGGGGGTGACCTCGTCGAGAGTCGTCTCGTACTCCCAGGCGGCGACCTGCTGGGCGAGGTCGCCGAGTTCGACGGGCCGAGTGTCCTGTTTCAAATACTGGAGGACGTAGCGCCGTCGTTGGTTGCGTAACACTTCGAAGATTTCGCCTTTCGACAGCGGACCACTGTCGTCGATATTGTCAGTTTGTTGTTGTTGAGCCACCACGAATCACCTCGGTACGCCGGTCGTCGTCGAATCGAAGCTGCCGGAGTCGGGAAGAGAGTCCGTTACCGAAGCCGAGTCTGCAGCTGACACCGGTCGCATACCTGTTAATTCGTGGCAGGAACCCCACCTATATAACTCTCCTGACGGACGGTAACCGAAGGAAAGAACGTCCGAACTGCCGACTAGAAAACACGTCTACGATCCGGTGATCGCCGCGACCGAATCGGCAATCTCGCCGGCCAGCCCCGCCTTCGTCCCCTCGTAGCGGGCGGCGTCCTCGTCGTGGACCAGGAGGGCCGTCGTTCGCTCCGCGCCCATCACGCTCGCGTCGTTGGCGACGACGAACGCCAGCCCTGCGCGCTCGAGCGTCCGTCGCGCCTGTTCGATCATCGCCGTCTCGTCGCCCGAAGTCTCCGTTTTGAAGCCGACGATCGGTAGCTCCGGTCGCTCGCCGCGGACCTCGTCGATGAGCTTCGGCGTCGGCTCGAGTGAGAGGGTGAGCTCCTGCCCCGAACGGATCTTCTCCGCGCTCGGTTCGACGGTGTAGTCGCCGATTGCGGCCGCCGAGACCAGCGTATCCGCCGTCTCGCAGGCCTCGCGGGTTGCCTCGAGCATCTCGCTTGCGCTCTCGACGTGTTCGACGGTGGCGTAGGGGACGTTGCCATCGTCGTCGGTCTCTGGCAGATCCGCATCCTGCGTCACTGGCTGCGGGCCGACGAAGCCGTGGACGAGGGTTACGTCGGCACCGCGCGCGTAGCAGGCTCTCGCGACGGCTCGGCCCATCTTCCCCGACGAGCGGTTCGTGAGCACGCGGACGGGATCGATCGACTCGCCCGTGGCGCCGCTGGTGACGACGACGTGTTCGTCCTCGAGCGACCGATCGCCCGCCGCACGCGCGACATCGGTGACGATGGCCGCCTCGCTGGCAATCTTTGCCTTTCCCTCCTCGATGCGCGGGTCGACGAAGTCGACGCCCCAGTCGGCGACGGTGTCGATTGCCTCGAGGACGCCGGGGTGGTCGTACATCGGTTCGTGCATCGCGGGCGCGATGACCACCGGTACGTCGGCCCCGAGTGCGGTGGTTGCCGTCGTCGTGACGGGCGTGTCGTCGACGGCCCCGGCGATCTTGCCGACCGTGTTCGCCGTCGCGGGCGCGATCAGGAGAACATCGGCCCAGCCGTCGTAGCCGCACAGTTCGACGTGTTCGACGCTGCCCGTGATCTCCGTGACCACGTCGTTTTCGGTGGCGAACTCGACCGCCCACGGGTGGATGATCCCCTGAGCACTGCCGGTCATCACGCCTCGCACCTTGGCACCCTGGCGTCGCAACTCGTGGGCCAGTTCGACCGTCTTGACGGCCGCGATCGATCCCGTCACCCCGAGCGCGACGTTGACTCCCTCGAGCATTCGTCTGCTAGTCTCTCTCGGGATGTGTTAAGCGTAGCGAGGTTTCGCCGATCGTGCGTTCTCACGTCGTCGAGTTACGTTCGATCCGCCGAAAAAAGCGGATTCGACACCTCGCTCGTCACGTACTCGTGGCGTTTCCCGCGCAGTCGCATCGCGGTTAGCGCCTTGTGGGGCGTGGGATCCTCGAACAGCGCCCGTTCGTCGCGTCCGATCCGCTCGTCAGGAACGGCCCCTTCAGCCCGGATCACCTCGAACGCCTGCTCACACTGCTCGCGAATCCGCAGCCAACACGCTCGCTCGTCGACGTCCAGTTCGTAACTGATCGTCGCGAGGAGTTCCGCGAGGTGGTTCTGGAAGAGCGCGTAGTACAGCTTCCGGTAGAGGTCCTCCTCACCGCCCGCATCCAGATCCGAGTCGGGATAGGGATCGATCGAGAGTCCGCGCTCCTCAAGTCGCCCCTCGTGTACCCGAATTCCGCCGAGATCCCGGACGATCGTCGCCGTCGGCCGTGCGCTTTCGCCCTCGAAGACGACGAGGCTGTTCTGGAGGTGGCTCTCGAGGGCGACGCCGTATTTGCACAGTAACCGAAGCTGATCGGGAACGACGACTGTCGCATAGCGCTCGAGAAACGCGAGCGCCGCGTTTTCGTCGTCCGAAATCCCCCTCGAGGTGCCGTACTGCTCGATCAGGTCGCAGACAAGGGGCCGCCCCGTCGCTGGCGACTCGGCGACGAGACTCGAAGCGACCACTGGGTACGCGTCGTCCGACCGGTCTGCAACGAACGGATGGGCCTCGGGATTCGTCCGCAGCAAGCCCGAGAGGTGTCGCGCGTCGTCGAACCCGTCGCCGCTCGGGTGGGGACCGCCCGGCGGGTAGTAACAGGTCGCCGCGGGTTCGGCGAGCAGCCCGAGCGTCTCGAACGACTCCCGGTCGGCGATCGTTTCCACCACATCGGTCACCTGTGGCCCGTTCGAGACGGCATGTGGCGACAGCGTCCGCACGACGTTCGTCGTCTGGACGGGGATCGCAAGCTTGAGGTGTGGGAGAGGGCCGTCAGCGTCGGCAGTGGCAGTTCGCTCGGTCTCGTACGGTACCACCGTCCGGAGATTGAGCTGCGGCGTCGCCGGCTGCGCGTAGTCGGGAATCGGTACGACGCGACCGTCGCCGATCTGGTCCGCGTAGCGGTCCGGAATCGTCCGGTGGTACTGCAGCGGATGGACGGGGACGACGGCGTACTCGCCGGACCGCCGTTCGGCCGGTATCGCTCCCTCGAGCGCCCTCTCGAGTCCGTCAAACGTCGCAAACAGCCGCTCGGTCAGCCGATCGTCGCCGGCCGTCTCCGCCCGCGTCTCGAGGGCGTACTCCCGGTCGATCGCGACGAATCGGAGGTCGACCCGGTCGGTGAACTCGGGGGCGTACGCGAGGCCGTCCGCGGCGTTCATCCCGCGACGGATCTTGCCGCTCGGGTGAAACGGGTGGCCGTCGGTGACGATCCGTTCGAACGCAGCGGAAGCGTCGGCGGCCGAGAGCCCGGTCGCGACGGTCTCGAGCGGCGATCCACTATCCTCTCTCGAGCGAGTGTTACACGCACGCGCGTGAACGCAGGAGGCGAGCCGAGCCAGCGCGAGGTTGGCGACGCTCTCGGCGACCTCCGCCCGGATTCGGTCGGCCTGCTCGGCGTCGCTGAACGCTCCCTCGCGCTCGAGTAGCGGGACCAGATCGACGGGGTGCTCGACGGCCGTCGTCGCCCCCTCGATGGACCAGCGGCGGACCGGACCGCACAGCCGGAACCGATCGTAGCCGTGACGCGCGGCGATCGGCGCGAGCAGGACGCTTTCGCCGGTGGGCAACGGAAGCAGTGCGAGTTGCTGACACGCGTCCGGAAGCGAGGCGGCGAGTGACTGCAGTTGCTCGCCGTCGAGGGCCGACAGCGGGTCGGGGTCGTCCGGCACGGACGGCACTCGAGTCGCAGTCGGCTCGAGCCCCACGAATCGTACGTCGGAGAGCCCCGTCGGTTTCCCGCGGAGCACGCCGCGGACGAACCGATGACAAATCTCCCGGCGAGCGTCCTCGAGCGCCTCGAGGAAGGCCGAATCCGCCGGTACCGAGAGGTCGTTCGCCCGCGCGTAGTGGGTCCCAGCACCGAACGCGTCCCGTTCCGCGGTCGTCTCAAGGATCGTGCGGTCTCGTTTCCTTCGTTTCGTCCCGTCCATAGTCACGAAATCGCTAGTTCGGCGTTCGTCGGGACCTCAGTGCACTCGAGTTCGGCGTCGCGCGGCGTTCGAACGCCCGCCACGTTTGGAATCACTCTCGCTCCCGTTCGACGCTTGGGTGCATCGTCGGCGTCTCGTCGAGTGGTTCGGCGAACGCCTCGAGAACCGATTTGCGGGCGCGTTCGTCGCGCTCGCGCCGTTCCGCGTCGTCGATCTCCTCACAGCCCGGCGGTACCTCGATCCCGCGCTCGGTGAAGTAGCCCTCCGGCACGACCCAGTCGTGATAGAAGTTCGCGTCGGAGTCGTGGATGACTGCGAGGGCGACTTTCGCGCCGTGGCCGGCCGCGACGATCGCCTGGTGTGGTTCGTCGGCGATTCGGCCCGCGGCGTAGACGCCGTCGACGGCCGTCCGTCCGGCCTCGTCGACCGCGACGAAGTGCTTGTTGCCGCGCTGTTTGCGGCCGACGTCCAGCGGGACGAGGTAGTCGCTGTTCGACCACGAGGCGGCGACCACTCGCCGGGCCTCGAGGGGCTCACCGCCCTCGGTCTCGAGAACGAAACCGTCCTCGAGACTCGACTCTCGGGTCGTCGCGCCTATCTCTTGGGACTCCGCGGGATCGGTGTCGGTGACGGGATGGACGTGCGTTACGTGTCCGAGTTCGAACGTGGCACCGGCGTTCCGGGCCTGTTCGCGGGTCAGTTGCAGATATCGGCGGGCGTCGAGCCCGTCGGGGAAGCCGGGAAAGTTCTCGAGGCTGGCGTTGCGCGCGAGGATGGACTCTCCTCCATCGACGACGAGGGTGTCGAGCCCTGCACGCGCGGTAAAGATCGATGCGGCGAGGCCGGCGACGCCCCCACCGACGATACAGACGTCTCGCATGGGTCGTCGTAGGCCGTCGCGGGTATCAAAGGTTCGTACTTGTGGCCGACTTCGGACGGAATCCATCTCGAGTCGACCGTCACGATGGCAATCCTTACTTTCGGACACGTTGTAACGCCGATGTGGACAGAATTCTCCTCAGTACCGTCGCCTATCGCTCGCCAGAGGAGGTCTTTCCGTACGTGCGAGCGTTCACCAACTACCCGCGCTACACCGAACACCTGAAAGAAGTCCGCGTACACGGGGACGGTGACGTCGGCTCCGTCTACGACCTCGAACTGGGCTGGTGGAAGCTCAGCTACACCGCGCGTTCGAAGGTAACCGCGATCTCCGCGCCAGACTCGCTCGAGTGGCACCTGATCAACAATCTCGACGCCCGCGGTGAGTGGCGCGTCGAACCGGAGCCCGAGTCGGCGCCCGAGGGAGTCGAGACGGCGAGTCGAATCTACTTCGAGGCTCAGTACGATCCCTACTCGGCCGACAAGAGCGCGCTCTCGCTGCCCCGATTCGTCTCGCTGGACTGGGTCGTCAGGAAGGTCCAACCGAAACTGCTGAGCGAAGCCGAGTCAGTCGTCGAACGGCTCGTCGCGGACATCGAGGGTCAGCGGCGGGACGTGACGTTGACGGTCCACGAGATTCCCTGACGGAGCGAATAACGCGCTGAACCAGGGGAAACGGTCACTGTCGCTGCCGCTCAGAGCGTATAGTCGTGCTCCCCGTTTTCGCTCTCGAGGAACGCCGCGAGGAGGTCGATCGTCGCCGAAATATCGTCGACGTGGGCCGCTTCGGTCGGGGTGTGGAGGTACCGCGTCGGGATCGAGATCGCGCCGACGGGTTTGGCTCCGGCCGGGAACTGGAAGCCGGCCGTGTCGGTACCGCCGGCGGGGAGAATCTCGTGTTGGAACTCGATCTCCTCCGCCTCGGCGACCGACTGCAGTCGGTTGTGGACCTTCGGACTCGTGATGACGCTCCCGTCTTTGAGCTTGACCGCCGCGCCGTCGCCGAGTTCGGTGACGTGTTTGCCGGCGTCGAAGCCGGGGACGTCGTTGGCGACGGTCACGTCCAGCGCGATCGCGAGGTCCGGATCGACGTCGACGCCGAGCGCGCGAGCACCGCGCAGGCCGACCTCCTCCTGGACCGTCGCACAGAAGTGGATCGTCACATCGGGATCCTCGAGTCGACGGGCCGCCTCGAGCATCGCGAACAGGCAGACGCGGTCGTCTAAGGCCTTGCCGGTGATCGTCTCGCCGACGCGTTCGGTGGTCTGGTCCATCGTCACGAGGTCGCCGACTGAGACGCGTTCCTCGAGGTCTTCGTAGGGCAGGCCAACGTCGACGACGGTGTCCTCGACTTTTGGCGTTTTCTCGCGTTCCTCGTCGGTCAGGGTGTGTGGGGGCGGGGAGCCGATGACGCCCGGGAGGTCGCCGTCGTCGGTGTGTATCGTGACGCGCTGGGCCTTGAGGATCCGGGCGTCCCAGCCGCCGAGCGCGTCGAGTTCGACGAACCCGAACCCGTCGTCGTCACCCTTGAGATGGCGTACCATGAAGCCAATCTCGTCCATGTGGGCTGCGATGGCCACGGAGTAGTCCGAATCGCCCTCGAGCGTCCCGACGACGTTCCCCATCGCGTCGGTGCGGACTCGATCGACGCTATCCGCGAACTCGTCGATTACGAGGTCACGAATTCGATCCTCGTAGCCGGGGACGCCACTCGTCTCGGTCAGTTTCGTCAGAAGGTCTCCATCGAACGGAACGGTTTCCATACACAATCTGACCGGGAATCCGTGATAAACATACGGGCTACGGAGATCTGGCGGTGCTCTCGCGTGATCGATCTTGAACGACTAGCGTACCCACTGAACCGATTTACACACCGATCGCAACGTCGTCCCGCGATCAGATGTGCAGTGACGTTCAGTGGCTACTGTAGCAATCGGGACGTTTCGCCGCGAGAGCAACCGCGGAGTATTAACGGAACGACCTACTAAGCCCGTGTACATGAGTAACGTACGTGTCGCAGGTGTCGGTCTGACCCCGTTCGGGAACACGCCCGAGCGAACGAGCCGGGACCTCTTCGCGGAAGCGAGCATCACAGCCTTCGAAGACAGTGGTGTTCCCCGCGACGACGTCGACGCCCTCCTCTACGGCAATTTCATGGGCGAACTGTCCGAACACCAGGGCCATCACGGCCCCCTGATGGCCGAAGCCGCGGGCGTACAGGCCCCTGCAACCCGCTACGAATCCGCGTGTGCCTCGAGCGGAACGGCCGTTCGAGACGCGGTCATGCGGATCCGAAACGGCGAGGACGACGTGCTCCTCGTCGGCGGCGCCGAACGGATGACCAACCTCGGCACCGCGGGCGCAACGGAAGCGCTCGCCATCGCCGCCGACGATCTCTGGGAGGTGCGCGCCGGAACGACCTTCCCAGGCGCGTACGCGCTGATGGCTCAGGCCTACTTCACTGAGTACGGCGGCGAACACGAGGATCTCGCCCATATCGCAGTCAAGAACCACGAGAACGCGCTGAACAACGACAAGGCCCAGTATCAGAGCGCCATCGAAGTGGACGACGTGCTCGAGGCCCCGCAGGTCTCCTCCCCGCTGGGCCTCTACGACTCCTGTCCGCTCTCCGACGGTGCCGCCGCGATCGTCCTCACGAGCGAGGAGTACGCGGACGAACACGGCCTCGATGCGCCGGTCTCCATCACGGGAACCGGTCAGGGCGGCGACCGCATGGCCCTGCACGACCGCGAACACCTCGCGCGCTCGCCCGCGGCCCGCGAGGCCGGCGAGCAGGCCTATGCCGACGCCGGCATCGACGCCGCGGACGTGGACTTCGCGGAGGTTCACGACTGCTTTACCATCGCGGAAGTGCTCGCGATCGAGTCGCTTGATCTCTTCCCCGTCGGGGAAGGCATCTCGGCGGCCCGCGACGGTCGGACCACTGCCGACGGCGAGACGCCAATCAACCTCTCCGGCGGGCTGAAAGCCAAGGGTCACCCGGTCGGTGCGACCGGCGCCTCACAGATCGCGGAGGTCGCGACGCTCCTCTCCGGCGATCACCCGAACAGCGAATTCGTCGAGAGCGGGACGACCGCCGTCGCCCACAACGCGGGTGGCACGGTTGCGAGTGCGACCGTTCACGTGCTGGAGGTGGATAACTGATGAGCGACGACGAATCCCGGACGCGAGACGCCGGCTTCGACGAGTGGCTCGACGCCGCGGAAGCGGGCGAGGCCTACTACCTCGAGTGTACGAACGGCCACGGCTCGCTGCCGCCGCGGCGAGTCTGTCCCGACTGCGGCTCGACCGACTTAGCGGAGACTCCACTCCCCGAATCCGGCGAGGTCGCCACGTTCACCGTCACGCACGTCCCAACGCCGGCGTTCGAGGAGGACGCGCCGTACGCGACGGCCGTCGTCGACTTCGGACCCGTTCGGATCACCGGACAGATCGTCGGGATCGACCTCGACGCGATCGAGAACGGACTCGAGGTCGAGCCGGAAATCACGGTCTCGGAGACGACGGGCGAACGCGTGCTCAGCTTCAGTCCGGTATAGCTCGGTCGGAGACGCTGAACTGAACGCACGCCCTTTCTCTTCCATGAGCGCCGAACGTACGACGGTGGAAAAGCACGGCGCAGATGCGGAGCTATCGGTTTTCGTCCCGTCCTGAATGCCGTTGAACGTCGATGAGCCGCGTTTTCGGCTCGAGTCGGTCTACTCGAGATCGATATCGGCGTGTGGCAACTCAGCGTTCAGGTACTCGACGAACTTGTCGGGGTGTTCGGCGTGGGGGAGCTGCGTCGCGTAGTCGATGACGACGAGTTCGAGATCGGCCGCATCGGCGAGGTCCCGGCCCTCGCGCAGCGGGACGAGTTCGGCGTCGCGACCCCAGACGAGCGTGGTCGGGGTCTCGAGCGCTGCCAGCTCCGTCGCCAGATCGAACTCGGGATCGAGGGTGCCCGAGCTAAAGGAGGCGGGGGCGTAGCGAGCGCCGGGCTGGTGGGCGCTTTTCCAGGCGTACTCGATCTCCGCGTCGTCGATGCGGTCGCTGTCGTAGTAGCCGTCCCGGTCGTAGAAGTAGCGGATCGCGGGCTTGGTGGCGAGCAGGTTGAACAGCGTCGAACCGACGATCGGCGTCCGAACGAGGGTCCGAACCCAGGGGCGTTCGTCGGTCGTCTCGTCGGTCGGACAGATCAGGACGAGCTGCTCGAACTCGCTTTCCTGGGCGGCTTCGGCAGCGAACGAACCGGTCAGCGAGGAGGCGACGACGGTCGGCTCGTCGGCGACGTCGGCCGCGAAGTCGCGGATGAACTCCGCGTAGAGGGTCGACGAGTAGATCAACGGCGGCCGGTTCGACCGGCCGAACCCGGGGAGATCGACCGCGATCACGTGGTAGTCCTCCGCCAGTCGCTCGACGATCGGTTCGAACTCGCGGCTGCTCGCGCCCGCGTGGATCCCGTGACAAAGGATCATATCCGGGTCGTTGGGATCACCGGCGACAGTGTACTTCGTCTCGATCCCGCGCCAGCGGTACGTCCGTTCGACCCCGGCGAGCGGGTTCTCGAGTTCTCCGGCTCGCTTCGCCAGAAGTCGATTGCCGAGCACGGCTGCGCCGATGGTACCGACCGCGGCACCGAGGACTGTACGGAGTTTCATACTGGAGCGTATGCCGTCGACCGCCTTAGGCCTGCGGTCGGCGTTCACAATCTGTGCCGATTCGGCCGGATCGTTCCCGGCCGGTCGATTCCAGCGGATCGGCCCGGTTAACCGTTTTCGCCGCGCGTCTCGAGTTCGTCGAGACAGTCCTCGACGGGATCGAGCAACTCGCCGGTGATCGAATAGGGATCGGTCTCGCCCTGACGGACGGACTCCGCGAGGTCGTCGATCCCGCCGCGCTCGGCGAGTCGGTCCTCGAGCAGAGCGTGGACGTCCTCGCGCAGCAGCGTCCGAATTTCCTCGGCGTAGCGGCCACGAACCTGCTCGGCGTGCTCGCCGGAATCGACGAGGTAGGTTCGATGGTTCCCGAACTCGTCGATGAGGTCGTCGACACCCTCACCCTTCGTGGCGACGGTTTCGACGATCGGAGTGGTCCAGCCCGTTACCTCCGCTTCGTCGTCGACCTCGCCGTCCCAGTCGTCGTGGGCGTCGATGACCTCCTGGCTGTGGTGGCTGCCATCGCCGCCGCCCATCCCGCCACCACCGTCGCCGAGTTGGATCATGTCTCGCAGTTCCTGGACCGTCCGGTCCGAGCCGGGTCGATCGGCTTTGTTGACCACGAAGACGTCCGCTATCTCGAGGATGCCGGCCTTCAGGGTCTGAATATCGTCGCCCGATCCCGGGGGGACGAGGACGGCCACGGTATCTGCCGTGCGGACGATGTCGATCTCGTTTTGGCCGGCGCCGACGGTCTCGATGATGATCTTGTCCTTGCCGAAGGCGTCCATCGCCTTGACCGCGTCCGCGGTGGCCGTGGAGAGGCCGCCGAGCGTGCCGCGGGCGCTCATCGAGCGCACGAAGACGTCCATGTCGCCGACGGTGGAGGCCATCCGAATACGATCGCCCAGTACAGCACCCCCCGTGAACGGTGAGGAGGGATCGATCGCGATGACGCCGACCGTCTCGCCGCGGTCGCGGTAGGTTTCGGCGAGTTTGTCGACCAAGGTCGATTTCCCCGCGCCGGGGCTGCCCGTGATGCCGATGACGTCGGCTTCACCCGTGTGTGCGTACAGTTCGGAGACCAGGTCCCGGTAGCCCGGCGAGCGGTTCTCGATCTTCGAGATCACTCGAGCCAGCGCGCGGTGTTCGCCCGCGAGCAAGGCCTTGAGCAGTTCCTCGTCGGCTGTCATCGTTCGGGGGCGTTCTCGCGGACGAACTCGATCGTCTCCTCGATCGACGTTCCGGGCCCGAAGATCGCCGAGACGCCCTGTGCCTCGAGTTCCGCGCGATCCTCGTCAGGGATGACGCCGCCGGCTAAGACGAGAGTGTCCTCTTTCGCGCCGTACTCCTCGAGGCCGTCCATGATCTTCGGGACGAGCGTGTCGTGTGCGCCCGAGAGGATCGAGATGCCGAGGACGTCGACGTCTTCCTGGACGGTCGCCTGCACGATCTCTTCGGGGGCCTTGTGCAGTCCGGAGTAGATGACCTCGAAGCCGGCGTCGCGGAAGGCCCGCGCGATAACGTGGGCTCCCCGGTCGTGACCGTCGAGACCGACTTTGGCGACGAGACACCGAATCGACTCCTGTTCCTGTTCGCTGCTCATACCCCCACTTTCCCAGCCGCCTGTTTGACTTTAACGGAAATTCGTGCATATTTCGCCGGAACGTGGCCGGCGGAACGGTCGCGCGGGACATCGTTCGAACCGAACGTCGTCAGGCGTGCCGTTTCCTGACCTCCTCATCGAGCGAGATTGTCATCCGTACGCGAGCGATCGGCTCCGAATCGACGATACCGACAGGCGGCACCCACCTGAATTCGTGTCCGTCTCACGGCGAGACGGATCTGAGATGAACCAAAGGCTAAAGAGCGAAACGACCTAACATTCCGGTAATGACTATCGTTCGTTTACTGCGGAGGGATCTCTCGTGGGCGTCGAGATAAAAGAGACCAGGGTGACCGACGCCGAGTTCGAGGAGATGAAGGGCTTTGTCTTCGAGTATCTCGCGGCGAGCGTCGAAAAAGAGGAAGAAGGCGGCCGGATGCGCTGGTATCCGTGGCACTCCGCGGAGTACCGGCACAACCACATCCTCAACGTGGTCGAACTCGCCGAAGAGATCGCTCACGAGGAGGGCGCGGACCCCGACGTCACGCGCGTCGCCGCACTCTTTCACGACGTCGCCAAACTCGAGACCGATCAGGAACTCCACGCCGAGGCCGGCGCTCGCGTCGCCCGCGAGTACCTCGAGTCCCGCGCGGAGTACCCCGAATCGTTTATCGAACAGGTGTGTCGCGCGATCGAACACCACTCCTATCAGGGCGAGTTGACCGACCTCGCACTCGAGACGCAGTGTCTCATCGAGGCCGACCTACTCGACAAGGTCGGCGCAAACGGCACTGCGCTCATGCTCCTCCGGATGGGCTACGAGGCTCGCACGCACATGGATACCGACGAGATGGTCGAACGGGTCCTAGAACGCGGCTACGACGCCGCCTCGCGCGTCCGGAGCGACACCGCCGAGAGCATCGCCCACCAGCGACTCAAGCGCGTGAAGTGGTTCAGCGAGTGGCTCGAAGACGAGATCGCAGCGATGGGATAGCGGTTCCGTCGCCCGCGTCGACGCGATCCACCCTCGGCCGACAGTCCTGCCGGGAGCATCGCTACCGATTCGCCAGTCGTGCAGTCCGCTTTCCGTGCTTCGTTGCGTCAGTGGCGTTCGCATAGAGAATTGTTTTCTCGCGGGTGGCTACTCCGGGGAGTGAGGCGCATCGGTTCGCCTAAAACGTATCAGCACCTATTTGACAGTTCGAAATAATTGAAAGAGCGATATGTATACGATCGATACCCTGGGTGACGCCTTCGCGATCACGAAGCGGTATTTCGGAGCCCTGGGCTCCGTCGGCTGGCTCAAACTCGCGCTCGTCGTCCTCTTTCTCGGCGGGATCACCGTTACGACGCAGTTTTTCAACGTCCCGATGGAGGCGATTGCAGAAGGGGTCGACGATCCCGACGTCCGGTGGATCGCAACGGCGGTACTTCTGATCGTTCTCGCGATCTACGCCGCGTTCAGGTATCTCGCCGCGCTGCTCGAGTTCGTCTTCGTCGAGTCGCTCCGATCTGAGGCGATCCATCTGCGGCGGTACGGTCGTGCGAACCTCGGCCGCGCCCTGTGGCTGCTAGCGTTCCGGGTCCTGCTGTGGCTCGGGCTGATCGTCGCGCTCGCGATTCCCGTCTCGGCCGTGATCCTCGGCGGCAACGTCACCGACGTTGCAGACGTGACGAACCAACAACTCGCGCTCGTAATACTCTCCGCGATCGGCATCGGCGTCGGCTGGTACGCGGTCTATACGCTCACAACGGCGTTCGTAGTTCCGATCATGCTGCAGCAGGCGTGTGGCCCGATCGCCGCCTGGCGACGGTTCGCCCCGACGCTGGCGTCGAACTGGAGCGGGACGGTCGGCTACCTCCTGATCGCCTGGCTGATCGGGTTCGCCTTCTGGATGCTGTTCGCGATGATCGGATTCTTCCTCACCTTTTTCGGGATCATCGCGTTCGTCCTCGTGGCGCTGCTATTCGAAGCGATCCATCCGAACCTCGTCTGGGTTGCGGTCGTCCTGTTGGTCTTCGCCTATCTGGCCTATCAGTACGTCGTCGCGGCGCTCGAAGCACCCGTTCGGAGCTTCGTGCGCTATCACGCGCTGTTGATCCTCGGCGATACGGACGACGCGCTCGACCTCATCCCGGAACAGCGGACAGGGGTTCGAGCCGACGACGGGACGGGGGCCGCTCCTGATCGATCAGCCGGTCGCGATCCCCGCGAGACGGTGGACTGGGGCCGCGGGACCGACGCCGACGGGATCGGTCGAGGTGATGAGTCCCCCTCGAGCGACCGACGCGACACGGCTCGAGACGAACCCACGTGGGACGGTTCGACCGCGTGGGACGACCTGGACGGCTGGTCCGACGAGTCGGATCGGGACGGTTCGGCAGGATCGGATACCGACTCGAGACCGTGGTCTGGGTGGGACGATGCGGAGACGAACGTTGACGACGCCGATACGTCGGGGACGGAAGGCGACGACTCCGTGCAATCGAACGGTGCTAAGGACTCGACCGGTGAGAAGGACCGCGAGGAGTCCGACGATCGATCCGACCGGTTCTGATTCGGCAGTCGGTCGTTTTTCGTGGAAGTCGCGCTTCGCCTCGCTTCAGACGATGCGGAGCGCCCCAATCGCGAGAAAGAGGAGTCCGAAGCCGACCAGGACGACCGCGCTCAGCGCGGCGACGACGGGTGCAAAGGCGTCGACGCGCCGGCCCGCTGCGACCAGCGCGGCGGGGTAGACGACGATCCAGACCGCGATGCCGGCGAAGAAGCCGACGAGCAGCGTCGGCGAACCGGTCTGGACGGTCAGCGCACCCTCGAGCGCCGCGCCGGCGCCCGGGACGTGCGAGAGCACGTCGAGCGTGCCGGACTCGAGTAAGCCGACGCCGACGGTGAGCCAGAAGCCGATCTGGTAGGGGTTGGTCAACGAGAGGGCGAACGTCTTTCGGAACCCCGTCGAGACGGCGTGGTCGCCGTCGGCGGTGAACGTGGCTGCGGCTCTGGCCTCTCGGATCGCGCCGACGGCGAAGTACAGCATGAGGACGCCGCCGACGAGGTAGAGAAGCGGCCGAGCCACCGGAAACTGATCGATGACGGCGACCGCGCCGGCGAGCGTGAGCACGAAGAAGAGCACGTCGGCTGACATCGCGCCCAGTCCGGCCCGAAAGCCGGCCATCCAGCCGCGAACGACGCTCTCCTCGGCGATGATTGCGTTCATGGGTCCCGGCGGTGCGGCGAGGGCGAGTCCGAAGATCATTCCTGCGAGGGCCGTCATCAGCGTCACTGGTTCTCGGTCTCGAGTCCGCAGCGGGTCGTGAAAAGGCCACTGGCTTTGATATCGGTGCCGCCGTAAGGAGCCGTATGGTCGATGTTCTCTCGGACGAGATCGCTCGCTTCGTTCGCGCGGTCGGACCCGACCCCGACGAGACGCTGAGCGAGATGGACGACTACGCCGAACGGGAGGGGTTCCCCCACGTCGGTCCCGAGGTCGGTGCATTCTTGCGGTTCGTCGCCCGGATGGCCGACGCGGAGCGGATCTTCGAGTTCGGCTCCGGCTACGGTTACTCGGCGTACTGGATGGCAGCGGCGCTGCCCGACGACGGCGAAATCGTGCTCACGGAGGTCGACGAGGACGAACTCGAGCTCGCTCGAGAGTACATGGATCGGGGCGGGTACGACGACCTCGCGCAGTACGAACTGGGCGACGCGATGGAGACCGTCGAGGACTACACGGGCCCGTTCGACGTGGTGTTGATCGACCACCAGAAACACCGGTACGCGGACGCGTTCGAGGCCGTCCGCTCGAAGGTCCCCGTCGGCGGCGTCGTGATCGCGGACAACGCGATAACCGCCGGCCCGATCGATTTCGAGGCGTTGCTAACAATCGCGGAGGGCGGAGCGCCCGACGACGTGAACGAACACACGCGGGGGATCGCGGACTACCTCGAGCGCGTGACCGACGATCCCGATTTCGAGACGATCGTGCTCCCACTGGGTGAAGGGATCGCGGCGAGTTACCGGGTCAGCTGAGAGCGGCGCTCGGGGGTTCGTCGTCCGGCTTCGGGATCTCGAGACGCCTCTCGAGTGAGTATCACAGTCGGTCACCAAGAACTGCAACAAGAACCTCCCGTCGGCTCGAGACCCGAGAATCGTGCCGAAAACAGCTATCGATCGTTACCGCGTCGAGTAGTCGGATTCGCTCTCGAGGATCTGCTCTTCGGGGGCGTCGGCACTCGAGGTCGCGCCGTACTCGCGGAAGCCCAGGAAGACCGTCGCCGCGGCGGCGATGAGCAGCGTGCCCCAGGTGATCGCGGTCAGCGAGTGGACGTACGTCGACGCGTTGCCAGGGATGGCAGCGCCGACGGTCTCGAGACCAATCACGTGGACGCCGGCGACGGCGAGGAAGGCGACCCAGAACGCGAGCGAGAGATTGGCGAGCGTCCGCCGGGAGACGCGGGTCGCGTAGCGGGCGACGCAGTAGACGCCTGCGATGGCGACCGCGGTGGCCGCGAGGGTCGGCACGAGTGTGTCGACGGCACTGGTGAGAAGACCGGCAACGGCGAAGCAGACGAACGATACGGCGAGCAACAGCCGATTCGATCGAGTAGGTATCGAAATCACGTCGTGCACCGCTTTGCTGGGACGAACAGGTGGTTGGATATATAGCTGTTGTCTCAGTCCGCCTTTACGACTTCCAATTTCCGGTGAGTGATTTAAAGTAAAACACACTAGTGGACCAGTGAATTGTGCATATACAAGTTCTCTCTGACGAGAGCTGGCGATATTATACAAGTGCTGCTAACGTCCTGCTTGCTCCGAAGAATTATTTGACCAGAGAATCTTCAAAAGCGCAAATGACAGATTATATAGAACACACTTTGGAGAGCGGAGTACTGTATCTCTCCAGTTCGGAACTCGGGATTATATTACATCTGTCGTTCTTCGGTGCCATTCTGTTGGCCACGCTTAGCCTGTACCGTTCGAGTGCAGACAGCTACAAAATAGCCGTATGGGCTCTGATGAGTGTTTGTGCGTTCGCTCTGCTGGTCAATCAGGTCGAACAGCAGTTCGAGATAACGACGGCTCCTGAATCGGTAACGACTGTCGTTCTCGTCCTCGGTATAGGGGTGTTTCTTCTCGCACTCTTCCTACAGGTCAAATACGGATTTGACTAACGAATTTCTGGCTGAAGGACCTCAGACGGCCAAGAACCAAACGAAAGCGGCACTCCCCCTCGATCGAACACTCTCCTCGCCACTCATTAGCAGTAGATATAAGCAACAATAGTTCAACAATTAGAACGGAAGCCACTCTCCACACCAGTCGCCGGGGGCATGCGCCGAAATGCCCCGGGTGCTGAGACACCCGAGACGTGGCTTCCAACCCCACGACGGGTTGAAGCCATGATTACGTCTATTTCGACGGGATATAAACGTCCCGCACGACCGATGAACCGCCCGCCTCGAGCGCCCCGTCCATCGCCCGGCCGGGAGGCGCGATGAGCGACACGTCGTCGCAGGCGACGGAGGAGCGATCGACGACCGATCGATCGACGCTGCCCGAGTGTCCGACCTGTGGCAACCTGATCACCGCCGTAACCGTCCGCGGGCCGAGCGAGGGAACGGCCCACCCCTGTGGCTGCCGATTCTGGCCCGCCTCACAGGAGAACTCCCACCCGGGTGATTGACGGACTCGAGATACAGTCACGAAACCGACTGGAGTCTCCCACCGCTCGAGAACCGAGCGCGAAACGCTCGAGGGAGGGCGGAGGGCCGGATCAGCGGCCCGCATTCGACACACCACCACTACCGAACCACCACGCCGGTCGAAACCACGTCGCTCACGCTGGCGCAGATCTCATTCGTACAGCTGCGTGAGAAAGTAAAGCGGCGCCGCTAACCCGATCAGTATCGGAACGATCCAGAGAAGGTAGACGACTGACTGCGCCGAGTACGAGAGGTGATTGAACGAGAAGAACAGCCACCCGACTGTGACAACGACGAGCATCGCCCCCAGCGTCAGTTGGAGAATGAGGATCAGGTAGAGCAACTGTTCTTCGAACCGTCCCGCGCCGAATCGGAGTGACAGGCCTGCTTGGTCGGTGGACATGATTGATCAAGTGTGGTAGACAGTAGTAAACGTTCGGGTGACTTTCACACATTCAAGATTGAATACACGTGATTGAATCACGGCAGGGGCCGATTTCCGTCCCAGCGATCAGCACCTGGCCAGTGCCCTCGCTGGTGGGGAGCTCATTCGGCCACCGGCAGCGTCATCGAGAACGTCGACCCCTTCCCGGGTTCGGAGTCGACCCAGATCTCACCGCCGTGGCGTTCGACGATACGTTGACAGAGCGCGAGCCCGATCCCGGTGCCGTCGTGTTCCTCGTGACTGTGGAGTCGCTGGAAGATATCGAAGACACGGTCAGCGTCGTCCGGGTCGATGCCGATCCCCTCGTCGCTGACCGAGACGGTCCACCGTTGTCCGTCGCGTTCGGCCGAGACGGTCACGCGCGGCTCGTCGTCGCTGTACTCGATCGCGTTGGCGAGCAGGTTCTGGAACACCTGCCGGAGCTGACTCCTGTCGCCACAAATCGCAGGCAATGTGTCCGGCGTCTCGATTACGGCCCCGCTCTCGTCGACCTGTAATTCGAGGTCCCGCCGAACGTCCTCGAGCACGTCGTCGAGATCGACCAACTCGAACGGATCGCCCCGCGTCTCGACGCGGGAGTACTCGAGCAGTCCGTCGATCATCTCGCGCATCCGGTCGGCACCGTCGACGGCAAACGCGATGAACTCCTCGGCGTCGTCGTCGAGTTCGTCCGCGTAGCGGGATTCGATCAGCTGGAGGTAGCTCGTAACCATCCGCAACGGCTCCTGGAGGTCGTGGCTGGCAGCGTAGGCGAACTGCTCGAGTCGCTCGTTCGACTCCTCGAGTTTCCGCTCGTAGGCCTTCCGTTCGGTGATGTCCTGCACGACGAGCATCCCCCGACGAACGGTGCCGTCCGTCTGGACCGGGAGGGTGTGGGCCAGTAGCTCCCGGCCGTGGTAGCGCAGATCGAACGACCGCTCCTCGCCCTCGAGTGCGGCCCGGAAGTGGGGTTCGACCGTCTCGAGGATAGTCTCGGGATACCGGTCGGCGATCGTCTGGCCGATCACGTCGTCACGGTCGATCCCGAGCTCGTCGAGCAGTTGCCCGCCGGCGGCCGTGTACCGCAGATTCTCGTCGTACAGGCCGACGGTCCCGTTCGGGAAGTTCTCCGCGAGGGTCCGATAGCGTTGTTCGCTCGCCTCGAGTTTTCGCTGGCGCTCCTTGCGCTTGGTGACGTCCCGGACGACGCCGACGCGTTCGCGATCGGAACCGGTCACTGAGAGCGCGGTCACCGTCGCTTCGATCGGCACGCAACCTCCGGCTTTCGTCTCGAGTTCGGCTTCGACCGTCGGCACGTCGCTCTCCTCGGCGGCGATTTCGCGCGCGAGATCCATCACTGATTCGTCGACGACGATCGAGGCGTGGGTCCCGATCAGTTCGTCGCGATCGTAGCCGGTCATGGCGGCGTAGGCCTCGTTGGCGGCCGTGAACCGTCCCTCGCCGTCGATGACGTAGATGCCGTCTTCGACCGTCTCGAAGATCGTTTCGTAGGTGATCAGCTCCCGCTCGCGGGTTTTCTCCTCGGTGACGTCCCGGAAGTAGATGGAGAGGCCGGTTTCGGAGGGGTAAACCTGCACCTGCGCCCAGATACCCATCGGTTCGACGTACTGCTCGAACGAGACCGGCTCCTGCGTGGTCAACGCTTCCCCGTATCGTTCCTTGAGTTCGGATCCCGCGACCTCGGGATAAATGTCCCACAGCACGGTCCCGAGCAACTCCCTTCGCGACCGGTCCAGTAGCCGTTCGGCGGTTTCGTTGACGTGCGTGAACCGGAACTCCTCGTCGAGCGCGTAGAAGCCATCAGAGATTCGACCGAAGATCTCGCTCAGCTCCGTCTCCAGTTCGCTTTTCCGGCGCTCGAGGCGACGCTTGCGCTCTTTGAGTGCCGTGATGTCCTCCGCGCTGGAGATCACGCGCTCGAGCCCACCGTCGGCGTCGAACACCGGGACGGCGTTGACCGAGAGCCACCGGCGTTCGCCCGTCGGCCCCTCGACGACGAGCTCTTCGTCGAACACCGGTTCGCCAGTCTCCCTGACCCGGGCCGACGGGTTCGATCCGGGCTCGATCGGTTCGCCCGAGGCATCGCGGACGGCCCACTCTCGCACCATCTCCGTTTCGCCGAGCGCCGCCTCCGCCATCGAATCCACGCGCTTCTGTACCCGCTGGTTTGCGAGCACGGTCTCACCGTCCGCGTCCTCGACCGAGATGCCGATCGGGGCCGTCTGGAGCAGTTTCTCCGTCTGAGTTCGCTCGCGCTCGAGGTGGCGCTCGTGACGGATCCGATCGAAGATCACCTCGAGGCTCGAGGCGACGATTTTCGCCAGGGAGAGATCGCCGTCGTCGAACTCGGTCGGCTGCTCGGAGCCGATGATGAGGATACCGTGGTCGCCAATGGGCAGGCAGATCTCGCTGCGGATCGGCGTGTCCGGGTTGTAAACGTCCGAATCGGTCGTGACGTCGTCGTAGATGACCGGTTCTCCGGTCTCGAAAACGCGCCAGGCGATGCCCTCTCCCGGCGCGAACGACGGAATGTCGCCGAGCAACGCCTCCGCCGGATCGGACCAGCCAGCGGGGTGGAGCGTCCGCGTCTCGTCGTCGTAACAGAACACGCCGTTGATCTCGAGATCGAGGATCTCCCGAACGTGACGGCTCGCCAGTTCGGCGATCCGCTCGCGAGAGTCCTCGGCGAGCCACTCCCGGACGGCCTCGTTCAGCCGTCGCAGCTGGCTCACCCGGTCGTGCTGTGCAGTGACATCGTAGTAGAGTTCGATTCGGCCGCCGGCGTACCGTCCGGTGTCGATCGGTTTACTCCGGTGTTCGAGCCAGCGCTCCTCGCGCT
This sequence comes from Natronorubrum tibetense GA33, assembly GCF_000383975.1. Lineage (NCBI taxonomy): Archaea > Methanobacteriati > Methanobacteriota > Halobacteria > Halobacteriales > Natrialbaceae > Natronorubrum > Natronorubrum tibetense. The sequence goes on along the minus strand of NZ_KB913017.1, from coordinate 897,029 downwards.
CGTCGCCCGCGGTGACGTGACACTCGAAGCGCTCGACGGAGCTGTTGTCCGCGTAGGTTGCGGTGACGGCCTCGGTGAACGCGTCAGGGTCGGCGAGTCGACCCGCGATCGACTCGTCGATTAGCCGGTGTTTGTCCCGGCCGACGACTGCCTCCCGATCGAGACCGAAGTATCGCTCTGTCGCCTCGTTGATCCAGGCAACATCGAACTCGTCGTCGAGAACGAAGACGCCGACGTCGGCTTCTTCGAGGACCGTCGTCGCCGCTTCGAACGTGGCAGACGGTGAGGGGGAACTCGTTCGTTCGGACACGCTGTCGGTCTCAGTGGCGGACGCCTCGAGTTCCCGAACGGTCACGATCGATCCTCGAAACCGGTCGTCGACCCGCACGCCGTTCACTCGACAGTCACAGGGAATCGTGGTGCCGTCGCTCGTTCGGATCAGGAGCTCGAGGGACGTGACGCCGTCGCTGTCGTTTCGAACGGCTCCTTCGAGCGTTTCGGCGTCCGACCTCGGAAACAGGAGCGAGACGTGTTCGCCGAGGACCGCATCGCGCGCGTAGCCTGTCGTCTCGAGGAGTGCGTCGTCGATCGCGAGAAAACGGTCGTCGGCATCAAGCCGGAAGACGCCGTCTTCGACCGTGTCGACGAGTGTCTGGCAACACGCCATCGTTGCCCGGTCGTCGCCGGCCGTCCAGAACCTCGTCCCCGACGACTCCGTTCGGTCGCTCATTGACTGTGTCAGGCGTCTCGAGCGCATAAGTCCAGCGAGACGGGAAGGCCGGCGCGCGGCGTCCTCGACCTGCCTTTCGGCGTCCCCCGTTTCCCAACCGAAACGGGAACGACACAGGCTACACGACGTTAGAGCAGGGTACTCCGACGCCGAGCAACACCAATCTCCCACCGGCGGCTACGGCTCGAGCGGCGGTTCGGGCATGAGATCGTCGATCGGGCGGGCGTCGAGCCACTCGAGTAAGGCAACGAGCTGGTCCGTCGCGGCCTCGAACAGCTCTTCGCCGATTTCGGGCGTCGCGTCCGTCTGGTCGCCGAAAACGCCGTTCGGACTGTTCTCGATACAATCGTAGAAGGTGGTCGCACCGTGGACCCGTTCGGCGTCGTAATCGAAGACTGCGCCGCCGTCGCGGGCGTCCTCGAGGCGATCGTCGCGAACGAGTTTCTCGGCGATGTGCATGATCATCGCGGTCTCCTTGGGACCGCCGTGGGGACCCGGCGTCTCGAAAACTTCCTCGATCAGCCCGGGGATCGACTCGTCCCACATCCACTCGATGGCGTAGGCCGTCCCGTCGTCGTGGAGCCGTCGGCCGACCTCCCGGAGGTGGGAAACGTTGCCCCCGTGAGCGTTGACGTAGACGATCCGGTCGATGCCGTGGTAGGTGAGGTTCCGCGACAGGCTCTCGACGTAGTCCCGGAACACCGGGGCTTCGACCCACATCGTGCCGGGGAACTGCCGATGGTGGGAGCTGACGCCGATCTGCACCGGCGGCGTACAGAGAAAGCCGGTCCGATCGGTCGCCTCGCGGGCGAGCGCCTCGGCGATCATGTGGTCAGTCCCCTCCGGGAGATGGGGACCGTGCTGTTCGGTGGAGCCAAGCGGGACGACGGCGAGCGACTCGTCCGCGACGTACTCGCCGACCTCCGGCCAGGTTCGGTCTGGAAGGTACATACACGCTGCTCACGGTCGAGTCAGAAAACAGTGTGTGCCGACGAACCGGCGGATCGGATACCATCCCGACCGGCTCGAGCGCCAGATATATGATAAGGCTTAATAGTTTATGCCCCTCGAGTTATTATATGGCAGTCGTAAGCGTCTCCATGCCGGACGAACTCCTCGAGCGACTCGACCAGTTTGCGGACGAACACGGCTACACCGGCCGCAGCGAAGTCGTCCGAGAGGCCTCCCGTAATCTCCTAGGCGAGTTCGAGGACACCCGCCTCGAGGACCGAGAGCTGATGGGTATCGTTACCGTCCTCTTCGACTACGAGACGACCAGCGTCGAAGAGCGCATGATGCACCTGCGCCACGAACACGAGGATCTCGTGGCCTCGAACTTCCACAGCCACGTCGGCGACCACTACTGCATGGAACTGTTCGTCCTGGAGGGCGAACTCGAGGACATCTCGACGTTCGTCGGAAAGATTCGCGCGACGAAGGACGCGCTGACGGTCGACTATTCCGTGATTCCCGTCGACAGCTTCGATCCGATCTCACAAGACAACTAGACGACGCACACGGTTTCGTCTCTACTGCTCCGCGAGAATAATCCGTTGGGGTGCCCAACTTACGGATAATGAAGGAGAAAGCCTCGCCCTTTAGGGCGGGGATGAATCCGGAGTCGCCTTTCGGGAGGTCTCTACCGTCTCTTCGTCCACGACGTACCGGTCTGGTAGTTCGGGACGGGGTTCTCGGCCGACGGTGAAAAACCGCTCAGTGCGCGTCAGTTCTTCCGGCGCAGGGCTTGGCTTCGTGATCTCTTCGAATTCGACGGCCACACCCGACTGTTCGGGGGCGATCCGGACTGCAGCCAGCTGGTAGGACGGGTGAAAGACCGGTGGAAGGATCCCGATGATCCCGTCTTTCCGGTGGAGACGCTTCAACCACGTTCCGCTATTGACGAGGACTCCGCCGTCGATTTCTTTGATCGTCGGGCGGTGCGTGTGACCGTAGCAAAAGATCGTCGTCTCCGACTGCTCCTCGAAGACGTCGCTGGCGGCCTCCTCGTACGGCGTTTCGGGATCGACGGTCATCTCAGTTTCGAACACCCCGAATCGGTCAACGGTTTTCCTGATGTCGCGTCGGATAAAGTGCAGCGGGACTCCGACGAGCAACAGCAAGCCGGCGACGCCCGCGTTGAGCGCGAGGATGAACCAGGCTACCGTCCCGGCCGTGCCGAACTGACCGAGAAACGTTTCCGTCCGATCGACCGGCATCGACCAGATACCTGCGATGTTCAGTCCCGCCAGCACTGCAATGATCGCACTGATATTGAACAGCAACAGGAACGGAACCAGCGAGTACCGCAACAGCGGGTTCATCTCTCGATAGAAGTACTTCGAGAGGAGCCACACCGGCATCCGTTCGGTCGGCGTCACCGCCTGAACGTCCTTCAGCCAGTTGTACCGACCGCGATCCGAGAGCTGCCCGGCCCGGCTCGTGACGAGCGTATTGTAGTAGTAGCCGAGCGGCGTCGAGTGGGGGTTTCCCCAATCTTCGATTCGATTGTTCGGATCCTGCTGGTGGCCGTGCTCGAAGTGAATCGCCTGCTCGCCGACTGACCGCGTAATCGATCGGTCTTGGACGAGCGTCACGTTGTACTCGGCAAGGCGCTCGACGTACTCGTCGTATGCGGCGAGTTCGTGATCGTGATTCCCCGGCAGGAGCGTAATCTGGACGTTCTCGCCGGTCGCGCGCAACTGCTCGAAGAGTTCCGGATACGTCTCTTCGAGTACGTCGAACTTTTCGATGCCCTCGACCGTCGTAAACTCCCACAACCCGAACGCATCGCCGTTGATAATCAGCTCCGCGTTCTCGTCGGTCGCTTCCAGTCGCTCGAGAAACTCGTACAACTCGTCGAGGAACTCGACTTCCTCGAGTTGTTCGTCGCCGCCGATGTGGAGGTCACTAATGACGTAGTAGACCGGATCATCGGAGTCGGAGGCCATTATCTTCCTCAACTCCGGCTACCCCCCAAAAAAGGTTGTCTTCTCCCTCCGCCTTCGAGTCACAACGATGGCACGACCCAATCGTCACGATCGAACCGCCGCCGATGTGCGCTGACCGGAACGGAATCGAGCGACTCGCATCGACGTCGTACCGTCTCCCGAAATTCCCACAACAGTTATGCTCGTGCTCTCCACAGTGGTACACTGTACCAATGTTTGCCTGTTGTGAACCCGACTGCGCCTGTGATCCGGTCTGTACGTGTGCCGACGACTGCAGTTGCGACGACTGTTAGCCGCGACGCCACGCTCGAGGCATCGCCCGGCCGAACGATTTCTCGCCGTCCGCCGCGGAACGCGTAGTTTTACTGGTTTCCCGTCCAATGGAGAGCCATGAGCTATCGGAAGGTAAATTACGAGGACGTCGATCAGGTCTCGAGTGCGATGCACTTCCTGAGCGACCCGCTCGAGACCGAACAGGTCGGCGTGACGGTTGCACGCTGCGACCCGGGCTGGAACAGCAAGCCACACGACCACACGGACAACGAGCACGAGGAGATCTACGTGCTGATCGAGGGGGCCGCAACGGTCCTCATCGACGACGAACCGATCGAGATGGAGACCGGCGACGCGCTGTGGATCCCGCCGGCCTCGACGCGCCAGATCCAAAACGGCGACGAGGAGAGCGCGTTCGTGCTTGTCAGCGCACCGAGCATCGGTGACGACGATGACGACGAGTGGCTCCTCTCGGGGTTCGCCGGTTGAGTCGTCGGTCGAGACGCTTCTCGAGGACGCTGACCCGACACGATCCCGGCAACCCGGCGGGACGGTTTAGTGGGCCGACGCCGTCGCATCGGTCAGGTGACGATCGATCTACTCGAAACACCACGCCCTCGTCTCGTTCGCCGTCGCCGGCGTTCTCGGCTTCGCACTGTCACCGGTCACCATCTTCGGAGAGCTGATTCCGGTTCCGGTCCTCGTCGCCTACGGCACCGCGGTCGGCGTGCTCGTCGACCTCGATCACTTTCTCATCGCCCGGCTCAAGACGGGACGCTGGAGCGCCGTTCGGTTCTGTTTCACGAATCCCGCTGCGACCGTCGCCGACCAGCGGCGGATCTTCGACGCGGGTGACGTCGGACTCCTCTCGAGGCTGGCGAGTCACCTCCTCATCCTCGGCGTCGTCGTCCCGATGATCGCGCTCTCGAGCGTCTCGCTCGCGATCCTGACCGGCGTCGTCCTCTACGTTCACATCCTCTGTGACGTGCTCTGGGATAGGTGGCGGTTGGAACGACGGGCCGCAGAGATCGCGAGCACCGACGAACTGATACGGGCGCTTCGGTGAGGCGTAGGTGGTTCAGCGGCCGCTGGTGTTCCGCGGGCCTGTCCCAGGGCTTGCACTGTTGCCCCGCGAATATATCCACCGTGCTGCCGTATGACACGATATGGATCTACTCGACGAGAGTATCGTTCCGGACCACGCCCACGAGATCAAAGCCGAGGCTCGCGAGTTCGCTCGCGAACACATCGAACCGAACGCACAGGAACACTACCAGGAGGGGACCTACCCGGAGGAGATCCTCGAGGCCGGTCAGGAGGCGAACCTCGTCGCCCAAGACATCCCGGAGGAGTGGGGCGGTCGTGGGCTCGACCTGCCCCAGTTGCTCGCACTCACTGAAGAGTTCTACCGCGCGGACGCGGGCATCGCGCTGACGCTCCAACTGGCGAGTTTCGGCTGCAAGATGACCTGCGAGTACGGGACCGACGAGCAGTGCGAGGAGTACATCCGCCCGGTCGCGGAAGGCGACCAGCGCTCGGGGCTCGCGGTCTCTGAACCCGACACCGGCAGCGATCTCACGGGAATGGAGACGACGGCGGAAAAGGATGGTGACGAGTACGTCATCAACGGCGAAAAGTATTGGATCGGGAACGGCGTCGAGGCGGACTGGATCACGCTCTACGCGCGGACGGACGACGACGAGACCAACCGGTACGGCAACCACTCGCTCTTTATCGTGCCGACGGATACCGACGGCTACGACGCCGAGCACATCCCCGAGAAGATGGCGATGCGTGCCTCGAAGCAGGCCCACATCGAACTCGAGGACTGTCGCATCCCCGAGGAGAACCTCATCGGCTCGGAGGGGGCGGGCTTCTGGATGCTCGCGGACTTTTTCAACCACGGTCGGGTCGCCGTCTCCGGCCACGGTCTCGGACTCGCGGCGGCTGCCATCGAGGAGACCTGGGAGTTCGTCCACGATCGCGAGCAGTTCGGCCGGACGATCAGCGACTTTCAGGCGGTCCAGCACGGACTCGCGGATATGCTGATGGGATTCGAACGCGCCCGGTCGCTCGCCTGGCGAGCCTGCGAGAAGGTCGAAAACGGCGAGAACGAGGGGTACTGGGCGGCGCTGTCAAAGACGAGCGCGACGGAAACGGCTGTCGACGTCGCCGAACGTGGCATGCAGTTCCACGGCGGTCGCTCGGTGCTTGACGAACGCCGAATCGCCCGGGTCTACCGTGACGTGCGTATCCCCGTCATCTACGAGGGCTCGAACGAAATCCAGCGGAACCTGATCTACGGCCAGGCGCCGTCCTAACGGCCGTCGAACCGGTCAGCCGCAGTTCGGTCTCGGACTGGAACCTGGGTTTCGCGCGTGCTATCTCCGCCTTGGCCGAAACCACCAACACGGCGGGCCACTGACGAACAGTAGTAATGCCTCGTGGGCCGGTCAGTGCAACAGTTGTGTCGAAAGAACAATCTGTTGCGGTCGCCTTCGATCGTCTAGCAACGACGAATCGCCGTGATGGAGATGGACCACCCAACGGAGTCGAGTTGAGATGAGCCGACCACGCGTCCTCTGTGTGAGTAGCGATCGCTCGACGCGGGCGTCCGTGACGCTCGCGCTGACCGACACACCGGTCAACGTCGTCGTCGCCCAGTGCGCTTCCGACGCCGTCGAGCGACTCACACGGCAGTCGATCGACGCGATCGTCATCGACGCGAGCACGGTCGCGAACGTACCGACACTCGTCGACACCGTCGAATCCGAGTCCGCAGAGACGCCGACGTTCGTTCACTGGGGCGACACCGAAACGGACGCAGGATCCGTCGCCGTCCTCAGCGAAGTGGTCGCACGCACCGAAGACACCGAATCGCCGGATCGGCTGGCCGATGCCGTTGCGAGACGGATCGACACACCGTCAGGTGCCGTGGCTACCGGGGCGGAGAACGAATCCGGTACGGCCGGTGAGACCGACGATTCGAGCGACGCGGACGCGACTGCCGACGACCGACGGACTCCCGACCTCCCCGACGATCTCGAGGCCATCGTCAGCGATGTCAGGAGACGCCTCGTCGACGTGACCTCACCCGTCGCTGTCGAGCAAATCCTCCGCGAGGGGTTCACGGCCACCGACCGGTTCGGGTTCGCCTGGATCGGCGAGTACGATCGCGGTGAGCGCGAGGTCGTCCCGTGGCTGACCGATCCCGACAGCATGGAGTGGCCGATGCAACGAACCTTTCCCATCGGCGACGGTGAGCACCCGCTGCTCGAACGCGCACTTCGGACGGGCGAACTCCAGACGTTCCAGCACATCGCGAGCGACCGCGACGCCGTTCCGTTCGGCGACCACGCCTTCGATCACGGCGCCCGCGCCGTCGCCGTCGCCCCGCTCTCCTCGAGCGACGATGTCTACGGCGTGTTCGTCGTCTACGCCCTCGAGCCGTTCACCGAGGCCGAACGGACGGCGATCCGTTCGGCCGCGGCCGCGAGCTCACACGTCCTCGAGACGATCGTCGCCCGCGGACAACTCGAGCAGCAAGAACGAACCCTCCGGCGGTACGAACGTCTCGTCGAGACGGCCGGTGACGGCATGTACGTCCTCGATGAGCACGGCCACTTCATGACGGTCAACGACGCCCTCACGGAGATGACCGGCTACAGCCGCGAGGGACTGCTGGGCGAACACACCTCGCTCGTCTTCGATCAGGACGATATCAAAGCCGGCGAGGCGAAGATTCGCTCGCTGCTCTCCAGCGGGACCGGGACCGACACCCTCGAGCTATCCCTCGAGACGAAAACCGGCGACCGAATCCCGTGTGAGGCTCAGGTCGCCGTGCTCGTCCACGATGGGGAGTATCTGGGCTCGGTCGCCGTTATCCGCGACGTCACCGAACGCAAGCGAAGCGAACGGAAACTCCGCGAACAGAACGAACGCCTCGACGCCTTCGCACGAATCGTCAGCCACGACCTCCGAAATCCGTTGAGCGTCGCCCAGGGCTATCTCGACTTACTCGAGGAGACCGAATCGCTCGAGCACGCCGAAAACGTCCGCGACGGACTCGATCGAATGGAGTCGATCGTCGAAGACGTCCTGGCGATCGCCCGAGACGGCCAGTGGGCGACCGACACCGAACCCGTCGACCTCGAGTCGGTCGCACGCGACGCCTGGGAGTACGTCTCCACGGCCGATGCGTCGCTCTCCATCGCGGAAACCACCGCCGTCGAGGCCGATCGATCGCGGCTGTTACGGTTGCTCGAGAATCTGTTTCGCAACGCAGTCGAACACGGCTCGACGAGCCCCGCGTCGCAGGCTCAGCGAGAGGCGGTCGAAGACGCTGACGCAGGACTCTCGATTCGAATCGGGCTCCTCGAGTCGGGCGGCGGGACGCCCACCGAACCGCGCGGCTTCTTCGTTGAGGACGATGGCACGGGGTTACCCGAGAACATGCGCCACGAGCTGTTCGATCCGTCCGTATCGTCGTCGTCGGACGGGCTCGGAATCGGGCTGTGGGTCGTCAGAGAAGTCGCTACTGGACACGGCTGGTCAGTTACCGCAGCGGAGAGCGAAGCCGGAGGGGCCCGGTTCGAGTTCGCGTTCGACGCCGAGTCGAACGGCCGGCGTTATAGTAACAATTGAACTGGTTGACACACTGATCGCACAGCTCGCGGGTCGTTCCTCCCCGCTCGCTTTCCGCGGTTCTCGCTCACTTCGTTCGCTCCGAACCGCGTACGCTCCGAACCGCGCTTCCCTCGTACGATCACGTGTGCATCGACGTTCAGTGACTACTATAGTTCTCGGACTGGAGATCCTGAAACGCGCCGACGAAGTCGTCGTGAGAGGTCATCCCGGAGACCGACTCGTCGACTCGCTCTTCGAGTTCCGCGACGCGCTCGCGGAGGTCCTGATACTCCTCGTTGTCCGCGAGTTCGCGGTCTGCCTTCTCGGACTCCAGCAGCGCTGTCTTCGAGACCAGCGCGTAGTACTCCTGGATATCTGACTCGTATTTCGATCGATCGGCGACGTGGTCAACGATCTCGACGAGTTCGTCCTTCGAGACTGGCTTGACGAGATAGTCGTCGAAGCCCATCTCGATGATGTCGAAGTCGGGATCGACCGCTGTGACCATTACCACCCGTGAGTCGTAGCCGGCGTCCCTGATCTCCGCCAGCACTTCGTCACCGGAGAGTCCCGGCATGCGGCGGTCCAGCAGCACGACCTCGACGGAGTCGGCCATCTTCTCGAGCGCCTCTTCGCCGTCGTAGGCCGTATCGACGCTCCACTCGCCCTGCAGCCACGCGGCGAACAGGTCGGCAAGTCGAGCCTCGTCGTCTACGACGAGCACTTCGAGATCCTCACTCATTGGTTGCCCCCTCGGTTCTCATCATCGAATACTGCCACGGGCCATCAATGGTACCTCTTGGTGATAAATCTCGCGACCAGTTATCATAATTCAGACTGTTTCAGCCCGAAGTGGACACGGCGAACTCGATAACCGGCGGACACAGCTACGGAGTCGTGACCGTCTTGAAAATATACCCGTTCCGAGAGACGTGGATACCACGAACTCGAGGAGACACCGGTCACGGACCGGTGTCGCTGGCCGCCGATCGGCGTCGGCCGACGACTCCGATACCTCTTATTTCCCTTCGAACTCGGACTTCCTTTCGAACGACTCGCGCTGCGAACCGTTCGACGCCCCTTACTTCCCCTCGAAGTTCGGCTCGCCGTCACCCATGAAGGCCGTCATCCCCTCCATGAGGTCGTCGGTCGCCATCAGGTGGCCGAACGCGGAGGCCTCGTACTCGAGGCCGGCGTCGGTGTCGTCGCGACCGGCGAGCATCGCGCGCTTGGTGAATTTCTGGGCGATCGGTGGCCCACCCGCGAGGTCGGCCGCCAGATCGAGCGCCGCGTCCTCGAGTTCGTCGTTGCCGACGACATCGTTAACGAAGCCGTAGTCTGCCATCGTCTCGGCCTCGTAGCGCTCGGCCGTGAGGATGATCTCCTTCGCGCGGCCCTCACCGATGATGTGCTTGAGCCGCTGGGTACCGCCCCACCCGGGGAGCAGCCCGAGATCGAGTTCGGGCTGGCCGAACGACGATCGCTCGCTCGCGACGCGCATGTCGGCACAGGTTGCCATCTCCATCCCGCCGCCGAGACAGAAGCCGTCGACACCGGCGACAACGGGCATGTCGCAGGCCTCGAGCTTGCCGAACGTGGACTGTCCTTTCTTCGAGAGCTCCTGGGCCTGAATCGGGTCCGCACCGCCTGCGGCCATGCTCTGGACGTCCGCACCCGCGGAGAAAGCCTTCTCGCCCTCGCCGGTGATGAGGATCGAACGAACCTCGTCGTCGTCGGAGAGCAGGTCGATCGCCGTCGAGAGCTCCTCGAGCAGTTCGCCGCTGATCGTGTTCATTCGGTGGGGTCGGTCGAGGACGATGTGGCCGACCATATTGCCAGGGTACTCGACGCGGATTGCGTCGAAGTCGGCACGTCCGTTGTCGGCCGTCTGCTCGTAGAAGCCACCCTCGCCGGCGCGTTCCTCGAGGTAGTCGGCGGGCTCGTAGCGTTCGTGGCCCGTCTTCTCGTAGGCCTCCTCGAGCGCCTCGAGGGCGTTCTTGAGGCCGAACTGGTCGACCATCTTCACGGGGCCGTCAGGGAAACCCGCGCCGAGTTTGGTCGCCTCGTCAATGGACGCCGGCGGTGCGACGTCGTTACCGATCAGTTTGGCGACTTCGTTCGCCATCGAGGCGACCAGTCGCGCCTTGACGAGATCGGACTGCTCGTCGGTCGGGATGTCGGCACCCGGACCGTCCTCGTAGTCGTAGAAGCCCTTCCCGGTCTTCTTGCCGAGCTCTTCCTTTTCAACCTTGTCGACGAACAGTGGGCTCGGCTCGTACGCCTCGCCCAGCACCTCGTGCATGTAGTCGAGAACGTGATAGCCGACATCGATTCCGGTGAGGTCGGCGAGTTCGAACGACCCCATCGGGAGCCCCATGTCGTACTTCGTCGTCGAGTCGACCTCGGCGATGGTGGCTTCGTCCTCGCTGACGAGCCAGCAGGCCTCGTTCATTAGGGGAACGAGAATACGGTTCACGATGAAACCGGGCGAGTCCTTGTGTACGCGAACGGGCGACTTCCCGATATCTTCGGCCAGTTCCTCGATCACGTCGAGCGTTTCGTCGCCCGACTCCGCGCCCGAGATGACTTCGACGAGGTCCATCCGAACCGGCGGGTTGAAGAAGTGCATCCCGCAGAACTGCTCGGGGCGCTCGGTAAACTCCGCGAGGTCCGTGATCGAGAGACTCGAGGTGTTCGTCGCGAAAATCGCGCGGTCGGGAGCGACTGCCTCGAGTTCGGTGTAGACATCCTCTTTGATCTCCATCTGCTCCGGCACGGCCTCGATGACGACATCCGCGTCGCCACAGGCCTCCTCCATGTCGACGAGCGGGGTGACCCGCTCTAGGGCGGCCTCGGCTTCGTCTTCGGTGAGCTGGTCGTTTTCGGCGAGTTTCCCGAGCGACCACTCAATCTGGTCGTAGCCGTTCTGGACGAACTCGCCTTTGATGTCGCGCATGTTGACATCGTAGCCAGCCATCGCGACGACCTCCGCGATGCCGTGGCCCATATTCCCTGCGCCGAGAACTGCGACGGTGTTGATGTCTTCTAACTCCATGGGTACACATGCAATCGGCACGTGTTTCAACGTTTCCCTCCGCCCGTCGGAAACTATAGTTCAGTTTACTCCCGGTTACAAAGTTCTTTACCGCTGGCCTAGGAACACGTTCACATGGAATTCGGTATCTCCGAAGAGCAGGAACAGATTCGCGAGGAAGTCGAGCGGTTCGCCAAGAACGAAATCGTCCCAGAAGCCGAAAAGTACGACGTCGAAGAAACGTTCCCCCACGAAATCGTCGATAAGGCCGCCGACATGGGCCTGGTCGGCTCGTCGATCCCGATCGAGTACGGTGGCGCGGGCTACTCGACGCTCGAGTCGGTGCTCATCGCCGAGGAACTGTTCTCCTGGGATCCCGGCATCGCGCTCTCGATCATGGCCTGTTCGTTCGGGACCGAAGCCATCCAGGAGTTCGGGAACGAAGACCAGAAGGAGCGCTTCTTAGAGCCCGTCGCGATGGGCGAGAAGATCTCGGGCGCTGCGATTTCGGAACCAGACACCGGCTCCGACGTCTCTTCCGTCTCCACGCGCGCCGAGAAGGACGGCGACGAGTGGGTCGTCAACGGCAACAAGATGTGGATCACCAACGGCACCGTCGGCGACTTCTTCGTCGTCCTCTGTAAGACCAACCCCGACGCCGAGGGCCGATACAACGGCTTCAGCCAGATCGTCGTCGAGTCCGATCGCGACGGCTTTAGTTCGGAGAAAATCACCGGGAAGCTCGGCATTCGAGCCTCCGACACCGCCGAACTCATCTTCGATAACGTCCGCGTCCCCGAGGAGAACCTCATCGGCACGCAGGACGCTGCGTTCATGCAGCAGATGCAGTTCTTCGACGCCACCCGAACCGGCGTCGCCGCACAGGGCGTCGGTATCGCCAAGGGTGCGCTTCGCGCGGCCCTCGAGTACGCCCAGGACCGCGAACAGTTCGGCCAGCCGATCAGCGAGTTCCAGGCCATCCAGCACAAACTCGCCGATATGGCGACCCAGACGGAAGCCGCCCGCAACCTGACCTACAAGGCCGCCTGGAACGTCGACCAGGGCAACGACATCACGAAACTCGCGTCGATGGCCAAGGAGTACACCTCCCGCGTCGCCGTCGACGTTTCGAACGAAGCCGTCCAGATCCACGGCGGCTCCGGCTACGTCAACGACTTCCCCGTCGAGCGCTTCTACCGCGACTCGAAGATCACCCAGATCTACGAGGGAACCAGCGAGATCCAGAAGAACGTTATCGCACGCGAATTGCTCGGCAAAGGCTTCTAGAAACGAAGTTTTGCTCTGTCGTTCGAAAGGCGCTCGCGCCTTTCGTGATGACGAGAGAGCGGAGCTCTCTCGAACCACGGGCCGGCTTCGCCGGCCCTCGGCAAAAATTCGATTAAAAGCACTCCTCCTTCCGTTCTCTCACTCGTTTCAGTCGTTCGGTCACATCAGTCGTCGGCCCGCTCACGGCTTCGCCGTTCGCGGTGAGTAACTGTTGACAGCCTGCCCTCCCCCGGATCGCGCGACTCTCGCGTCTGCTCGAGTCGCGCTCCCGGCCAGTACTCTCTGCCTGCTTCGCTCAAACGGCCACGATCACGAGCGACAGCGCGACGAACACCACGTGCGCGAAGCCGTGAGCGAGCATGGCCGCCTCGAGACTCCGCTTCCAGAACAGCCATCCGAACGCCAGCCCGCCGATCGCGTTGCCGAGGACGATCCAGGTGACGACCTCGGGCGTCAACTCGCCGTAGAGCGCCAGTGCGGCGGGCAAGTGGCCGATTCCGAAGACGACAGCGGCGATTGTAACTGCGCTGGCCATCAGTCTCGAGGACGGCTCGGCCGACGTCCGGCCGACCGTCTTCCAGAGGCCGAACGCGACGAGCGACATGAAGCCCCAGCGCAGGAGCAGTTCCTCGGTGATCCCGCCGTAAAGGAATCGGAGCGGAACGCTCGCGAGTACGGCACCGATGGTCGCGTCGGCCGATCCCGGCGCGTTCGCGGGCGTCGGTGCGAGGACGGCTTCCGCCAAGACGATCGCGAGTCCAGCGGCGATACCGAGTCCGGCAGCGATGGGGAATTCCTCGCGGAGTCGCGGAAGGATCGGTGTGCCGCGGGTGACTCGCTCGAGGACGTGCGAGCGAAGCCCGACTCTGGGTGCGGTATAGCAGCCGATCAAGACGGCGATTACGAGGAGGATCGACGACTGGACGATGACTGCGGCGACGAGCAATACCACGGGAACGTCTGCGGCCTCGGGGATGTCGGCCAGTTGTGCGGGGGTCGTGGCCGCCAGTGCGACGATACCGAGGAATCCGAGAGCGAACAGCGCGCCGACGCCACGGGCCGTGATGCCGTCAAATTCCGTTTTGCGCTCACCGCTGTCGCGTTCGGAGTCGCTCTTCGAGTCCATTCCCGGAGAATGCAAGCCGATCGTCTTAACATTCCGTCTCCGACGCTGGCTGGGCGCTGCTCGAGACGTGTACTCGAGTGGTTCAATTAGTCGTCGGAATCCGAGTCGGTGTCGCCGTCGTCGGAATCGCTGTCGGAATCAGTGTCCGTACCGTCGCTGTCAGAATCGGTATCTGTACCATCGCTATCTGAATCAGTGTCTCCGTCGTCGGAGTGGATGTCGCTGTCGGTGTCCGCGTCTCCGGCCTCGGACTTGTCGTTCGGAACCACTCTCGAGCCACCGTCCTCGCCGCTCGAGCGAGCCGTTTCACCCCGCACGGCCACAGAGTCGACGGCTCGACCGCGCGTCTCCGTCGCCTGCTCCTCGGAACCGCGCCGATCGATGGGGCGTTCCGGGCCGGGAACCGGATCGTCCGCGAGGACGTACAGTGCGATCGGTGGAACGACGTAACAGAATATCGCGACCGCCGCGAACCACGGGTCGACGAAGACGAGGATCCCGAAGATGGCGAGTGCTGCCGTCGACGCCGTGTGGACCGTTGTGTCCGTATAGCGACGATAGAACACCCAGAAGTCCTGAACCCAGTGCGTGACGTTCGAGAGCACGACCATCGATACCGGCACCATCGGCTACCCCTACAGCAGCCATCGAGAAACCCCTTTGGCGTGTGCCCCCCTTTGTAGGGCTAATGAGAGAATTCGTCTTCGCCCTCGAGTACGAATCGAGGACGAACCCGGTCGCCGACGTGCTCGCCGACTACCCCGACGCGTCGATTCGTTCGCTGTCGTGTCACGTCACGAGCGACAGCCTCTGGCGGGTCGACCACGCGGAGGGCTCCCCGGAGGCGCTCGAGGCCCTCGAGAAGGCCTACAAAACGGCGGAATTCTTCGCGGACTGTCTCGTGAAAGACGACTGCGGCGCGGATTGTGAGGTGCAGGTGCTCGACCGCTCGAACGACACATTAGTCGTCTACACCTACTGGGATCGAACCGAGGTCTGTACGTCGGTTCCCCACGTGGCCCTCGAGTATCTCGGCGAGGGGCTCCTCTTCGAGACCTACCGCGAGGGCCGGCGCTACCGCTGGCGGATCGTGCTGGGAAGCGACGCGCCGATCCACGAGTTCTTCGACGCGTTAGGCGAGGAGGTCGGCGAGTGTACGGGAATGGAGATGCTGCGGCTGACGGAACTCGATCCGGACCGGTCCCACCCCGAACCCGCGGAGGACCTGCCGGACGAACAGCGCGACGCGTTGCGAGCCGCAGTCGACCACGGCTACTACGAGACGCCGCGCCGGATCGAACTCTCGGACCTCGCCGAGCGACTCGGGATCCCTCGATCGACGCTCTCCTACCGACTCCGCCGGGCCGAAGCCAGCCTCGCGACAACGTTCGTCGACGAGGACGACTCGCTCGAAACGCTGGCTGCGGACGTCTAGCCGTCGGCGGGAGGGGCAGTTCATCACTCGCGGTTTTTCACCCGCCAGGCCTTCTGAACGTGTAGGTCACGTTGTCGGCCTCGACCGTGAGCGCTCCTTCCTTGTGGTCCACCAAGAGGTCTACCTCCCCGTCCCGTTCGAACTCGTGGAGTGGCATTCCCGTACTGACGTGACCTGTTTGCGTCACTTCGACGTGTGCGGAGCCGAAATCGAGCCGAATCCAGTCGTCTCCAGTCGTCACGCCTCCGGGGTCACCGAATCGGCGCAGTTCGTCGACCGCCGCTTCCCAATCGTCGAGCCTGACGCGTGTTGCCATCGAGGAGGGTACGTCAGTCAGGGCCAAATAACGCCTGGGACCCTCGATGGTTCGCTGATTCGGACGCTAAGACATCGACACGAGAGTCGGAACTGTCTCGGAACAAGCCTCGAGTTGGCGCACGCCAAATAACCGGTATGTCGGCCCGGCGACTACGAGCAGGTAATGAGCGAGGCTCCCTCCCCGTCTACGCCACCGGACTCGAGTCGAACCCTCGAACTCCGCGTTCCCGACATGGACTGTCCGACCTGTGCCGGGAAGGTCGAGAACAGCGTCGGGCGACTCGACGGGATCGACGGCATCGATCCGCGGGTGACCAGCGGTCGCCTCGTGGTCGACTACGATCCGACGCTGACCGACGAGTCCAGGATTCGGGAGCGCGTACGTGCAGCGGGCTACGAAATCGATGGTCGGGCAGCCGAACGCACGTTTTCGGTCCCCGGCATGGACTGTGCCTCCTGTGCGAGCAAGGTCGAGAACGCGCTCGAGCGCACGGACGGCGTGGATGACATCGAAACTCGGCCTGCGTCCGGTCGAGTCACCGTGACGGTCGCCGACGGGGCCGATTCGGAGACCGTTCTCGGCGCAATCGAGAGCGCCGGCTACGACGCGTCACCCGCCGCCGACGACAGCGATCCAATCGACGACCGGGATTCCGTCTGGAAGAGCCGTCGGGCCGTCGGCACCGCGGTCGGTGCCGTACTCGTCACGATCGGAATGACCCTCGAGTTCGTTTTCCCCGCGCTCGATCCGGCCCTGGCCACCCTCGCGGGCCGAACTTACGAACTCTCGCACCTGCTGTTCATCGCGGCCGTCGCGGTCGCGGGGACGCCGATCCTCCGCAACGGCTACTACTCCGTTCGCAATCGGAGTCTCGACATCGACTTCCTGATGAGCCTCGGCATCGTCGCGAGCGTGGCGGCGCACCATCCGTTCGAGGGGGCCATGCTCGCGGTGCTGTTCTCGGTCGCGGAACTGCTCGAGCGCTTCTCGATGGACCGCGCACGCGACTCGCTTCGGGAGTTGATGGATCTCTCGCCCGACACCGCGACCGTCAAACGCGAGGACGGCACCGAGGAGACGATTCCTGCGGACGAACTCACAGTCGGCGACACGGTCATCGTGCGGCCGGGTGAGAAGGTCCCGGCCGACGGTGTCGTGTTGGAAGGCGAGAGCGCGATCGACCAGTCGCCGATCACCGGCGAGAGCGTCCCCGTGGACAAGGCTGCAGGCGACGAGGTCTTTGCCGGCACGATCCCCGAATCGGGCTATCTCGAGGTCGAGGTCGAAAGCGAGGCCGACGATTCGACGATCGCCAGGATCGTCCGCATGGTCGAGGACGCAGAACGGGAGAAGACCGATCGCGAGCAGTTCATCGACCGCTTCGCGAGCGTCTATACGCCGATCGTGGTCGTGCTCGCGGTTGCCGCTGTCGTCGTGCCGCCCGCGCTGTTTGGCGCATCATGGAGCTACTGGTTCGTCGTCGGCCTGACGCTGCTCGTGATCTCCTGTCCCTGCGCGCTGGTCATCTCGACGCCCGTCAGCGTCGTCTCGGGGATCACCAGCGCGGCGCGCAACGGCGTGCTAATCAAGGGTGGCAAACACCTCGAGGCCGTCGGGGACAGCGACGTTCTCGCGGTGGACAAGACGGGGACACTAACCGAGGGAGATCTGACGGTGACCGACGTGATCTCGCTCGAGGGCACCAACGAGGACGACCTGCTCCGCCGAGCGAGTGCGCTCGAGCGCCGGAGCGAGCACCCGATCGGACAGGCGATCGTCGGCTACGCCGACGAGCAAGGCATTGCGGCTGACAGTGAGGACGGGACCGAATCCGAGGTCTCGAACTTCGAGGCGCTGACGGGCAAGGGCGTCCGCGCCGAGATCGACGGCACCACCCACTACGTCGGCAAACCTAGCCTGTTCGACGGACTCGCGGATCTCGAGCACGTCCACGCGACGACCGACGGCGGCGTGGCACTCGCCGAGATGGGATACAGTGGTGAATCCCAGTGCGACCGGGAGGGCTGTCTGGACGTGCTCAGCGAAGTCGTCCCTGACCTCCAGTCCGAGGGTAAGACCGTCGTGATCGTCGGCACCGAGGAGCGACCGCTCGGCGTCATCGGCGTCGCCGACAGGGTTCGGCCCGAAGCGAAGTGGGCCGTCTCACAGCTCCAGGACCAGGGCGTTCGCGTCGTCATGCTCACCGGCGACAACGAGGGGACCGCCCGCGCGATCGCGAGCGAGGTCGGGATCGAGGAGTACCACGCCGAACTCCTGCCCGACGAGAAACTCGAGTGGATTCGACGGTTAGAAGACGAGTACGGAGGGGAGGACGGTGAGGCGCACGTCGCCATGGTCGGCGACGGCATCAACGACGCGCCCGCGCTCGCGACCGCCAGCGTCGGGATCGCAATGGGTGCGGCGGGGACGGATACGGCCCTCGAGACCGCCGACGTGGCGCTGATGGGCGACGATCTCACGCGACTGCCCTACCTCTACGAACTCTCCGGAAAAGCCAACGGCGTGATTCGCCAAAACGTCTGGTCGAGTCTGGCCGTCAAGGCCGTCCTCGCGGCCGGGGCCCCATTCGGAATCGTCACGGTGATCCACGCGGTCGTCATCGGCGATATGGGGATGAGCCTCGGCGTGACGGGTAACGCGATGCGACTGGCGAACGTCGAACCCGACACGCCCGACGGACTCGAGGGACGCGGCGACGGTGGGCACTGATCGACTGAATCTATTAAAAAGCGTTCCAGCGTGCGAATCGGGCGGACGGCCGGCTTACGATAAGTGCGCCGTGACGTCGGTCGAGGAGACCATTCCGACGTAGTCGTCGTCGACGACCGGGAGGTGTTTGATTCCGTAGGTGGTCATCATCGCGGCGACCTCTTCCATGTACAGATCCGGTGCGACGGTTTCGACGTCAGTCGTCATTACGTCTGCGACCGTCAGATCCGTGATGTCCTGTCCGTCGGCGACGGCATCGAGGACGTCCGTACTGCTGATGATCGCCCGCGGCGTCGTCGGAACGACCAACGCGTTGATGTTTTTATTACGCATCTGCTGGACGGCTTCGACGACCGTCGCGTCCTTCGAGACGGTCTCTAGTGGCGTTGACATAACATCTTCGACGGTTTGTCTCTGTTCGGGACTCATACCACAACCAACGGACGCAGCGGTTATGATATTTCCCCAAACGAGGTGTCTGTTTCACTATTTGTCATGCTCTGTGGCTGGGACGGAACAGGCCGACGCCGGGTCGACCGTCCATCCACCAGCAAGCCACGGCGGCGACGAGGATCACCGCCTCGAGCCACAGCGTCGTAATCTCGATCCCGGCGACGGTTCCGAGGGGTTTGACTCCCGTGTACGCGGGCATCTCCGTCACCGGCCAGAGGAGAAAGCCGAGTTCGTCGAAGTCGCCCGAAAAGACGTGCCACGGGATGTCCGTCGCGACGTGCGAGAGGTAGCCGATCGCGAAGGCCACGCCGAGGAGCCGTCGGTCTCGACGGCTCGCGACGATCCAGACGAGGAGGACCAGCGGAATCACGAACAGCAGCGAGTGGCCGATGGTTCGGCCGACCGGGACGACGCCGGCCGCGTCGAGCGGCTTGTCGATGAGGTCCGCGAGCCCGGCCGCGAAGACGGCGACGAGCGCGGGTAGATCGGCTGGCTCGCGTCCGTGATGCAATCGCGTGTATGCTGCATAACAGAGGTAACCGACGGCGAGGTGAACGACCGGTTGCATCCGTTCGAACGTAGCTGACGCGGATTACTAAATCCCCGGGCTGAACGCGCGTGTTCGACCGTTTTCGGGAGGTTGCATGGTTGGGTGATCGGCTTATTCCCGGTCGCCCCTTCCGTTATATTGATGACAAAAATACCGCCGACCGACCACGGTGTACCGACGACCGACGACGCCGGCGTCGACGGTCGAATCAACACCCACGACGGCGGTGACCGCGACCGCGAGATCGAGTACGACACCGTCACCACACCCGTCCTCGTCGTCGGCGCGGGTGCCGCCGGGGCACGCGTCGCGATCGAACTCGCCGAGTCGGGCCTCGAGCCGCTCGTCATCGGGAAACGAGATCACGGCGACGCCCACACAACGTGGGCCGCGGGCGGGATCAACGCCGCACTCGGCTCGCTCGACGAGGACGACTGGACGATTCACGCAGCGGACACGCTGAACGAGGGCCACCACTTGAACGACCCCGAGGCCGTCGAACTGACCGCGAAGCACATGCCGGACCGCATTCACGAACTCGACGAGTGGGGAATGTCCTTCGATCGGACCGAAGAGGGCGCGATTAACCAGCGCTACTTCGGTGCACAGTCCTCCCGCCGAACCTGCTTCGTCGGCGACCGGACGGGGGAGGCCATGCTCGAGACGCTGATCGACCGCGCCAAAGCGCTCGAGATCCCCTACCGCGACAACGTGATGATCACCCGGTTGCTCTCGGACGGTGAGCGCGTTGACGGCGCCGTGGGCTTCGACATGGAGACCGGCGAGGGGCTGTTGTTCCGCACGAACCACGTCGTGCTCGCCGCGGGCGGGTTCTCCGCGCTGTACCACCGTCACTCCTCGCGGGACGACGAGAACAACGGCGACGGCCAGGCGCTGGCCCTCGAGGCGGGCGCTCGGCTGATGGATCTCGAGTTCGTCCAGTTCCACCCGACGGGGATGGTCGGCGAACGCTACGGCGAGGAGTGGGACGGCCGACTCGTGACCGAGGCGGTCCGCGGCGAGGGCGGGCGGCTGTTCAACGCCGAGGGCGAGCGATTCATGGAGCGCTACTCGCCGAACCAGATGGAACTCGACGCGCGGGATGTCGTCGCGCGAGCGATCGCACAGGAAGTCCGCGAGGGCCGCGGTACGGACCACGGCGGCGTCTACCTCGACATCTCTCACCGCGATCCCGACTACATCCGCGAGCGCCTGCCGACGATGGTCGAGCGCTTCGAGGGGCTCGGGGTCGACATCACGAGAGAACCGATGGAGGTCGCACCGACCGCCCACTACACGATGGGCGGCGTCGACATCGACTTCCGAACCGGTGAGACGGGCGTCGATGGGCTGTACGCCGTCGGTGAGACCGTCGCGGGCGTCCACGGCGCGAACCGGCTCGGCGGCAACTCCCTGGCGGAGACCGTCGCCATCGGGAAGCTCGTCGGTGGCCACGTGGCGAACGCGGTTACCAGCAGGGACCGCGTTCCCACCGTCACCAACGCACAGCAGGCTCTCGCCGAACGGGAGTTTCGGGGGCTCGACGACCTCGCCGCGGCCGAGGGCAGCGTTCGCCCGATCGAACTCCTCGAGGAACTCGGCGACGTACTCTGGGATACCGCCGGCATTCTTCGCGACGAGGAGTCGCTCCGCGAGGGGCTGGCGGCCGTCGCCGAACTTCGAGCGCGGACCGCCGACCTCCGCGTCGACGGCGATCGGACGTCCGAATCGTTCGAGTACGCCGTCGACCTCTCGTTCAGTCTCACGGTCGCGGAGACGATGCTTCGGACCGCACTCGAGCGAACCGAATCTCGGGGGGCTCACTACCGAACCGACTTCCCCGAGACCGACTCGGACTGGCGAGTGAACCTCGTCCTCTCGGCCGACGAGGGCGGCCTCAGAATCCGGCGACGCGGCGTTGCCGATCCGTCGGATGCGGTCAGAGCGGCCATAGACGAGAATCACGAACTCGACTATCACCACCTCGAATAACGCTGCCCATCGATCGGGTTCTGCCGATCGGTGACCGTCACCGAGACGCCTTTGACGCTTCGCGCTTCCCATTCGAACCACACAGATGTTAGCAGACGCCGAGCCGGTTCTCCGGCAGGACCCCGTGATGGCGGAACTCGTCGAGCGACACGACCCGTACGTCGAACCGAACTGGAGCGAGTTCGAACGGCTGTGTATCTCGATCATCAACCAGCAGCTGTCGACAGCGAGCGCGACCGCCGTTCGCGAGCGATTCTTCGAGCTGTTGGACGGCCGCGTCACGCCCGAGACCGTCCTCGCAGCGGAGGACGACGCGCTTCGATCGGCTGGACTCTCGCGACAGAAAATCGAGTACGTCCGAAACGCGGCCCGCGCGTTTCAGGAGGGCGACTACACCAGGGAGGGGCTGGCCGACCACTCGAACGACGACGTGATCGACCTGCTCACCGAAATCAAGGGAATCGGTGACTGGACGGCCCGGATGTACCTCCTGTTCGTTCTCGAGCGACCGGACGTTCTCCCGCTCGGCGATCTCGCCGTTCGCCGCGGCATCGAGCAGCTGTACGGGAACGGCGACGAAGAGCTGACGCGGCCGGAGATGCGCGAGATCGCCGAGGCGTGGCGGCCGTACCGAAGCGTCGCAACGCGGTTCATCTGGGCCGAGTACGAATCGGGATAGCGGGCACGGGTGGCGGCTCGCGGATACTCCGGGAATCGGCGCACAAACACGAGTTTCCGAGGGGAAACGGAGTGAAACGGTCGCCGGTCGCGACGGTTTCGGTCGGTCGGCTACGGTAATCCGGTACTGTCACCGACCCCCGTTCCGAGGGTCGGCGGTCCCGGCTGGACAACGGACGATTACGCCCCCGACGATACAGTCTGAACGGGGCGTCTCGAGAAACGAGATACTGACCGACGAGACGGCCATGCCGACTCAAGTACGATCCGGGCGGGATTGGAAACGAGATGGCAAACGAACCACCCGTAGACGACGGCCCCGAACAGCGACGGATGACAACCGATCCCGAACGGATCCGCGAGTGGGCGCAAGCCCGCGACGCCGTTCCCGTCACGGTCCGCGACAGTGACGATCACGGTCACTCCTTTGCCCATCAGGGTCACCTCGAGGAGGACCACGAGGAGTACACCTGGGATGAGTTCACGGAGACGTTCGACAACGAGAACCTGGTGTTCGTCTACCACGAGGACGAACCCGCCGACGAGGGGCTGGGCCACTTCGAAATCGTCGAGCGCGAGGCCGCGTTCGACCGCGCGTCACTCGGTCGGAGCGAACTCGAGGACCAGCTCCGGGAGGGAAAGACGGTGACGACCGAGATCGTCGAGACGCAGGTCGTCGAGACCGAAGTCGTCGAACGCGACACGATCGAGAGCGAGGTCGTTGACACCGAACTCGCCGAACGTACCGTCGTCGACTCGGAACTCCTCTCCCGAGAAATCGTCGACACCGAGTTCGTCAGCGCGGACCTCATCGAGGTGACGACCGACGAGTCTCGCCTCGAGACGGTCGAAGAGGTCGAACGCTACACGATCGAGAGCCGGGTGGTCGACGTCGACATCGAACAGCACGACGAGGTCGAGCACGACGAAGTCGAGACGAACGTCGAACTCGAAAGCGTCCAGCGATCGATCCTCGACAGCGACGTCGTGCGTACGGACGTCGCTACCGACGATGTCGTCGACCGAGAGGTCGTCCAGAGCAAGCGCGGCGAAGGCGACACCGTCCGGAGCGAACTGCTCGAGCGCCGCACCATCGAGGAGCGGATCGACGAGCGAAGCCAGATGCGCTTCGCGCTCGAGGAGACCGAACTGCTCGAGTCCGAGGTTGTCGGCAGCGACCTCCTCGAGGGCGAGATCATCGACGTCGAAGAGTACGGCGAGATCGATTCGCCGGCCGAGTCCAGCGCTGCCGGTGCAGGCGGTGGTGCGACGATGGGAGAGAGCGCCACCGAAGCCGAGGCGGGGACCGACACGCCGGCAGTCGACACCGGACCGGTCGAACTCTCGGCGGACGATCAGGGGAAAGACGTCGTCGACGAGCGGGGCGAGCAGATCGGCATCGTCGCGGAGGTCGAGGGCCAGACCGCCTATATCGACCCCGAGCCGGGCCTGACGGATCGGCTCAAAGCGCGACTGAACTGGGGCGGCCACGGTGACGACGATTATCCCGTCGAGAGTTCAGAGATCAACGAGATCACCGACGACGAGGTAATCATCCAGCACAGAGGCGGCGACGAGCACGTCGAGTGACGACGCTGGTCGATCACGACCGCCGTGGCGTCGCGCGATGTCCGCAAAGAACGGGTAACAGAGAGATCGGTGTCGGGACTCGAGTCGTTACTCGAGGTCGAAGCGATCGTGTTTCATGACCTTGCTCCACGCGTCGACGAAGTCATGTACGAATTTCTCCTCGGCATCGTCGGCCGCGTAGACGTCCGCGATGGCTCGAAGTCGGGAGTTCGACCCGAAGATGAGGTCCGCACGGGTCGCCGTCCACTCGACCTCTCCCGTCTCGCGGTCGCGAATATCGAAGACCTGGCCCTGGTCTTCTTCGGTGTCCGAGGCGGCCTCCCAACCGAGGACGTCGTGGGAGTCGTCGGACGTCTCCCACTCGTAGTCCATGTCGAGCAGGTTCACGAAGAAGTCGTTGGTTAACGTCCCCGGCCGGTCGGTGAGGACGCCGAGGCCGGAATCCTGGTAGGTCGCGTCGAGCGCGCGCATGCCGCCGACCAGCACCGTCATCTCGGGTGCCGTCAGATCGAGAAGGTCGGCCTTGTCGACCAGCAGCTCCTCTTGGGATCGGTCGGCCTCGTCCGAGAGGTAGTTGCGGAACCCGTCAGCGTCGGGTTTGAGCGCCCCGAAGGAATCGACGTCGGTCTGTTCCTGGGATGCGTCGGTGCGGCCCGGTTCGAACGGAACCTCCACGTCGTAGCCGGCATCGGACGCCGCCTGTTCGACAGCCGCGTTGCCGCCCAGCACGATCAGATCAGCCAGCGAGACTCGCACGTCGTCGGACCGCGAGCCGTTGAACTCTTCCTGGATTGTTTCGTAAGTCGACAGCACCGTGTCCAGCGTCTCGGGCTCGTTGACTTCCCAGCTCCGCTGGGGCTCGAGACGGATACGAGCGCCGTTGGCACCGCCGCGTTTGTCGCTGTCGCGGTAGGTCGACGCCGCCGCCCAGGCCGTCTTGACGAGCTGGGAGCGCGAGAGCTCCGAGTCGAGGAGCGCCGTTTTGAGTTCGTCGACCTCCTCGTCGCCGATCAGGTCGTAGTCGGCGTCGGGGATGGGATCCTGCCACAGCATCTCCTCCTCGGGAACCTCCGGGCCGAGGAACCGCTTTTTCGGGCCCATGTCGCGGTGGATCAGCTTGTACCACGCTTTCGCGAACGCCATCCCGAACTCCATCGGGTTCTCCTGGAAGCGCTCGATGATTTCCCGGTACTCGGGATCGCGCTTGAGCGCGACGTCCGTCGTCAGCATCATCACGTCCTCTTTTTCCGACGGCTCTTCGGCACCCGGTGCGGCCTCGTCGAGTTCGCCGCTCTTCGTGGTCCACTGCCAGGCACCGCCGGGCCCCTTTTGGGGCTCCCACTCGTGTTCGAGCAGGTTGTCGAGGTAGCTGGTGTCCCACTGGGTCGGTGTGGTGTTCCACGGTCCTTCGATTCCGCTGGTGATCGTGTCGGCTCCCTTTCCGGAGCCGTGACTGCTCTCCCAGCCGAGCCCCTGCTGATCAATCGGGGCCGCTTCGGGTTCCGGTCCGACGTGTTCGTCGGGGTCGTCAGCGCCGTGGACCTTTCCGAAGGTGTGTCCGCCCGCGATGAGCGCGGCCGTCTCTTTGTCGTTCATCGCCATCTGACCGAACGAGTGTCGAATCCGTTCCGCCGACCACTCCGGATCCGGCTCACCGTCCGGACCCTCTGGATTCACGTAAATGAGGCCCATCACGGTGGCGGCGAGCCCTCCCTCGAGGGTATCTTTCTCGTCGAACCGATCGGAGGTTTCCATTTCATTTTCTGGCCCCCAGTCGACGGCATCATCCGGCTTGTACTCGTCTTCGCGTCCGCCGGCGAAGCCGAACGTCTCGAATCCCATCTCCTCGAGGGCGACGTTTCCGGCCAGCACGATCAGGTCGGCCCACGAGAGCTTGCGGCCGTGCTTTTGTTTGACCGGCGCGAGCACTCGACGCGCCTTGTCGAGGTTCGCGTTGTCGGGCCAGCTATTGAGTGGCGCGAAACGCTGTCGACCGCCGGCCGCGCCACCGCGACCGTCGCTGGTCCGGTACGTCCCGGCGCTATGCCACGCCATTCGAATGAACAGCGGTCCGTAGTTGCCGTAGTCGGCCGGCCACCAGTCCTGGGACGTCGTCATGACGTCCGCGATGTCCGCTTTCACTTCGTCGAGGTCAAGCTTCTGGAACTCCTCGGCGTAGTCGAAGTCCTCGTCCATCGGATTGGACGTTGGGACGTTCTGATCGAGGATGTCCACGTTCAACTGGTTCGGCCACCAGTCTCGGGTTGACTTATTCATCATGGGGGGATTGTGTCTTTCCCGTATTAAGATTTCCTAATCCGAGAATTAACTCTTCGCTGTAGCGCAACTCATTTTCCGTCATCATAAAATTTCCCGAACTGTCTCCGTACTATCTCTTTGCGCAACTGCTGAGGTCCATCGCTAACCGAGAACTTCAGTCGTCGGGCGCTCGCAATCGTTTTCGCCGCCGACGGTGGCTCTCTTCCGTTACTGAGTTCACGTTTTTGGCCGCCAGGTTTCGATCCATCCGAGTGGGATTCGAACAGCGAAACGCGACGTGTCGCCAGGGAGTTCGCTCGAGACGGCTGTCGTCGGTCATCGAGAGCGAAATTGGCGTTGCCCAGTCTCGCCGATTACTCCTCTTCTTCGGGGGTGTCGGGAACGTCCTTGTCGGCTCGCCGACCCACGTCGACCTGGTAGTTACCGAGGATATCCCGGCCGAGGATGACCGGGTAGTCCATGTGACTGCGGTCTTCGACGCTCGCGGTGACGGTGTGCTGGTTGCCGCCGACGCCGACGACGACGTCGACGACGGGCCGGCTCTTGGCCGTTTTGCTGCTGCCCGAGCGGATGCGCGTGATGGATTTGATCGGGCCGGCTCCGATGTCGGCCGCGAGACTGGTGTCGATACTCGTCCGCGTCGCACCGGTGTCGGACTTCGCGAGGACGGATTTCGAGCCGCTGGTTCCCGACAGGACGATCTCTTCGGTGTAGCCGATGATTGCGGATTCCGTCTCCATCGACGTCGTCTCGACGGGCTGGGCCGTCGGTCGGGAGTCGTCGAGGACGTTCGCGAGGTCGCTGACGCGGTCGTCGTCGACCTCGCCGCCGGCCTCTTCGATCGCGAGTTTGGCGATGTATGGCGCCGGACTCACGTGCGTGGCCTCGTAGAGTCCCTTGAATCCGGCGGTCGGGTTGACCTCGAGGACGAACCAGCCCTCGTCGCCTTCGACGAGGTCGACGCCGGCGTAGTCGAGGCCGATCGCGGTCGACGCTCGGCGGGCCATATCCCGCGCCTCCTCGGGGAGGTCGTCGGTCGCGTCCTCGACGTCGCCGCCGAGGGCGACGTTCGTTCGCCAGTCGTTGTCCGGCGCGTAGCGGTACATCGCGCTGATGATCTCTCCGTCGACGACGTAGACGCGAGCGTCGAAGTGGCGGTCGTCGTCGCGGTCGATGAGTTCCTGCAGGAAGGCGTATCGGTTGCCGACTTTGGCGTTGACCGGATCGTCACCGCTGACTTTCCACGTCCCGCCGCCATGGGTCCCGATCGCCGTCTTGTAGACGGCCTCCTCGCCGTACTGTTCGCGAGCGGCGTTCAACTTCTCGCTGCTCAGCGCGAGAGTGACGTCGGGCGTTCTGACGTCGTTGGCTGCGAGTGTCGTCGCCGTCGCGAGCTTGTGGATCGCCGTCAGCACCGTCGACGGCTCGTTGAGCGTCGGAACCAGCTGTGCGAAGGTGTTTGCCAGCCCGAGTTCCTCGGCGGGCTGTTCGGTGTTCGAGAGCAGCATTCGGTTCGCGATGACGTCGACGTCGGGTTCTAAGACGACGCTACCGTCGCTGACGCTGATCGACGTATTCTCGGAACGGAGCCACTCGGTCTCGTGACCGAGTCCTTCGACGGCGTTCAAAATCGCCTTCGTCTCCTTGCTCGTGTGTAGACTTAATACTCCAACTGTGACAGGATCGTCGACGGCCATACTACGGTAGATGTTGAGGTGGGGGAAAAGTATACTGTCATCGAACGATGGAAGGTGACCGATATACCCGGTTTCTGTTCGATTTTCCGAGAGTTCGTCACGTGATCGCTGCGCGAACTTCCCCCGGATCCACCAGTCCGCTCGCGACGGCGAGGACGGCCCACGTGGCCGCGCCGAGTGCGATCGCGCCGAACAGTACCGCAACGCTCGAGACCATCGGCATCACGACCAACACGGCGACGGCCATCACGCCCGTGATGGCACAGATCAACCCGATCGATCGACCGAGGCGCAACAGATTGAGATCGAGTTCCAGGTGGACGATGTAGAGGTTCACCGCGACGTAGACCGTGTGTGTGGCGACCGTCGCCGCCGCAGCGCCGACGACGCCCATCGTCGGAATGAGGACGATGTTCAGCCCGAAGTTGGCCGCGGCCGTTCCGCCCTTCGCGATCGCCCGATGGCGAGCACGACCGAGGTAGTCCAGACTGTCGCTGGTCAGGTTCGTAATCGCCTGCAACACGACGAAGCCGGCGAGGATCTGGAGGACGGGCACCGCACCCGCGTAGTTCTCGCCGATGATCATCGTGATGAACGGACCCGCGACGATCGCCAGTCCGGCGGCCGCGGGGATGTAGAGCAACATCGTATTCGTCAGCGCCGTCTCGTAGATCTGTCGGGCCTCCGCGAGCTGTCCCGAAGCCTTCTGCTCGCCGAAGTTCGGCGAGATGGTGAAGCCGAGCGCCTCCGCGGGCGAGAGCACGAAGTCGGTGATCTGCTTTGCGATCGTGTAGAACGCAACCGCGGTGGGCGTCAGGAAGACGCCGACGAGGACGGTGTCGATCTGTTTGTCGACGACGTTCGCGCTGCGCGTCGCCGTCAGCGGCACGCTGTACTCGAGGAGCCGTCGCGACAGGCCGTCCTCGTACGACTCCGCGGAGTCGTACGGCGCGTAGTACGTGTAGTAAAGCAGTGCTAACCCGACGGCGGCCGAAATCGCGTAGCCGACGATGTAGCCGAAGAACGCGCCGAGCGCACCCAGTCCCATCAGAGTGAATCCGACGGCGAAGATCAGCCGTGCGAACCCACTGAGAGCCTGTACGCCGGCACTGTAGGTGAGATTGTTGAACCCCTGGAAGGCGATCTGTGTGAAGCCGCTAAAGGAGAAGACGGCGATGTAGATCACGCCGGCCGCGAGAAACGGCGCGGCTTCGGGGTTGCCCAGCGCGGTGGCGATCTGCTCGTGAAACAGCAAGAGGAGGTAGACGACGAACGTGATCGCGATGAGCTTGATCGTGATCGTCGACCTGATCAAGTAGGGGATCTGTCCCGGATCCTTCTCGCTGTACTCCGAGATGTACCGGGCGGCGGATTTTCCGATCCCGAGGTCGGCGATCAACTGCACCATCGCCAGAATGCCGATCACCCAGTACAGCGTTCCGTATCCGTCGGTATCGAGGAGATACCGCGCCAGAACGAACATCAACAGCGCGCTCGAGAGCATGTAGACTGCTCGAGCGACTAACGTTGCTTTGAACCCGTGGACGATGTGCTCCTGTCTACTCATTCGAACTCCGTTGGACGACGTGGTGGCTTCGGCGACCGATCGGCCGGAGGACCGACGTAGTTGTTCGGTGGACTGATCCGGCAATTGTAATGCGGAGACAAACGGCGTACGGTCGCGATACTGGTCGTGAAACGTTCAGCTACAGTGCCAATCGACTGATACGCCGGCGATGCGTCGCCCGGACCGATTTCCGACTCGAGGAGTGAAGAGAAACCGCGGCCGAAACGGTAAGCCGAACGTACTTGGAACCGACTCGCGCTCGGAGTCGACACGACCGGTCTCCGGAGACGACTCTCAACCGAGCAGTCCCGTCGGTGTTGGGTTAGAGGTAGGACGCGTCCCAGCGCGTCGCTTTCCGTCGGTTGCCACAGACGTTACACTCGATTCGCCCCATCGTGTCCATCGTGTTGTCCAGCGAGTCGCAGTTGCCGCAGAACCAGGCGTAGAGCTCCTCCTGATCTTCGGTCTTGTAGGCGCCGTAGAACGGCGACTTCTCGCCGCGGGCAGCCTCGCCGTAGCTCACGTAGACGGTCTCGCCGTCGATCTCGAGTTCGTCGACGGCCCCCCAGCCCTCGTCGCCGATCTTGCCTTCGGCGTAGACGTTCTCCGTGAAGGTCTCGTCGCCGATCTCGACATCGCGTTGGCCGGCCCGTTCGAAGCCGTGGTCCTGGTAGAACTCGTTGCCCCCCTCGTTGTCCTCGAGGACGAGCGCCTGAACGTGGTCGGCACCGTTCTCCAGCAGTTTCTCGCGGGTCCGAACGAGCAGGCGGACGCCCGTCCCGCCGCCGCGGGCGTCGGGGTCGATGTGGAGCCACAGGATCCGCCCGGTGTCGTAGCGCTGGCCGATCAGGTCGTTCTGAGAGAAGCCGACAACCTCGTCGTCGCGTTCGATCACGAGGACGAGCGAGTGGTCGTCCGCGAGTTCTTCGGCGAACGACTCGCCGTACCACTGGTGGATAGCGTCGTCGACAGTTTCCTCGTCGAGGAAATCGGT
This sequence comes from Natronorubrum tibetense GA33, assembly GCF_000383975.1. Classification (NCBI taxonomy): domain Archaea; kingdom Methanobacteriati; phylum Methanobacteriota; class Halobacteria; order Halobacteriales; family Natrialbaceae; genus Natronorubrum; species Natronorubrum tibetense. The sequence continues at coordinate 866,720 of NZ_KB913017.1, read as the reverse complement.
GTAGGTCGACTCGAGCGAGCGGTGGGCGATCGATCGAATGGTGTCGATGTCGTCGTCGGTCGCTTCACGAATCTCCATAGCCACTAGTACCATGCCCTCGTACAAAACGTATGCCCACGAGGTCAGTTTTTCCCGGACTTCTGTCCGCGGAACGAGGGGGTTTCGGTGACATCGGATACTCGTCTGCGTGAACGGTGCGTAGTGAGTATTCGCCGACATCTGCGGACCGAACGGGGCCTCTCTCGCGGCGACAGGAGAACATTCACATTGCTTCCCGCGGAGACACTGGTATGAACGACGAGAACGACGAACCGCCCGACGACGGTTCGTCCGACCCGGCCGAGGCGTTTACGTATAACGGCGGACGGGTCGATCCCGGCGAGTCGGCCAACATCCGGTACGGCATCAGCGAGACGTACCTCGGAGACCCGGTACGAATCCCCGTAACGGTGATCAACGGCAAATATCCCGGCCCGACGGTCTGTCTCTCGGCGGCGGCCCACGGGGACGAACTCAACGGTATCGAGGTCGTCCGCGAGGTCGCCCACGACTGGGACCACTCGATGCTCCACGGTACGCTGGTCTGTCTCCCGGTGATGAACGTGCCGGGCTTTCTCGCCCAGGAACGCTACCTGCCGATCTACGACCGGGACCTGAACCGGTCGTTTCCCGGCCGCGAGGGGTCGACCAGCGCCCGGCGGATGGCCCACCGAATTTTCACGAACTTCATCGAGCCCTGCGACCTCGGAATCGACTTTCATACCTCCACGCGCGGGCGGACCAACATGCTGCACGTGCGGGCTAATATGGACAAGCCCATCGTCGAGCGTCTCGCGAAGTCGTTCAGTTCGAACGTCATCATCGCCGGCGAGGGGCCCTCCGGAACGCTCCGACGGGAGGCCACGCAAGAGGACGTTCCGACGATCACCGTGGAGATGGGCGAAGCCCACCGATTCCAACGCCGCCTGATCGATCGCGCGCTAACCGGCGTCGCGAGCGTCCTCGCCGAGTTCGGGCTCCACCGGGAGTCTTCGGTCCACTGGCCGGGGTGGCGGACCGTCATCGACGACGACAACGAGAAGACCTGGATCCGCGCGGACGCCGGCGGAATCGTCGACATGAAACGCGGTCGCGGGGAGTTCGTCCGCGAGGGCGAGGTGATCTGTGCGATCACGAACCCGTTCAAGGAGGAAGACGACATCGTCACCGTCGAGGCTCCCTTTACCGGGCTCATCGTCGGCGTCCTCGAGAACCCGGTGGTCTACCCGGGGAACCCGCTGTGCCATCTCGTCGGGCTTTCGCCGGATACTCGAACGGCACTCGAGCGCGAACGAACCAAAGCGAGTTCGCGTTCCGAACTCCGGCCGACCGGCGACGAGGAGACCGAAAACGGATAGCGCACGGAGGCGGGACCGGCGGTCGACGAGGCCCGCGACAACCGGCCCCGAGTTGACGGCGCACGTGACGACCGACGGCCACACCGCTGCTCGGGTTGCGAACCTGTTCGGGATCGGTCGCCAAATCTGGTTTGTTTCGCCCCACTCATGTTCGCGCGAAAGACAAGATAGAAGCGATAAAAGTAACTTCTATACCCCCACGGTCTAACGGTGCACATGAGCGTATGAGTCAGTCTTACAATCGCGGTCTCATCGAGGACTTCGGCCGATGGAAGGAGTTCTCGGCCGGCATGTGGGCGTGGATCTTCCACAAGTTCACCGGGTGGATGTTAATCGGCTATCTGTTCACCCACATCGCCGTGCTGAGTACAGCCGTCGGCGCAGCGAGCGGCGACGCCTCGCTGGTTGCATCGGGCGATGACATCTACACGACGACGATTCAGGGACTCGAGTCGCTGTTCATCGTCCGCGTGCTCGAGGTCGGTCTCCTCGCCGTAGCTGTGTTCCACATCCTGAACGGGCTTCGACTGCTGATGGTCGATCTCGGCGTCGGGCTGGACGCACAGGACAAGAGTTTCTACGCCTCGCTGGTGCTGACGGCAATCATCACCGTTGCGAGCGTCCCAACCTTCATGGACGGGGTGGCCCTCTAATGGCGGAACGATACTCCTCGTTCACGCCCGGCGGCACCGGATGGCTGCTCCAGCGGATCACGGCGGCGTTTCTGGTCGTCGTTCTCGCCTTCCACTTCTTCCAGCTACACTTCGTGAATCACGCGGCCGATGTCACGTTCGCGGGCACGCAGGCTCGCATGGAGAACGTCGGTTACTTCCTGACGATGGTGCTGTTCCTGATCGCCGGGACGTTCCACGGTGTCAACGGCGTCTACAACGCGCTGGTCAATCAGGGCCTGAAGGGAACGCAGAAGAAGGTCGTGCTCGCAGTGCTTGTCATCGCGAGCGTGGCACTCATCGTGCAGGGAATCATCGTTGCAATGGCTATGGCAGGGGTGGTGATCATATGAGTACTCAACAGCAGAAACCCGAACAGCCGGAGAGTCAGGAGGCACCGCAAGACCCCGAAATGAAGGGGGCCGAGTCGCCGGTCGACGAGAAAGAGAAAGAAACCGGCGAGATCGATCAAAGGACGGCCGACGACGGCGAACTCGATGGGGAGACGGTCCTCATCAAGGTCTTCCGCTACGACCCCGAGGTCGCGGACAAACAGGAACCACGCTTCGACGAGTTCCACGTCCCCTTCGAGAAGGGGATGACGGTCCTCGACGCCGTGATGTACGCGCGGGACCACTACGACTCGTCGCTGACCTTCCGACACTCCTGTCGGCAGGCCGTCTGTGGATCGGACGCCTTCTTCGTCAACGGCAAGCAGCGACTGGGCTGTAAGACGCAGATGGCCGATCTCGAGCACCCGGTTCGGATCGAGCCGCTGCCCCACCAGGAGGTCGTCAAGGACCTGGTCGTCGATATGGACCACTTCTACGACCAGATGCACACCGTCGAGCCCTACCTCCAGCAGGACGACCTCCCGACGGGCGATCTGGAGGAACAGCGCCAATCCCGAGAGAACCGCGAGAAGATCAAGATGTCCACGCGCTGTATCTGGTGTGGCGCGTGTATGTCCTCGTGTAACATCGCCGCGGGCGACAACGAGTATCTCGGTCCGGCCGCGATCAACAAGGCCTACCGCTTCGCGATGGACGACCGCGAGGACGAGGAAGTCAAAGAGCACCGACTCCGCATCATCGAGCAGGAACACGGCGTCTGGCGCTGCCAGACCCAGTTCTCCTGTACCGAGGTGTGTCCGAAAGACATCCCGCTCACCGAGCACATTCAGGAGCTCAAGCGGGAAGCGGTCAAGAAAAACCTGAAGTTCTGGTAACATGTACGAACACGACGTTATCGTGGTCGGCGCCGGCGGCGCCGGTCTCCGTGCTGCGGTCGCAGCGGACGAGGCGGGTGCGGACGTCGCACTCGTCTCGAAACTCCACCCGGTTCGCAGTCACACGGGTGCAGCGGAGGGTGGAATTAACGCCGCGCTCCGCGAGGGCGACGACTGGGAACTCCACGCCTACGACACGATGAAGGGGTCGGACTACCTGGCCGACGCGCCGGCAGTCGAGACCCTCACGCAGGACTCCCCCGAAGACACGATCACGCTCGAGCACTGGGGGATGCCGTTCTCCCGCGAGGAGGACGGCCGCGTCTCCCAGCGTCCCTTCGGCGGACTTTCGTTCCCGCGGACCACCTACGCGGGCGCGGAGACGGGTCACCACCTGCTGCACGTGATGTACGAGCAGGTCGTCAAACGCGGCATTCAGGTCTACGACGAGTGGTACGTCATGGATCTGGCGACGACCGACGAGGACGACCCCAACGAGCGCGAGTGTCACGGGGTCGTCGCCTACGACGTCCAGTCCGGGAAGGTTGAAGGGTTCAAGGCGAACGACGGCGTTATCCTCGCGACCGGCGGTCCCGGTCAGGCCTTCGATCACACCACGAACGCCGTCTCCTGTACCGGCGACGGCCACGCGATGGCCTATCGCGCGGGCGCGCCGCTCGAGGACATGGAGTTCATCCAGTTCCACCCGACCTCCCTCCCCTCGACGGGTGTCCTCATCAGTGAGGGTGTCCGCGGTGAAGGCGGGATCCTCTACAACAACGATGGCGAGCGGTTCATGTTCGAGCACGGCTACGCGAACAACGATGGCGAACTCGCCTCCCGCGACGTCGTCGCGCGAGCCGAACTGACCGAAGTCCAGGAGGGTCGCGGCGTCAACGACGAGTACGTCCACCTCGACATGCGCCACCTCGGCGAGGAGCGCATTCTGGACCGCCTCGAGAACATCCTCCACCTCGCGGAGGACTTCGAGGGCGTCGACGGCCTCATCGAACCGATGCCGGTCAAACCCGGCCAGCACTACGCGATGGGCGGCATCGAGGTCGACGAGAACGGACAGACCTGTATCAACGGTCTCTACGCGGCCGGCGAATGTGCCTGCGTCTCCGTCCACGGCGGCAACCGACTCGGCGGCAACGCCCTGCCGGAACTGATCGTCTTCGGCAAGCGCGCCGGACGCCACGCCGCTGGCGACGACCTCGGCGAGCCCCAGATCCGGACCGGCTACGGTGACGACGTCGAGGACGAAACCGAAACCGAACTGCCCGTCCAGCCCGGTAGCGCCGGTCTCGACAGCAGCGGCGGCGTCGCTGCGGACGGCGGAATGACGGCTGACGCCGAGGGCATCCTCGAGCGCCAGGTCGAAAGCGCCCGCGAGCACGTCGACTACCTGATGGAGAAGGATACCGGCGTCCAACACGCCGAGATCCGACAGAAGCTCCAGAACGCGATGACGGACTACGTGAACGTCTTCCGGACCGAGGAGGGCGTCAAGAAAGCCCTGCGACTCATTCGCGAGTGCCGCGAGGAGTATCAGGACGTCTACGTCGACGATCCCTCGCGAACGTTCAACACTGACCTCCAGCAGACCATCGAGACGCGCAACCTGATCGACGTCGCCGAGACCATCGCGCTCGGCGCGCTCGTGCGCAACGAGTTCCGCGGTGCCCACTGGCGCCAGGAGAACCAGATCCGCGACGACGAAAACTGGCTCAAGCACACGCTCATCTCCTGGGAAGAGGGCGAGCCGAAGATCTTTTACCGCCCGGTCATCCTCGAGGGCGAGGACAAGACCTACGAGCCGAAAGACCGCAGCTACTGACGGCTCACTGCGGACCGTTTTCCGATGGCCGGCTCCCGTCGACTACGTTCTCGACCGACACCAGCAAGGCTAAATGTCCAGTCCAGTTTCCCTCACGTAATGGGTATCGAGCGATTCGTCCGGCTGAATCTCGTTCTCGTTCCGGTGCTCGCGGTCACGTTCTACCTCTTCGCCGACTACCTGCCGTTGATTCTCCTGCCGCTCGGCGTCGGCTACCTCACGTTCGCCGTGCTCATCTCGCTCGCGTGGGGACTCTCGCAGCTGTCGATGTCGCTTAGATCGTCCTGAGATCCACAGAGATAAGGGCCGCCGCCGGCTATCGAGTCTCGATATGTTGTTGTCGGGAACCGTCGTCGTTGACGCTGAAACCGTAATTCACGACGGGGCGGTCGTCGTCGAGGACGACCGCATCGTCGCCGTCGGCGATCGGTCGACCTGTCTCGAGCAGTATCCGGACCACGAGCGGGATTCGTACGACATCCTCGCGCCGGGAACCGTCGGCGCGCACGTCCACTCGGTCCAGAGTCTCGGCCGCGGCATCGCCGACGACACCGAACTCCTCGACTGGCTCTTCGAGTACGTCCTCCCGATGGAGGCGTCGCTGTCGCCGGAGGCAATGGGCGCCGCGGCCGAACTCGGCTACCTCGAGATGATCGAGAGCGGGACGACGGGCTGTGTCGATCACCTCTCGGTCGCCCACGCGGAGGAGGCCTTCGAGGCCGCTCGAGAACTGGGGATTCGCGGTCGACTCGGGAAGGTGATGATGGACAAGGAAGCGCCGCCGGGGCTGTTAGAGGACACCGACGAGGCCCTCACGGAGAGCGAACGGCTGATTCAGCAGTATCACGGGATCGAGGACGGCCGCATTCAGTACGCCGTGACACCGCGGTTCGCCGTGAGCTGTACGGAGGAGTGTCTCCGCGGCAGTCGAGAGCTCGCGGACGCCTACGACGGCGTGCGGATTCACACGCACGCAAGCGAGAACCGCGGTGAGATCCAGTCGGTGGAGGACGAGACCGGCCGGCGGAACATCCACTGGCTCGACGAGGTCGGGCTGACCGGCGAGGATGTCGTGCTCGCCCACTGCGTCTGGACGGACGAATCGGAGCGCGAACTGCTCGCGGAGACGGGAACGCACGTCACTTACTGCCCGTCCTCGAACATGAAACTCGCAAGCGGCGTGGCGCCGGTGCTCGACTATCTGGACCGGGGAATCAACGTGGGACTGGGCAACGACGGCCCGCCGTGTAACAACACGCTCGATCCGTTCACGGAAATGCGTCAGGCCAGTCTGCTCCAGAAGGTCGATCGGCTCGAGCCCCAGGCCCTTCCCGCACAGACGGTGTTCGAGATGGCGACGATCAACGGGGCCCGCGCGGCGGGGTTCGATCGAGTCGGGGCGCTTCGTGAGGGGTGGAAGGCCGATATCGTCGGCCTCGAGACCGATATCACCCGCGCCACGCCGATTCACGACGTGCTTTCGCACCTGGTGTTCGCCGCTCACGGCGACGACGTGCAGTTTACGATGGTCGACGGCGACGTCCTGATGCGAGATGGCGACGTGCTCGTCGTGGACGCCGCGGCGATCAGAGCGCGGGCTCGCGAGTTCGCTGCGGACCTCGATGCTGCGCCCTGATACCACACATCACAACCCGTTCGACAACCGACGTGACGGTTCTCGTCAAAAACCGACCGACTCGAGGACGTCGACGCTGACGCCTAGATGCTGGACGAGTTTGTAGCCGAGATAGATACCGACGATTCCCATGAGTCCCGGGAGCTCCGGCGGTGCCGGAATTGGGACGTCGAAAAGCGCGAAGAACGCACCGGTGAGCGTCCCGGTTAGCAGTCCCAAGAGGATGAGTTGGAGATTCATGAGCGGTGAGGAGACGGTCGATACCAAAAAGCGCTCTGACTCGCCCCCGCCGCTTCGCTTCCGGTTTGACGTTTTCAGCCGCTCGATGTTCGACAGATGACGATACTCAGTTTTAATATCGTCGAAAATAGACGCTGGCGTATGCACGCAGACGGACAACTCAAGTCGACGATACCGGTCCCAGACGATCTCGAGTCACCGCGGGCGAAACTGGTCTATCTGTACGTTGTGACGACCGACGGCGCGACGATCGAGCGTCTCTGTGACGATCTCAACGTCAAGAAGGGCACCGTGCTCTCGATCACCGGCACGCTTCGTGAGCGAGGGTACCTCGAGCGGACGGATTCCGGGTTCGAGATCGTCTGAGTCCAATTTTGAACGACGACCCCGTTCGTTATCCGATTTCGACGGCCGAGAGCGGAAGCACCGCGATCTGCGGCGCTTCCGCGATCCGGGGGAGGGCTGGCGATCCAACGACAGTCACCGCGAGTGAGCCCGTAGGGCGAACGAGCGGGCCGACGACCGATGTGGAGTGACGCTGAGCGTCACGAAACGGAGGGAGGAGTGCTTTTCATCGAAGTTTTACCGAGGTGCGCCGAAGGCGCACCGCAGAGTAAAAGTTCGTTTTATAGCTCGATCCGTTCGACCAACTGCTCGCGGTTCTCGTTCGTGTTGACCGCGACGATCCGGATCTGATCCTCGAGGCCGGAGCCCTGAAGCTTCGCTTTGAGCAGGTTGTCGACCTGGTAGACGCCGGCGGCGTTGGTCATGGCAATCTCGACCATGACGGGGCTGCTGTCGCCTTCCTGCAGGGTGACGTGGCTGATCGCCTGACTCGAGAGCGTGTTGATGCCCCGGCCACCGTGTTCGTAGGGGATCCGCGAGCGCCCGCGTTCCATGTCCAGGGCGTCCGCGACGCGGATCACGCCGGCCTCGGTCGTCAGCGGCGTCTCGGTCCGGTGGTGACAGAGGATCGCGTGGAGCACCTCGCCTTTCATCCGGACGGTTTCGGCTACGCCGTAGAACTCGGGGAGAACGCGCTCGAGGACGTCCGCCGCGAGAGGAATCGAGTAGTAAGCGTGCTCGTCGCGGTGGACGACGTGGCCGATATCGTGGAGCGTCGCCGCGAGCGCGATGATCACCGACTCGTCTTCCTCCTCGAGTCCCTGCTGGCGCGCGCCGTTGAAATCGACGTTCCCAGCTTTGAGGAGATCGTAGAGACACAGTGCGCGGTTACGGACGATCTCGATGTGTTTCGCGCCGTGGTCGTTGTACTGCATCCGGTCGACCGCGTTGACGTTCTGGGCCTCGAGATAGGTCTGAATCTCCTCGTCCTCGAGCACGAACTCGAGGACGCGGTTCAGTTTGGTGTCGGGGAAGTGATGGTCGGCATCAGGACGGTAGACGCGACGCCCGGCGTCGTCGCCTGCAGAATCGCTCATACGCGAACGTCGGCTGCCGACTAAAAAAGCCCTGCGACGAGGGAGTTCGATGATCGATAGGGTGCCTTCGGATACGATCGACCGATCCGCTCAGGCTGCGTTTTCGACGGCGGCCTCGACCTCGTCGTAGTCGGGTTCGACGCCGGGGTCGTCGCTGACCCACGCGTAGGTGATCTCGCCGTCGGCGTCGATGACGAACACCGAGCGCTTGGCGACGCCGTAGACGCCGAGGTCCGCGAAGTCCATCGCGATGCCGTAGTCGTCGATGACTTCCTTGTTGTAGTCGCTAATGAGACCGAACTCGAGGTCGTTCTGGTCGCGGAACTCGTTGAGCGTAAACGGCGAGTCGCGGCTGACGCCGTAGACGCTGGCGTCGAGGTCGTTGAAGTTCGCGAGACGGTCCTGGAACGCACACATCTCGGTCGTACAGACGCTGGTGAACGCGCCGGGGAAGAAGGCGAGAACGATCGGGGCCTCGTCCGCGAGGCGATCCGAGAGGGTAAACGAGTCGACGTCGCCGTTCGCGAGCGGTGCAGTGAAGTCGGGTGCTGCGTCTCCGGTTTCTGGCATCACCCGTTGTTTGACGGTAACTCGGAAAGACAGTTTCGTTCGCGGAACGGATCACTGGTGACCGCGGGCGCGAATTTTGGCGCGATCGTTCGCCCTCGAGCCGACCGAACCTGTCGCTTTACGGCCGATACTGCAGTGTGTCGCTCCGTTTGGCGACCGGCCGACGCGTTGGGTCAGTTCGAAAACCGAAACTATATTACGGCCCCAGGATCCTACAATTAGCTCGAAAACCGCTCTCAAACGGACTTTCGCCGATACTTGTTTTTCTAAGTGGTCCAAAAAGGTTATAATTGCCAGCGGACTAGCCACGCATAGAGATGGTAGTCGAAATCGCACCGCTGTTTGCCCCTATTCCAGGGGGTCCGGAACTACTGATCATCCTTTTCATCGCCATTCTGCTCTTCGGGGCGAACAAGATCCCGAAGCTGGCCCGGTCGACCGGAGAGGCCATGGGCGAGTTCCAGAAGGGTCGTGAAAAAGTTGAAACAGAACTCGAGGAGATGCGCGAAGCAGGGTTCGAGGAGGGTGAAGAAGAAGAGTTCGCCGCCGCCAAGGCCGAAGGTGAACTCGACACCGACTCCGACGACGACTTCGTCGACACGGAGCCGGTTACCGAGGAAGAGACCGAAACGGAATCGAACTAACGCTTTTCTGACGGGGCGTGTGGCCTAGCGGAGAGGGCAGGAGGTTCCTAACCTTCTGATCGCGGGTTCGAATCCCGTCACGCCCGTGCAGCGAGACGACGAGTGAAACGAGTCGTCGAGCGAACCGGCACGACGGGATTCGAATCAGGGAGTGGAGCGAAGCGGAACGACCGTGGTTCGAATCCCACACGCCCGTCTGCTCCTCACGTCCTCCGCCACACCAGCTTTCCTGCGAACGGTGGCTCGGCCCTCTCACCCTCGAGACTGGCCATCAGGAAGGTACTCGAGTCGGCAGCCCATCGATCGACTCGAGCGACGCGTCTTAAAACAGGATCGATGAAGGAAACGGCAACAGTCCGCCGGTCGTGAGCCGCGAGTCAGTGGCCGCCGGCGCTCTGCGTGTTCGGCTCGCCGAAGCGGGTCAGGGGCTCGAGTTCCTCGTCGTGCGTGTCTTCGAACGCGTCGCGCGCGATGACGCGCCGGTGGACTTCGTCGGCGCCGTCGACGATTCGGAACTTGCGGACGGCTTCGTAGAAGTCGGCGAGCGGGAGATCCTTCCCGATACCGTTGGCACCACAGCACTGGACCGCGAGATCGATCGCCTCCTGCGTGACGTTCGCGGTGAAGACCTTGCACATCGAGACGGGGATGCGTGCGTCCTCGCCCGCATCGATCCGGTCGGCCGCATCACGGATCGCTGTCCGAGCCACGTGCAGTCGAGTTTCGGCGTCGGCGATCCGGTAGCGCAGCGACTGCTTGTCCGAGAGCGTCGACCCAAAGCCCTCGCGCTCGCTGGTGTAGGCTTTCGCGATCTCGAGGGAGCGCTGGGCCATTCCCGAAAAGCGCATACAGTGGGTGAGCCGGGCGGGGCCGAGTCGTTCCTGAGCGTGAGTAAACCCCTGATTCAGTTCGCCGAGCAGGTGTTCCTCGGGCACGCGGACGTCTTCGTAGAGAATCTCGGCGTGGGAGGCACCGCGGGGCCCGCCGCCCATGTGGGGAACGTCACGAACGACGTCGACACCGTCGGCATCGGCCGGGACGAGAAAGAGCGAACAGCCCTCGTAGGGGTGGGCGTCGGGATCGGTTCGTGCGAGGACGATCAGGACATCGGCCTCGACGCCGTTGGAGGTCCACCACTTGTGGCCGTTGATGACCCACTCGTCGCCGATTTTTTCGGCGGTCGTCTGGATCATCTTCGGGTCCGAGCCGGCCCCCTGCAGCGGTTCGGTCATCGAGAAGCCGGACGCGATCTCTCCCTGCACGAGGGGCTCGAGGTAGGTCTCCTTCTGAATCTCGTCGCCCACGAGTTCCAGCAGGTGCATGTTGCCCTCATCGGGGGCGTCGACGCGCATCGCGGCGGCGCCAAGCAGGCTGCGACCAGCCTCCTCGAAGACGGGCAGCGCGTCGCGAAAGCTCATCCCCATTCCGCCGTACTTTTCGGGGATCTGGGGTGCGTAGACGCCGTACTCGCGGGCCGATTCGCGGAGGTCCGCGACGGTGCCACTCGAGACGGCCATCCCGCCCGGTCGGTCGCGCTCGAGCGGGAGAACGACCTCTTCCATCAGTTCGTGGGCGCGGCTGGCGAGCTCTTGTGCTTGCTCCGAGTCGGAGTACTGCATACAGGTCCTTCGCGCGGCCGTACGATAGGTGTGGGAGAGAATTCCCGTGCGTGTGGAACCTTCCCAAATACATTTACGATGCTTCACTGGCACCGGGTGAATGGATACACTGGTTGTGGAAACTGATACCCAGGCTACTGGTGGAAGGGAAATTGCAGCTCGGCGGGCTGGTCCGCAGACTACCGCGACGTCCAGCCGCCGTCGACCGCGAGACAGCCCCCCGTCACGTAGCTCGCGGCGTCGCTGGCGAGGAAGACGACCGGGCCGGCGATCTCGTCGGGTTCGGCGAATCGGTCCAGCGGCGTTCGATCGATGATCGACTGTCTGAGACGGTCGTTTGACTCGAGGTCCTCGGTCAGCTCCGTCGAGACGTAGCCCGGCGCGACGGCGTTGACCCGGACCTCGGGTGCCCAGTCGAGAGAGAGACTCTTCGTGAGACCGACGAGGCCGTGTTTCGACGCGACGTAGGGATGTTGTCGGGGGAGACCGACGAGACCGCCGACGCTCGCGACGTTGATCACCGATCCGCCGTCGCTTTCGTGGAGGTGGTCGGCCGCCGCGGCCGTCACTTCGTAGGCGCCGTTGAGGTTGACGTCGAGGACGCGGTCGAGGCTCTCAGTGGCGACGTCCTCGGGCCGGCCGAGCGCGTCGTCGGGGTTGAAGCCGGCGTTGTTGACGACGACGTCGACGCCGCCGAACGCGTCGTCGGCCCGCTCGATCACGTCGGTGACGGCGTCCGAATCCGTGACATCGGCGGGGACGGCCATCGCATCGCCGCCGTTTGCCTCGATCTCGTCCGCGACGCCTTCGATTTCGTCGGCCGAGCGCGCCGACGGCACCACCGCGGCGCCGGCGTCCGCGAGTCCAAGCGCAATCGCCCGGCCGATGCCGCGTCCACCGCCGGTAACGATCGCGACCCGCCCCTCGAGGCTGAACTGCTCGGTCATCGTGTGCTCACCCGTTCAGGCGACGGGTCCGTTTCGTCCCGCAGGGTGGACGCGCTTCGACGGTGTTCCTCGGCTGTTCGAGCCGGTTGCTGCGTTGTGTTCATCGGTCGATCGATACTGGTGCCGGCCGCATATGTGTTCTCCCCGGCCGCACCCGTTCACCCAGTCGGGGGCGAATCGATCGTGCGCTCGAGTCGACTCGATCGATAATTTCGTCCAACATTATAAATAGTATCGTCAGAGAAGTAGGGGTAATCAACCGGAGTGATCGTACTGTGTCTACAGTAATGGCAACAAACATACACGTGGCGATACAACGGGCACACAGCCCTGTGCGCGGAGTTATCAGAAGTGGTAATGTGTGGATGAATTTTTTGAAGGGTAAGCGTTTGGGTGACGACAATGGCTATTGACGAGGCCGACCAGTCGGATGCCGGGGACTTTTCTGATGAGGGGGCATCCGACCCTGGGTCGGCGGACAACCGGTCTCACGCGTCGAGTGCGGACTCGGATTCGAGTCCCGGCGCTCGCGTCGGCGAATACACGTGGGAAGAGTTCATGGATGAGCACGGGTACGGCGACGAGATTTCGACGCTGTATCCCGACGAACCCACGGGTGATGATCAACTCGGGCTCGAGACCGACGAATCGGCAGGACAGACTGTTCCGAGCGGGGACGACTGGGAACAGGTCGAGTTCGATCCGGCGGCCTATCTCGGCTTTCAACCGGACGATCTACGATCGAAGCTACTGCCAGTCGCCGGCGACAACGCCGACGTACTTCAGGAGACCTTTCTCGACTATGTCGATCCGGAGACGACGCCAGTCACCAAAGACGTCTGGACGTGGGAACATCACAAGTGGGAGTACTACTACGAGGAGGATGGCTCCCGGCCGCGCGATGGTGACGGCGAAATCGTTCGCCACGATAAAGAGGATGATCTCGGATTCGATCCAGACACCTTAGAGCAGCGACTCTTCGCCGGTGACGAAGTCGCGATGGAACTGGACGAACTCGTCGAGGAGCGGACCGTCAATATTCAGGACGATATCGAGGAAGACGAGTTCTTCTCGACGGCCGACGGCAACACCACCGTCTCGAACCGCTACGACCTCGAGAAGGCGGTCCCGATGGACAAGAAGACCCACTTCCGTGAGGTCGAGCGCTACTGGGTGAACAAACCCTACGCGTACGTGATCATCTTCCATTCGGAGAAAGAAAACGAAAAGAAGTACTACATGATCGAGCCGTACCTGAACGAAATCGAGATCGAACTCCAGGAGTTCCTCTCGGGTAAACTCAGGACGGCGATCAAGTACTCCGACGACGGAATCAAGGAGAAAGCGACTGAGGACGGCCGGCGGGTCGTCATCGAAGACGAAACACGGCGCCTGCTGAAACGGTACGACCTCTTCGAGAAGACCTCCGGGAGCACACAGGAGGGCATCCTCGAGACGCTTCAGAACTTGCTCGACAGCGACGAGGAAGATGAGGAAGCGTCGGGACCGACACAGCTCGAGGGGATCGAGGTTCGACCGGAGCCGGCGATTCTCGCGGACGACCCGGATACCTTAAACGAGTACCAGGTCGAGAAGCTGCTCTACCAGCTCAAACGGAACTTCATCGGCTACGAGCGCATTGACGGGATCAAACACGACATCAACGTGGAGGACATCTCCGTCGACGGCTACAACTCGCCGGTCTTCGTCTACCACTCGGAGTACGAGCAGATCATCTCGAACATCTACCACGGCGAGGACGAACTCGACGACTTCGTCGTCAAACTCGCCCAGCGCTCGGGTAAGGGGATTAGTAAACGGCTCCCGCAGGTCGACGCGACGTTGCCCGACGGCTCGCGTGCGCAGTTGACGCTGGGAAAGGAGGTGTCCGACCACGGGACCAACTACACCATCCGTCAGTTCAAGGACGTCCCCTTTACTCCGATCGACCTCATCAACTGGAACACCTTTAGCTTAGACGAGATGGCCTTCCTCTGGCTCTGCATCGAGAACCATAAGAGCCTGATCTTCGCTGGCGGTACCGCATCCGGGAAGACGACCTCGCTGAACGCCGTCTCGCTGTTCATCCCGAGTAGCGCGAAGATCGTCTCCATCGAGGACACCCGCGAGGTCGAGCTTCCGCAGCGAAACTGGATCGCGAGCGTCACTCGACCCTCGTTCTCGGACGACGAGCAGGGTGACGTCGACGAGTTCGACCTGCTCGAGGCCGCACTGCGTCAGCGGCCCGACTACATCGTGATGGGTGAGATTCGTGGTGAGGAGGGTCGGACGCTCTTTCAGGTCATGTCGACCGGTCACACCACCTACACGACGTTCCACGCCGACTCCGTGGACGAAGTCCTCAAGCGCTTCACGACGGACCCGATCAACGTCTCGAAGACGATGTTCACCGCGCTGGATCTGGTCTCGATCCAGACCCAGACCCGCGTGCAGGGCCGGAAGGTTCGGCGAAACAAATCCCTCACGGAGATTAACCACTACGAGGCCGAACACGACGAAATTAACGTACAGGACGTCTACCAGTGGCAGGCCGAGACCGACGAGTACCTCAAGATGGGGGACTCGAACACTTTAGAGGAGATCCAGTTCGACCGCGGCTGGAGCAACGAGAAACTCGAAGAAGAGTTGTTCAAACGAGAGGTCATCCTCGCCTACCTCATCAAGAACGGGTTGAACACGTACGCCGAGGTCGCGGCGACCGCCCAGGCCTTTATCAACGACCCGGACACGATCCTGACGCTCATCGCGAACGGCCAACTCGAGGACAGTCTCGAGGACCTCCGGGAGATGGAGAGCGTCCTGATCGACGTCGACCCCGAAAAAGAAGAGCTCGTCCCCCGCCCGGACGCGAGCGACGAGACGTACAACCTCTCGATGGACATTCTCGAGCGAGCCGAGGAGTCGCTGTTCGAGGAGTACCGTGGCAAGGTGCCGAGCGGACTCGCGAGCTCGCTCGGCGAGGTCGAGGAGGCAGACCCGATCGAGGTCGACCGCGCCGACGCCGACGAGTTCGAGTTCGCCGGCGAGGTCGACGAGACCATCGAGGACGACGAGTGGGAACTCGGCGACGGCTCGAGCGGGTTCGGGGCCGGCTCGCAGGAGGGAGACGCCGAACCGGCGTGGCTCAGTGACGACACCGGCTTCGATATCGGGTCGGACGACGGAAGCGCGAGTGCCACCGGCGGGACGGCTGCCGAAGCAACGGCCGCCGATTCCGCCGTTGGTTCGTCCGCGAGTGGCGCCGATCGGCGTGCGGAAACGGGTGGCCTCGACACGGCTAGCCAAGAGCCGGCCGAAACCGAATCGCCACCCGCTGCGACGACCAGTTCGGAGACCGAATCGGCGTCGGCCGTCTCACAGTCGGACGACGACACCACAGTCCTCCCCACCGACGACCCCGAAGACGGTGATATGGGCGGATTGTTCGACGACATGGGCGAGACGATCGATCGACTCGACGCCGGTGAGACGACGTCTCCGGCGGACGGATCCGTGTCGGAGGCGACTCCCGATACCTCCGACTTCGACTCGATGTTTCCCGGGGACGACCTCGAGTCGATCTTCGATCCCGACGCGTCCGACGAAGCGGCAGGCGACTTCAGCGACCAGATCGAGGCCACTGACGACGCAACGGCGGCGGAAACCGACGACTCGGCGCCGGAGATGACCGACGATTCGGATGACGCCGAGAGTGTCGAGGCGCCGACGATCGAACTGGACGTGCCGTCGGCGGACGAGACGGCAGAGAACGAACTCGAGGACTCGAACGAACCCGACACGGCACGAGCTGTTGACGACAGCCGCAGTGATGAGCAGGCGACGGACGAGCGCGGAGCCACGGTTGACAGCGATCAGAACGTGGAGCCGTCGGTAGATGACCACCCCTCCGAGTCGCTGGACGACGAATCTCGCGATGCACCCGACGAACCAGCGGCGGAATCGTCCGGCGAACCGGACGGAGAGCACGTCGACCAGTCGGAATCGATATTCGAAAACGACGCCGATCCCATCTTCGCCGACGACGATGACGACGTGCCGGACGGCGACGACGGATCGCTGTTCGGCGACGCCGGGCAAACTGAGACGGACGATTCGATCTTCAAGCAACCCGACGACACTGAACGGGACGAAAACGACGACGGCGATGACGGATCGCTGTTCGACGATAGCGAGGAGACGGATTCATGAGCTTACAAACCGGCGGCGGGGGCTCCGGTGGCGTGTCGGGTAGCTCCGACGTCCTGGGCGATACGTTCTATCCCCTGTACGACCGGCTGTTCAGCGAGGACAGCGAGTTCGTCACTGACGTCGAGACGAAACTCGCCCAGGCTCGGATGACTGATACGGTCGAACTGTATCTCTCTCGAGCGCTCGGGATCGGCTTCATCAGCGGATTGGCACTGTGGCTACTCGGACTCCTCCTCGGATACACCCTCTTTGCGACCGGTCTCATTCAGGTCGACACTATCCTCGGGTTCCCGGTCAGCAGCGAACTGGCCCTCGAAATCATCGAACTGCTTCGGGTGCCGGCGCTCGTCTTCGTCACCGGACTCATCTTCGGCTCGATCGGTTTCGCCCTCGGTTTTGGCTCGCTAGTCGCGATTCCGTACTCCCGCGCATCCGCCCGCAAGCGCGAGATCAACATGCTGATGACTGACTCGGTCTCGTTCATGTACGCGCTGTCGGTCGGCGGCCTCAATCAGCTCGAGATTATCGAGGCGATGGCGGAGGCCGACGACACCTACGGTGAAGTCGCAAAGGAGTTCCAGAGCATCGTCAAGGAGACCGAGTACTTCGATGTCGACTACCGAACCGCGATCCGAACACAGGCACTCGAGACGCCGAGCGACGAACTTTCTCAGTTCCTGACGGACATGCTCTCGATTGTCAACAGCGGCGGTGACATGGAGAACTTCCTCGAGGACAAAAAGGAAAAGCACATGCGAACCGCCAAGCAGGAACAGGAGCTCACGCTCGAGACGCTCGAACTGTTCGGCGAGATGTACATGACCCTGTCGCTGTTCCCGCTGCTCTTGATCATCATCATGGTCGTCATGCAGATGATTCCGGACGCGGAGGTCTCGAACCAGATGCTGTATATGACCGTCTACGGCCTGATTCCGCTGACCGGAATCGGGTTTCTGGTGCTGGTTTCGACGGTCAAACACGACGAGCCGGGCGACGGCTACCTCTCGATGGGCGGTGAGGATCGCCGCATCGAAACCCCGCGCGATCAGGGGCTGCTCAACCTCGGGCTCGTCGAGCAGTTCACGGGCGAACACAGCGTCTTCGACCGCATCAAGAACCGCGAGGGGACCTACGAGACGATGGAAGTCCTTCAGAAGCCACACATCTTCTTCCGGGACAACCCCCTGTTCACGCTCGCGTTGACGCTGCCGGCGTCGCTCGTGATCATCGCGACCGCCATGATGAACGGCTCGGCACCGCTCTCGTGGGAGCAACTCCTCGACAACCCCATCTGGGGGACGTTCCTCTACATCTACGTCCCGCTGTACGTCATCGCGATTCCGCTTGCGGTCTTCCGCGAGTGGAACGTTCGCCACCGAAACGCCGTCGTCAGTCAGCTGTCCGAGGACCTGCGCAAACTCTCGAGTTCGAACGACACCGGGCTGACCTTGCTCGAGTCGCTCAAGGCCGTCTCGGACACGACGAGCGGCAAACTGGCTCGCGAGTTCGAGATGATGCACACGAAGGTCAACTACGGGACGAGCCTGAAGGACGCGCTTCTCGAGTTCAACAACAAGTACCACATCCCCCGACTCGCCCGGACGACTCGTCTGATCACCGAAGCCCAAGAGGCGTCGAACCAGATTTCGGACGTGCTCCGAACGGCCGCACGCGCCAGCGAGAATCACGACGATATCGAACGGGAACGGAAGTCCCGAACCCGGATGCAGGTCGTGATTATCATCATGACGTTCCTGACCGTCCTCGCCGTGATCGCGATCCTCAAGACGCAGTTCATCGATACGATGGCGGGACTGGAAGCCGGTAGTGGGGATGCTGACGCCGCAGATGCCGGTGGTGCTGGCGGTGGAGAACTCGCGGATGCTGACCTGAGCGAGAACATTCAGGTCGATATGCTGGCGGTGTTGTTCTTCCACGCCGTCACGATGCAGGCGATCATTTCCGGGTTCATCTGCGGCTACATCCGGGACGCCGACATCTTGAGCGGCCTGAAGTACTCCGTTGGACTGGCGACGATCGCCCTCGTCGGCTGGACACTGGTGGCCTAAGATGACTCGAGATCGACGACCCACTCGGACACGAACTCGAGATCCCCGGCCACGGACGGTGTCGCTCTCGCTGCGTGACCGCGGGCAGACCACGCAGGATTTCATCGTCGGGATCGGCGTGTTCATCCTCGCCGTCGCGTTCGTGTTCTCGTTTCTCCCGACGATGCTGACGCCGTTCGATTCGTCGACGAGTGGTGGGCAGACGGCACAGGCCGATCGGGTTGCGGATCGGGTCGTACACAACCTTTCGGTATCCGAGACACCGAACGAAATAAGCTGGAATGATGCCGACGGCCTCGAAGACGATCAAGTCGAACGACTCGGTCTCAGGACGAATCAGGACAATGACTCCATCGAACGGGTGAACGTGAGTTTGCAATCGCTTAACGGGAGTACGACGATTGAGGGCTTCGGGTTCGGACCTGAGTACGACGACCAGTCGGCGGCCAGTTCGGCTCGGATCGTGACGGTTGAGGACGGCCCTGACAAGTGCGAGCCAGCGTGTCGACTCGTCGTACGGATCTGGTGATATCATGCGAGACAACACTACAACTGATCGTGGACAGGCCTACACCCTCGAGGGATTCATTAGCGCGATGGTTGTTCTGATGGCACTCCTGTTCGCGCTACAATCGATCGTCATCACGCCGACAACAGGCGGACTAGCAGATCGGACGGTCGAAGCGCAGATGCAACAGGAGACCCAGGACGCGCTGATGATCGCTGCAACGGCGGACGAGGACAAGAAGAATCTCTCCGAAATGATCCGCTACTGGGATCACGAAGATGAGGAGTTCCAGAATGCCGACGATAACGGTCAAGGAGACTATCAAGCAACTAGTGATTCTGACTCGGAATTTTACGACGAGTTCGTGCTTGGCGAGATTATGGTCGATCGATTCACAGAGAGTGGCATGAGCTACAACGTCGAACTCGTCTACTGGAACGGGAGCCAGGGTGAGTATGAAAGTGAGGATCTCGTCTACCAGGGTGAATCAGAGTCCGTAACGGCGAGCTACACCGTTACACTGTACGAAAACGATAGTTTGACCACAGATTCCAATATGAACATCAGTGATGAAGACGCGAACTATCCAATTCCCCCAGCGAACGATGACGAAGACGCTGTGATCTACAACGTCGTGGAGGTCCGTATATCAATATGGTGAGTGATGATTCGTTCACGCCGAGATGCAATAATGATCAGCAGACAGACGACACACCGGACCGCGGTCAGGTAATTCTCATCGGTGCCATCACACTCGCGTTCATTATCCTCGGCGTTGTCGTCATCTTCAACGGCGTCCTCTACACTGAGACGCTCTCGTCGGCCGATACGGGTCAAAGTGCGACTACGGCAGAGAAGACCGAACTCGAGATTACCCAGGGAATCGGTTGTCTTCTCGAGAAGACAGAAGGGGACAGTAGCCAAGTCGAAGAGAACATCACGGCATTTGCGGGAACGTACCAGAATTCGACAGCTCATTCGAGTCCAACAGCAGTACATATCGATGTTACCGAAGGTGATATCTATCCCGGAGAAAATGCGACAGTCGATATAACGTACGACTCAACTGATCTCAGTTACGAGCAGAATCGGACGATCGAAGCGGGGTGCCCATCATGATCGGTCCAGCACGCGAGACCGACCGCGGGATGTCCGTTGCGCTCACTCACGTCCTGACGATCGCGATCACGACGATCCTTATCGCGATGCTGCTGCTGGCCGGTAATGCGATGCTGGATTCGCAAACGGAGCGATCGACCGAAACTTCGCTCGAGACCGTCGGCGAGCGACTCGCCGGTGAAATCGACAATGTCGACCGGATTGCGGCAGACGAAAATGACGACGTGACCCTCGTCGCGGACCATCCGCGAACGATTTCGAACTCTCAGTATACCGTCGAGTTACTCGAGAACTGTCGCGACGACGAGGCTCCCCTCATCCACAATAGTAGACCTTGCCTCGAGCTGTCATCACACGATGTCGACGTGACGGTCCACGTCCCAATTGCGGTCGAAAGAGAACTCGAAGGGAATTCGGTAACGGGTGGATCGATTGAGATCACGTACGATAGTGACGATGGAATCACGCTCGCTGGTGGTGACCGATGATCGATCGGCGAGACGGTTCGAGTCCGAACACGCGATTCGACGATCGAGGCGTTTCCGAAGTGGTCGCGTTCGTGCTCGTCTTCGGGATGATCCTCGTCTCGGTCGGGCTACTGTACACCGTCGGCTTTCAGGCGATGCACGACTATCAGGAGAACGAACAGCTCAAAAATGCCGAGCGAGCGATGGACGCGCTCTCGGACAATTTCAACGACGTGCTGCGCTACAGCGGCGTCGATCAGCGCTACGGCGAGATTTCGATGCGGGAGGGAACGGTGACGACGAGTGGTGACGGGACGACGCTCAATATAACAATTGACGACGATCCGGTCGTGGACCAATTAGATGAGTACAACCCCGACAATGATCTGATCAATCTGGGCGAGTTCAGATACCACGACGGCGGCGAATCGGTCGCCTACGAGGGTGGCGGACTCGTCCGTGCGGATGAGACCGGGAGCGCCGTCCTAAAACAGCCACGAATCACCTGTAACGGAAACGAAGAGGATGACGGGACGGCGATCATTTCACTGGTCAGTATCACCGGTGGAGACCACTCGATACGGAGTAGCGAGGGACTCGGCGTCACGATGAGCGTCGATGAGAGATATTCCACCGTTATTGACGTTGATGATGGCGATGCGATCTCGATCGAGGCCAACAGTGCGGACGGTCAGTACGACACTGCGTGGGAATCCGCTCTCAAGAGTAACGGCTGGGAGTGGGACGACGATGAAGACGAGGGGACGTGCGATGGCATCGACCGACTTGTCGTAACAATCGTCGAAACTGAAATTGCGTTCTGATCTCGAGACCCTTTTCAGACTGCTCGAGCCAACCTCACTCCTCCCAGTCACCGGTCAACATCGCCCGCAAGCCGGCTCGAGCCACCAGCGCGTCGACACGCGCCGCACGCTCGTCGGTGTCGCCGGCCGTCTCGAGGTAGAGTCCGTTCGATAGCTGCTGTGGCTCGGACATGGGCGTCCCGTCGGGGTGAGTCGGCGACTCATGCAGGACGGCGCGTTCGTCTTCATCTTCGTCGGGATGCCAGGGGACGGTGACGCCCGAGAGCCCCCGCTGGAAGAGGTACTCCGCGGTGGCGACGAGCGCTTGGTCCGCACTCGAGTGACCGATCGCGCCGACCGAGCCGCGGTCGTTGAAGAACCGAACGACGTACTCACCGTCGCCTTCGGACTCGGTTTTGTCGTCCGTATCGTCGGACGAGTGCGCCACATCTGAGTCGGTGGGTTCGGACTCCGTGCTGGCTCCGGCGTCGGCTACGGAGTCGGACTCGGTCGCGTCGGCTGCCCTCGAGTCCGTCCCGTCGGTCCGTGCCTCGTCGGCTTCCCCCGATGACGTCGACTCGTCGGTTCGGTCACGCTGTATGTAGCCCTCGCCCAGCGATGTCGAGCGTTCGCCAGTCGACCCGTCCGGCTTGGCTCCCGAAGCCGATGGATCGGAGAATTCGACCGAGACATCGTCGCTGCCGGCCGAGTCGAGTTCCGCGACGGCACCGCCGGACCCTCCGTCCGCGAACGAGGCGACGAGTTGCTCGAGAAAGCGATCGGCTGCGGACTCGAACTCGCTCGCGTAGGCCTCACCTTGTTCGGTAGCGTCCGTCAACTCGTCGACGATCGCCTCGGCCAGATTCGATCGTTCGATAGCGAGTTGGCGAGCGACGAACTCCCGAGAGTGGCGCTCAAGGGACCGACCGACGGCGTCGTGCGTGTAGTGAGCGATGGCCGATTCGTGATCCGACAGAGAGGAGAGCCGACAGGCCAGCCGTTCGACGTCGGTCGTCCCGGCGAGCAGGAGGTAGTCGCGGCCGTCGGTGTAGATCGCCCGGTCGATCCCCGTCCACGCCATCGTCTCGAGCAAGGCGACGGCGCGAGACTTCTCGAGGGAGTCACCGAAGGGATCGACGGCGACGAGCATCGCGGGCACGCCGTCGACCGAACAGACGTACTCGAGACGGGTCCCGTCGACGATCGTATCGGTCAGACACGAGTCGGCGTGGACGTCCCAACCCAGCGTCTCGAGGAGGGGATCGACGAGCCAGGTGCGCGTTTCCCGACGCGTCGACGGCGGCGTCGAGTCAACGAGCGCACGTGACCGGGTGACGTACGCGTCGAGATCGAGTACACTCATCTACGGTGGTATTCGGCGTACCGGTATGTAAGCATCCGTGTGTCTTTCAGTGGCCGGAACGTCGCCCACCACGAGCGGCCGAAACGCGGTCGAGTTGGTCGGTGCGGTAGCCGACAGTTACGTATTGGACTGCGATTGCTCCCGCGAGAGTCGATTCGTCTCCAGGGGCTCTCGGTGGTAGATCCGAAGTCGGGCGTCACGAACGGAAAAAGCGGACTTCAGGGTCGGTGGGATCGTCTCTGCCTTACCGATGACGAGGTAGCCGTCCTCCCGAAGCGATCTGGCGATCGTTCGGAGCATCGGCTCTTTGTACTCGTTGTCGATGTAGATGAACAGGTTCCGACAGATGACGAGATCGAATCCCGTCTTCGGGTCGTCGTTGATCAGGTCGTGGCGCTCGAACTCTACGGTCCCTTTGACCTCCTCTGCGATCCGGTAGATTCGGTCGTCCTGTTCGACGTAATCGGTATACTCGTCGAGAAACGAGAGCTGATCGTCGAAGTCAACGGTTCGGGACTCCTCGTAGACGCCGTTTCGGGCCGTCTCGAGTGCGGGTTCGCTGATGTCGGTGCCGAGGACCCGGATGGATGACTCGTCGATGTCGGGATCATCGTGTGCGAGCATCGAGACGGAGTACGGTTCGCGACCGTCGGCACAGGCCGCACTCCAGACGCGGACCGTCTCGTTGGACTCGGTGAGCGACTGGAGGACCTCGCGGATCCCGGCCCAGACATCTGGATTTCGGAAGAAACCGGTGACGTTGATGCTCATCGCTTCGAGCAGGGCCTGCTGTTCGTCGGCATCGGCCCGCAGCAGTTCGAGGTAGTCGGCGTAGGTATCGCTTCGGGTCCGGCGCATGCGCGAGGAGACGCGTCTATCGAGGTAGCTGTCGTTGTAGTGGCTCGTCGCGAACGCCAGTTCGTCCTCGACGAACGTGAGGAGGGCATCGAACGCGTCGTCGGTCACAGTTCCGTCACTCCGTTCTCGGCGCGTTCGTCGGCGGTTTTGACGACGAGCGATCCCGTACCTGGGGTGAACTCGACGGTTCGCCCGTACTCGCCGCCGACGTCTTCGGCGACAAGGGGAACGCCGAGTTTCTCGAGTTCCTCCTTCGCAGCGACGATATTTCGCTGTCCGACGCCGTCGCCGAAGCTCTCGAACTCGAACATGTCACTGCCGCCCGCGATCTTCGACTCGACGGTGGTGTAGCTGGCACCCTGTTCGACCATCCGTCGCAGCAGCGCACGGATCGCCGTATCGGCGTACTTGCCCGGTTTCCGGTCGCTGTTATCGGCGGCGTCGCCGTCCGGCAGCATGACGTGGGCCAACCCGCCGATGTCGCTGTCCGGATCGTACAGTGCAACCGCGAGACACGAGCCCAGCCCGTAGGATTTCAGCGTATCGTCACCTTCGCTGACGACCAGTTCGGAGATGCCGACCTGGACCGGCGTCGGCGCGCCCGGTTCGGATCCGTACGTCTTCATGAGTTCTCGAGTTCCTGGAATTCTGCCGTCGTCGGCGTCTCTTCGATCCGATCGACATCGAGGTTGTTCAGCGCACGTTCGAGGTCGTTTTCGTCGGGGATCGCGTACACCTCACAGTCGAACTCTCGACCGTCGGCCATCACGACCGTGTCGAAGACGAACGCGAACTCCTGATTCTCCCCGAGCTGGATGATCACGGGGTCGACCGCTGCGGCACCCATATCGTGGATGAATTCCGGCGTCGAGTGGTCGATCGTCGTGTCGAGGACGTTCGCCCAGCCGTCGAGGAAGCCACTCGCCATGATGTTGCCCAGTTCCTTGATCGCGCTCGTTCCCATCTCGCCGAAGCCGTCTTCGTCGACCTCCATGGGAACCATCGCGTCGACGATCTCGTGAGCGGACTCCTCGTCGAACAGGAAGAGCAGATAGCCGCTGGGCATCCCGTCGAACTCGAAGGCGACGCCGACCAGCGTCTCGTCTGCGACCTGTTCCGGAATCGCCTCGAGCGAGACGAAGTTCAATCGTCGAATCTCGACGCTGGTGTCGATGCCGGTCAGCGTCGTCGCCGTCTTGGCGACCTCCTCGGCACCGCGTTCGGCCATTCGGTCGAAGCCGTCGAGTTTGTCGTACTCGATACCGCCGCTGGTCCGCAGGCGCTCGAGGAGTGCGGCCATCGACTCTCGCTTCGGGAAGAGGTAGTGGCTGAAGCCGACTTCGGTGCCGACGGTCTCGATGCTGCTCTGGAAGAGCAAGGCGAGATCGTCCTGGTCCGGCGTCTCGTCGATGTCGGCGAAGAAGGGCTCGGCCGTGACGCCCTCGACGAACTCGGGCGTCGAGACGTCGATGACGGTCTCTAAGACGTCGGCCCAGCCGTCGATGAACCCACTGTTCATGATGTGGCCGACTTCGGTGACAGCGCTCTGTGTCATCTCGTCGAACTCGCCCGCTTCGACGTCGATATCGGTCTTCGAATCGGATTCCGCGAGCAGTGTTTCGACGACTCGAAGCGCGTTCTCGCGCTCGAAGACGACCATCGAGTAGCCCTCGATAGCGCCGGTGAGCTTGACGCGGACGGCGACTTTCTCGTTTGCGTCCTCGAAATCGCGACGAATCTCGCGGCCGCGCATGAAGTTGAGCTTCGTAACGCCGACCTGTGTCTCGACCTCCGTCATGTGGGTCAGTCGACCCGCGGCTAGCCCGGCACCTTCCCGGGCCATTCGATAGAACGTTCCGAGTGCGTTGACGTCGAGTTTCATGCGGGTTGGACTTCGATGCCGTTGACCATTTCGACGAACTCCTCGAGATCGGGGAACGCGTAGATTTCGGCCTCGATCTGGTAGCTCGGAACGGTCAGATCCGAGTCGAAGAACAGTGCGAGATCGTCGCCGCCGAGCCCGGCCGTCCGAGTGACGATGTCTCCCGTCGGTGCGTAGACGAGCTGTGGAGCCGCGATGTCGATCGCGCGGCCGAGGACGTCCGCCCAGCCGTCGATGAAGCCACTCGCCATCATGTTCCCCATCTCCTCGACGGCACTTCGGGCCATCTTGCCCGAGACGTCGCTCATATCGTCGACGACGTCGCGCAGCATGATCGCCGTGATCTTCTTCGCGCTCGCTTCGGGGAAGAGGATGAGAATGTGCCCGTGTGGCGGATCGAGCAATCGAACGCGAACGCCGACGCGTTTGCCGGCGTCGAGTTGGGACTCGATGTCGTCGACGTCGACGAAGTTCGTCTTCGTCACCTCCATCTGGGCGTTCTCGCCGGTTAGTTTACTCATGTTATCGGCGACGCCGTTCGTCCCGACCTTTGCCATTTCGTTGATGAAACTCAGCTTTCGAATGTCAACCATTAGCGTCATTGGTTCCTCCGTGGGTATGGGTATTCGTTCATTGTTATAGTGTCGTCACGTCAAGAATATTGACTACTTCCCCCCGTCCCCGTACCGTCGCTCCGCTGAGCCCCGGAATGTCGCTCATGAACCCTTCGAAGGGTTTGACGACGACTTCCTGTTGGCCGTGGACGTGATCGCAGTGGAGCGCGACCGGCCGAACGTCGTTTCGAATGCGGACGAGCATGCCGTCCCCGTTCGCACCGGCTCGAGGCGTCTCGAGAGTCTCGTCGAGGCGAACGACCGGGTACTCGTCGGTACCGTCGGCCAGGACGGGTTCGCCATCGACCGTCTTCAGTCGGTCCGCGGGTTCGATGTCCAGGACGGTCTTCGTCGGGACGCCGAACTCCTCGCCGCCGCACTCGACGAACAGGATGTCGTCGATCGCGACCGACACGGGAAGCGTCATCGTGACGCTCGTTCCCTCGCCGGCCTCGCTATCGATCGCGACGGTCCCCTCGAGGTCCTCGATCGTCCGTTTGACGACGTCCATCCCGACCCCGCGGCCGCTGACGTCGGTCACCTCGTCGGCCGTCGTGAGCCCAGGGTGGAAGATCAGTTCATAGGCCTCTTGGTCCGGAAGCTCGGCGGCTTCGTCTTCGGTGAGGATCTCGGCTTCGACGGCCTCCGAGCGGAGGCGGTCGGGATCGAGCCCACTGCCGTCGTCTTCGACCGTGATCGTCACGCGGTCGCGCGACCGAGTGGCGTTGACCTCGACAGCCCCGTCACGGGGCTTGTCTGCGGCCTCACGCGCTTCCGGTGGTTCAACACCGTGATCGACGGCGTTGCGAACCAGGTGGATCAGTGGATCGCCGATCCGATCGAGGATACTCCGGTCGAGTTCGATGTCCTCGCCGGAGATCTCGAATTCGACCTCCTTGTCCTGATCGCGTGCGATGTCCCGGACGACTCGCGGCAGGCGGTTCGTCACCGTCTGCAGCGGGACGAGTCGGACGTCCATCACGGTCTCTTGGAGCTCCGTCGTCAGATCCTCCAGGTCGTCGAGTTCCGTCTCGAGTGCCCCGGTGTCTTCGCTCTCGGTCACCGCGTGTCGGAGCCGAACCCGACTCGTGACCAACCCTTCGACGAGCGTGAGCAGCGAGTCGATCTGTTCGACATCGACGCGAACGGATTGTATCTCGTCGGTCTGCTCGTCGGCGTCGGCTCGCTGGTCCGTCTCCGGAATCGAAAGCTCCGGTACCTCGAGCGTCGGTTCGTCGACCCGACGGACGACGTCCTCGTCCGCGTCGGCATCAGTCTCGGCGGCAGCGTCGTCGAACGAGGTGGCCGTCGTCTCGCTCTCCGACGAACTCGACGCTGTCGCATCGAATTCGTCGTCGCTGCCGAACGTATCGTCGACCGGTGTCGCCGAGATGTCACCGAACGGGTCACCGTCGTCCGCATCGGCGAAGTCGGCATCGTCGCCGAAGGCGTCGTCGAACGCGTCATCGTCGAACACGTCGCTGTCCAACTCGTCGTCGAACGCATCATCGTCGAACACGTCGCTGTCCAACTCGTCGTCGGCGAACGGATCCGCGTCCGAGCCGTCGTCGAACGACATCGTCGAATCGAAGTCGTCCTCGAGAGCGGTCCCAAAGTCGTCCTCGACCTCGGTTTCTTGGTCCGATTCGGCTGTCGCGTCCGCGTCGTCGAGTCCGTCCGCAGCGTCGGCGGTGATAGCTTCGCCGTCGTCCGCTGTGCCGATTGGCTCTTCGTCGCCCGCCTCGACCGAGGACGGGGCGTCGTCGGATACGTCGACTGATTCGGTTGCTTCCGACTCCAACGGTGGCGATTCGGTTTCGGTAGCCACGTTGGATTCGCTCTCGTCTCCATCGTCGAACGTAGCGTCCGGTTCGGAACCGACAGCGGTCTCGGATTCGGTGTCCGATTCGGCGTCTGCATCTATCTCGGATTCAACTTCGATCTCCGATTCAGCGTCGGCAGCCGCCTCGAGTTCGTCGTCCACGAATTCGGTATCCGAATCGGAATCGATCTCGGATTCGGCGACGGCGTCCGCCTCGAGGCCGGCTGCTGGTTCGGCTTCGACTGGCGGCTCCGAATCTGTTGGCTCCGACTCCGGTGTCGATCCGTCGTCGACTGCGATATCGCTGTCGTCGGACTCGAGACCAGTATGGCTCTCGAGGTCGGTCTCCGTCGCATCGTCCGCTGGCGACGAATCGCCCTCGTCCTCCGCCGTCGTCGCTTCCGGCGTCACAACTGCCGAGTCGGACTCGTCATCCGACTCGACCAGCATGTCGTCGATGGCAGCCTCGGTCGGCTCCTCGTCGTCGAGGAACGAGGTGTCATCGATGTCGACCTCGTCGCCGATGAGTTCGTCCATCTCGACCTCGTCGTCGTCGTCGAACTCGTCGAACTCGAGCTCGTCGAGTTCGTCCTGCAGTTCGTCGAAGCCGACCATCTCGACTTCGTTTTTGAGTTCGTTGAAGACGGCGTTCGCGTCGTCGACATCTTCTTCGTCGGCCGGTGCGGCCGAATCTTCGGATTCGGTTCCCGGATCCGGCTCCGCGCTGGCTTCGACGGTCGACTCGGTTGCCGGCTCGTCGTCGACGGCCAGATCGTCCTCGAGGAGGTCGTCGAACGTCCCGGCGTCGCCCATATCGTCGAATGCGTCGAGTTCGTCGTCACCGACGTCCTCGACCATCTCGTCTAAGTCGTCGAACTCGTCGAACTCGTCGAGGAGTTCGTCGACCTCGAGATCCTGGGCTTCTTCCGAAGAAATCGCCTCACCAGGCTGGGCAGACAGTCCGTCGCCGCCCGACTCCGCGTCGGCCGCGCTCGCTGCGGCAGCAACGCGTTCGAACTGCTCGGTCACGTTGACGAGTTCGAACTCGTCGACCTCCTCGACCGGCTCGAGACCGGAGGTAATCGCGGTCTCGCCGACGGCGCTGCCGAAGACGGCGTCGAACTGTCCGCCGTACGCGTCGGCTTCGATCTCCGCGCGCGGTGGCTCGGTGCCGATGAGATCGAACGCGTCGATCAGCGCGTCGACGACGAGTTCGCCGTTGTTGACGCCCTCGCGGTCCGCGATATCGAGTCGGACCAGGTAGGCGTCGTGTTCGTCGTCGGCCGGCGGCTCGAACCGCTCGAGGACGGCTTCGATTTCGCTCGTCGTCGGGATGCCGATCCCGGCCGAATCGATGCCGTCGTCGAGGTGCTCGCGGAGCGCCTCGATCGTCGCCGTCGGGTCGGTGTCGATCTCGCCGTCGGCCGACACCTCGTCGACCATCGTCTCGAGTTCGTCGACGGCGTCGAAGATAACGTCCATCAGTTCGGGCGTCACCTCGAGTTCGTCCCGCCGGACGGCGTCGAGGAGGTCCTCGATCGCGTGTGCGAGATCGCTCGCCGACTCGAGTCCCATCGCGCCACAGTTGCCCTTGAGCGTGTGTGCGACCCGGAAAATGTTCTCCATCGCGTCGTCGTCGGTCGGATCACGCTCGAGCGTGAGCAACGCGTTGTTCAGCTCCGTAATTCGTTCTTCGCTCTCCTGAACGAAGTCGGTTAGATAATCACTCATCGGTCTCACCGTCCGTGTCGAACGCGTCGACGATCGTCTCGACGAGTTCGGTTGCGGGTGCGATATCGTCGACATAGCCCGTCTGAATAGCCTGACAGGGAATGCCAAAGACCGGACTCGTCGCTTCGTCCTGTGCGATGGTGTGCCCGCCGGCGGTCTTGATCGCCTCGATTCCCGCGGCTCCGTCACGGCCCATACCGGTCAGCACGACGCCACAGAGCGGGTCGACGGCCTTCTCGGCTGCCGACTGCATCGTTACATCGATCGCCGGCCGCACGCCGTGGATCCGCTCGCCGTCGTCGAGTCGAACGCGGAGGCGGCCGCCGACGTTGTTGACGACCTCGAGATGGGCGTTGCCGGGAGCGATCGTCGCCTCGCCGGCGCGAACCGACTCTCTGTCGCCTGCTTCGCGAACGTCGTATTCGCTGAGCCGATTGAGGCGCTCGGCGAACCGTTCGGTAAAGCCCTCGGGCATGTGCTGGACGACCAGCACTTTCGCCCCGAGATCGGCAGGGAGTCGCTCGAACAGCCCCTCGACGATCTTCGGGCCGCCGGTCGAGGCCCCGAGGACGAGGGTCGGATCGTCCGCGTAGTCGCCCTCGAGTTCGATCGGTCCCGGATCGTCGTCGGGTTCACTCTCACTGCCGGCTCGGGATCCCGGACCGAACGAGCGCCGGGCATCGGGACCGGCCGGTCGATTCGTCGTCGATCCGCTACCGACCTCGAGGCCGCCTCGCGAGTCGGCTCCGGCTCCGGCGACTGCCCGTCCCGTGGCCACGTCGCGGTCCGCTCGGTTCGTTCGCGTCGCGTACGCGGACGCGGAAGCACGAGCGAGTGCGATCGAGGACACGTTCGCGTCCGCGAGTTCGTCGACCTTCGCGACGACCTCACTGCTGAGTTCGGTGAGCGTTCGCCCGTCGGAGCCGTCGGGTTTGTGGAGGAAATCGATCGCGCCCCGCTCGAGAGCATCGAGCGTCGTCTCCGTTCCCTGCTCAGTATGAACGCTCAGCATGAGGATCAGCGTCGGGTTCGTCGCCATAATTCGCTCGACAGCGTCGATACCGCCCAGTTCGGGCATCTCGACGTCCATCGTGACGATGTCCGGATCGTACGCGGCGGCCGTTTCGATCGCTTCCGACCCGTTCGTCGCGGTCTCAACGTCGTAGCCAGCCTCCGTGAGTGCGTTGCCGACGACTGTCCGCATGAACTGTGAGTCGTCGACAACGAGTACTCGCGTCATGCAGTCGCGACGTCTGTGAGAGCCTTTCTGACGCTGGGTTCTTCGAACGGTTTCGTCACGTAGCCGTCCGCACCAGCTTTCACGGCAAGTTTCATTTTCTCACGCTGCCCGACGCTCGTACACATGATGACTCGGGCGTCCGGATCGATCTTCTTGATCGCTGCGGTCGCCTTGATGCCGTTGCACTTGGGCATCACGATGTCCATCATCACGATATCGGGGTCGTGTTCTTTGTACAGTTTGACTGCTTCGGCGCCGTTGGACGCTTCTCCGAGAATGCGGTAATCCTGTTCCAAAATTTGGCTCAGAAGATTCCGCATAAAATGAGAATCGTCCACGATGAGCACCCCTGTCGACATTCAGTAGTACACCAAACGCTGATAGAAATACAACTACCATAAATGCTGTCTCTCGATTATCAGTCATGATAAACGTTGAATACGGGGCAAAGAACCCGTTCAGACGACGACCTCGTGAAAGCGCTATTTCGACCTCAGTCGACTACGGTCGCTGTCCGGACGCCAACAGCAGAGTCTCGACGTCGAGTAGCGGCGTGCCGTCGACGACGACTTCCCGGGTCGGTCCGTCGCCGACCTCGGCTGGCTCCGGCGGGGCCGACTCGTCGGTCTCGAGTTCGAAAGTCTCCCCGACGGCGGATCCGGGACCGTTCTGTGACTCTCCGTCCGGTGGCGACAGTGTGGTGACACCGCCAGAATCGGGCTCGCCGCCGGTTTTGGACCCAACGGACGTCTCCGGCTGACTCGAGGAGACGAGTCGGTCGACGTCGGGGGTCGCCTCGCGTTCCTGTTCGATGAGGGCCACCACGAGCGGGTGGGCGAGTGCATCGCCCGAAAGCGGGGATTCCTCTAGCGACTCTTCGTCGTGAACGTCGCTCACGGGAACCGTTTCGACGCCCATCACGTCGTCGACCCGGATCGCCACTGACTGCTGATCGGCCGGCCGGTCGAACACCAACAGCCGTTCCCGTCCGACCTGATCGTCGGTCGCGAGACCCGGAAAGTGAACGTGTGGGTCGATCACGGCAGTGATCTCTCCCCGAAGGTCGATCATGCCCTCGACGGCGTCGGGGGACCGCGGGACCCGCGTTACCTGTTCGGAGACGTTGGCGAGCGTTCGAACCGCGTCGACCGGCAGCGCGAATCGGTGTTCACCTAGCCCGAAGTAGACGAACTGTTCGAGTTCCTCTTGCTCCTCGTCCGGGCCGTTCGCGTTCCGACGATCAGGGTCGTCGGCGTCGTCGATATCGATTCCGAGAAGTTTTTCGGAGAGATCCGGTACCATGTTCTTGCTCGTCCATCACATTCCAACACTAAAACGTTGACTCCCACGGCGCGTCACACCGCGCTGGTTGTCGTCACCACACGACTACTCGTTCCGGATCGGCGAACCCGAACTGTTTATTTTACCGCTGCTAAATTTCGTAGCAGCATGGCATCGGCGACAACGCCCGACGATTCCGACGACCCCGTTACCGTTCTTACCTTCGATCTCGAGGACGACCGATACTGCGTCAGAGCCGACGCCGTCGCATCCGTCTTCGGCGTGGCGGACGACGAGTCTATGGCGACGGCGGACGACCCGTGGAACGCCGGGTCGGTCTCGGTCGGCCGCGAGCGAGTGCGGGTCGTCGACCTCCCGCGGGCGTTTGCCTCGTCGGCTCGAACGACGGCTCGCGTCGCGGAGCCGAAACTGCTCGTCTTTCGCGTTACCGACGTCGACGACGCCTACTACGGCTGGCTCGTCGATGATGTCGACATCACGCGGACGATCCAGCCGAGCGATCTCGAGCCGACGCGAATGGGAGGCCATATGCCCCACGTCAAGGGACACCTCGAGATCGACGGCGAGGACGTTATCTGGCTCGACGAGCAGGCAATTCACGGCTAACGCTCGTCATCGGAGCTGTGTACTGGGAAAGTAGGCCGAGTCGGTTCACGTCGGTACCGAACGAAGTGACGGGTGGGTCGCCGGACTCACTTCATGCCCGGCGGCGGCCCGTCGTTGGAATCGTCGTCGATGTCGACGTCTAACCCCATCTCCTCGCGCTGTTCCCGGAGTCGCTTGACCTTCCGGTAGTAGTACGCGATCCCGATGCCGCCGACGGTGGTGACGACCGCCACCAGACCGATGAACAGCGGGATGTCGCGGGTGAGGTAGTACTGCAAGTTGAGCGTACTATCCACTTCGTCCCAGGTGAGTCGTTCCCGGTCGTCGACGACTTCCCGTTCGTAGCCGCTAGGATTGACATCGCCGAAGAGGAAGGCGGTGGTCCGGTGCCCTTCGGGAATCGTCACCTCGTAGGAACCCTCGACGTAGGCCGGCAGCGTGAACGACTTGCGGTCGGCGTCGCCCGAGAACGCGATCGTTCCGTTGCCGTCCGGAACCCGGATATCGGTACTCGTCTGGCTCTGATCGACGTCCAACTCCGAGCCCGTCACCTCCGTCCCGTTAGGATACCAGTAGCGGACGCTGTGGATGTCGAGCGCCCGATCGCTGTAGATGTTGGATCTGTACAGCGAGAGCGACTCTCTGTCTTCTAAGTCGTAGACCGCGCGAAACTCGCCACTGCTGATCAGGCTCCCGCTCTCGAGGTCGATAGCGACGTCGGCGTCGCTATCCCGGAGATCGTCGTACTCCTGCTCTTGGTCGAGGTCCTCGTCGGAGATACCGCCGAAGACCATCGAGCAACCGGCTAGGCCGACGAGCAAGCCGACCGCGAGCACCGCGAGAACGAGCCGTCGATTCATATTATGGGACGACACAGCGGAGTTCCGCCGGGAGGTACTCGCCGACGCTCGCCAGCAGGCCAGGTGGGTCGGTGTCCTCGGGGCAGATTACACTCTGCTCGAGGAGTCCGAGCCGCTCGACCGTGACGTAGTCCTGGGCGTGGCCGGCACGATTGAGCGTCGCCCGAACCTCCGCGCGGGTCGCGCTGTTGACATTGAGTCGGCCGTTTCCGCGGGTCCACTCGTAGAGGCGGTCCTGTTCTTCCTCGGCGAGTCGCGGCGGGTCGCCGCCGTCGTCGCCGTTACCGGTGCCGTAGACGAACCGCAGCGGCAGGTGCTGAACCAGTCCGTACCGTTCGCGGATCTGGATCGGCGAGCCCGGACCCAGGCCGAGTTCCTCGGCCGGAATCCGGACGCCCTCGCCCTGGCCGGCGTCGAGCACGAAGCCGTCCTCGTCCCACGTCTCGAGCGTGCCAACGTAGGTCTCGCCGGGCTCTAGGTCGGGGACGATCTCGCCGAACTCCTCGCGGAGGACGTTGCGCGCGACGGTGGCGTCCTCCCCTTCGATCGTGACGCTCGGAAAGTCGTCGTGGCGGATACCGATCTCGAACTCGACGTCGAGATCGCCAATTTCGTTGTTCACGAGCGAGCGCAGCGAGTCCAGCGCGCGATCGCGAGCGTCGCCTTCGATATAGAGTTTGGTTGCGAGAACTACCATTAGGCGTCCGCGTCGATGTTAAGTTCGTCCTCGAGCGAGTCGAGGCGGTCGTCCATCGAGTTGACGAGGCGGTCGTTGTCCATCGATTCCAGCGGCGAGCCACACTCGGGGCATTCGAAGCCGAAGTCCATCGCCTCGCCGAACTCGAAGCGGATGGAACAGATCTCACAGAGGTAGAATTCGTGGTTTCGCTCGTACTCCCGACGGTCTTCTAAGGCGTCGTGGAGCCGATACATCTCCTCCTCGAGATTCTCCGGGATGTTGCCGTACTCGAACGTCCAGAGATAGGTGAGCCACCCCGAATCCTCGTCGCGCAGCCGCCGGTAGGTGGCCAGATCGTTCTCGTACAGGATAAACAGCGCCCGCCGCACGTCGTTCAACTCGAGATCCAGATCCTCCGCAAGCTCCTCGTCGGTCACTTCCCCGTCAGGCGGCGCGGCCGCGACGGGCATCCCCTTGGGACCGACCAGCTCGTGCAAGTACTTCTGGATGACTGGATCCTCGAGCAGGTCCTCAAAAGCCATTACCTACGTGTAACGGCATGGAGCCATTAAAGCTTGTCAACTGCTCCGCGCACGGCGCCCGGTTCGACCCGGCGTGCCGTCTTGCGGTGAAGTACCGCGCGCACGGTGGCGCGGGGCGTCCGTGTTTAGTCCTGTACTGCTGGCGCAACGGACTTTAATTCCTCTCGCACTCGACTCTGCGAGTCTTGCGCCGACGTTCCGTGTCGGTGAACACCCGAACCCAAAACAGGTCCGTGAGAGTCGGTCGCTCCACCACGACCCGATGCCGCCCATCTCACCTTCCACACCCGTGGAAGGGTTTCGAGAGACGGCACATTTCCATCTTGCTTTCCAAACCACTCCTGCACTACACAAACCGCCGCCTTCCGATCAGCATGATCCTGAAATCCACACTCACCGCATTTAAACCGCTTCTTATAACGGTTCGACCGAGAGGTATGCTGACACTCAGTCCGTGGACACTGCTGACTCGTATATTCCGGGTCAACATCATCCGACGGAATACCGTTCCATGCGGCTTTATACGACACCATATCTCGGAGTGCGGCGAAGGGCAGGCTGTGTAGGCGGCGGTTCATTCGCGTTCCGTAGTCGATTGAGTCTCGCATGTCTTTGAGGTCTTCAAAGACAATAATCGGGTCCGTGAACTGCGACACCCAATTAACTACCTGACGCGACACCTTGTGCAGACAGTCGTGAACATAGTCGCGTTCCTCGGTCTGCACGACCAAATCAAATGCTGTCTGTCCGACTTTCTGCATCCGCTTCCGTTTTGTGAAGAACTCGTGGCGTTGTTCTTTGATTTCAGGGTATTCAATCACCACTGAGTCCATTACTGAGCCGTTTCGATTCATCGCAGCAAGAGCAACGCAATCCTCGTTCACATCCACACCAACGATTGTGTCTGCATCTGTTTTACTGGCGACTTTGTGGTATTCGTGTGTGACGGTGACATGCAGTCGCCATTCGTCATGTTTGTAGATGACTTCAGCGGTTCCAACGCGCCAGTCATCGTATGTGAGGGCGGTTCGCACCCGGTCGAAATGCTCTGGATTACCACGAAGTTCGCCTTTGACGTGGTTGCGTGGGGCAGCACTGATACGGAACCGAATCGTATCATCATCTTCGAGGAAAAGTCGGTACCCTTCTTTATGGTTCATGACCATCGGGTACAGTCCGTCGATGTATGGGTATGGTCGGCCCCAATTGTTGTCTTTGTTGTCGTGGTAGGTTTCGATTTCACCGAGGGCTTTGTCTACGATGAGTTGACTGGTGTTTTTAACGTGATCCGCATTGTCCACGACGACAGATTTGAGTTCTTTCCAGTCCCAGCCTTGTTTATCGAGGCGGTTGGTTTCGTTACGGATGCGTCGGGCTTCGAGACAGCTGTCTTGCAAGTCGTCGGCACTCC
The DNA here is from genome assembly GCF_000383975.1 of Natronorubrum tibetense GA33. Lineage (NCBI taxonomy): Archaea > Methanobacteriati > Methanobacteriota > Halobacteria > Halobacteriales > Natrialbaceae > Natronorubrum > Natronorubrum tibetense. Next base: position 830,401 of record NZ_KB913017.1, on the reverse strand, counting down.
CCGTGTCAATGTCTAATCCGAACGACAGGGTTTGGGTGAGTTTGGACGACTGCACTGTATTCGGGTACGGTTCAGTGATTGATAAAGTACGGGTTAGACGCGCTTCACCCCCGACCACGGTGGGTCGGGGTACTCGCGCTACTTCTTATATAGAGAGTAACATTCACCTTTCCGGACCGCCGTCTTCGAGTCAATGGATACCGACGCCGAAGGCGCCTGTCGGAGCGATCGGGTTTTTTCGACGATTCATCGCCTCGAGTTCGACGTGCCGTGGCCCCCGAAACACGTCGCCGCGTACGTGATCGACGGGCCCGAACCGATCCTGGTCGACGCCGGCACGCCGACCGATGCTGGCGAATCCGAACTCGAGAACGAACTCGAACGCGCCGGCTACGCCGTTCGCGATATCGACCACGTGCTCGTCACACACGCCCACAGCGACCATCTCGGACAGGCCGGCACGCTGCGGGACGCCGGCGCGACGATTCACGCGCCGCGGGCGGCCCTCGAGCGACTCGAGCGGGACCCCGAGACGGTCCGCGAGACGGTACGCGAAACCGCGCGGTCGGTGGGGTACGCCGACGAAAAGGGCGAAGAGATCGTCGACGAGGAACTCGAGTCGCTGCGGCGCGACGTCGACCTGCTCGACCCGGCGAGTACCGAGCCGATCGACCCGAACGCCACGTTTTCGGTCGGTGACCGCGAGTTTCGATCGCTGGCGACGCCGGGTCACGAACTGAACCACCTGAGTTTCGAGACGGCACTCGAAGGGGCGACCGTCCTCCTCTCCGGCGACGCCCTGATCGAGCCCTTCCGCGCCGGGACGTTCCACGCCGGTATCGACTGGGACACCTACGACGGCGTCGACCGATACTACGACGCGATGGATCGGCTGCTGGAGACGACGGCGACCCACGCCTTCCCCGGCCACGGGCCGACGTTCGAGGATCCCCATCGGGTCGTCGGCCTCACGCGAGAGCGACTCAATAGCCTGGTCGCGGAGACCGAAGCGGCGCTCGCCGCAATCGAACCCGCGACGCCGCTGTCGGTCGCGGAGGAGCGGGCCGGTAGCGTTCGCTACATGGCCCCCGTGTTGGATACGATGGGGGCGCTCGGGACGCTCGAGAGTCGGGACACCGTAACGTACGATCTCGAGGACGGCGTGCGATACTATCGAATGCGGTGAGGTGGTCCCTCGCCAGCCGACCTCAGGCGACTGTACCGTTACTCCGCCGAATCCGCATCCGACGCATCGTTTCTGTTCCGGAGCACGTTCCAGGTGACGGCGAGAAGCAAGACGACGAACGCCATCGCGAACCCGTAGAAGACGCCCATCGCGATCGATTCGAAAAGCGTGTGGCCGGTCGCGAGCAGGACGACTCCGTTGAGGACGGCGAGCGCCGGGGCGAGCATGAACCACTCGATCGGGGTCCTGGGCAGCGGCGAGTCTGAGTCCATATGCCTGCTGCGTTCGCAGGCGCTGAAAAGCTAGCCCTTCGTCGGTCGTTCGGGCCGCGATCCATTCGGGTCGCTGGTACTGCGGGCCGACCGGCGAGCAGATCTCCCGATCGATAGGGAGAACCGCTCCACATCGATTCTCGAGAACGGGGACGGCCACGTTTCCTCGATAGCGTTAAGAGCGGTAGTATCTACAATACTACAAATGGGCCACCAGTTCGCAGCACGACTTCGCGAGGAAATCGATACGACGGATCTCGTCGGTGCGGTCGTCCTCCTCGGCGTGCTCTACGCGCTCGGCCTCGAGTCCACCGCGATCGCGCTCGGCCTCGGAATCGTCGTCGGCGCACCGCTCGTTCGCGCGGTCGCTGATGCCGCGGGACTCGACAGCGAACCCGCGCTCGCGACCGTCCTCCTCGGCTCGATCGTCCTCGCCGCCGGCGGCTACGGTGTCCTGACCGACGGCTCCTGGCTCGGCCCGGCGCTCACCGTCGTCGGTGCCTGGATCGTACTCGACGGGATCGACGTGTGGCGAAACGGCAATCCTCCTGACGAGGGGAGCGAGGACGAGGCGGACATCTCGAACGACGAACTGCTCCTGATCGGGGAGCACAACCGCTGGCTGGTCGAGACGCTTCGCGAGGCCGATCGACCGCTCACCGCCGACGAGATCCAGTCGCGGACGGGGCTGACCGAATCCGACTTCGAGCGCCTCCTCGAGACTCACGGCGAGTCGGGGCCGATCGAACGGGTCGGCAACGGCTACGTGATCGACGAGAACGAGATGGGGGCCGTCGCGATGGTTCGACACGTCGTTCGGACGGTCGGCGGGCGAGTGCTCCGCCCGTTTCGTCTGTTCCGGCCGTCCGGTTGAGTCCGGTTCGTTACTCCTCGTCCGTCGACTCGACGCGCTTGCCCGTTTCCATCGGAATCACTTCTCGGTCCGCGCCCTCCCACTCGCGCTCGAGTTCGCGACCTTCGAACAGCCGGTCGAGAAAGACGGCCAGGCCGGCGACCTCGGAGTGGGGCTGGTTGGTGACGCCGACGTTCCAGTCGGCTTCCTCGTAGACATCGAACGGGACCTTCTCGGCCCCGACGACGACGAGGATGGGGTCGCCGTCCTCGCGGTGGGCCGCTCGAATGTCGCGCTCGACGTCCTGTACCTGCTCGCCGTACATCGTGAGGTGGACGACCCGTCCCTCCCAGTTGCGGATGATTCCCTGCGGCGAGTCGGTCAAATCGACCTCGAAGGGACCCCCGAATCGGTCGGTGATGTCCGCGACGGTATCTCTTGACTGGCCGGCGTTGTCGGGGACCCAGACGCGGTCGGCACCCAGCGCCCGCGCGGTTAGGCCGACGTGGGTCGTCATCCGCTCGTCTCGGCCGGGCCGGTGGCCGAGTCGGAGGACGGCGACCTCGCTGTCGTCGTGCATGCTCGAGTGGACTCCCGGGCGAGGTTAGGGGGTTTCGTTTTCGGGCCGCCCGCACCTCGAGCGAACCGGCAACCGTGGCGTCGTTGCGGGTCCGTTTGCAGGCTCGTGGTGTTGGCCGCAGTAAAACCGGTTACCACACGTGCCGAACGTTCGACGCCCGCGTCGGTTCCGGCAAAATCTTATATATTTGAACTCTTGTCGTGTTACAGTATGGAGAAGGTAAACGAGTCCGACCTCGCGTGGACCGAGTACGACCCCAATCCTAAAGACACCGCGTTCCGGCGCAAGGAGCTCTCGAGCGCCGTCGACGCCGACGAACTCGGCTGTAGCCTGTACGAACTCCCGCCGGGGATGCGCTCGTGGCCGTATCACTACCACACGGCCAACGAGGAGGCGTTGTACGTCCTCTCGGGGACGGGGCTGCTCCGAACTGCGGACGGCGAGGCGTCGCTGACGGCCGGCGACTTCGTCACCCTCCCGGCGGACGTAAGCGGCGGCCATCGAATCGTCAACGACAGCGAGGAGTCGCTCCGATACCTGATGGTCTCGACGATGAACGAACCAGATATCACCGTCTACCCCGAGATGGAGAAGTTCGGCGTCTTCGTCGGCTCACCGCCGGGCGGCCGCGACGAACGGACGTTCGACGGCTACTACCGAATCGACGACGACGTGGACTACTGGGACGAGTAACTGGCGCTCCGGTCGTCGATAAGCTTTTTCGGTCCCCTGCGAAAGGATCACGCAATGACCGATCTCGCACGCCGGTGGGTGACCGGGCGATGACGAGCGTTCGCGAGTGGATCCAGGAGGCCCGCGAGGACCGCTGGGGACTGCTCGTCGATCTGGTGTTCGCGATCGCCTGGGTGACGGTCGTCGATCTCATCTTTCGCGTCCTCCAGGGCCCCGACTGGGCCTACTACCTGTTCATGCTCGCCGGAATCGCCGCCTACTTTCTCTTCTTTATGAGCCTCGAGTTGGCGACCTCGGAACGCTAATCGCGGCGGACTCACCGCTCCTGAAACGAGTGCGCTGCACCAAAAGAGCGAGTCGAGCGGTCACAGGAGGTGGACCCCGACTCGAGTCGCGGCACCGTAGGGGGGCCGCGTCTCAGTCCTCTCGGATGTCGACCACGAGGACCGGAATGTCGGTCGTCCGCAGCGTTCGCTCGGCGACGCTGCCGAGCAGGACGCGTTTGACGCCGCCGCGACCGGCCGACCCCATGACGATGAGGTCGACGTCGTGGTCGTCGGCGTAGTCCGCGATCCGACTGTGCGGTTGGCCGGCGATGACCGATTCGGTCACCTCGAGACCGCGTTCGCGCGCCTGGCTGGCGACGTTACCGGTCGCCTTGTTGGCGCGCTCCTGTATCTCGGGCATCTCGTCGTACTTGCCCTGTCGGATGCGGTCGACCTGTTCGGTGCCGAGGCTGATGTCCATCGCGCTGGTGTCGATGACGTACAGCGCGTGGACGACGGCGTCGTACTTTTCGGCGAGGTCGATCGCGTGATCGACCGCGTTCGCTGCAACGTCGCTGCCGTCAGTGGGAACGAGTATCGTGTCGTACATGGTTAGTCGTCTGCTGGTGCGCCGCCGTCAGCGGCGGCGTCTTCGGCCGATTCCATTTGGCTCATCGGTTCTGGGCTGTGGCACTGTCGAACGAGGCGTTTAATGTCTTCTGGGGGCTCGTCCGTGAGCACCGAGACGACGATGATGGTCGCAAAGACGACCGGAACGCCAATGAGTGCCGAAGAGGTCCCCGGAAGGTAGGTCGCGAGTCCGGGGAGAACCGCCTCTTCGACGCCAGTGTACATCGGGATCGCGGTATCGTTCAGGATCGCGCCGAACGAGATCAGGATGCCGACGATCATCCCCGAGAGGGCACCCTCTCGAGTCGTGTTCTCCCACCAGAGTCCGAGGAAGAACACGGGGAAGAAGACGGTGCCGGCGATCGCGAAGGACATCGCGACGAGTTCGCCGATCAGCGCCGGCGGGTTCAGGCCGATGAGTGCGACGAGGATACCGATTCCGACGATCGTCGCGCGGCCGACGAGCATCTGCTCGCGCTGGGTCGCGTCCTCCTTGTAGAGGTTCGTGTAGATGTCGTGGGCTGCCGCCGAAGAGGCGGTGATGAACAGCCCAGCCGTCGTCGCGAGCGCCGCGGCGACGGCACCGGCGGCGACCAGTCCGACGAGCCACGTTGGCAGGTCGGCGAGTTGGGCGGTCAACACGACCAGTGCGTCGGCCTCGGAGCCGGCCATGCCGGTGAAGCCCTCGCCACCGCTAACCTCACTGTCGTAGAGGAGTCCACCGAACGCGGCGTAGGTGGCCGTTCCCCAGTACAGCAGGCAGATGAAGAACAGGCCCCAGACGGTCGACCAGCGCGCGGTGCGCTCGTTGTCGACCGTGTAGAACCGCACGAGGACGTGTGGCAGTCCACAGGTCCCCACGATCAGACTGAACGCCAGGGCGATCCAGGCGTAGTAGCTCGCGTTCGCGAACGGCTCGACGAACTGGGCCTCGATGCTCGCCGCCTCGGCGACCTGCGGCCCGGCTTCTAAGTACGGCAGCGCAGTGGACCAACCCTGGGTCCAGCCGGTGGCGTACAGGCCGAGGGTAAAGGCGACGATGAGGATGACGTACTGGATGGCCATATTCTTCGTCGTCCCCAGCATGCCCGAGAGGGCGACGTAGCCGATGGTGACGGCCATCAGCAGGATGACGCCGGCCTCATAGGAGATGCCGAAGATGTACTGGGCCATCAGTCCCATCCCGCTTGCCTGGCCGATCGCGTAGGTGAACGCAATCGCGAGCGTGGTGAACGCCGCGATCCCGCGCGCCCAGTCGGAGTAGAACCGGTCACCGACGAAGTCGGGAGCCGTGTACTTCCCGAATCGGCGGAACTGGGCGGCCAGGAAGATGAGCAGGATGAAGTAGCCCGTCGTCCAGCCGACGACGTACGCCAGGCCGAAGTAGCCCGCCGTCGCGACGAGCGCCGCGACACCGAGGTACGACGCGGCGCTCATCCAGTTGGCACCGATCGCCATCCCGTTCTCGATCGAGCCGATGGATCGTCCGGCGACCCACAGCTCGTCAACCGCGGCGACCCGGAAAAAGTAGCCGACGCCGAGGAACAGCGCCAGCATCGCGGCGACTGTGAGCGCCGGCACCAGTTTGAACTCACCGACGTCGAGGGCAGTTTCCTGGAGGATCACCGGATCGACCGCCTCGATCATTCGGACTCACCTCCGTCCGCGGCGACGGCGCTGCCGGACTCGGTTTCCTCGTCGTGAGAGATGTCGTACTTGCTGTCGAGGCGGTCGCGCTGCATGGCGTAGGCGACCGAGAGCAGCAAGGCCGCGAGGGGCGTAAAGATCGCTGCGAGGAAGAAGTGCAGCGGAAACCCGCCCAGAATCGTCGTCCCGGTCATGAGATCCGGCGCCAGCAGCGTCGCCGTCGTCGGGCCGAAGACGACGAGTATCCATGCGACAAACGAGAGCCAGATCACCCGCAGATGATCTCGCATGAACGGCGTCGCTGGCTTGAATATATTTATTTCCTTATCGAGGTACGCTTCCGTCGTGACACCGCCGTCCGTTTCGGCGGTCGGCTCCGAACCTTGAGAGCTATTGTCTGACATGTGGTGTTGTCCGTGTGTCGCTGTCTGTGTTTTCGTGACTGTGGTTTCGTGTGAAAGAAGTCGGTCGACTCAGTCGATGTCGACCTGTTCGGCGATCTCGTCGACGACCTCCGGATTCCGCAGCGTGGAGGTGTTACCCAACTCGTCGCCGCTCGCGATGTTCTCCAGCAACCGCCGCATGATTTTGCCCGAGCGCGTCTTCGGCAGTTCCGGCGTGAAGATGATCTCCTCCGGTTTCGCGATCGGGCCGATCGAATCCAGTACGCCCTGCATGACGCGTTCCTCGAGTTCGTCGCCGGTTTCGTAGCCGTCTTCGGAAATGGCGTAGACGTAGACGGCCTCGCCTTTGACCTCGTGGTCGCCGCCGACGACGGCGGCTTCGGCGATTCCTTCAACGCCGACGACGGCCGACTCGATCTCCATCGTTCCGAGCCGGTGGCCGGAGACGTTGATCACGTCGTCGACCCGGCCGAGGACGGTGATGAAGCCGTCTTCGTCGATCTTCGCGCCGTCTTCAGGGAAGTAGACCCACTCGTCGGCCTCCTCGTCGGAGTACTCCGACCAGTACTCGTTGATGAACCGCTCGTCGTTGTTGTACAGCGTCCGGAGCATCCCGGGCCACGGGTTGTTGATCGTGACGTAACCGGCCTCACCGGCCGAGATCTCCTCACCCTGTGCGTCGACGATCCGGGCGTCGATTCCCGGCAGCGGCGGTCCGGCGGAGCCGGGTTTCATCTCGTTGATCCCCGGAAGCGTCGTGATCATCATGCCGCCAGTTTCGGTCTGCCACCAGGTGTCGACGATGGGGCAGTTCTCGCCGCCGATGTGCTTGTAGTACCACTTCCACGCCCGCGGGTTGATCGGCTCACCGACGGTTCCGAGCAAGCGGAGCGACGATAGGTCGTGTTCGGCGGGGTACTGCTCTCCCCACTTCATGAACGCGCGGATGGCCGTCGGCGCGGTGTAGAAGATGTCGACCGAATTCTTCTCGACGAGTTCCCACATTCGGTCCTTCTCGGGATAGTCCGGCGTCCCCTCGTACATCATCGTCGTGGTCCCGAGCGCGAGCGGCCCGTAGACGATGTAGGAGTGGCCGGTAATCCAGCCGATGTCGGCCGCACACCAGTAGGTGTCGTCGGGCTCGACATCGAGCACGGCGTGGCTCGTCCAGGCGGTGTAAGCCAGATAGCCACCGGTCGTGTGTTTGACGCCCTTCGGCTTGCCGGTCGTTCCCGACGTGTACATCAGGAACAGCATGTCCTCGGCGTCTCTCGAGACCGGATCCACGCTCGCGCCTGCCTGTTCGGCGACGAGGTCGTCGTAGTCGTGCTGGTTGTCCGCGAGATCGTGCTCGAGATCGTCGCCCAGTCGGTCGACGACCACGACGTCCGAAACCTCGTGGTCGACGCCTTCGAGGCCCTCGTTGGCCTTCGAGATGTGATCGAGCGCGTCCCCGCGCCGGTAGTAGCCGTCGCAGGTGACGAGATACTCACTCTCGCCGGCGTTCATTCGCGTCGCGAGCGCGTCCGCGGAGAAGCCCGCGAAGACGACCGCGTGTGGGGCACCGATTCGGGCACACGCGAGCATCGCGATCGGGAGCTCCGGGATCATCGGCAGGTAGAGGGTGACGATGTCGTCCTCCTCGACGCCGAGCTCACGGAGCGTCGCAGCGAACTCTTCGACTTCCTCGAGCAGTTCGTTATAGGTGTAGCTGCGCGTCTCGCCGAGTTCGCCTTCCCACTCGATCGCGACCTCGTCGGCGCGGTCGCCCTCGACGTGGCGGTCGATACAGTTGTACGAGGCGTTCAGCCGCCCGTTCGTGAACCACTCGTAGAACGGCGCGTCGTCGTCGTCGAGAACGGTGTCGTACTCCTCCTCCCACGACAGCAGGTCGGCGGCCCGCTCCCAGCAGTCGGGCCAGTTCTCTTCGAACTCTTCGTAAATCCCCGGGTCCGAGACGTTCGCCTGTTCGACGAACGACTCGGGGGGCTCGAACGTCTCCTGTTCCTCGAGACGGGCCTCGAGGTTGGCATCCTCCTGTGACATGATACACCAACTCAATAGACAACCGGTATAGTAAAGCCGGCATCTAGCTGTGCAAAATCAGGTCGAATAACTAGGGTGTATTGACTGTATTAGGATACTATAGTCGGTTATATTGGGGGTCGATCCCCCGCTGGGCGGCCGCGCGACGCGGCGGCGCGGACCAGCCGCGAGCCGGTCGGGCAAACAATACGTGTGACTACGTAGATGCGAGGGCACCGCTCTAGAGGTGTAGTGTCGATTCGGCGGCAGTCGACGCCGGACCGTTACGTGGTGTTTTCCGATCCGTCGTCTTCGGTCGGGTCGTCGAAGAACGTTCGCAAAAGTTCGTGTTGGCCCTTTCGCAGATGGTTGTGGAGCGTCGGTGAGGAGATCCCCATCGCGTCGGCAATCTCCTCGGCCGTACTCTCTCGCGGCCAGTCGTAGTAGCCACCGGAGTACGCCGCCCGAAGCGACGCCTCCTGGCGGTCGGTCAGTCGGTCTTCGAGCCCCTCGCGGAACTCGTGGGCGGTCTGGACCGTCCGTTCGACCTCGCGTTTGCCGACCAGTTCGGAGTCGGGGAACGCGGCCCGAAGCCCGGTGACGATGGTCCGCAGGTCCGCGTCGGCCGCACACTCGGCGGTCAGCGTCGTCACGCCCGCTTCGGTGACGGCATCGACGACGGTGACGCCGTACTCGGTGAGCGTCAGCGCCGGGGACGAGCCACAGACGACGAACTCGACGCGCCAGCCCTCCTCGTCGGTTTCGACCAGCCGACAGTCGGCGACGCCGGGATCGTCCGCGGCGAGTTCGAAGACGTCGGCCGGCGATGCGCCCTCGAGACGCAGGTAGTACAGCTGTGTCGACTCCGAGATCGGGACGAGCGAGTCGAGTTCGAACCGACAGCCGAATCGCCGCGAGGCAGCGACGAAGACGGAGTCGGCGTCGCGACAGTCGAACTCGAGTTCGACGACGTTGTCCGAGAGCAGGAGGTTCCGCCGTCGGGTCGCGGCGATCGCGTAGCCGACCTGCCGGCCGATGGTCTCGAGCCACTGTCGTTCGTCAGCGTCGAACGCCCCCGCACGCTCCGTTGCGACGGAGAGGGTTCCGTACACCGTGTCGCCGTAGACTAGCGGGACGCGTGCGAGAGCACCTCGCTCGTCGCTCGACTCATCGCTGTCGTCGCGCTCGGTCGTGAGCGAAACGTCGGTCGCGATCGAGACTGCCATCTCGCGTTCGCCACCCGTCAGTTCGCGCTCGTCGCCCGCCGCTCCGCTCTCATCACCCGTCTGTTTGTCGACGAGATCGTCAGTCGTCGATCCCTCGAGCCACCGCTCCGGAACCAGCCGGTCGACGGCGTCGGGTTCGATCCCGCTCGAGACCCGCCACTCCCGGCGCTGGTTCGAGTGCGTTGCCCGGTCGATCCAGGCGCATTCGTAGGCTCGGCCGTCCGCCAGCGCGGCGCAGGTCTCCGTCTCGATCTCCTCGTGGTCGGTCGATTCGAACAGCGATCGGGTGACCGAACGGTGAGCCGTCGCGACCGCGTAGCGGCCCTCGAGTTCGTCCCGGCGCGCTCGGACCGACTCGATCTCCTCGTGGACGGCCGAGGCGTCGCGGACGAAGACGGCGAACCCGCGGTGGCGGCCCTGCTCGTCTCGTAGCGGCGAGACGACTTCGGTCGCCCGGAACCGCGTGCCGTCCTCGTGAATGCGCCAGCCGTCGGTCTCGGTGCCGGAGTCCTCGAGCGCCGCGGTGAGCGTCCGCTCGGGAACGCCGTCGTCGACGGCCTCGTCGGTGTAGAACGTCGAAATATGCGTGCCGACGATCTCGCCGGCTCGGTAGCCGAACATGGCGGCCGCACTTCGATTCCAGCGTTCGACGTAGCCGTCGGCGTCGAGTCGCAAGAGGGCATACCGGTCGCTCGCGGCGAGCAGCAGGCGAATAACGCTGTCGTCGCTCACCATCGGCCCGGTTTCGGCTCCCGATCCGCCGCGACCGGGTCCCGACGGTCGTTCCGCGGCGTCGAAGGCGTCGACGATCTCCGCGTCGGTTGGCTCGGGCAGGTAGGGCTCGAGGGCCTCGAAACTCCGCCAGCCGCCGACGGTCTTGACGACGCGCGGGTTGACCGCGTGGTCGACGAGCGCGGTTCGAGCGAAGTACTGCCGGAGGTCGCTCGTCGAGACGTTGGCGAGCGTCGGCTGGTCGAGGAACTCGGCGGCCCGATCGGCGACCTCAGATACCAGCATCTGGAGTCGACGAGCCGTGACGGGAAAGATCCGGTCGTCGGTCGTCAGCCCGTTGCTCCGGGCGTACCGGCGCAGTTCTCGCTCGACCTGGGTCGGCAGATAGGCGGTCCGTCCGGAGCCGTCGTCGACGGCCGGCACCCGAATCAGGTACCGCGGGGGATCGATGCGGACCTGTTCAATGTCGTCGACGGTGAGTTCTGCGAGCTCCGTCGGCCGAAGCCCGACGTCGCCACAGAGGCGGACGACGAGCGCCTCGCGGTAGGTTTCGGCGGCGTCGAGGAGCGACTCGTACTGGCTCCGCGAGAGCGCCGCCGAGTCCGGCTCCTCGAGACTCATTGTTCGCTCGTTCAAGTGCCGCGAATATAATTCTATCGACGCTCCCGGCGATTACAACTCGGAACGCTATTGTTCCGCCGTTACCGCCCCGCTATGCCGTTTCGCTTCATTTGAAAGAGCGAAACGAGATCGCCGCCCACTCACTCTCCCCGAATCTCGGCCTGAATCTCGCCGACAATCTCCGGGTTCCGGAGCGCGCTGGTATCGCCGAGATCCTCATCGTTCGCGACATCCTCGAGCAGCCGACGCATGATCTTCCCCGAGCGCGTTTTGGGGAGTTCGGGCGTAAAGAGCACGTCCGCCGGGCGGGCGATCGGTCCGATCGCCGCTTCGATGCTGTCGATTATCGCGCCGCGGACCTCGCCTTGGTCGTCGTAGCCGCGTTCGGTGCTGACGTAGGCCTGGACATCTGTACCGTTCGCCTCGCTCGAGCGGCCGACGACGGCGGCTTCGGCGACGCCTTCCACGCCGGTGATCGCGCTCTCGATCTCCATCGTGCTTAGCCGCCGGCCGGAGACGTTGATCACGTCGTCGACCCGGCCGAGGACGGTAATGTAGCCGTCCTCGTCGACGCGAGCGGCATCGCCGCTGGCGTACCACCACTCCCCGCGGTCGGGGTCCGAAAACTGGTTCCAGTACTCCGTACGGAACCGGTCGTCGCCGTCGTAGAGCGTTCGGACCATCCCCGGCCACGGGCGAGCGATGGTAAGGTAGCCGGACTCGCCGGGTTCGACCTCCGCTCCCGATTCGTCGACGACGCGAACGTCGATTCCGGGCAGGCCGGGCCCGGCTGCGCCGGGTTTCATCTCGTCGATTCCGGGCAGCGTCGAGATCGTCACCGCGCCGGTCTCGGTCTGCCACCAGGTGTCGACGACGGGACACTCCCCGTTGCCGACGTGTTCGTAGTACCAGTTCCACGGGCGCGGGCTGATCGGTTCGCCCACGCTGCCAAGCAACCGCAGCGAGGAGAGGTCGTGACGTTCTGGGTAGTCCTCGCCCCACTTCATGAACGCCCGAATCGCCGTTGGCGCGGTATAGAAGATGTCGACGGCGTTCCGGTCGACGATCTCCCAGAGCCGATCCCGGTCGGGGTAGTCCGGGGTCCCCTCGTACATCACCGTCGTCGTTCCGAGCGCGAGCGGGCCGTAGACGATGTAAGAGTGGCCGGTGATCCAGCCGATGTCGGCCGCACACCAGTAGGTGTCTTCGGGTTTGACATCGAGCACGGCGTGGCTCGTCCACGCGACGTGAGAGAGGTAGCCACCCGTCGTGTGGACGACACCTTTCGGCTCGCCCGTCGTTCCCGACGTGTACATCAGGAACAGCATATCTTCGGCGTCTCTCGGGACGGGATCGACGGTCTCTCCCGCGAACCTGTCCCGGAGATCGTGATAGTCGAACTCGTCGTCACCGAGGACGTGCGGGAGGTCCTCGCCGAGTCGGTCGACAACGACCGTTCGAACGTCCTGTGCGAGTTTGAGCCGGGCGTTATCGGCCTTGCTCTTCTGGTTGAAGGCGTCGCCGCGCCGGTAGTAGCCGTCGCAGGTGACGAGAAACTCGCTGTCGGCGGCGTCCATTCGGGTCGCAAGCGCATCCGCCGACAGCCCGGCGAAGACGACGCTGTGTGGGGCACCGATTCGGGCGCACGCGAGCATCGCGATCGGGAGCTCCGGAATCATCGGGAGGTAGATCGTCACCACGTCGTCCTCCTCGACGCCGAGGTTCCGGAGCGCTGCGGCGAATTCGTTGATCGCGACGTACAGATCGCGGTAGGTGTACGTCTTCCGATCGCCGTGTTTGCCCTCCCAGCGAATTGCCGTGTGGGTCTTGCGTCCCGCCTCGAGGTGGCGGTCGACGCAGTTTTCGGCCGCGTTCAATCGCCCGCCGGCGAACCACCGATAGAAGGGCGCGTCCTCGTCCTCGAGGACGGTTTCGTACGGCTGGTTCCAGGAGAGCAAGTCGGCTGCACGTTCCCAACAGTTTGGCCAGTTGGCTTCGAACTCGTCGTAGATGCCCGAGTCCGTGACGTTCGCCTGCTCGACGAACGACGGCGGCGGGCTGCGGCGGGATCCGGTGAGGACGGGACGGTCGCCTCCCCACCCGTTCCGATCGACCATAGTACGTTCCGATCGAGGACAGTCAGGGGAATAAACGTTCCTCCCGTCCGTGGATCTTGGCTGACAGCGTCCGATTTCTGGCCGCCGTTTTTTCTCGACCGAGAACGGTTCTCGGTGGATGCGCCAGTCGCCGCACTGCTCACTCGATCGTCGAGTCGATGTCGGCCAGCTCCGCGGGATCGATCTCCTCGCCGGGTTCGCGGACGACGTACACGTCGTACCGGTGGTCGCTGGCGACGGGGTTGCCGACGCTCGACTGCGGGGCGATCACCGAGCCGGCGTTCTCCGAGCCGATGAACACCACCGAGGCACCGATTTCGGCGGCGATACGGCGGATTTCTCGGACCACGTTCGTCGTCGATGTCGCCGTGGGTTCGTCGGAGCTGACGCGCTCCGTCCGGTAGGTCGCTTCCGGTGCAATCTCGCTGGCCCGGTCCCGAATTCCCGTTTCGATGGCGTCGGGGGTGAACGGCTCTCCCTCCGTAATCCATCCTCGATCTCTCGCGTACTCCGCGTCGTCGGGGATCACCGTCAGCACGACGAGTTCCTCGTCGAGGAGGTCGCCGAACGTCGAGGCTTTTTCGAGCGCTTTGCTCGCGAGCGGCGATGCATCGAACGGAACGAGTAACGTCATACCAGTATCTGGGACGACACTCGAGGTAAATGTTCGGCCTCCGACAACGAGTCGAGGCGCTACTGGCTGGGTTCGGCTCCGCCAACTACCAGGACCGGCTGCGCCGCGGTTCTAACGACTCGGTCGACGGTGCTTCCGAGGAGCGCGCCGCGGAGCGACGAGCGGCCGCGCGCTCCGATAACGATCGCGTCAATACCCTGCTCGTCGGCGTAGGCGACGATTTCCTCGGACGGCACGCCGGTTCGGATCTCCGTCTCGACCGGGACGTCGGCATCGGCTGCCGATTCCGAGATATCCTCGAGCGCAGCCGTGGCCTGCTCCCGGCGTCGTCGATCGACCTCGGCCGGATCGACGATGGCGTTATCGTACTCGGTTCGGCTCTCGAGGACGGCGATCACGTCCACCGTGCCGTCGACCTGTCGAGCGAGTTCGATCGCGTGCTCGGCGGCTACGGTCGCCGTCTCGCTCCCGTCCGTCGCGACGAGGATCGAATCGTACATGCCCTTCCGTTCCCCCCGCTGAACCAAAACCCTACGCCCGATGCGGACAGGACGGCGCGACCGCGCGGTTCGGACGAAACCTCATAGCACTATATGTCGCGGGACGTAGGCGCAGGTATGACCGAGGAAGTCCCGGTAAATCGGACGGATCTGCTCGTCCTCGTGGCTGTCTCGCTTGGCGGCGGATTTCTCATCGCATGGGGGACCGTCTCGCTCGAACTCTCTCCACGATTCGTCAACGCCGTGTTCGTCGGCGCGATGATGCTCGCGTTTTTCCTGTTCATCCCTATCATGGGAGTTCGGCTCTTCATCGACGACTGGAAGCAAGACGAGTGATCCGACCCGCCGAGACTCAGGTTACCAGTCACTCGTCGTCTGCGGGCGCTCGAGCGCCAATGACCGCAACGACGTTTCTGACGTAGCGCATGCTCGTCGCGATCGCCATCACGGCGTCCATCAGGGCCTGCTGGCTGGCCCCGTCGGGGTAGAGCCGGTACTCGACCTGGACGGTCTCGGCACGTCGAAGCCGGCAGGACTCCCCTGCCGAGTCGAGAAACGTATAAAAGCCGGGCGTCGCCGCCAGCATCGGCCCGACATACTCGAGGAGTTCGCTTCGCCGCTGGTCGTCCCGGAGGAGGTCTTTCGTCCGCTCGGTGTCGAAGCCGCTCCGACCGACGATTCGGACGGGACCCCACTCGTCTTCCTTGATCACGTGGACCGGAAGCTGTGAGAGTTCGACCTGCAGATTGAACGCCGTCTCCTCGTCGGTGTGGGCGGTCACGTCGCGAATCGCCGTCTCGTCCAGCCACTCGCGGACCTGCGTCTCGCTAACGTGTCTCATATACGAACGGAAACGGCGGGATACCGGATAAGCGTTCAGCGGTCCTGTGCCGGCTACAGGCGGTGTGAGGTATGACTCGAGCGACGATCAGTGTTTGTCGGGCATCGTCGAGTGACGGGTGGTGCCTTTCATATCGGCGCGCTCCGAGGGTGGTGGCGCCATCGTGGAGTGGCGCGTCGCCCCGCCGGACGACGTCCCGCGATCCTGATCCGAGCCGAGTCCCGATCCGAGCAGTCCGTCGTCTTCGTCCTCCGCGTCCTCCTCGTCGGCTTCTGCATCGTCTGCGTCGTCGGTCTCGCCGCCGACGGAACTGGCAGACCGATCCTGCAGTCGCTCCTGTAGCCCCTCGAGGTCGTCGCCGATGTCCGAGAACGTCGACTCCATCGTCGATCGAAGCTTGTCGCCGATGGAATCGCCCGCATCGGCGTCGTCTGATTCCGTCTCCGCTTCCTCCTCACTTCCGAGGGCCTCACTGGCACCGTCGGCGACCGACTCGACCGTCTCTCGAACACCACCCTCGTCTTCGTCTCCGCTTTCAGACTCGTCCGTATCTTCCCCTCCGAGTGCCTCACTAGCGCCTTCGGCGACCGATTCGACGGCCTCTCGAGCCCCACCACTCTTACTTTCGGACTCGGTTTCCTCCTCGCCGTCAGCCGATGCGTCGCTGTCACCGTCGCCGGTGACCGACTCGACCGCCTTCTGGACGACTCCACCTTCGCTCTCGGACTCGTCCGCGTCCTCGTCGCCGGCCTCTTCGTCAGCCTCCGGCACATCGTCGGGTTCACCCCCATCGTCGTCCGCCGTCTCAGACTCGTCCGCCTCCTCGCCCTCTCCGTCGTCGATCGACTGCTGTATCGCCCCGACTGCACCCTCGAGCGCACCGCCGTCGTCCCCGTCGGCGAGATTCCCGAGGTGGAGCAGCCGCTGTAGTTCTTCGACCTGTTCTGGGTCACCCTGTGCGATGGCCGCCGGAAGCGAATCGGGTTCGCTGCCGTCCGGCAGTTCGTCCAGTTCGACCGCCTCGAGGAGATCGTCCGGGTCGGACGACTCGAGAAGGTCGCTCGCCCGCTCGGCGGTCTCGAGCAAATCGGGACCGTCCGACTCGTCGTCGGTGATCATCGAACCGCTCGCTGTTTCGGCGTCGTGCAGTATCTCGCTCACCCGTTCGTGGAGGTCCTGGCTCATAGTGTCTCTCTGTCGCTGTCGATCAGCTTCGGCCGTCGGTTCGCAGTACCGGTGATCTCGGACAGTGAACGCCCGAAGGACGACGGTCGGTTACGTGGCTTCGGCTTCCGCTTCCGAGTTCTCGTCGTTGGACTCGTCGTCCTCGTCCGTCACCGCCGCGATGATCTCTTCCGTCATCTCCTCGCGGCTAAGGTTCGCCTTCACGTCGACGTCTTTGGCCACCGACTGGAGGTCCTCGTAGGACATGACGCCAAGGAAGTCCTCGAGGGTGTCCTGTCGGAGATCCTCGATGTCTTCCACCGACGGCTCAGAGTCGTCGCCAGTCCCTTCGCCTTCGGATTCCGACTCCGTCTGCTCCTCGCTATCGGCTTCCTCTGCTTGCTCTTCGTCTGCTTCGGCCTCGTCTTCTTCCTCAGCCTCGTCTTCCGTTTCGTCTGCTTCGGCCTCATCTTCCGCTTCGTCCGTTTCTCCCTCGTCTTCTTTCTCAGCCTCGTCTCCTGGTTCCGCTTCGGAGTCACCGTCGTCCGACTCCTCCCTCTCTTCGTCGCCCTCGAGCATATCGCTGATTCCACTAGCGTCACCGACATCCTCAGCGGCCGACGCGACGGCCGATTTCGCATCGTCCGCTTTACTCTCGGACTCCTCGGCGTCATCTTCACTCTCGGCCTCGCTCTCGGGTTCGTCATCGCTCTCGAGGACCCCCTCGAGACCGCTCCCCTCGGAGACCTCCCCGGCCAACGCTTGAACCGACTCCTTCGCGTCGTTCTCCTCGACCGTCTCATGGATAGACTCACGGACCGCCGACGTGACGTCCGACTGAATCTCTTTGCGGTCTTTCTCCTTCTCGATCCCTTCGGCGATCGATTTGTGGATCCCACGACCGATTGCCCCGCCCAGTTCGCGACCGATTCGCTCGCCGAACTCGCGACCGACCGCGGCACCGACCTCGCCGCCGTCGATCCCGTCCTCAATGCTTCCATCGCCGAGCAGGTCGGTCACCTCGAGCTGGTCGCTTACCTCCCTGGCGACCAGCTCTTTCAGGCCACCCTTACTCATCGCGTTCACCTCGAGTTATCGGGAGCGATCCCGTGTTCGGAAGCAGGCTCGATAGCATGGTCATTCTTCCTCGTCCTCGCCGTCCTCGTCAGTCGATTCATCCTCGCTTTCCGCCTCGGACTCCTCGCCGGATTCGGACTCGTCGTCCGCGTCCTCGCTCGCCTCGTCTTCGCCCTCACTTTCGGCTTCGTCCGTCTCTTCGGCGGCGTCTTCGACTTCGGACTCCTCCGCCTCTTCGGTCATTTCCTCCGCTTCGTCGTCCGTCTCGAGTTCTTCCTCGCCTTCGTCTTCCGTCTCGTCCTCGGCTTCGTCGTCTTCCGCTTCGGTTTCTTCGTCCTCGTCTTCCGCTTCTTCAGCCTCCTCGACTTCTTCCTCTTCCAGCACTGGTTCTTCGTCCGGTCCGAACAGTTCGTCAATGACCATGTCCCCGATCGTTCGGCCGATGGATTCGCCGACTTTCCGGCCGATGAGCGCGCCGATCTGGGCACCGAGGGCCTCTCCGAGCGGTTGATCTTCGTCGATCTCGTCTTCCCATTGCGTTCCCTCGATCAGATCGTTGACGTCGATGTTTTCGGTGATCTTTTCGAAGTCGATTCGCTGTGCCAGTGACGTGGATTCGGATTCTTCACTCATATTTAGGCTGCCTCCTGTGACGCTGCGTCCGATTGGTCACCGCTCTCCTCCTCGTCGGCCTCAGGTTCTAACTGCTCGATCAACTGTTCGATTACCTGACTGACGACCATCGCGACGATGTCCTCGATCGGGAAGCTGGGAATGAGGCCGGCGAGCTTCCCTTTCAGCCAGCTGCCGGCAGCGGAGATTCGACCGGGTGATTCTTCTGCAGCCTCTTCCTCGTCCTCTGCAGCCTCTTCTTCGTCTTCTAGTTCGGGCTCAGCGCCCTCGGCCTCCTCGGCTGCAGCTTCGTCGTCCTCCTCGGCCGATTCCTCGTCAGCGCTACCGAAGAGCCCGCGTAGCCACTTCACCGGCTTGCTGACGATTCCCTTCAACCAGCTTGCGAGCGAGGCGATGCGACCGCCGGATTCCGTTTCTTCGCCCTCTTCGTCCGTCTCCGCTTCCTCGCCTTCTGCGTCCTCGCCGCCGATACCGAGGAGTTTGGTGAGCAGTTCCTTCGGCTTGCTCAGCAATCCGCTGAGCATCTCCTTTGGCTTCTCCAGAAGTCCGCTGAGAACTTCCTTTGCCTTCCCCGGCACTTTTTTGAGCAGCTCCAGCGGCTTCTTCAGGAGTGATTTCGCCTTGTCCAGCATCGCACCGGGTCCATCCAACAGGCCCGTGACCGCGGACAAGAGGTTTCCGAGCAGGTTGTTCCCTCCCGGACGAGCCGAGATATCGAGCGTAACCGGGTTTAGGTTCACCTCGAGGCCGAGTACGTCGAGAAACAGCCCGTCGAGATCGAGGTGCAGGACGCCGGAGGCGTCGTCGCCCTCGTACACCACTTCGGCGTCGTCGGCGTGGCCCTCCTCACGGTCGTCTTCGACGAGGTCGCCGGTGTCGTCCAGTGCGTCCTCGTCTTCCTCTTCAGTTTCTTCTTCTCCGGCTTCCTCTTCCTCGGCTTCGTCTTCTTCGGCTTCCTCTTCCTCAGCTTCGTCCTCTTCGGCTTCCTCGGCTTCCTCTTCCTCAGCTTCGTCCTCTTTGGCTTCCTCGGCTTCCTCAGCTTCGTCCTCTTTGGCTTCCTCGGCTTCCTCTTCCTCAGCTTCCTCCTCTTTGGCTTCGTCCTCTTCCGCTTCTTCTTCTGAATCGTCTGCGGACGCTTCGTCACTATCTGCTACCGACTTCTCGTCTTCGTCGCCTTTGTCTGCCATCTCCGCCTGACCGCCGTCCGTCATCACTCTGCGATCCGTTAGCTTCGCTTGCTCACCGCCGTGACAGTGACTCGAGGAATCTCCGATCTCCTTCGGATCGGAACACTCCTCGGAGCCAACATCTTCTAGGCCCGTTGTCATTATACGGGCAAACAGACGCGAGTTGGCGTTGTGGTAATTGGCCTTGCGTGTGCGACTGTTAGTCGTACAGAACGCTCACGAGTCAGACGGGCTACGGAAGCGAGAAACGGAGCACTCGTATCAGTCTAGAAACCGGCAACAATCGTACTGTTACTCGAGCGAGGCGACGTGCAGGACGTACTCGCCGCGCGTCTGCCCTTTGTCGTGGTACTCGACCGGTTCCTCGATCGCCGCGAGGGTGTCGTCGGCCACGTCGGCTGCGGTGGCAATTCCCTCGAGGCGTTCGATTCCGATCGGGCCGGACTCGAGGTCGAACCAGCGGACGGCGTGCGTCTCGGGGTCGCGAACGCGGAAGTTCTGGGCGCAGGGCGCGGCGACCGTCTCGCCGTCGGCGGTGAGGCCATGAACGAACCCGCGTACGTCGTCGTCCCAGCGCAACTCGCCGTCTCCGTCGAACGTCGTGATTCGGTGCTCGTTGGGGTGTCGACGCTCGGTTTCGCGGCTCTCGACGGCGTAGGTGTTGCCGGTCACGAACGTCACGCGCCCGTCGCTCGCGTGGGCGTGGTTCGGATACGCGTAGAGCGTCTCGTCGTCGAGGTTGGTCTCGACCGCCAGATCGACACGCCACCGCTCGGCTCCACCGGGTCCGAGCAGATAGCCGCGCTTGTCGCCGTGACTCGAGACTGCGATCGAATCGCCGTCGAACGAGACGTCACCGACGCGTCGGTCTCCCTCCGTGCCGGGGTCCCAGTTCCACTCGAGGTCGCCGGTTTCGGTCTCGAGGACAACCAGCCCCGTATCGTGGTCGCCCATACAGCGGTTGTATCCGACTGCGAGGCGTTCACCCGCATCGTCCAACTCGATCGTGATCGGCGAGGCATCGGTTTCGTAGGTCCAGCGGACCGTTCCGTCGGGTTCGAACGCGTAGACGGTGCTGTGCCACTGGCGGGTCTCGCCGTCGCGTTCGTAGCGTCGCGCGGCGGCGTAGAGCCGTTCGGTACCGTCCACGTCGGTTCCCGTTTCGAGCGCCACGACGTAGGGCAGATAGAAGACAGTGTCTTTGACGGCCTCGCCGAGATCGTCGGCCGTGTCGTAGCGCCACCGCTGCTCTCCCGTCGCGGCGTCATAGGCCGCGATGGTCCCGGTTTCACCCCGGCCGGCGACGATGACGGCTCCGCCATTGCTCTCGAGTGTTGTGATCCCAACTGCGTGATCCGGATGGTTAGCCGTCCAACGGCTCTCGAGCGACTCCGAGTCCGATCCGATCTCGCGAGCAGTGACGGTCCCGTCCCACTCGCCCGTGACGACGAGATCACCACCCGAAGCGACGTGAACCGCAGAGCGAGTCCACATGTGGCGACTTCGGGCCGTCTCGATCTCGCCCAGGGGAACCGACCGAAACTCGAGCGACTGTGCCCGTTCGTCGTCGCGTTCGGCATCCGCGGTCTCGGCCATCGTCACTCCTCCACCGGGAAGGTTTCGTGAAGCATGTCGTGGGACTCACCGAGTCCGTCGACGATGCTCTCGCCCTGCGTGGTCAGTCGCTGAATCGTCCGTTCGGCGTTGCGGACCTCGAGCAGCCGTCCTCGCGTGTAGTCGTACTCGGGATCGTCGGTATCCATTCCGGCGACCTCCTCCTCTAAATCGACGAGTGCGGCGTCGAGGTGGCGTTCGATCTCTGTGAGGCTCTCGGCTTCGACGAGGGCCTCGATGGGGCCCTCGAGATGGCCCTCGAGTTCCTTCTCGGCGTGGTCGCGGGTACTCTGGTCCCCGACGCCGAGGACGTTCATCAGTCCGAGTCGTAGCGCTTCGATTTCGTGGCAGCTCATGTATGCGTTCCAGTGTGATGTTTCATGTCGGTAGTTGCGTGACGATACCTCTCTCAGAGCGTCTGATCGACCAGGTCGCTGACGATCCGGTCGCGATCTAGGTGATCGCCGACGATCCGTTCGGCGTCCTCGCTCGCGACGTCACCGTACCAGATTCCGTCCGGGTAGACGGCGACCATCGGTCCGTCGCCACAGCGTCCCAGACAGGACGACCGCGTGATGCGGGCGTCGCAGTGTTCGGAGTCGCGGGCCTCCTGTCGAAGCCGCTCGAGCACCGCCGGCGAACCCATCTTCGCACAGGTTTGGTTGGTACAGACCGCCACGTGCTTTTCCGGTGCGTCGTGGGTGTGCGGTTCGTCGTCGATGTCCTCGCGATCCGCGTGGGATTGCTGGTGGGCCAGCGCTCGCAGCATCGCTCGCGCGCCGCCGACGTCCTCCTCGTACCCCTCGAGGTCGACTTTGTACTTACAGGTGTCACAGGACATCTCGACGCTTTCAGTCCTCGCTTCCTGCCACCGGTCGGCGAAGACGTCGAGCAGTCTCGAGTCGGTGCCGAGCGGGTCGCCGGCTAGCGCGTCGACGTACGGATACTCGTCATCGAACTCCGCCGTCCAGTCTCGCACGCGCTGGGTAAGCACGCCATCGCCGAGCATGTAGGGGAGGACGACGACCGCGTCCGGGCGGTGTTTCGAGAGCCCGTGAAGGCTCCCCTCGAGCGTCGGCTCCGTAACCCCGATAAACGACGCCTCGACGCGGTCGAACGCCCGGCCCTCGTACAGCAGTCGGGCCAGTTTGTGCACGTCGCCGTTGGCGTCCGGATCGCTCGAGCCTCGGCCACAGAGGACGACGGCGACGTCGTCCTCGGTTCGGTCGACACCCAGTTTCTCCTCGACTGCAGCGGCCCGGTCGTCAAGCAGGTCCAGGATTGCGGGGTGAATTCCCAGATGCGCGCCGTTGTTGATCTCGATATCCTGTGTCGCACGGGCCTGTTCGATCGCCAGCGGGACGTCGTTCTTGACGTGACTCGCCGCGAACAGCGAGCAGTGGACGACCGTCACCTGCGAGGTGAGGGCTGTGAGTTCCGCGATGGCCTCGTCGATCGCCGGCTCCGCGAGTTCGAGGAACGCGGCGTCGACCGGGATACCGAGTCGCGACTCGAGGGCGGCGGCCAGTTCGCGCACCTGTTCGTTCGACTTCTCGCGGCGAGAGCCGTGGCCGATCAGCAGGATCGCTTCGTCGTCGAAGGCCGTGGCGCGAGCGGACGTGGTCTCGTCGGCGTTGTCGGGTGTACTCATTGTGGGGTGCCGGATCGTGTCCGGTTCGATCGCTGTTCGTCGGTTGATTCTCGCTGGGCTACTCGTCGTACGCGTCGGCCTGTTCGAGGCTTCGCTCGAGTTTCCGACGTCGACTCGGCGCGAAGAGCCCAGTCTCCTCGCAGTTCTCGTAGAGCCAGGTGCCGAACGCGGGCGCGGCGTCGTCGTCGACGCCAAACCAGTAGCCGCCGGAGGAGGTCTCCCCGAGGTCGCCCAGCGGTGCTTCGACGGGGCAGTCCGCGATCAGCTCTCGCGTGAGCTCGAGCAGGTCCCGATCCTCGTGGACGAACGAAATTCCGACGGTGCCACTCGAGGACTTGAAACAGATCGTCCCACAGCCCTCGAGAAGCCCTCTGATCAGTTCCCGATCGTGGCTCGCAAAGGCTCCGAAGCGGTAGTTCCCGCGACCGTCGACGGGGAGTCCCAGCGGGCCGCTGCGGCCGAGCAGCCCGGATTCATCGCTCTCGTCACCCTCGTCTCCTCCGATCGACAGCGTGTACTCGTCTTCCGTGCGCGTGATCGACGTATCGTGGGCGTACTCGCGGCTGGTCGTCTCGTGTTCGAGGTCGCCGCCGGCGACCGCGGCGAGGACCTGTGCGGACGCCTCGTCGTTGGTGACGATCTCGATCCGATCGTTGGATACGTCGCCGCTGCCGGCGACGTGGCCCCAGAGGTACGCCGACGCCGGGTGGCCGGCGAGCGGATCGGCTGGAATCTCGATCTCGAGCGCTTCGTCGGATGTGGGCTGGGTCTCACTCATTTGCCCACCTCCTCAACGATGATCGCGTCAGTCGGACAGGCTGCAGCAGCCTGCTTTGCTTCGTCGATTCGGTCGTCGTCGAACTTCGCGACGACGCGCTCGGCGGTGTCGGTGACCTCGCCCTCGCAGTCGTAAATGGGGTCCGCGCTCGGATCGATCGTCGCGAGACCGTCCTCGCCTTCGACGAATCGTGGATCGCGGGTCAGACAGGCGAAGATGCCGTCACAGGCGTCTTTTTCGATGGTAACTTCGTATCGTGGCATGGGTTGTGGGGTAGTGTAGTCGCTGATCGGATCGGTCGCTCAGTAGTCGTACTTCGTCTCGTAGCCACGCGGCGTGACCATCCGGTCGTCCCAGACGTAGGTGTCCTCGGTGCCGACGACGATGGTCGTCGTCATGTCGATAATCTCGCTCTCGCCTAACTCCTCGAGTTCGCTGAGGTCCGTAATCATCACCTGCTCGTCTTCGCGACCCGCGCCGTGGACGATGCCGACCGGCGTGTCGGGATCTCGATGCGTGAGGAGGATCTCACAGCACTTCTGGAAGTTCTCCCGGCGCTTGCGACTCCACGGGTTGTAGATCGTGATCGTGAAGTTCTCGCTGGCGACCGAGTGCAACCGAGACTCGATTTCGGGCATCGGGACGAGATGGTCCGACAGCGATACCGAGACGGTGTCGTTCACCAGCGGCGCGCCGAGACGGGCCGCACAGGACTGTGCTGCCGGGACGCCAGGGATCACATCGAAGTCGACCATCGAGGCCGTCGCGCCCTTGGACTCGAGGATCTCGAGCGCCAGCCCCGCCAGCGCGTAGACGTTCGGGTCGCCGCTGCCGACGATGGCGACGTCGTTGCCCGCCAGCGTACGGTCGATAGATTCCTCGGTTCGTGAGACCTCGCCGCACATCGGCGTGTCGTAGATGTCGTCGGCCTGTTCAGTGATCTCGTCCGGAATCAGTTCGATGTAGGTCGTGTAGCCGACGATGTGGTCGGCCTCGAGCAGCGCCGTCTTCGCGCGCTCGGTCATCCCCTCAGCGTGGCCGGGGCCGAGTCCGACGGCAGTTAGCTGGCCTGAGTCGGCGTCGAAGTCCTCGATCGTCGCGCCGACCTCCTGTTCGTTCGATCCGCTGTCGTCCGAACTCGAGGCGCCACAACTCGAACTGGACGAATCCGAGGAACCGGAACTCGAAGCACCACACTTCGAACTCGAGGAGTCATCGCTCGTCTCGCTCGAGGAGGCACCACAGTTCGAGCCGCTCGAGGTCTCGGCTTCGATGCTGCTCGAGGCACCGCACTTCGATGTCGATTCGTCATCAGCGTCTGCGTTGGTGTCCGTGCTCATGATTGGATGTCGTGTGTTTGTTGATCTCTCAGAAGTCGTCGACGTCACGCCCGCCGCGGGGGGTGACGAGATACGTTCGATCGTCGTTGCGCCAGGTCTCAGTCTCGTGGTTGCCGATGATCAGCGAGGTTCCCATCCCGGAGACCTTGTCGTCGTGGTCGGCGGCCTCGCCGAGCGTGGTGATGCACTCGCTCTCTCCGTTGCGGCCGGCGTCTTCGCGGCCCGCGTCGTTGACGATGGCCACGAGGGCGTCGTCGGTTCGCTCCTCGCGGACAATCTCGACGGCCTGCTCGTAGTTGCGCCAGCAGTTGTAGAGAACGATCACGAAGCCCGAGATGGCCGCTGCGCGAAGTTTCTCCTCGATCTCCTCCCAGCCGCGCCACTTGTCCGACAGCGAGATCGTACAGAAGTCGTTACACAGCGGCGCGCCGACGTTGGCGGAGCCGCCCAGCGCCGCCGTAATGCCGGGGACGATCTCGATCGGCACGTCCGTCGCGTCCTCTTCTTCGGCCATCTTGAAGATGAGGTCGGATTTGCCGTAGACCGAGGGGTCGCCGCCCGAGACGTGGGCGACGTCTTTCCCCTCGCGGACGTAGTCGAACGCCGCGCGGGCGAGTTCGATCTGGCGTCCCATCGACGAGCGCACGATCTCCTGTTCGAAGCCGCCCTCGCGGGTAACGAATCCGTCGTCGTCGACGGCGTCCTTCTGCGGCAGGGTTCCGTCGTCTCTTAGGAACTCCTGATAGAGACTCGAGGCGATGACGACCTCCGAGGACTCGATGACGCGTTTGGCCTTCGCAGTCATGTGATCTGGCAGACCGGGGCCGATGCCGACGACGTAGAGCGTGCCGTGGTCGTCGGGGGTCCCGCCGTCAGTATCGGCAGCCGACTCTTCGGTGCTCATCGGCCAATCGCCACCGTAACCTCGTTCTCGTAGCCGATCTTCTCGAGCACCAGTTCCTGTTCGGCACCGCCGGCGATCGCGCTCGCCTCCGAGACGCCGGGCCAGCCGATCAGTTCTTTGGACTTCGAGGGCGTCGGCCCCTCGTGCTCGAGGAGCGTCTCCTTGTCGAAGGCGACCACGCCGAGATCGAGTTCCTGGGCGGCCTCGAGTAAGCCTTCCTCGTCCTCCTTCCGGGTTGCAGTCCCAACGAATTCGACGTCCGAGAGGTCGTGGGAGGTCTGGTCAAGCGCTTCCTCCCACGCGGCGATGAACGACTCCCTGCTCGCGCCGGAGACGCTACCGGTGCCGATGACGATCCCGTCGTTCTTGTTTCGCTTCAGGACGGTTACGTCGTCGCCGACGAGGACGGCTTTCGGGCCCTCGAGTCGCGCCACGGGTCCCAGGTTGTCGTCGAGGACGGCGAGGTTCGTCTTCACCGTCGAATCGCCGTTGACGACGTGGGTGTCCATCGCCTTCGCGCGGGACTCGACGCCCTGCTTGCCTGCGGCCTCGCTCGCGGTGGTCATCGCCGGAATCGCGCCCATCGTCGCCAGATCCTGTGCGACCTGATTCGCGCCGTGGTGGCCGCCCGTGATCGGGATGGCCCACGTCAGTTCCTCGTCGACGACACAGATTGCGGGATCGTCCCACTTGTCGTCGAGCAGGTGGGCCGTCTTGCGCATCGCGATACCGGAGGCCATCAGCCCGATAAAGCAGTCGTACTCGCCCCAGTGCTCCTCGAAGACGTCGCCGTGGTACTCGATGATGTCGATTGTCTCGTATCGGTCACCGATCTCCGCTTTGATCTCCTCGGCCGTGTCCATCTTCCGCCTGAAAGAGATGATTGCGATCTCTTCGGCGACTTCTCCGTCCGAGTCGGCCGTCGAACAGTGGCCGCCGGAATCCGTACTCGAGTCGTCTGTGTCGTCTGTATTCTCAGTTCCTGAACTCATTGTGAAACCTCCATCGTACCGAAATCGTCCTGTTCACGTCCTATCGACCGGTTCAGACCACCGCTCGGGTGGGACTGAAAGGGGCTGGCGCGCCAGGGGCTTTCGGTTTGTTCGCGGTAGCAGCGGCGAATCTCAGTCATCGCTCGCCTCCGGTTCGCCTGTTGATTCCGATGAAGACGATCCCCGATTCGCCCAGTCACCGTAGAGGAACGACCGCTCGTAACCGGCCCCCGTCACGGCGTCGCCAATGACGACCATCGCGGAGGCGCGGTAGCCGGCCTCCTCGACCTTGTCTGCAATCGTCCCGACCGTTCCGATGATGACGTCCTCGTCCGGCCAGGAGGCGTGGTAGATCACGCCGACCGGCGTCTCGGGGTCGTGGCCGTCCTCGAGCAGCCGATCCATCGTATCCCGAACCGCGTGGGTGCCAAGGTAGATACAGCTCGTCACGTCGCCCATGCCGACGAACTCGGAGATGTGATCTTCCTCCTCGGTCAGGGTCTTGCCCTGCGGCCGAGTGAACGCGACATGATTCGAGACCTCGTTGAGCGTCAGTTGCGTTCTGAGGGTCGCACTGGCCGCGAAGGCCGACGTGACGCCCGGAACGAAGTACGTCGGAACGCCCTCGTGTTCCAAGGCGTCCATCTGCTCGAGTGCGGCCCCGTAGATCGCCGGATCGCCGCTGTGGAGTCGCACCACGTTCTCGCCGTCCTCGTAGGCGTCCCGCATCAGCGGGATCAGTTCCTCGAGGTCTTTGCCAACCGAATTAACCAACTCGGCGTGGGCGCAGTACTCCTCGAGCAGTTCGCTGTTGACCAGCGAGCCAGCGTGAACGACGAGGTCGGCCTCCTCGAGCAGTTCCTTGCCCGCAACGGTCAGCAGTCGCGGGTTGCCGGGGCCAGCGCCGACGAAGGGAATCCCTTCCTGTTCGTCGCCGGCGTTGTGGTCGAAAATTCGGTCGTCCAGTTCCTCGCGGCGAAGTGCCCCCTGAGCGTCGATCGCTTCCTGTGGGTCGCCGCCGCTTGCATCAGGATCGTCGTTCGTATTTGTCTCCGTCATGTTCAGTGGCCTCCGCAGTCGCCGTGCGCACAGCCTTCCGCCATCTCTTCGACCACGACTTCTCCACCGTCTGCAACCGGCTCGCCGCTCGAGGACGAGTCCGCCTCGCTCGAGGCGTCCTCAGTTCCGTCGCCCTCCTGCTGGAACGCTGCCGTCGCCTGCTCGACCTCGAGGTCCGCCTTCACGGCGTACGCCAGCGTGTAGTAGTCGCGCTCGTCGATCTCTGCGGGGTCTTCCGTCACCAGCGTCTCGCCCTGTTCCATGAACAGCCGGCGGCCGTAGGTCACTTCGTAGCCGGCTTCGACGAGCCCCTCGTGGGTCGCCGGCGCGTCGGTGACCTTAAACAGGATCATCCGGTCGGGGCCGGTCGGGCTGTGGCCGTTCGCGGCCTCGCGCAGCGAGAGCCCCGCGCCGGCTTCGATCTCGACGCCCATCGCGGTCGCGAACGCGGTCACGGCGCTCACGCCGGGGACGATCTCGAGTTCCACGTCGGGATGAAACGCGTCGATCGTCCGGCGCAGGTGGCCGAAGGTCGAGTAGACGTTCGGATCGCCCAGCGTGACGAAGGCAACGTCGCCCTCGCGTGCATTCGGCGCGATTTCGGCGGCGGCTTCCTTCCACGCCGACCGAAGCTTCTCCTCGTCTTTTGTCATCGGGAAATCGAGGTCCCCGATCTTCGACTCGTCGACGTGCTCAAGCGCCACGGAGCGGGAGAGGCGGCCGGGCGAGTAGACCACGTCCGCGTTCTCGAGAACCTCCTTCCCGCGAACGGTCACGAGGTCGGCCTCGCCGGGACCGAGTCCGACGCCGAAGAGCGTCATTGTCCCTCACCCCGAGTACCGCCACTGCCGTCGGCGACGTTCTCGCCATCGCTGTCTGCATCCGACTCCGGTGTCGCGCTTCCGACCAGCATGTAGACCGGGTTGTCCGAGTTGAAACTCGTCGCCCCGGCGAGTTCGTAGCCGTGGCTCACCTGAAACTGAACGACCTCCGCTAAGATATCCCGCTCCCGGAAGGCTTCCGTCGCCTTGCCCGCGACCTCGAGTCGCGAGACGTTCATCACGATCCGGTCGATTTGGGTCTCGACGGCGTGGTCGAGGACGGCCTCGAAGTTCCGGCTTCCGCCCAGAAAGAGCGCGTCGGCGTCGTCTGGCAGTCCCGCTGGCGCTTCCTCGTTCCGTAGTTCGATGTCGGCCCGTACCGACTCCGCGTTCGCCGCGAGATTCTTCTCGGTCGTCTCGAGTCGTTCCGGTTTCCGCTCGAGAGCGGTCACCCGTCCGGCTCGCTGTGCGGCTTCGATCGTGATGGCTCCCGTACAGGAGCCAACCTCCGCGAAGTGGTCGTCGTCCTCGAGTGCGAGCTTCGAGTGGACGACGGCGCGGACCTCCGGCTTGGTCGGTCCGGCCTTCGCATCGTGTGGAAGCGCGATGGGTGGCATCACCCTGTGGCAACAGAGTCCGTGCCTAAAACAATTTTGTTTGGAGTAGACCAACCAGGGTTGCTAACATTTTCTTGTGCTAGTCCAATACTAATTGGTCAATAGCTCCTGCTGGGAGCGATAGAACCAACCGAGGAGTCACACACAGCAATCGCTACCGGAGCGAAGGGGGTTCGTTCACAGCGAAGGGCCGTATTCGCGAGCCGAGGGCTTACTCTGCAGCGCGCTGTGCCTGTACCGTCTGCCGAATATCGCTGTACTCGTCGAATCGGTCGGCGCCGATGTAGTCGATGGTGTCCTGCAGGTACTGCATCGTTTGTTTCCCAATTCGTTTCTGGTCGTAGCCCTCGAACGGCATTTCCATCTGGGTATCGGTAAGCAGTCGGTTCTCGACGTACTCCTCGATTCGTGGCTCGTAGACGTCCTGGACGATGTCGGGTTCTGCCTCAGCGAGCTGTTTCATCACCCAACGGCCGTTCTCGATGTGGCGGGTTTCGTCCTGTCGGACCTTCCCGATAGCCGTCTGGAACGACTCGAGGACAACGTCTCGCCCCATCTCTTCGGCCTTGAGTTCGATCATCTGGTCGAAACTCAGGTAGCCGCCGCGGGCGAGTTGGGCCTCAATAATTCCCATGTAGTTTAGGTACGCCTCGCCGAGCGTGTACACCAGTTCCTGCTGGTCGCCGCCGTTGATCGCGGCGAGCAACTCGTCGGCGGTGTCGTACAGATTGTCCGTACTGTACCCCTGCTCCTGATAGCCGCCTTCGCGGTAGGGTTCGGTATCTTGCGTACCGAACACTTCCTCGAAGTACCGACTGAACAGGTCGGTGTGCTTGGCTTCCTCGTAGACCTGCTGGGCGAGGTAGATCTCCTCCTGGACGGTGTCGAACGGCATCTCTTCGTTGTCGAGTGCGTCGAGGGCCATCATATAAGGTGCGAGCGTCCGCGTCACGTCCTCCTCGCCGTCGTAAAATCCCGCACACGACGCCAAAAACCGATTCTGCTCTGCGTCGGTAAACTGCTCCCAGTCGTCCTTGTCGGCCGCAAAGTCGTAGTCGTCCGGGTCCCAGGTCCCCTCCTGCTTCCCCTTTCGATACAATTGGTACGACTTCTCACGGTTACTGTACTCGATTGGCATACGGTTGCTAGATCACGTCCCTCGAAATGAAAGTTCGTGATAAAAACAGTATTCCGGTTTAGGTTCGTTTATTGTGACTACCTCGCCTCGGCGGTGCGTTCGAGCGCGAACATCTGTCGACCAGTTCAACAAACAGCGAGACGGCTCTCCCGTCACTACCACTCCATCCCGCCGTTGATGCCGATCACCTGCCCCGTCATGTACTCCGCGTAGTCGCTGGTGAGGAACCGAATCATGCCGACGATATCCTCTGTCTGGGCGAAGCGATTCAGCGGGATATCCTCCCGAATCTTGTCCTGAACCCGTTCAGGAACCTTCTCGAGCATATCCGTTTGCGTAAAGCCGGGCGCGACGCAGTTCGCCGTCGAGTTGTGCGCGGCGAGTTCTAGTGCCAGCGTCCGGGTGAACGCGAACAGGCCACCCTTCGATGTCGCGTAGTTCGCCTGCCCGTAGTTGCCCTGTTGGCCGACGACGCTCGAGATATTGATGAGGCGGCCGTTGTCGGACTGTCTGATATCGTCGAAGAACGCTTTCGTGCAGTTGAACGTCCCGTTTAGGTTGACGTCGATGACCGTCTGCCAGTCCTCGTGGGTCATGTCTTCGAACTTTCGGTCGACGGTGATCCCGGCGTTGTTGACGAGCACATCGATCCCGCCCAGTTCGTCGCGGACCGTCTCGGCCATCGCTTCGACCTCCGCCGGCTCGGAGATATCAGCCTGTACGGGAACGGCCGTCTCGTCGTTCGCTTCGATGGTCTCCGTCACTTCGCGGGCTTTCTCTTCCGCTGACCGATAGTTCACCGCCACGTCGGCACCGCAGCGGGCGAGTTCGAACGCGATATCGCGGCCGATACCGCGCGAGGAGCCCGTGACGAGGCAGGTTCGGTCGGACAGCGGGCGCTGCTCTAGCGGCTCGAGTCGCTGGACTGATTCGGACATACGGTCGGGACTACATCGGCATTGGTGTTAACTATTTGACTACTAGTTAGAATCGATGAATGCCACGCCGAGCGTCAGTTCGTACTTAGTAGCCGGCCGTCCTCACTCGGACTCGACCATCACGTCGAATTTGCTACGCCAGCGATAGCGTCGACCGCCCCAGACGAACGTTCGACGGCTGAGGCCGTAGATCAGGAGGGGAATGGACGCCAGCAACACCGCGTACGTCAGGACGAATGTCCACCGGCGAATACCGAACGCGGCGTAGACGGCTCCCATCGAGAGCGTTGCCAGCACCAGTGCGGGGAGTGGAAACAGGAGACACCCGACGGTGAGCAGTGCGCCGGCAACTGCCTGCGTCGCGGTACCAAACGGTACACAGTGGCGGACGATCTGTACGAATCTGGCGACGTTCTCGAGCGATTCGCGGATCGACCCGCCGATATCGACGCGACGCGTCCGCCTGACGGCAGTGACGTCCGCGTATTCCGCGAGGAGACCGTCGTCGCTCACCGTCCGCCGGAGGTCGTCGAGAAAGGCTGCCTCGTCGATGTCGCGGCGTTCGAACACGACGGAGCCGGCCCACGGAATCGCCGTGAAACGGACCCCTAGCGTGGCGTTGAGCACGAATACCGGTTCGAGTAGGACGGCCAGCGGATCGCAGCCGACGAAAAGTGGGAGCTCCGTCGTCGGGCCGTACCGGTCGTAGTCGGCACGGAGGGTCTCGAGCCACTCCGGCGGGTGGTGGAAGTCGTCATCGGTCCAGACGATTCGATCGTGTTCGGCGGCGTCCATGCCGGCGGCGATCGCGTTGGCCTTGCCGGAACAGCGTTCGGGTTCGCCCGCGATCACCAGTTTAGCGTTGTCCGGATAGTTCTCGATACGGTTGGCGACTGCCTCGAGTTTGGCGTCGCAAACTACGAGCAACTCGTCTCTCGGCCGAAGCTGTTCGACGATCTCCGAGCACGCCTCGGTCCAGCCGGTAGTGGGGAGAATAACGCTCGTCGGCGTGGCAGCCGGCATGCCGGTTTCTTGTCGCTAGACCGTAATAAATCCGGGTCGCTCCACCGTCACGAAACCGCGAAACGACCGTGATATCGACGCGGGATAGATAGCAAACTACCCGTCGAACGCCTCGAGGAACCGATCGAACGCCCCGCTTTCGGCGTGGACGTGGACGTACGTCCCCAGTGACTCGTACTCCGTCAGCCCGTCGTGGTCGCCGTCGATGCCGTCCCCGCGAACCGTCTCGAACGCGAAGCGGGCGTCGCCGTCGACGTCGGCGCTCGAGTAGTGGAACTCGTGGCCCCGAATCGTCTCGCCGGCGTTTGCAGTCAACGTTCCCTCGGTCGCCTCGAGTTCGACGTGATCCAGCGCCTGGTAGCGGTCGTGCATCGTGACATCCGCCGGGAGGATGCCGGCCATCTCGTGGCGGTCGCCTTCGGCCGTCGTCAACGACTGGCTCATGGCCATCAGGCCGCCGCACTCGCCGAGGACCGGCAGTCCCTCGCTGGCCCGCCGGCCGAGTTCCGAGAGGGTGTCCGTCGACTCGAGTTCCGCGGCGTGGAGTTCGGGGTAGCCGCCGGGCAGATAGACCCCGTCGCAGTCAGGAACGGGATCGCCCGCGACGGGCGAGAACGTGACCAGTTCGGCTCGCTCGCGGAATCGCTCGAGCGTCGCGGGATACCGAAAGCAGAAGGCGGCGTCGTCGGCGACGGCAATCGTCGTATCGACCGGTTCGCAGGCCCGGACGGGTTCGTCGGGTGCGGGCGGTTCGCTCGCCACTGCTGCCAGACGCTCGGCCTCGAGTGACTCCGCAGCCTCCCGTAGCGCCTCCCTCGGCAGCGCAGCTTCCTTGCCCATCTCGAGACCGAGGTGTCGATCCGGGATCTCGAGGTCGGGATTCGGCGGGATTCGACCGAAGAACTCGAGGTCATCCGGGAGCGCGTCGCGGATGCCCTGCTCGTGGCGACCGCCGTGGGCACGCTGGGCGACGATCCCGGCGACCTTGATATCGCGACCGATCGTCTCCGCGTACTGCTGGAAGCCGAGCGCCGTCGCCGCGACGCTCTCCATGCCCGCTTTCGCGTCGACGACGAGCACGACGGGCACGTCGAGCGCTTCGGCGACCATCGCGGTGCTCGAGCCGTCGCCGTCGTAGAGCCCCATCACACCTTCGACGACACAGATATCGCCCTCGCCGCGCTGGTAGTTGCGTCGGAGGCCGTCCTCGCCACAGAGCCACAGATCGAGGGTGCGGGAGGGGCGGCCCGCGATCGCCTCGTGGTGACTAGGGTCGATGAAGTCCGGCCCCGCCTTGGCGGGCTGGACCGAGTAGCCCGCGTCCTCGAGCGCCTGGATAATCGACAGCGTCGCGACCGTCTTCCCGACGCCGGAACTGACGCCACCGAGGACGAATCCGTTCATCATTGTAGTTGCGTTCGCACAACTGAACTTGAATCCATCGGTGGGCATGGCGATCTCGAGTAACCGAAACCGAATTGGGACTCGTCCGCGTTCGATCGAGCGAGACCAATGAGCGAAGCCAAAGCGGCGGCGATTCCAGCACTGAAAGAGCGCGCTGGCGTGGTCAACGCCTTACTCGAGGGCACTCAAACGGTCCTCGTTCGCCATCCCACGCTCGATTCGGGAACGATAAACGAGGCGTTCGCTCTCTACCCGGCCTACACCCACCAGGAGCCGGACCGGTACCAGCCCCAGTACGAGTACTACTACCACCGGGCCAGTGCCAAGCCGGACGCTGGCGTGCCGATCCGAGCGGTGGCTGACGTCCGCGAGGAGTACACCGTCTCGAGCGACACCCTCGAGGCGCTCGCTCGCCACTACGTCTACACCCCTGACGGACTGCGCGACAAGTACGATCCGGATGACAACCTGCGGGTACTGTTGCTCCGTGTGCACGAACTCGAGTCGCCACAACGTATCGAGGAACGCGGCAGCTATCGCGGCTGTCGAGCCTGGATCGAACTCGAGGACGAGGTAGCCGTCGACCGCGAGTCAGCGACGCCCGTCCTCGGCGACGCGACGTTCGCCGAGCGGCGAGCGGCGGTTCGGGACACCCTCGACTGAGTACGTGGCCAGTCGCGAATGGGGCTCCCGGCGACGAACTTAACCGACGCAATCCGTTACGCCCTCCCCCCACCATGACCGACGATACCGACCCTGAGACTGAACGACACCTCCGTGAGGCGCTTCGTCACCTCGGCAAGGCACTGGATGGCGACCTCCGGAAGACGAACGCCATCGCGCTCGAGGAAGTCTCGAACACCGTGTCGACGGTGTTGCGAGAATACGAGAGCGACGAGTATAGTACCAATTGAAAGTCAATGCACACCTGATCGCACAGTAGTCGTGCGATCAGTGTGTAAATAGTTTCAATTGGTAGTATCGATCCCAGCCGTCGCCCCTGACTACTGCGAGATCATTTCTCGACGTATCGGCCCCGAGTACAGATCAGTCCGCCTGCCATTGGTTTGTTTTAACATACCACAGGACGTAGTGGCGACCGTAATGAGTCCCGATAACGACCAGTCGCCGACCGTTAGCGAACTGCGCAACAAGGAGGAGACCGAAATTCCCATCGGCGAGTCACTGGACCCAGAGAGCCGAGCGCACGTTATGTGGCGCTGCGGTGAATGCGGCGAGATGGGTCAACTTGAGGACGAGTTACCGGCCGAATGCCCCGAATGCGGGGCCCAGAGAGAGGAACTATTCTACTGGGAAGAGGACTGAGAGCCCCCGAGCGCCGACATGATCGGCGTGATCTACGTCGCGCTCTTCGGCCAGGAGTTCGAGGATGCGTGGGGAGAACGTGCCTCGAGTCCTCGGCGTTCGCGACGGAGCGAAGAATCGAAGTTCGGAACGATGTCGCAGGACAAAGGGTGAATTTCGTGTGCCTAGACGGGCTGTCTGACCGCCAATACGACCAGATCCGAAAACGACGTCTCGTCTTTGCCACACCCGCCAGCGTGTTCGGACAACTCCGCCAGCGTGAACCGGTGAATTTCTTCGTCGTCGTGAGTCAGCTTCTCGAGCACTAGTGCCTCGAGGTCCGGCTCCGCACCTTCCTCGAGCAGGAACTGGGCGAGATCGCCGGGCATCCGATCGTACGGACGTGGTAACACGAGCAGGTGTCTGTCGTCGACTGCGCGAGCCATGCGTTCCATATCGCTCTCGAGGTCGCCGCTCTTGTGGAGCGTGACGAACTCGGTATCCTCCATCGGCGTCCGGGCGCGACTCGCGGCCATCTGGAGCGAGGAGATGCCGGGGATCACGCGGACCGCTCGCGGCTTGGTCCCTCGAGCGCTCGCCTCTCGCTCGACCGCATCTTGTACTTTCCCGACGAACTGGTAGCCCGAGTGGTTCGGATCGCCCATCGCGACCGCCGTCCCGGACTCGCCGGCTGCGACGCGCTCGCCGAATTTCTCGAGCGCCTCGGCTTCGTCCTTATAGCCACAGGTCAGCAGATCGGCGTCGGTCAGGTCGTCGACGAACTCGACGACGGTCGTAAAGCCGACGACGACGTCGGCCTCTTCGATCGCCCGCCGCCCTCGAGGAGTCAGGAACTCTTGATTCCCGGGACCGACACCGACAGCGTAGACCGGGCTGTCGGTCTCTTCGTCAATGTCTGGTTCCGCCGCTGCGGCGGCGAACGTCGCGGGATCCGGCCCCGCCTCGAGGTCGTACTCGCCGCTCATTCGTCCCCTCGAGTGGCGCGTTCGGCTCGAGCCTCCGCCGTTAGCTCCAGTTCGAACTCGTCGGTCCGGACGCCCTTCGCGACGTGGATCAACTCGTTCGTCAGTGCGGCCGCGAGTCCGCTGCCGCCGCGGCGGCCGACGTTGGTGATCGCCGGTACGTCGTACTCCTCGCTGACCTCGCGAATGCGCTGGCGACTCTCTTCGGCCTTCACGAAGCCGACTGGCGTCGCGACAATGGCCGCGGGTCGGGTCCCGTTCTCGATGCAGTCCGCGAGGGCGAAGGCGGCCGTCGGCGCGTTGCCGATCGTCGCGATCGCCCCGTCGTAGACGCCCTGTTTGTCCAACTCGAGCACCGAGGCGGCGGTCCGGGTCATCCCCGTTTCTTTCGCTAGTTCAGCGCCGTTGCCGATCGCCTTGCGCTTCTCGCAGTTGTGGCCGCGCCCGGTGATCCCGGCTTTGGACATCGTGATGTCGGTGACGATGGTCGCCTCCTCGAGAACCGCTCGAGCGCCGGCCCGGACAGGGGCATCCTCGTCGTCGCCGAGGTCGTCGCTGCCCGTGAACTCGATCAGGTGCTGGAACTCGATATCGCCCATCGAGTGGACGGACTTCTGTCGAATTCGGTCCGCGAGCGTCTCGTCGGGCACGAACTGTCGGACGATGTCCATACTCGTCTCGGCAATATCCATCGCGTTCTGCGTCGTTGCACCTAGATCGGCGTACTCCTTCTCGAACTCCTGGCTATCGCTCATTAAGTATCACTCTCTGTTCCTCTGGTATCGGTGGTCGCCCGAACACCTTCATCAGTCGTCGACATCGCGTCGTCAGTCATCGTTCGCTACCCCCACAGCCTCGTTAGTCGTTCTGGCCTCGAGGTCGCCCTCGACCTCGAGATTCAGATCCCGAAGCCGGTCGACCGTCTCGTCGTCGGCGTCCCAGAGGTCGCGTTCGACGGCCTCAAGGAGGGTGTCCGTGATGGACTCGAGGGCCCACGGGTTCACGTCGCGCATCCACTCCTGGCGATCCTCGTCGAAGGCGAACTTCTCGGCGACGTCTTCCCAGAGCGTATCCGAGATAACGCCGGTGGTCGCGTCCCATCCGAGGGTTACGTCGACGGTCGTCGAGAGGTCGCCCGCGCCCTTGTAGCCGTGCTCTTCCATGGACTCGAGCCAGTCGGGGTTCAGCACCCGGGCGCGCATCGCCTTGCGGACCTTCTCCTCGTTCGTGTAGACATCCACGTTGTCGGGATCGGAGGAGTCGCCGACGTAGGAGGCAGGCTCCTCGCCCGAGATTTCGGACACCGCGGAGATGAAGCCGCCGTGGAACGCGTACCAGTCCGAGGAGTCGAACTCGTCCTGTTCCATCGTGTCCTCGATCTTGACGGTGGCGTCCACACTGGAAAGTCGCCGTTCGAAGGCGTCGTGGGCGTCCGAAACCCGCCCTCTCGATCCCATCGCGTAGCCGCCCCACTGGACGTAGACGTTGGCGAGGTCGGAGCGGTCGTCCCAGTTGCCCTCGTCGACGGCCTTGTTCGTCCC
Source organism: Natronorubrum tibetense GA33 (assembly GCF_000383975.1). Lineage (NCBI taxonomy): Archaea > Methanobacteriati > Methanobacteriota > Halobacteria > Halobacteriales > Natrialbaceae > Natronorubrum > Natronorubrum tibetense. Next base: position 793,005 of record NZ_KB913017.1, on the reverse strand, counting down.
GGCACCGTAGCCGCCGGGTTTGGTGGTGAAAACGCGGTGTAAGGCCGCTTTTCGAGCGTCGGACTCCTCGAGACCGTCTTCCTCCTGCAGTTGCTCGACCTCCTCCTCGACGTGCTTTTTGACGTAGTTCATCTCGAGCGGTTCGTCGAGATCGACCACGGCATCGACGGCGTCGTGGATGACCCCCGCTGCGGCGGGGAACGCATCCCGGAACAGCCCGGAGACGCGGGTGGTCACGTCGACGCGTGGGCGGTCGAGGTCCTCGAGCGGGATCGGCTCGACATGGTCGATTCGACCGGCGTCGGTCCACTTCGGTTCGACGCCCATCATCGCGAGCACCTGCGCGATGGTCTCGCCGCGGGTGCGCACGGTTGGAGTCCCCCAGGCGACGACGCCAATCTCTTCGGGGTACTCGTCGTGTTCGGCGTGATGGCGCTCGAGGACACCTTCCGCGACCTCGCTTCCGACCTCCCAGGCTGCCTTCGCGGGCACCTTTCGGGGGTCGAGCGTGTAGAAGTTCCGCGCCGTGGGGAGCAAGTCGACACCGCCGCGGGTCGGCGCGCCGGAGCCGCCCGGCGGCACGTACTCGCCCGAGAGCGCGTCGACGGTCCGGGGAATCTCGTCTTCGGCTCCCTGCACGCGGGGCTGGGCCTCCTCGCAGATGTACGCCAGCGCCTTCCGCAGGTTGTCGTGGGCGCGTGACTTTGCACGACCGTCGCCGATCGTCTCGAGGTCGACGATCAGGAGGTTGATATTGACCTCGTTCTCGGGTCCGCCCTCGAGTTCGGACTCAGGCACGTCGAAGTCGTGTTCCGCGAGCGTCTCGATCAGGTCGACGCTGGTCTCGTAGACTTCGTCCGCGGCTTCGGCGTAGGTCATGCCGAGGTCCTCATCGTGCTCGCCGGGCGAGTTGAGCATCTTGTCGTAGTCGACCCCCAGCGCGCCGGCCACGCTCTCGCGCAGGCTCGGCGCGCCGGGATTCTCGAGGCGCGTCAGCGCGACGAGATACTCCACGAGGCGCTCGTCGGCCGGCGGTTCGGACATCGTGTGAAGCCCCAGCCGAATCTGGGTCGTTTTGACGTCCGTCAGGTACTCGTGGATGCGTTCGACGAGGTCGTCGATTGCGAGGTCCTCACCCTCGACTTCGCCCTCTGCCAAGGTCGAACCTGCCTCGTCCGGACCGCGAACGTCGGCCTTCTCGTCGACCGTGCCTTTGATACCCAACTCGACGGCGAGATCCAGTTCCTCGACTTTCTCACGCATGAGGTCCTCGAGGTGTTGGCCGTCGTCGGCGCGGGCGTCTTCCATCCCGGCCTCGCGGTACTGGTTCGCGAGTTCCTCGAGTTCGGACAACTCGTCGTAGGTGCCCGCGTTTCGCATTACGGGCGTCAGATAATCGACGATGGCGGCGTAGGACCGGCGTTTGGCCTGCGTCCCTTCACCGGGATTATTCACGATGTACGGGTAGACGTTCGGGATGTCGTCGATCAGCTGGTCCGGCGCGCTCTCGCCGTTGAGCCCGACGGTCTTGCCGGGGAGCCACTCGAGGCTGCCGTGGGTGCCCAGATGGACGACTCCGTCGGCCTCGAATGTATTCTTGAGCCAGCCATAGAAGGCGTAGTAGTCGTGTGGGGGCTGCAGGTCGGAGTCGTGGTAGACCTTCGAGGGATCCATTCCGAACCCGCGCGGGGGTTGGACGGTGACGAGAACGTTGCCGAACTCGACGCCCGGAATCGCGAACGGCCGGTCGGGAACTTCGCCCCATTCCTCGACGATATTCTCTTGGAATCGCTCGTCGGCCTCCGCGAACCAGTCCGCGTAGGTGTCGGAGGAGACGACATCTACCGACAGATCACGCACGTCTTCCGGGGCGACCCAGCGGTCCTCGAGAGTTAACTGCGAGGTAAGCTTCTCGACGAGTGTCTGCCCGTCCTGGGGCATTTTTCCGCTCAGATCGTACCCTCGAGCCTCGAGTTCCTCGAGCAGATTGACGGTCGACTCCGGCGAGTCGAGCCCGAACGCGGTCCCGATCCCGTCGTCGCTCGGCGGGTAGTTGTGCAGGACGACAGCGACCCGCTTCTCCTCGTTCGGGGTGTGTCGAAGCTCGGCCCAGTTGACCGCGAGCCGCGTCGCGTGATCGACGCGATCCTCGATCGGATAGTGGTGTTTCGGCGCGCTGCCGATGCCGGCCTCGTCGTCGGTGCGCTCCTTGCCCGAGATCGGGTGGGTGATGACGTTGCCGTCGAACTCGGGGAGGGCGACCGAGAGCGCGAGTTCGAACCCCATCACGCCCGTATCGCTGGATTCGTACCGCGACCGGGATCGCATTGTGGTGATCGTCTGGAGCACGGGCACCCCGAGTCGGTCGAGGAAGACGTCCTCGGCGCTCGAGCCCTCGTCACTGGCGCTGCGGCCGCGTTCGTCCATGGAGAGGGAGAACATGAACGAGGAGAGGACGGCATCGACGACGGGCTGACCTGCACCGTCCAAGAGCCAGTTGTCCGTGACCCACTCGGCGTCTTCCTGTTCTTCCGTATCGGTCGCCGGATTACAGAAGATCGGCAGGGCGTTTGCGCCCTGCTTCTCGAGCGCCCGAACCTGTGTATCCACGTATCGCGTATTCTCGTGGGTCCAGTGGGACTCGTAGAACCAGACCGCGACCGTCGGCTTCTCGGGATCGTGAGTCTCAAGCAGTTCCTCGTACTCGACACCGGGATAGTCGGGGTGGTAGACGCCCTCCGTGGGGAGTTCGGCGGGCTCGTCGTACTCGATATCGCGATCCTCGTACTCGGCAGTCAGAAATCGGCAGCAGTTCTCGACGTTGATCGTGCCGCCCTTCTCCAGATAGTCGTAGACGAGGTCGCGATGACCCTCCGAGACCGTCGTATCCTCGAACGCGAAGGCGTCGCCGGTCGCCTTGACGATCAACGGGACGCCCGCCGCCTCGAGCGCGCCCGTCGCGTAGTCGTAGCCCGGCATGCTGTCTTCGGCGCCGTGCAGCCAGAAGATGGCCGCGGCGGCGTCGGTCAATTCCTCGACGAACTCCTCGATGTCAGGCTCGTCCTCGAGGTCGCTCTCCGAGCGTACGACCAGCTCGATCCCCTCGAGGCGCTCGGCGGCCTGGCCGATCGAGCCGAGTTCGTTCTCCGTCGCGGTGTAGATCCCGATCCGTGTCATCGTACTTTTAAACCTCTATTGTATTAGCTCAACTATGGTTGCAGACGCTGGGGGCAAAAAGCTGTCGTCACTCCCCTTTCCGGCGATCGTCGGGCAGGACGAGTTAAAGCGCGTGTTGCTCGCCGTCGCGGCCAACGACGGCCTCGACGGGGCCCTGGTCGTCGGCGAGAAAGGCACCGCGAAGTCGACCGCCGTCCGGGGACTCGTCGACCTCCTCCCCGACCAGCGAGCCGTCGCGGACTGTCCGTACGGCTGTTCTCCCACCGACTCGACACAGCAGTGCGAGGAGTGCCGTGAACGCGACCCCGACGAACTGCCAGTCGAGACTCGGTCCGTTCCACTCGTCACCCTCCCACTGGGAGCGACTCGAGACCGCGTCGTCGGGACCCTCTCGGTCGAAGACGCCCTCGCCGGTGCGGCCGACTTCGATCCGGGGCTGCTCGCTCGCGCCCACCGGGGCATTCTCTACGTCGACGAGGTCAACCTGCTCGACGACCACCTCGTCGATGTCATCCTCGACTCGGCCGCAAGCGGCGTCAACACCGTCGAGCGCGACGGAATCAGCGTCTCTCACCCTGCCGAATTCACCCTGATCGGGACCATGAACCCCGAAGAGGGCGACCTCAGGCCGCAGTTACGGGATCGGTTCGCCCTTCAGGCCACCGTCGAGGGCTGTCGCGAGGTCGACGACCGCGTCGAGATCATCGATCGAGCGCTCGAGTCCAACGGTTCAGGCACTGAAAACGGAGCCGACGAGTCGGATCCCTGGACCGCCTACGCCGACGAGACGGCAGCTTTGCGGGAGGGTCTCCTCGCGGCCCGCGAGCGGCTCTCGAGCGTCGCCCTCCCCACCGATTTCAAAGAAGAGATCGCCCACCTTTGCCTCGAGGCCGGCGTCGATGGCCATCGCGGCGACGTGGCGACGGCTCGGACCGCGATGACCATCGCCGCCCTCGAGGGCCGGACGACTGTCATCGAGCCGGACGTGCACGAGGCCGCGCGCTACGCCCTTCCGCACCGACTCCGGAGCACGCCGTTCGAGGACGAACCGGATTTGGAGGATATACTCGAGGACCGGTTCGAGGAGGACGCACCCGAAGATCGTGAGGACGGCGACGCGGGTGAGTCGGACGAGAACGAGGCTGACGACGGAGAAGAGGAGGGTGGGTCGGGAAACGAGTCCGGCGGCGATGGACGTGAGGTCCGTGGCGAGTCCGACTCGGAGGATGGTGACGACGGGACCGACGACTCGGACGGGGATACCGACCCGGAGACCGACGACTCCGGATCCGAACGCCAATTCGACGACGGCACCGAGCCAGCAGGGGGTACTCCCGAACCCTCCCACGCTGACTCCGGCACGGATAGCGAGGCAAACGACTCGAGCGAACGGGATTCGGACGATGACGACGGCGGAAACGGTGACGGTGATGAGGAGGACGAAGCTCGGCCCCTCGTCCCCGGCCAGCGACGCGGCGAGGTTGCCGACGTCGGCGAGGCGCGAGCACCCGACCTCGACTCGCCGAACGTCGAGAGCCAACGGGCGACGGGGAACGGTGGCGCTCGAGCGAGCACCACACCCAGTGTCGACAACCGCGGCGCGCGCGTTCGAACCGAACCGGCGTCGGGAGACGGCCCCATCGACGCGGCGGCGTCGGTTCGATCCGCCGCCGCTCGAGGGGACTCGAAGATCGAAAAACGGGACCTCCGCCAGTCGGTCCGCGCCGGCGAAACGTCGGTGACGATCGTCTTCGCCGTCGACGCCAGCGCTTCGATGCGACCCGCGATGCGCACCGCGAAGGGGGTCGTCCTCGAGCTCCTGCGGGACAGCTACGAACACCGCGACCAGGTCGCCTTCGTCGCCTTTGCGGGCGAGGATGCCGACGTCCTCCTGCCGCCGACCGACAGCGTCTCGCTGGCCGCGCGGCACTTGAAGGAGTTACCGTCGGGCGATCGGACACCGCTCCCGGCGGGGCTCGAGACCTCGAGACGGGTGCTCGAGCGAGCGGAGACGGACGCTTCAGTCGTCGTCTGTGTGACGGACGGCCGGGCGAACGTGGCTGACGGCAGTCCGACCGAGGCCACGCGTCGGGCTGCGCGGGGACTTGCGGCCGACGACGCGACCGTTATCGTCGTGGACGCCGGTGACGACTCCCGTGCCGGACTTTCGAAACTGGTCGCAGCCGAAGCCGACGGCGAACTGGTCGACCTCTCGTCGCTGTCGGCCGAGACGGTTCGCGCTGCGGCCGATCGGGCAGCGGCGGACGACTCCCCCAACTAAGTAGGCACATCGCACAGGTCGCGGCCCGATAATCGTGTTTCGTGAACAGCAGCGAGCGACACGACTGTCCGTTGTGTCTGGCCGACGCCGGAGCCGAACTCGAGCGACGCGTATTCGACGGTCGGGTTGAACGGCGCCTCGAGTGCGACAACTGCGGACACCTCTGGCGGCACATTCGGTGAGCGTCCGCCGATCCCGGTTCTGTCGGAGCGTCGCGCCCGACGGATCAACATCCATTTGACCCCGGTCGCTCGTTATCCGACGAGACATGACTGAAACGGGGGACGAATCGGCAGACGGAAGTGCTGACGCTGGCGGTGATCCAGACGATCGCGACGTCAGTGACGATATCGAGTACGGCATCGACGACCGGCCGCCAGTCGGCGAATCGGCGGTGCTGGGGATCCAACACTACCTGACGATGGTCGGGGCGAACATCGCGGTGCCGTTGATTCTGGCTAGCGCGATGGGGATGCCCGCCGACGTGACGGCGCAGTTCGTCGGCACCTTTTTCATCGTTTCGGGGATCGCGACGCTGGCCCAGACGACGTTCGGAAACCGGTATCCGATCGTCCAGGGTGCGCCGTTCTCGATGCTCGCGCCTGCACTCGCCATCGTCGCCGTCGTCACCGCAGGCGGCGTCGGAACGGGGGACGACTGGCAGGCGGCCTTACTACAACTACAGGGAGCGATCATCGTTGCCGCGGCGGTTCAGGTCGCGATGGGATACTTCGGTCTCGTCGGGAAACTCCGACGGTTCCTCTCGCCCGTCGTCATCGCGCCGACGATCGCGCTGATCGGGCTGGCGTTGTTCGACGCGCCCCAGATCACGACGCCGGATCAGAGCTGGCTGCTGCTCGGACTGACGCTCGGACTGATCTTGCTGTTCTCACAGTATCTCGACATCAAACACAAGGCGTTTCGGCTGTATCCGGTGATTCTGGCGATCGGGATCGCCTGGTTCGTCGCCGCCGGGCTCTCGGTCGCCGATGTCTTCGGCGGGGAGCACCCCGGATACGTTCCGCTGGGTGAGGTCACAGACACGACGTTCATCCTGCCGATTTACCCGTTCCAGTGGGGGATCCCCGAATTCACGACCGCCTTTATTATCGGGATGTTCGCGGGCGTGCTCGCCTCGATCGTCGAGAGCATCGGCGACTACTACGCCGTGGCCAACCTGACCGGTGCCGCGGCACCCAGCGAGAAACGGATCAATCACGGGATCGGGATGGAGGGACTGATGAACGTCTTCTCCGGCGTGATGGGCACCGGCGGATCGACCTCCTACTCCGAGAACATCGGCGCGATCGGTCTAACCGGCGTCGCCTCCCGCTACGTCGTCCAGATCGGCGCGGTTATCATGCTAATATTCGGCTTCATCGGCTACTTCGGCCAACTCATCGCGACGATTCCGGATCCCATCGTCGGCGGGCTGTTCATCGCCATGTTCGCCCAGATCGTCGCCGTCGGTATCGGGAACCTCAAACACGTCGATTTGGACTCCTCGAGAAACCTCTTCGTCGTCGGTTTCGCCCTCTTCATCGGGCTGGCGATGCCCGCCTACATGGGCAACTTCGAGTCCACCCTCGCGTTCCGCGACGCGGTCGGTCTCGAGGCCGCACTCGCCGGCTATCCGGCTCCGCTCGAGACCGCTGCTGAGGCCGTCGTCGACACCGTGTTCATCATCGGTTCGACGGGGATGGCCGTCGGCGGACTCGCGGCCCTCGTTCTCGACAACACGATTCCGGGCACCCGCGAGGAGCGCGGTCTCGCTCAATGGGAGCGGATCACCGAGGACGAGTCCGAGTTCGAGAGCGTCTGGGACCGGTGGGTCGGCTCCGATCGGTAGGACTGACGTTTCTCGAGTATCGCTCGTCTTCGGCACCACACGTCGCTTCGGACCGACCGAGCCACGTGCGGTGGCGCACGCTGGCGGCGTGCCCGACTATAGCGAGGGTGCGTCGCCAACATCGTGCGAGGTCTTCGCGAGTAACACGAGCGAACGGCTCGGAAGACGCAAAGCGTCTTCCGTTGGATGAGTGAGCACACGAAGGGTGTGAACGAATCGGCTGGGGAGGACGTGGCGATCATCGTTGCCAGGATCGCAGGACGCTCGGCTGTACGGAAGTCGATCCGAACAGGACGATCCGTCGATTCGAAGCGCGACGACCGATCGCTGTTCGCACGTCCTGCAACCCGTTCCTCTTTACCTGTGCCGACCTATCACGTACTAATGGCAGAACTCGCTCTCGAGGACGGCACGCTCTGGTACGAAACGCGCGGCGACGGCCAGCCGCTGGTCTTCATTCACGGCGGCTGGATGAACGGACAGGCCTGGAAGCCACAGGTCGACCGTTTCGCGGACGAGTACCAAGCGATCACGATGGACGTCCGCGGTCACGGTCAGACGGGCGCGACCGAACCCAACCGGTACTCGATCGAACTCTTCGCCGACGACCTCGAGGCGCTCCTCTCGGAACTCGATCTCGAGAACCCAATCCTCTGTGGCCTCTCGCTAGGCTCGATGGTCGTCCAGGAGTACATGGATCGCCACCCCGACCGCGCGGCGAGCGCGGTCCTCGGCGGGGCGGTGCGATCGATGCCGCCGATGGATCTACCGCCGATGATGAAACCCCTCATGTCGCCGCTGCCGGCGCTGTCGACCTCGCTGTCGATGACCGGCCCGCAGACGACGTTCCGTTCGATGCTGTACTCAATTCAGGCGACGACCGGCGAGCGCTGGCTGTCGGTGAATCCCGAGGTTCGGGAGACGGCGATGGACGCCGTCGACGACATCTCCCGCAGCGAGTTCCGGAAGGTATTCGGCGCGCTCTATCGGTACGAGGCCTCCGACCTCTCGCACGTCGAGACGCCGACGCTCGTCGTCCACGGCGAACAGGAGGCCCCGCTGGTCAAGCAACAGGGCGCACAACTCGTCTCGGAAGTCGCGACCGGCGAGCACCTGGAGCTCTCGGAATCGGGCCACCTCGTCAATCAGGACCGACCCGAAGCGTTCAACGCCGCGAGCGCGGCGTTCCTCGAGAACGGGAGCGCGGCGTAACCGGCAGCGAACGCGACCGACGGAGGAAAAGGCCCATTAGTTACCCAACACATCGGATAGACATGGGACTTGGAAGCACTGCAAAGAAGATCCAGGGGCTGTCGGACCGCGCCGAAGCGATGTACAAGCAGGTACAGGAGCTCCAACAGCGCATCATCGGCCTCGAGGAAGAGGTCGACGACACTCACGACACGGTCAAGAGCATCGACCATCAGCTAACCGAACAGCGCGCCCTCTTGCTCGCACTGGCCGAAGAGCAGGGAATCGACGGCGAACAGATCCTTGCCGAGGCAGCCATCGACGAGGCCGAAGCCGTGGCCGATGGTGACGACGAGGACGGCGACGACGCAGGGTCTGCCGACGGTGACGCGGACGCCAGCGACACCGAAGCGCCCGATGCGACCGCCGAGTAGGCCGTTCGGTACCGACTACCGCGTCCCGGCCGATGAGTAAAACCTAACAGCAGGGGCAACTTTTGCCAGCACGATGACGACCCACGAGCAGCCGGTGGACTCGGTCCTCGAGACGATCGGTCGGACGCCACTCGTCGCCCTTCAGGACGGTCCCGAGGACGTCCAGTGTTACGCGAAACTCGAGTCGTTCAACCCCGGCGCGAGCGTGAAAGACCGGATCGGCCGCTACATGATCCGGAAGATGCTCGAGCGCGGTGACGTGAACGAAGGCGGAACGATCGTCGAGCCGACCGCGGGGAACACCGGGATCGGGCTCGCGATCTCCGCGAAACAGTTGGGGCTCGACGCGATCTTCGTCGTGCCCGAGCGCTTCAGTCTGGAGAAACAGCAGCTCATGGCCGCGCTGGACGCCGAAATCATCAACACGCCCACGGACGCGGGGATGGGCGGAGCGATCGAGCGCGCACACGAACTGGCGGCCGAACTCGACGACGCCGTCGTCCCCCAGCAGTTCTCGAACCCGCTCAACACGGAGGCCCACTATGCGACGACCGGCCCCGAGATCTACGAGGCGCTCGAGGGCGAGGTCGGAGCCGTCGTCGCCGGCTGTGGCACCGCGGGGACGCTCATGGGCATCGCGCGATACGCACGCGAGCGGGACCCGAACACCTACGTCGCGGCCGTCGAACCTGAGGGGTCACTGTACGGCGAGTTCCTCGACGAAGACCGCGAAGAAGGCGAGTACAAGACCGAGGGCATCGGCACGCATAACATCGAGACCAACGAGTTGTTCGAGCCGGACCTCGTCGACGCCGTCCACGCCGTCCCCGACCGCGAGGCCCACGCGGAACTCGAACGGCTGGCTCGCGAGGAAGGCCACCTCGTCGCCTCGAGCGCCGGGGCCGCGAGCGTCGCGACGAAACGGGTCGCCCGCGGCATTTCCGAGGGAGAGATCGACGCGCCCCACGAGACGGTCGTGACGGTGTTTCCGGACTCGAGCGAGCGCTACCTCTCGAAGGGGATCTACCGATCGTTCGAGGAGTGGGAGGGCTAACTCGAGTCGTGCGGCAGTCGTCCGTCCCTGTCCGAGACGCTGCTGGCTCGGTGACCAGTACATTGATCATGCACTATTGACAGGTGAGCGTATGGACCAGCCGCTTTTCGCTCTCCCCGCCGAACGAGAGCTCTCCCCCGCCGTGCGGACGAAGTACGAGGGATACGCCGCACAGGGTGGCCTGCTCGGCGCGTTCACCTACGCCGCCGTCGTCCTCGAGACCGATGACGACGAGCTCGCCGCGACGTTGGCCTCGATCCCGACAACCCTCTTCGTCACGAGCAGTCTCCACGACGATGCGATCGACGAGGCCGACTGCTGGGCGGCGGATCGAAAACGTCGACTGAACCAACACGTCACGCTCGGCGATCTTGCCTTTACCAGCGCTCTCGAGGCCGCGAACTCGCTCCCCGCCGAGGTCGATCTGTCGCCCGTCCTGAAGACGGTCCGGCAGATCGGGCGGGGACAACTCGGAAAAGAGGCGCTCGAGCCGTCCACGGCGACGCTCGAAGATACCATCGCTCGCGTCGACGAACGCGGCGGCGTCTGGGCCGACCTCGCGGTCTCGCTGATCGGCGCGGTCGACGGCTACTCGGACGAGCAACTCGAGGGACTTCGGACGGTCACGAGAGACGCCATGTTCGTTCTCACAGTCGTCGATGACGTCGAGGACCTCCCAGAGGACGTCGCCAACGGCGTAGCAAACGTCCCGATCGCGCTCTACGACGGCGATCTCTCCGCATCCGACTCGACCGCGGCGGCCGTCGAGTCGTTTCTCGCGTCCGACGCACCCCGGCGACTCGAGGTGTTACTCGCCGATCGACGAGTCGCCCTCGAGACCGGCGTTCGCGACCTCCTGGAAACCGTCGATCGACCGAACGAGGCGATTCTCGACGCGGTGTCTCGCGCACTGACATGGTACTGCGAGTCGGCGTGTTCGATTCCGGTTGCACAGTCCGTGCCGCTGGCTCGGCAACGCGAGATCCGCACGCAGGTGGCCGATGACGAGCGGACGAGACGACGTGCCGCTGAGACGGTCGTCGCCGACCTCCCGTTCGGCGCAGTCGCCGATTCCGAGACTGCGGCTGCCGTCGACCCTGAGATGCTGGCCGACGCCGTCGCCGATCTGCCGGCCGACCCACTCGCGGACGTGCTCGTCGCGCTCACCCACGTCGCGACGGTCGCCGACGGCGTCATGAGCACGTCGCTCGAGGAGGCGCTCTCGACGCTCGAGCGACGTGCGACGAGGACGGCCTGACATCGCTGGTTATCCGCTCTGACTTAGGAACCGATCACGCCGCGAGCCGGCGATGTTCGACCATCATACACCGGTCCTGAACGACTACCCGGCCGTCGTCTTCGACGCGAGCCGCCGCCTCGTCGTCGCGGATTCCCCGCTGGGCCCAGACGACTTGGATGTCATCGCGCTCGAGCGCCGCGTCGACGATCTCGCTCATCTCCTCGCTGGGGCGGAAGAGACAGACGATGTCGATCTCCGATTCGACGTCCGCCAGCGAGTCGGGGACCGGCCGACCGAAAATCTCGTCGGCGAAGGGGTTGACCGGGATCACGTCGTAGCCCTGCTTGCGCAGGTAGTTTGGCACGTCGTGGGCGGCCTTTCCTGGGGTGCTCGAGCAGCCGACGACGGCGATGGTTTCGTACTCGAACACGTCTGCGAGGTCGTCGATGGTGTCGACGGGCATACGCAAGCGTAGGGGGGTCGTGGGTGAAACGTTTCGGGGACCAGCAAGAAAGCGGCGGATGTCTCGGCGCGACGGTGTAGATGTCTCAGGTCGAGAGCCCGGCCGTCCGGATCTCGGGTTCCTCGCCATCGGTGGTCTCCTCGAGTTCGATAACGGCGTCGAACAGCTGTTTGAGCGTGTTCATCGTCTGGTCGTCGTGGGCCGTCGAATCGATGACGTAGACGCCCATAGCGTCGGCGCTCTGGATGCGGCCGGTGAAGACGTGGAGGAAGCGAAACACCGTCTGGAGATTCGAATACATAAGCAGCGTCGAGACGGAGTGGAGTAGCACGCGGTTCTCGGTCAGCCCGCGGCCCTCGTAGAACTCCTGAAGGAACTCGGAGAGCTTGATCCCGATGCCGGTCATATCGACGGGCGAGGAGGCGTACTTGATCCGCGGGTCGTCGTCGACCGTGCCGATCCCGCGCTGTTTCGTGACGCAGTCGACGACACCGACGTTGGCGTCGGTGCTGGTGGTGGAGTCGGTGAACGTCTCGAGAACTTTGTCGGCGCTGTCTTTCGTCGTGACGACGATCGATCCGTCGCCTCGATCGGCACCGCTCGCGAGGATATCGAACGCGATCTGTCGCTTCCCGGTCAGTGGCGGGCCCGCGACGAGCAGATTCGCCCCCGGATCGATTTCGGCGTCCGGAATGACATCGGCGAGGTCATACATACCAGATACTCACATCCATCAGCCGTAGTGACGTCCATTACTGGCTCCGCTGACTACTTCGGCGTTGCTATGAGAATGCGTGATCCAGCTTATATTACTTTTGATTGTAGGAGCACAACCAATGCTAATTTATACTGGTTGTATCCGCGTTCGTCGTTGAACCGTCTCGGAATCGCGTTCAGAACCCGACCGGCATCGTCACCGCCGCCCGGCCAACGACGAACGCCAGCGCGGCGAGAAACATTCCGTATTTGAGGTGTGATTGTCCGGCGGTGGGATCCTCGAAGCTCTCGTAGGCCGCATAGCACATGATCGCGTCCGCCGGGACTACCACGAGTAGGTACGCGACGCCGAAGTACCCCAGTAGGTAGGGTATCGGACTCGCGGCGACGCCGACGACGATCAGGGCAGCGGCGATCTGCAGCGCGCGCGTTTCGCCGACCGCGATCGGGAGTGTGTTCAACCCCTCTTCGCGGTCGCCGTCGATGTCCTCGACATCCTTGACGATCTCTCGAGTCAGCGTCGCGATCGCCGCCAGGACGAAGAGCACCACGGCCGGTCCCATGTCGCCGACCGCGGCGGCACCGAAGAGGAACGTGCTCCCGACCAGATAAGCAACCAGCGCGTTGCCGAGCCCCGGTAACCCCTTGAAGAGTTCGGTGTAAGCTACCAGCGCGACGAGGTTGATCCCCGCGATCGCGAGCGCTGCCGTCGGGAGCGTAAGCGCGAGCGCGACCGCACCCGCAAAGAGGACGAGGCTGAACGCGAGCGCCCCCCGCGGACTCACCGCGCCGCGGGGAATCGCCCTGTCGGGCTGGTTAATCCGGTCGATCTCCCGGTCGAAGTAGTCGTTGATCGCGTTTCCGGCCCCGACCGCAAACCCGGTCGCGGCGACCGCAGCCGCCACCGCGAGCGGATCGTCGGCGACGCCGCCGGCGACGAACGCGCCGATGAACGGCAACGCACTCGCCGCGATCACGTTCACCGGCCGCGTCAACTCGAGCACCCCGCGGATCGTCTCCCCCGCTGTCATTGCCGGGAGTGCTCAGCGCTGGTGGTTAAACGGTACGGTCCACACTCGGGCGGGAACACGGCACAGACGGCGGTGCAATTGGGGACAGTCGGCGATCGGTTTCACTCGAGCGCGGCGGTCACCGCCACTCCTCGAGATCGCAGAGCGCGTCGGCGTCGATCGAGAGCCACTTGCAGACCCGATCGTCGCCCGTCGCATCGGCAGGGACGGCGGTCCAGACGTCCTCGTCGTCGGTGAGTAACTCGAGCGGTGCGTCGCTGGATTGGCCATCGTCGGGGAGTGGGGGCTCGTTCACCGTCATGAGTAGCTAGGTGTTCGGGGTACACGGCAAAGACCCTGGGCGGCACTTTTCATCGACTGAGAAGTGCCGATAGTGTGCGTGATGGTGGCTGTCGAAATGCCTCCAAACCGAGCGACTTATACGGGGTCGCCGGAAAATGCTGAAGTGAGGGCGCTTAGCTCAGTCTGGACAGAGTGCTTGGCTTCGGACCAAGTTGCCACGGGTTCAAATCCTGTAGCGCCCATCCCTTCTGAAATTAATTCGGATTCACAAGACGGCGTCGACTCCTACTTAGTTTTGGCGGGCGTTTCCATCTAAAGTTCAACCCGTCGCAGGTTCCTCCTCCACTCCCGTGTGCGATTAGGACGGATTCAATGTTTCCAAAGCGGACTATCTGGTCCGATATCATAATTGATAACTCACATATGAGGGCATGGGATTACATATCAGGGTGTCATATACCTCCCATACACCCCTGTATGTTACCATGAGAACCAAAGAAAATCTAAGGCTACCAGTAGATAGTATCAGAATTTCTTTATTCAGGATCACGCCTGAAACTGAAACAGGCAATTCGGTAGCTACGTGTGCAGAAGTACCTTTTTCTCGTCGGGTTCGCTCGCGTTGCTCGCTCACCGCTCCTCCAAAAATCTACGCTAAAAAGGCCGCTCGCTCCCGACGGTCGCTCGCGGGTGCTGCGCTTGCGACGCGACCGCAGTGGTAAGTCCTTCACCTATACTGAACGCTATTTTCACGCCCAACTTTGAATAAAGAAATCGCATTGCGAACTACTGTTATGCAATTGCAGGAGCGTCGATCCCCTCTCCACCCGGTTTCTGGAAAGCGTAGTGGGTTTCGACAGGGCAACTTCGAGATCACTACGAATCGCTACTATTCGAGGACTTCCCCACTTGGCCGATAACACGAGGCGAGTTTCGGGGGATCGTGAACGAAAACGAAGGGATTGACCATACCATGGGTAGCAGAGGGTGGTTCACCGTTGTTGGTGGTCACTGAAAGATGGATTGTATGTTTGACGGCGAATGGTCGATTACGAGCGTTCAGATACGCCCCGGAGTAGCTCAAGACGCGGAAGGTCACCGTGAGAATGTGAGCAAAACCCTTGACATATATGCGGGACAAGGCGGCGACCGATGAAATTAATCGTTAGCCTCCCACATCACCTCCGTCTCGTCAAAATTGATTTTGAGAGCTGGAGTCGCATCGCGATCAATCACACCCACCACCCAGCCTATGACCGTTGTATCTGCGTCAATTCTCGGTCGACTAACGCCGACTGGATACGGGTCCAGCTCTTCTCCATCAACGCGGAACTGCATCTGACTGCCCATAGTAATCATCCCATCATCCTGCTCCTCCATCTGGAACTCTCCCCGCCACTCGACATCTGGGAAGTGCCCACCCTCACCATCGCCGTAGACTCTGATATCGTTGATATCTCCCATGTAGAACGTATTCTCTTCTTTCTCGAGCGTTTCATAATGAGTGTCGCTCACATGCGGGACTTCCCGCTCGGTAATGTCCGTATTGTGAGATTCAACTTCGAATAGGGCGAAGGTGCCGTTCCCCGGGGACTCGATCTCCTCATCATTTAGAAAGAACTGCTCAGCCGTCATCGAGTCACTGACTGTGACTTCGATATCGCCGTACATTGCAGTGTCGCCGAGCGAAGTCCCGCTACTAGCCGCCGATGTCGCTTCGCTCGCCAATTCCTCCGCTTCCGAGCAACCGGCAAGCAAAGCCGACCCGGAGACCGCGGCTGCGACGAACGCGCGTCTGTTCATGGTCGCACCCAGTAATGGTAATCGCAAATAATTATCGGCTCGAGTGAACGTTCTCGTAAGTAGTTGAATTTGACCTCAGATGCCGAACACCAGTTTAACGAGAATATTAGCGGCTCCCCAACCCATCCCTGCGAATACTGCAGCAAGGATGAGGTGCGGGTTACGACCAGATAACGGGATCGCTGCGCCGACCGTCGCCATAATCATTGCGAGGATTATGCCAATCTCCGACGTCGGAAGGGCGACGAGAACAAGAATCGAGACAGACTGTGCGAACACTTCAACTGACTCTCCCGGTGAGTCCGCGGCCCAAATGCGCATTGCCGCGACAAAAATGAACAGGCTCAACACTCCCATCAATCCCATATAAAACGCGTCTCTAAGCGTTCGGAGTTCGTTCATTGTGCCTACCTTGACATTCATGGTTTAGAATAATAAATGGGAGAGGTGGGTGGACAATAACGAACGTTCGCGATCTCGGCGAGCGTAACTCGAGTTGGTTTTAATTGTGAATATTGGGTGCGTCGATTCATATTCCAGAATTAGGACTACAAGATCTCAGTGGGCCTATGCGTTGGTATTGAATCCTCAATTGCATTATCCAGATTATTATCTAACTCCTCTGCGTAATCAGACGCGGTTTGATAAAATTCAGTTGCATGATCGTACTCAGTTATTGCCACATATCTGTTCCCATCCGCCATCTCATTCATCGCAAGATACTGACTAGCGGCCGCCTCCGAGAGATTGAAAAGATAATCATCCGTAATAGTCCATAACTCGGATAGATTTTCGTCATCGGCATCACCAGCTCGTCCTTCAATATCCTCATGCAGAGATTGTAATGCTTCAAATCCATCATAGAAATGAGATAGCGCAGCTACGAAGCGTTCTCGTCCAACAAAATCCTCACCTTCTTCCACTTCGTCAAATGCACTGGTAATGTCACCCCTGTTATCGTTGATCCATGCAGCCACAATATCTTCTGGCTCTTGTTCTTCCTCTTCATTTTCTTCTTCTCCTTCACCTGCACACCCACTCAACGCTACTACGCCTACGGTTCCGAGTAGATAGCTTCGTCTTCTGATAGTGCACGATTGAGAGGATGTATTAGTTCTCCCCATGTCTGCTATTGACACAGCTTATCTGTTAAACCTCACACAACATAGATTAGAATAATATATATGATCTATTAGATATAGCCATCAGAAAGTGTGACGGAGTTGTAAACCAAATCAGACGCGTACTGCACCACCTCGACGCAACTCGCTAACGTTATCCCAACCAACCACTCACCAGATCCAAGATCATCGGGATCGACATCATCCATCAATTCCGCAGTCCTCTCGGTGTACCTCTCTACCAACTCCTCCCCGTCATCAGCTTCCTCAATAATCTCATTTATCTCATCCTCCGAAATCTTCGTCTTCTCCGTGAGATCTGCCAGCCGCTGAACCTCATCCTCATCAGCGTCCCCCTCCTGACCCACTTCCTGCACAATCAACCGTGCTAACTCCTCGTTATCGGGCAAATCACCCGACATGACAGCATATGGCGCACCGGGAACAATAATATACCTCTTGACGACCCCCACATCCTGCGAACCCCTCATCGCGACCGGCGAATGACCCTCGAGAGAGCAGATCTCGAGCACTGCATTATCGATTCGCTACTTTAACGCATTAACCAATCGCCAATACTCTCCCATCGCTTAGGTATAGGCATGACGAGCGAACCAGTAACAATCCGAGTTGAGGACGGTGATGAATTCAAACGCGAGATCGCCAAATTGGAAATCGAACATGACGAATTCCTCACCGCATATCCATGGGAGATCCATACGGCGATGTTCAGGCTTGCGACGGACAATCCAGACCAGTTCCTCGCCAAATTACGCAATGTGAAGGGGGACTAACGGCCGGGGTCATATACTACCCTGTATGGGTTGGTATTATATGATAGGAAGCGTAATCGATAAGACACAAGCGCGGTAACTCCCTTCAATTGTACTCTCAGGGTGTATACACTGTCTCTGGTTCTGCGCCTGTAGCGTCCCTTCTTTTGCGTACGCTTAGGAGCCCCAGACGTCGTCGGCTTTCTGTTCATGGCCGTGTCCGAACGCTCGAGCCGTGCTCGCGACCGGTATTATTAATCCCCAACTCTAAAATAACAAATTTGATCATCGTAGATGTGTTTGCTAGCAACAACTGTGTCAACGAACCCAACGGCGATCGGAGCGCTCGAGGATGAGTCCGAGTGCGAGACGCGTCGTCTCGCGTTCGCCGGCGATCCGGGTGTCGGGAAGACGACGATCGCCGCGCTCGTCGCGTCCCGACTGGCCGAGCGAACCCGTGTACAGATTACTGGTGAGGCAACGCGGCTGGTAAAAGACCGCGAGACGAGCACCGACGACGCGCTCGGAGTCGAATGGACGGTCGAAGATTGTCCGCCGGGCGTGGAAGCGGTCGGTGAACGAACGGAACACCTGGATGTAGTGTTCGTCGTCACGACGCCCGAGAAACTCGAGAGTGCCACGAAATATGAGCGTCGCGTGAGCAAGCATGACATCGAGTGTTTCCTCGTAGTCAATCGGTTCCACGAGGCGGCGAAGGAACGACTTCGAACGTTCGACGGCCCGGAGCTCGCGGAGTATTTCTACACTGACGAGGATATTTCGACGGCGATCGCCGGCGGACGCGTGCCGGTGCTTCCAGAGTGGACCGTCGAATCGATACTTATCGAGGCCCTCCAGCCCGATCGACAGCGGGCTGAGCGAGCACTCGAGGCGCTCGAATGCGACGAACGATCGATCGTCAACGTCGAAGTCGAGGAGCGAGGGGATGCTGAGACACTCGTCGACTCGTTCGGAACGGCGGGATATATCGCGGCCTATTTCCAGTGCAACTGTCGGTGCCACGATGGCCACGTGCTGGCACGGCGCTAAATCGAAGATGATGTTTGCACCAGCTCGAGTCGGTTGCAGTTCTCTCCTCGATGGCTCCGCTGACGGTGATGTCGGAGACGGATACTGACGCCGTCGTCACGATCGTCGGTGGCGGCGTCCACGGTGTTCATCTGGCTGTTCGGCTCCTTCAGGCGGATCTGATCGATCCCAACAAGCTGCGTATCGTCGATCCAGTTGGCCTCCTCGAGTCGTTTCGGCGAACGTGTCGCCAGTGTGGAATGGTCGAGTTCAGATCGCCGTTCGTCCACCACGTCGCTACCGATCCGTTCTCTCTCAGGGATTTCGCTCAGGCACGTGGCCGTGAGGACGAACTGCGTCCGACGACGGTCGGTGCGGAACGACCGACGACATCGCTGTTCTTCGACCACGCGGAGTGGATCTGTGATCGATACGATCTCGAATCGCTTCACACGGATGCTCGAGTCACTGCAATCGAGGACACGCGGCGTGCCGTGGAGATCGAAACCACAGAGGGCCGCATATCAACCCGGTGGTGTCTCCTCGCCGTCGGACACGGTCGCTCTGTTACCTATCCGGAGTGGGCAACGGAACTGATCTCGACACAACCGGTGACCCACGTCTTGGATCCATCTTTCGACCGCGATTCGGTCGGCGAAACGGCATCCGTCGGCATCGTCGGTGGCGGAATCACTGCCGCCCAACTCGCCACGACGCTCTCCCAACTGCCGGGACGAGACGTGGTTCTGTTCGCCCGAAGCCCGTTTCGCGTCGAGACACTCGAGGCGAGCACCGACTGGATGCACTTCTCGGGCGTTATCGAGAAATTCCACGAACATCCACCGGCGTCGCGTGCCCGCGAGGAACTGGTAGCCGAGGCTCGATACGATGGTACGATGCCACCGTACGTGTTTCGCCGACTACAGCGGGCGCTCGAGCGCAAGCGAATCGAACTCGAGCGATCCGAAATAACGGTCGCGACTGAAGCTGGCGGAACGGTCGTCGCTACCTGTCAAGACGGCACTGCGTTCTGTCTCGACGAATTGATCTTTGCGACGGGGTTCGGTTCGCCGTACGACGGTGGACTGTTTCGCCACCTCCGCCGGCAATCGACACTGCAAACGGGCTACTGTGGGGCACCCGTCCTCGACGACGAGACGCTCCGGTGGATGCGTCGAGACGGATCGCCCTCGCGGATCGCGGTTTCGGGCGTCGCCGCACAGCAGGTCCTCGGTCCGTTCGCTCGCAACGTGATCGGTGCCAGGAGAGCGGGAGCGCTCATCGTTGGGTTTCTCGAGTCCAAACTCGGGGCCGAAATGTGCGAGACGAAGCCGTGACCGGAAGCCATTCGATAGTAGTGACTAAAATTCGATTCACTCCTATTCGCAGGGCAGTTTTGCGGTCAGTGTGTGAATTGTTCTGGACCCCAGTAGAAGCTAGCTCAGTCGAAAACTTCCGTTCGGTGCACTGATTCGTTCATACCTGTCGCGTCAGAACGACGAATGCGTTGGGTGATCGCGGCCGTAATCCGATCGCCTGCTCGCCTGGCTCCCGGAACGTTGGGCGCGTACGGACCGACCGATCCGAGCGCGAGTGCCCCGGAGACGTACAACGGAACGGGTCGTCCGTCCTCGCCCTGCCAGGCGAGCGTGTCATCGTCGAGAACGGGCATCCCTCGATAGCCACGCGCTAGATCGAGTCCGTCCGCGATTTGATCGACGAACGGGTGATCGAACACCGGTTCGAATCCGGTCGCGAGAACGACGCGGTCGCCTAGTAGCTCCAACCCGTGATCCAGCGAGAGCCGAACCGATCCGTCTTCGACCGCGGCCGAGTCGACCGCTCCCTGTGCGAGCGTAAGTGCGCCCTCGTCGATTCGGTCCTCGAACTCCTGATAGCGGTACGGCGGAATCGTTCCAGTGTTCCTAGCAGCCGAAATCACCTCGAGCCGGTCGCTCGATCCCGGTGGATGTTGGTGGAGGGTTTCCTCGATGTGCGACCAGTTGATCCACGGTGGATCCGCCTCGGAGACCTCCCATTCGAACGGATGCCGTGAGAGCAGGGACACCGACTGCGTTTTGCTCAAGTCACACGCGACTTGGGCGGCCGTGATGCCGCCGCCGACGACGATGGTTCGATCGACCGACGCGTCGGGTACGAACCCGTCCCAGACGTGTTCGACGCCGTCGAGTTCGACGGCCCAGTCGGGCCAGCGGTACCGACCGCCGTAGCCGATCGCCAAGACGCAGCGTTCGGTGTCGATCGGTCCCGCAGTCGTCTCGAGTCGAAGCCCCGCCTCGCTGGGGAGTTCGTGAACTGCGTCGACGGCGGCCCGACGATGCAGCGAGCCGAGATCCTTTCGGTCGATCACGGATTCCGAATAATCCAGGAAGAGATCAATGGACGGCCGCGGCGGGTAGTCGACCGTCGGAACGAGTTCGTCCTCCCGATCGTTCGCTTCGGCGAAACTCTCGAGACCGAACGGTTCGGTTCCGATGTGGTGGACGAACGTCGATCGGAGTGCCTCCATCCCACAGGCTTTGGCCTTCTCGCGAAACGACGCCAGCAACCGATCGTGCGGGTCGACGATGAGTACGTCGTCCCTGTCAAACTGCGTCTCGTCGAGGAGACGCTGGGCGAGATACGTGCCGTGGATACCGCCTCCGACAATGGTACAGCCGAACTTCCGGGTTGAGTTGTCTGTCGTCATATGGGATCTGCCGCGTCAGTGTCCGAACACAATCCTCGAAAGTTAATAAGAACTTTAAGAAAGATAATAACTTATATTAGCTAGTAGAGTCCCGTTGGTAACACATGGAAGAGCAGACGATCCCCGTGACGGTGCTTTCCGGGACGCTCGGCGCTGGCAAGACGACCACGCTCAACCATCTCCTACGCGAGAGCGGCGATCGAGACCTCGCCGTGCTCGTCAACGACATGGGCGAGGTGAACGTCGACGCGGACCTCGTCGCCGAATCGTCCGACATTTCTGCGGACGAAGAGGAGTTGGTCGAGCTTTCGAACGGCTGTATCTGCTGTGAGCTACGCGGCGACCTGCTCGACGCGATCGGTGGACTCACCCGCGAACGGGAGTTCGACGCGATCGTCGTCGAGTCGACGGGCGTCGCCGAACCGCTCCCCGTCGCACAGACGCTCACGCTCGGATTCGACCAGTCGGACGTCGATCCCACGGAGTTCTACGAGGAGACGGGAATCGAGCCACTCGAGGGCTGCCACCTCGATACGACGGTGACGGTCGTCGACGCCCACCAGTTCAACGAGGCGATGCAGTCGGACGAGATTCTCGACGACGACGGGACGAAAAAACACCTCGGCGACCTGCTCGTCGAGCAGGTGGAGTTCTGTGACGTGCTCCTGTTAAACAAGTGTGATCTCGTCGACGAAGCGACGCTGGCCGAGATCGAAGCGACGGTCGAGACGCTCCAACCTCGAGCCGAGATCGTTCGGACGACGCACGGTCGAATCGAGACTGACGACATCATCGACACCGGTCGGTTCGATTTCGAGGAGGCGAGCCGATCGGCCGGCTGGATGCAGGAACTTCAGGAGCCTCACGAATCGGCCGAAGAAGAACACGGTGTCACCTCGTTCGTCTTCGGCGCGCAACGTCCCTTCCACCCCGAACGGTTCGCCGAACTGCTCGACGCGTTCCCCGAGAACGTCGTCCGATCGAAAGGTCACTTCTGGCTCGCCGGCCGCGAGGAGATGGCGCTCATGCTGAACGTCGCGGGACGATCGATCCGAGTCGCACCCGCCGGGAACTGGATCGCAACGCTCCCGCCCGAGGAACGCGAGGAGCAGTTCGACGCCTATCCCGAACTCGAGGAGACCTGGGACGACGAGTGGGGGGATCGCGGAACGAGACTCGTCGTCATCGGGACCGAGATGGACCACGAGTCGATCCGGAACCATCTCGAACTCTGTCTGCTCACCGACGAGGAGATGGAGGCCGACTGGGAGGCCTTCGACGATCGCTTCCCGACGTTCGAGGAACCCGACGAGGCCGAAGAAGGGGAGCCAGGAGAACCGGACCACGATAGCCAAGAAGAGATCGGAATCGCAGATTGACTCATCAGGACTCGAACGACAACGCGATCGAAGCGGGGTCACCACCGGCCGTCGAAGAACCAGCGTCGGAGTGTCTCGCGGTCGTTGAACCGACCGATTCGGGGCCGGATCTGTGTACGATCTACTCGGTCGCGTCCGAGGACTCGCTGGTTACGGCGTGGATCTCGGCCCGAGAAGGATCGTATCGCACGCTTGCAGACGCACGATAATCCACTACACGATGTCTACGACATTCCAAACGGCAGTCAAGAAGAACGTTTCGCGAACGCAACGCTACGAAGCCATCGACGAACTCGTCCGAGCGAACGAAGAGACGAATCTCGCAATTCTCGTCCAGACGGGTGGCCTCAGCGGCGAGTTCCGTCGTCACGCACTCAACGGGTTGGGCGACTGTAACGCCACGACTGTGCTCGAGGAACTCTCCGAGGACACGACGATCGAACCGTCACTGAGACGCCGGGCGGGGGAGTTGGCATGACCAGTGACGCGTCGACTAACTCCGTGGGCGAAACAACCGACAACGCCGACCCGAGCGCCAAACGTACCGGAAACGAACGCGTCTGTAGAGACACTGGCCGAGAACAGGGCTTGATCGCGAAGTACGACATCTGGCTCTGCCGACAGTCGTTTCGAGAGATGGCCCGCGAGATGGGGTTTCGAAAGTACGACTGATAGACGACCACGTTTTGACAGCAGTGCAAGCAAATGGTAATGGTCCCGCGACGGACTACGTGGGACAAGACGCCCTCGCGGACAGTCCACACGAGTTCGAGAGCGCAGTAGTGCGACCGTAACTGTCCGGATGGTGTGCTCTCGAGACCGTCACTCGATCGAGCAACTAGCTATCAGTGCAGCGACCACTAGCGCGCCGGTACTGCGGTCAGCGCGAGACTACCCCGCTCGAGGTGCGAAATACCGGATGTATTACTATGGCCGATCGGTCGTTGGACAGGGTATGTTCGGACGGGATCGGATGGATTCGTTGGAGCGACAGTACGCCAGCGGCGACCGCGAGTACACCATCCGGCAGTACCGCGAGGGAGATCGTGAGGAACTACTCGCGGTGTACCAGGAGGTGCTGGATTCGACGCTGTCCGATGACTGGTTCGCGTGGAAGTACGAAACCAACCCGTACACCGAAGATATCCCGGTTTACGTCGCCGAGTTCGACGGCGAACTCGTCGGCGCGGTCGGCTTCTGGGTCCTCGAGTTACACACCGGTTCGCGGCAGATTCCCGCCGTTCAGTCCTGTGATGGCGCGGTTCGACCCGAACACCGGCGGGAGGGGCTGTTCACCGAACTGTTCAGGATCGGGCTCGATCGGTTCGCCGCCGACGGGTTCGAGATCGTGTTCGATTTCCCGAATCAGTTGAGCAAAGCGACGTTCGAGAAGTACGGCTGGCAGCTCGTCGAGCGCCAGGAGACGTACTTCCGGGTCCAACAGCCCGACGCGATGGTCGACGGCGAGTCGGTCGGTCCCCTCTCCGCGCTGATCCGGGGCGGCG
This sequence comes from Natronorubrum tibetense GA33, assembly GCF_000383975.1. NCBI lineage: Archaea > Methanobacteriati > Methanobacteriota > Halobacteria > Halobacteriales > Natrialbaceae > Natronorubrum > Natronorubrum tibetense. The sequence continues at coordinate 768,966 of NZ_KB913017.1, read as the reverse complement.
CTCGAGTGCTCTCTCGAGGGTATCTCGCGGCGAAATCCCGGCAACGGCCATCGGTCGCCGACCACCCGAAGATCGACGTCGACCGAAGTGCGACGATTCCAAGCCGGACGCTCGCGGCGCTCTACCGACACGACATCCCCGACAAACTCCACCTCGTCCGCGACGAGACGTTCTACGAGTGGCGCTTTGGCAACCCCCACTGGGAGTACACGACCTACGTCGGACGCTACGACGGCTCGCCGGTCGCTGCAGTCACCACCGGAACGAAGGTCGACGGCGGGGCGACTATCACGCACCTCACCGACATCGTGCCGCTCGTCTCGAGCCGACCCCGTACGGCCGTCCTGGTCTCCGTTCTCGAGGCGATCCTCGAGGCGAACGAGGACGCGGCGCTCGTTGTCGCGCCGTCCGGCGTGATTCCGGACGACGTGCTCTCGGCGTACGGCTTTCGAAGCGATCGGACCGTCCCGCTCTCGCTGGTCTCGACGCCGACGATCCACGGCGTCTACGCGCTGATGGACGACGACGAGGCGGACGGCGACCGATGGGTCCTCGACGGCAAGCGAGTGACGGATCCCGAAGCCTGGCGGACGACGTTCAGCGAGTACGACACGGGCTGATATATAGTGCGAGCGCACACCCGCGTCTTCAGGCGCGGGAGGAGGTCAGTACCTTTTCAGTCGTCGACTTTCTGTTCCGGGACGTGCTGTTCGAGAACGCGGACGACCTCGCTGATCCGTTGGGCGTTGTGCTCGATGGCGGGAACGTCGTGTTCCTGCCCGCGTTCGATCAGGGCCGTCGACGCCTCCTCGAGGTCGTCGACGAGCGCCGCGAGTTCGTCGAGATCCGCAGTAGTTCGGTCGTCGCCGCGGGTGGTTCCGTGTTCGGTACTGTCGCCGCCCGTAGACGACCGCTGCGGCGGCGAGCTTCCGTCCTGCTGTCCAGCGTCGTTCTCAGACATGATTCACCCGCTGGTCGACGACGCGATCGGCTTTGAGTTCGGGTCGCTCGAGGGCACCTTGCTCGCGCAGCGTGATTCGAAACGAGAGGCCACAGGCCTGTTTGAGCCGGTGTCGAAGCTCGGTCCTGGTCGTCTCTACGTCCTGCGTTTTCGCCTCGCTGATCAGAGTAACGACGTCCGATTCCTTCTCGTCGTGTTCGTCGATGACGATCTTGTACTCGTCAGCCACGTCGTCGTGCTGGCGGACGACGTCTTCGACCGCCGTCGGCGAGAGCAACACGCCGTTGACCGTCGTGAAGTCGTCGTCTCTGCCGAGAACGCCGCCGTCGGCGAGGCGAAACGTCCGCCCGCAGTCGCAGGCGCTCGGCTCCTCGAGTCGCACTCGATCGCGCTGTTCGAACCGGAGATACGGCTGGGCGTGTCGGTCGAGCGGCGTGACGATTAGCGTACCTGTTTCGCCCGGTTCGACCGGGTCGCCGTCGTCGTCGACCACCTCGATCAGGAACTGAGCCTCGTTGAAGTGGAGGCCGAGCGAGTCGCCCTCGCAGCTGTACCCCCACGCGCCGGTTTCCGTTGCGCCGGCGTGGTCGTGGACCGTCGCTCCCCAGCGCTCCTCGAGTTTCGCTTTCGTCCCCGGAACGCTTGCGCCGGGCTCGCCGGCACAGACGATCCGTTCGATGCTGGTTGCCGCGGGATCGATCCCCTCCTGCTCGGCGACCTCTCCGAGTCGAAGCGCGTACGTCGGCGTGGTCATGAAGACCGTCGCCTCGAGGTCGTCCATCAGTTGGACGCGTTCGGCGGACGAAAGGTTACCGCCGGGAACGACCTCGGCACCGATCCGCTCGCAGGCGTAGTGTGCGGCCCAGAACGCGACGAAGACGTTGTAGGAGAACGGGAAGAAGACCCGGTCGTCCGGTCGAATCCCCTGCGACCAGAGGACCGTCGCCCAGCAGTCGCTCCACCACTCCCAGTCCCGACCCGAATCCGCCTGTCGGAGCGGCGTGCCGCTGGTCCCGGAGGTCTGGTGGTACTCGCGGACTGCCTCCGGTTCCACGGCGAGAAGCTCTCCGTACGGTGTCGATCTCGTCTCGGTCGCTCGCTCGGTCCGGCCCGACGATCCGTCGGAGTCGTCAGCCCCCGTTTCCTGTGCCCGGCGTAGTTCGTCTTTCGTCGTCGTCGGGACGGCACGGATATCCTCGAACGAGTCGATCTCTTCGGGAACGATGCCCGCTCGATCGAGTTTTCGCCGAAACACGGGGACGTTCTCGTATACGTAGACGGCTTGCTCCCTGAACTTCCGGATCTGCCGTCGCTCGAGTCGATCACGCGGCATCCTCTCGAGTAACGGGTTCCACAGTTCGGCCATAGTCTCGCTCGAGGGTAGCGACTACCCGGGCTTTGTTATGGTTCGGTTTTGAACGATTGACGCTCCGCTTCCCGTTTCGGCGACCAGCTCGTGGCCACAGGCTAGTGCGTTCGATACGTGTTCGCGGCCGCAGGCTAGTGCGTTCGATACGTGCTGAGTCGATCCTTCGGGAAGTACTCGGTGATCGTCATGATTCGGGTGTCCGCGGTGTAGATCTGGTACGTCCGCTCGAGGAGACACGCCGCGTCGCTCTCGACGAACGACGGGAAGCGGGTGGCGGCCGAATGGACGTTCATCTCCACGATTTCGCGTCTCGTCTCCGTACACTCCTCGCGAAGCACGTCTCCGATACCGATCTCGCCGTCGACGAGTTCGTCGGCGACGGAGTCCGCAAGCGGCGAGAGCCGAATAGTCGATCGAGCCCAGACTAACGGGTTCTGCTCGGTATTCGGCACGAGCGCAACCGTTCGAAACAGCCGATTGTCGGCCACCGAACGGTCGAGGATGGTCACCGAGACATCGTCCCTCGTCAGCGCCTCGAGCATGTGGGTGACGGTCCCGTCGGTCGCGAGAAACAGCCGTTCGATCGGCGAGAGGGTCAGGTCGGCGTCTCGTTCGAGCGTTACCAGCATCGAGCGGATCGATTTGTCGGTCGATTGGGGAACGCCTAGTTCGTCGCTCATGGTAGTGACAGTCTCGACATTGGGAACGGCTGCAGCCCGCTTTGTAATCCGCGCCTTCATTCGGCCGCTGATGGCGTTGTAGTAACTCCTCGAGTCGAGATGCTTGCCAGCGAACGCGGAGCCGCGTTCGATCGAAGTTATCACGGTACGCGAACGTTTCCGCCTCGAGCGCTGACTCGTCGTTCGACGAGGCGTTCCCCGAGCCGACGGCGAAACGGCCATTCGACCCTCTTTCGCCCGTGCGGACCAGCCGTTCGATCGGAATCGAGGGAGCGGCTGCAGCACACGTCGAAATAGAATAACCTCGAGTTCATCGCCGATCGGCGACGACAACACGCCGTTGACGAACTGGCTCGGAGGCGGATCACTCCCACTCTCTCGTGACGGCGGTCGTCTCCCGGGCTGTCACGCGTCCGACCGCTGTCGGCTGTTGCCCTCGAACCGTCGCTCAGTACGCGTCCAATCCCGCCTCGAGTCGATCGAACCCCTCGTTCAACCGCTCCATCGAGTTCGCGAACGAGAGCCGCAGTCGCCCTGGCTCCGACTCGCCGAACCCGTCTCCCGGAGCGAGGACGACCCCGTGTTCCTCGAGCAAGTATTTCGCGATCGTCAGGCTGTCGTCGTCGACGCCCGGGTCGAGGAACGCGTAGAACGCCCCCTCCGGTCGAGGACAGGAGGCACCCTCGATCCCTGCGATGCGGTCGACGACCAGATCCCGCCGCTCCTGGAACGCGCGATACATCTCACGAAACGGCTCCTGTGGACCCGTGAGCGCCGCGATCGCGGCGTGCTGGGAGACGCTCGAGGCGCAGGCGGTCGTCGACTCACGAACCGTGAGCACGCGGTCGACGAAGTGGTCGTCGGCAGCGAGCCAACCGAGCCGCCAGCCGGTCATCGCGTACGTCTTCGAGCAGGAGCCGATCGTCACGACGTGGTCGGGGTGGCCGGTGTGGGCCGCGATCCCCTCCGACTCACCGTCGTAGGTCAGTCCGAGGTATACCTCGTCGGCGATGACGTAGGCGTCGTGGTCGGCGGCCGCTTCGACGACTGCCCGACACTCGGCCGGATCGTAGACGCGCCCGGTCGGATTCGAGGGGGTCGTGAGCACGACCGCGGCGGTATCGTCGCTCATCGCCTCGATGACGCGGTCGGCCTCGAGATCGAACCCCGACTCCGCGGGCATCGGGACCTCGCGAAAGGAGCCGTCCGCGAGGAGCGCCTGGGTCTCGTAGTTCGGCCACGTCGGTCCGGGAGCGAGCAGCTCTTCGCCGGGTCCGACCGTCGCCATGGTCGCCAGATGCAGCGCCTCCATCCCGCCGACCGTGACGACGATTTCGTCCGGATCGTGTTCGACGCCGTGGTCGTGGGCTAGCGTGTCGCTAATCGCCCGTCGACACGCCGGCAGTCCAGCGTTCGACGTGTAGTGAGTCTCCCCCACTCGGGCGGCGCGTGCGGCTGCGTCGATAACGTGTTCGGGCGTATCGAAGTCCGGTTCGCCGACCTCGAGCCGAACGAGGTCGCCGTCGTGGCGTTCGGCGAGATTGAACATGACGCGGATGCTCGAGCGCTCGGCTCGGCGGACCCGTTCCGTCGGTGTGGGCATACCCTATGCAGACCGATTCGTTGCAAAAACGGTTGGGTGCCGGAAATCGGCGCGGTCGCGCCGCGCCACTGAGGGCACACTCGGCCGATAGCGGAGCCAGTTGCCGCTCGAGACTCGCACAGGCGTCATACGGGTTACTGTAAGTCATTTCCGGCGCAACCGCCACTCGGGTCGCGGTTGCGCCGGTACATCGGTACAATAATCCGTATCAGTCCGACGGCCGTGGCACCGCCGGGCCGCCGTCGTTCGTCGGCTCGCTCCCACCCGACGGCGTGATCCGCTCGAAGTCGCCGTCGCCACAGCTACACTCCTGGGAGACGCCGATAGGTCTAATCGTCCCGTCCGGTTTCTGCTCGGAGACGAATACCGACTCACAGGCGCGACAGACGGCGACGATCCTCGATTCCGATTCTGACCTACTCATTATGTACGAGAAGGACGCGGAGGGGTATCACCATTGTTCCAAGGTATTTTGGCTGTGCGAAGACGACACGAGGGCGAACCGGCCGACCGTACGGCTACCGGCTTCGAAACCGACGAACCGACCGAGACCCTGCGTCCCGACCTGCAGCTATCGGACCGATGAAATAGCGAACGAAAACGGAAGTCGAGACGCCGACTTCCGATCACACGTCGGGGGACTCCTGGATGACGACGATCGCCTCGCCGTCGATCACGGTCTCCTCGTCCGTGGTTTCGACCGTCGTGTGGAGTCGGTAGCGGGTGTCGCCGAGCAGTTCGACGATCTCGCAGTCGGCGGTGACAGTCTCCCCGATTTCGACCGGAGCGTGGAACTCGAGGTCCTGGGAGAGGTAGATCGTCAGGCCGGGGAACCGGGCGAGCGCGGCGCTGATCGTCCCGGCGACGAGCGTGCCGTGGGCGATGCGGCCGCCGAACTGGGTCTCCTCGGCGAACGACTCCGCGAGGTGGAGCCGGTTGGTGTCTCCGGAGACCTGTGCGAACGCGGAGACGTCAGTCTCCTCGATCGGTTTCGTAAAGCGGACGTAGTCGCCGACCGCGAGGTCCTCGTACTCGTCAGCGGAGCGCTCCATCAGCCAGGACTCGTCGCCGAAGGCGACTTCGGTGATCGGGCCGTCAACCGTCTCGGGTTGCTGCCGTGCGGTGAGCGTCCCAGGAGCATCGTCGGACGACGGTGAGAATCCCATCGCGGCGAGGAGGGCGTTATTGGCCTCGACGTAGCTGTTGACGACGTGTTTTGACACGCTCGACCAGTGTTCGTTCGGCGGTACCCCGGCATCGGTCGCATCGGACTCCGGACAATTACTACTCATGAGTGCTCGAGTGCAGCGGATCGTGAACCGTTCGAGACATCGAGGCGGGTCACGAGAGGTGTTCGTGGGCTATCGTCTTTCAACCGTTGCCAAAGCACGTTGGGTGTTCCGACGCCGCGATTCGGGCGACCGACTGTCTCGTTCGGGCTCCGTATCGGGCGCACCACCGCGCCCGACTGCGATTCGGGAGGCGAAAGGTCCTTAAGTTCCACCCTCCTACGTAGGGATGGATAGGTCGGGCAGTTTGGCCCTGCTCACTACCCGCGCTATGGTCATTAGCGGGGACCGAACACCGCGGGCGTCCGGTCAGACCGGCCGGGGCCCCGGGAGCCAACAGAGAAGCCTCGTCCGTCGGGGACAGCGGTCTACGGTGGCCGTCCGCAGGGACGCCCCATCGTGGTTAGCCGGCGACAGCCCATCAGGCGCGGAAGCGAGCAGTGGACCGCCGGACACCTGTCGCTCGACGGGTCGCGGGGTGGAGAAGGCAACCGGGATTCCCCCGGCCGGAACGCCGGGCAATCGCGGCTTCCACACTCATACTTCATTCCGATTTTCCTTCCGATAGCAGCCGCGATGCGGGTCGTATTCGCTCGGAGCTGTTTTCGCCGACGCCACCCGTCGACACGACGCGCTGTCCGCGACGACCCAACGCACTCGAGGGACGTCGTCGACCCTCGGCCGACCCGCCCGGCTCGATCCGACGGTGCGGTCGCTTTTCGTTCGTCCAGTAGATAGAAAAGCTTAGGTCGGATCCCTCTTATTACCCGCTCTATGGCGTCTCAACGATTCGTTGCTGTTCTCGGAGCGCTCGCGATTCTCGTTCTCCTCAGCGGCTGCATCGCGTTCTCCCCGCCCGCGAGCGACGAGTCCGAATCGGACGAGATCGAACTGGACGAGCCCGAACCGGCGGCGCTGTTCAATAGCACGTTCGTCTACGGCGACGACCTCGAGGACGTCTCCGGCGAGATGACGATCGAGATCACCGGCGGCGACGAGACGGTTTCCGAAACCGTTCGCGTCCACGAGCGACCGTATGTCGACTATTACGAGGAGGTACTCGAGACGACGGAATCCGATCAGGACGGTGCCATCTTCGCCTCGAACGCGTCGGGAGCGTGGTGGTACTATCCCAAGTCGTCGCTGGCCCAGCACCACGAGGCCGACGAACCGTTCGAGAGCGAGGCTGTTCGGTCGGACCGCGCGGAGATGGCCGAGATGCAACTCGAGTGGTACGACCTCGAGTATCTGGGCACCGAGATGATCGCCGATCGAGAGACGCACGCGGTCGACGTCGATCTAAAGGAGGAGGCGGTCGCCGACGGCGTCTCGGTTCTCATCGGGAGCACCGAGTACGTCTACGCGCTCGAGACGATCGAGGCGCCCGACGAACTCAACATCGTCGAGCAGACGGTCTGGGTCGACGACGAGTACGACTACCCGCTGAAAGAGCGGATGGTCTTCGAGAATACCGATGGTGAGCGCTACGAGATGACCGAGCGGTTCGAGACGGTCTCGTTCAACGACGGACTCGAGGACGAGACGTTCGAGTTCGAGCCGCCGGAAAACGCGACGGTCGAATCGCGGTAGTCGAAGACGAGAAAAAGCGTATCGCTACGGCCGGTCTCTCACTCGGCCGTCTGTCCGACCGGCTTTCTATCCTCGAGTTGCAGTCCGCCCTCGAGCGTGCGGACGGGGTACGGGATGTCGATCCCTTTCTCGTCGAAGCGTTCCTTGACGGCCGTGACGTACTCGCCGCGAGTGCGGACGAAGTCGGCGCGCGAGGGGTTTTCGATCCAGAATCGCGACTGGAGCCCGACGTCGGAGTCGCCGAGTTCGGTCAGGCGAACGGAGGGTGCGGGATCGTCCATGATGTCCGGGTGACGCTCGGCCTCGTCGACGATAATCTCGGTCGCCTCCTCGATGTCGTCGTCGTAGCCGATACCGAAGACGAACTTCTGACGGAGCTTCCCGCCGTCGACGGGGTTCTTGAGCACGCTGTCGGTGAGGTTGGAGTTCGGAACCGTCAGCAGTTCGTTGTCGAACGTTCGAACTCGAGTCACGCGCAGGCTGATGTCCTCGACGGTGCCTGAGTAGGTGCCGTCGTCCCACTCGATCCAGTCACCGATGCGGAACGGTTTGTCGGTGTAGATGAACACGCCGGCGACGAAGTTCGCGATGACGTTCTGCATCGCGAGACCGATGGCGAGCGCGCCGGCCGCGGCGATCCCGGCCATGGAGACGAGGAAGTTCCCGAAGCCGGCGAATCCGAACGCGACGGCGACGCCAAAAAAGAGGACGCCGAAGCGCGTGAGCATCAACAACGGGTTTTGGGCGTGTTCGTCTAGCTCACGCCGATCGAGAGCCCGCCGAATCAGCGGGATGACGACGAGGCGGCCGACGAACCAGATTGCGGTGAGTGCGAGGACAAAACGGATGACACTCGCCGTGCTCGCGGCGACGGCCCCGTCAACATACGGCAGACCGAGTTGCTCGAGCCCACGACCGATCGGTCCGAGTCCGTCAGCTTGGAGGAGAGATCCGGCACCGATACTCATCGATGGACCACCGCCGTGTGCCCGCGCGTGTCGATCAGTTCGGCATTGACGCGGTCGGCGAGTTCGGCCGCCTTCTCTTCGGTCGAACTGCCCGCACGGGCGGCACGAAGGAATTTGATTTTGACGAGGTTCTCGTTCGAGAGTTGGTCGTGGAGTTCGTCGACGACCGACTCGAGGCCGCTCTTGCCGACCCAGACGGTAACATCGAGATCGTGCGCTTCCTGCTTGAGCGTTTGTTTATCCATGGAATAGCCTAACGAACCGAGCCGTTTGAATCTTCTCGAATCGGAATGTCGTCGTTCCGTGTACACGCACGCCACAGATCCACCATCGCGGAGACGCGTGACAATCGAATCGCGTTGATCGGTTGGCCCCGTTCCGTCGGTCGGTTAGTCCCGTTCCGTCGGTCGGTTGGTCCCGTTCCGTCGGTCGGTTAGCCCCGTTTCCGCCGCCGATTTGGACCCCACTTCGGCCGCTCGAGCAGAGTTCGCTCCAGACGTTTGACGGCTCTCGTCCGCACTCAGTCCTCGTACGGATACCGAGCGTGAGCTCCACAGTCGCAGGTGATCACGACGTGGCCGTTCTGCAGTCGAACGCGGGCGTTCACTCCCGGCCGCAGGTACGCGTCGCAGCGATCGCAGGTGAACCGTCGAAACTCCCGGGGTAGCGTCAGCCGATTCCGTTCCGCGACGCGCTGGGCGAGTCGAACGTAGTAGCGCGCTCGGTCGTCGTTTCGGTCCGCTGCCGCCGCTCGGGCCAACTCGTGGAGGCGCTCGATCCGTTCGGCGGCGATGTCCATACCCCGTCTTTCGGCGGTTCACATATCGGTGTTGTGCTCTCGCGGCCAGCGTACTCGAGCGACTCGCCAGCCGATCCCGCACTGCGGGCCCGTCTCGGTGCGAACGCGCGACGGACCGCTCGCAGGCACGCACTCGAGCGTGTCGGCGAAAAACTGATTCTGATCTATTGTCGGGTTATGTGCCACCAAACAACATAGGTGGCGCGAATTCGCACGAAAAGAGGGACGATTGAAAAAGTTTTTGACGGTTCCCCGTAGTCGATCGTAGTACGCAATATTGTTATATATCAACAGCAAAGAGGTGTAATAGACTGAATGAATCGCAACACGACTGATCCGGTCGACGGCGTCGATCGACGCTCCGTCCTCGCTGCAGGTGCAGCGGGGCTATCGCTCTCGCTGAGCGGCTGTATCGACAGCGTTCGCAGCGTCGTCACCGGTGACGGAGACGATCAGCTTTCGCTCTCCATCGTCACGGTCCCTCGCGACGACAACCGAGAAACCGTCCAGATCGCTCGGCATCTCGAGTCGAACCTCCAGGCAGTCGGCATCGACGCGGATCTCACGGTGCGCTCTCGCGCCGAATTCCTCGAGATGACCCTGATCGATCACGACTTCGATCTGTACGTCGGTCGCCATCCTGCGGATTTCGATCCGGACTTTCTGTACGAGGCCCTCCACTCCACGTACGCCGACGAATCCGGCTGGCAGAACCCCTTCGGTCTCACCGTCAGGGGGATCGACCGCCTCCTCGAGGAGCAACGGCAGGCGGACGGCGAGGAACGCGAAACGAAGATGGAATCGCTGTTAGAAGAGATCGCTATCGAGAAACCGTTCGAGCCGATCTGTCGGCCGACCGAGTACCGCGTCGCCAGCAATCGGTTCGAAGGCTGGGGCGACAGCCACCTCGCGACCAGGCGGGGCTATCTCGGTCTCGAACCGGACGACGACGTCGAGCGGTTAGACGCGCTCGTCACCGACGCACGACCGTCGCGAAACGTCAACCCCCTCTCGGCGACGGTTCGGGAACGAGGAACGATCATCGACCTGCTGTACGATTCGCTCAGCACGACCGTCGAAACCGAAGACGGCACCGTCGAAGTCGAGCCGTGGCTCGCCAGCGACGTGAGCTGGGAGTCGACGGACGACGAGGATGTCGAGACGACGACCGCGACCGTCACGCTCCGCGAGGACTGTACGTTCCACGAAACCGAATCGGTCCCCGCAGAGCCGGTCACCCCGGAGGACGTCGAGTTCACGTACGACTTCCTCGAGGATACGTCGTACACGCTCGCAGCGAACCCCTCTCCTTCACCCCGCTACCGCGGCCACGTGAGCGCGGTCGACGAAATCGACACCGAGTACGGAGAGGACTTCCAGTTCCGGATGACGTTCGATGCCGGTCGAGCGGTCGCCGAACGAGCCCTTACGGTTCCGATCCTTCCGAAACACGTCTGGTTGGAGGAAGTCAACGATCGCGTCGGAAGCATCGACGACTTCTCCGCGCCACAGGGGCGGTGGGGGATCGTTACCAGTAGTTCGATCGAGCCGATCGGCAGCGGTCCCTACCAGTTCGAGAGTCAGTCCGAGCGCGACCACCTCACCCTCGAGCGCTTCGACGACCACTTCACGCTGGCCGAGGACGACGACACGCTCGACAAGGACGTCCACCTCGAACCGACCGTCGACGAGATTCGGTTCACCGTCGACCCCGGGAGCGTCTCCTCCATCGAGCGCGTCGCAAGCGGCGGCGCCGATCTGACGGAGTCGATGCTCGAGGCGTTCTCGCTGGCCGACATCCCCGAGGACGACGAGATCGAACGCTACGACGACGACTCGTGGACGTTCTACCACCTCGGATTCAACACGCGACGGATGCCGTGTGGCGACTTCCGCTTCCGGCAGGCAGTCGCACAGCTGATCGACAAGGAATGGGTCATCGACGAAGTGTTCTTCGACGAGGCCCACGCGAAGCCGCTGGCGACGCCCGTCACCGACGAGTGGGTCCCGGAACACCTCGAGTGGGACAGCGAGGACGACGACTTCGTCACCCGATTCCTCGGTAGCAACGGCGAACCGAACGTCACGCTCGCACGCGATATGTTCGAGGATATCGGCTATCGGTACGACGAGGCTGCCGGACGACTGAGGCACTACTGATGCTCACGGAGGTACTGACGCGAGTCGCGGTTGTCGTCGGGATCATGCTCCCGATTTCGATCGCGCTGTTTATCGGCCGCGAACGGCTCGAGACCACGTTTACCGAGTGGCGCACTCGCCTGCGGATCTCCGGCCCGGTGCTCGTCGTGCTGGGAATCGCGTTGGTTCTCAACCGGATGATGCGACGGAGCGATCCTGATATCGGGTTCCACATGACCTCGGCGATCCGGGACATCGAGGGCGAGTTTATCCTGATCTTTCAGCGGGTCGCCAACTCCTATCTGACGGAGTACTTCGCGTGGATCTACGTCTACGGCTACACCTATCTGCTGATCTTCCCGGCCGTGGCGTACTTCGTGCTCTCGGACACACGCATGTTCCGGCGGCTGTTGACGGCGTACACGCTCAACTACGGGCTCGGGCTCGCCCTGTATCTCCTGGTCATCGCCTATGGGCCGCGAAACATTCTCGCCGGCGAACTCGAGACCGTGCTGTACGATCACAATCCCGAGTATCAGCACCTCACGCGGGAGGTCAACCGGGCCACCAACGTCTTCCCGTCGCTGCACACCTCGCTTGCAGCCACGGTCGGCATCTTCGCCTACCTCTCCCGCGACGAGTACCTGTGGTGGTTCCCGGTCGCCGTCGTGCTCGCGGTCAGCGTCATCATCTCGACGATGTACCTCGGGATTCACTGGGCAATCGACGTCGTCGCCGGGCTCGCGCTCGCGGCGCTTTGCGTCTGGCTCTCGGACGTCATCGTCGGTCGGTGGTCGCTGTCAGCGTCGGTCGATCGACTGACCGGCTCCGACAAGACCGACGGATCCGACTCGCGCTAACTCGCGAATCGCTCGCATGGGTTTCGGCGCCCGCCAACACAATACTGTTATACCGCCACCGGCGAACTGTGACAAACGATCCGAATGAGTGAGCGTGGAGCTGCGTCGTCCGACACCGATAGCCAGAGACGCCGTGGCGGTCGGTCGCCCGCCATCAGCCGTCGGGCCGCGCTGGCCGGCGCCGCCGGACTCACGATGTCGACGAGCGGCTGTCTCAGCCGGTTCCGAAACATCGTCAACCGGGACGATATCGAACAGCTCTCGCTGACCATCACGACGCTTCCCGCAGACGGCGACCGAGAGAGCATCCGGCTGGCTCGAGAGATCGCCGCCGCCCTCGAGACCGCCGGCGTCGACACGGCCATCGAGATGCGCTCGAACGAGGAGTTTCTGCGGGCGATCTTGATTAATCACGACTTCGATATCTACGTCGGCCAGCATCCCGGCGGCCTCGACCCGGACTTTCTCTACGAGTCGCTGCACTCGCTGTACGCCGAGGAATCCGGCTGGCAGAACCCCTTCGGCTTTACGAACCTGCTGGTCGACGACCTGCTCGAGGAACAGCGAGAGACCGACGGCGAGGAGCGCCGCGACACCGTCGAGACGCTGCTCGAGGCGCTCGCCGTCGAACAGCCGTTCATCCCCGTCTGTACGCCGACCGAGCACCGACTCGTGCGGGCCGACCGGTTCGAGGGCTGGGCGGACGGCCACCTCGCGACGCGAGGTGGGTATCTCGGCCTCGAGCCGCTGACCGACGAAAGCGGCGAACAGCTTCGGGCCGTCCACATGGACGCTCGCCCGTCACAGAATCTCAACCCATTGACTGCCGAGTACCGCGACCGGGGAACGGTCACCGACCTGCTATACGACTCGCTCGCGACCGAGACCGTCACCGCCGACGGCGCCCACTCGCTCGAGCCGTGGCTCGCCGACGACTGGGAGTGGATCGACGAGTCGACGCTCGTCGTCGAACTCCACCCCGACTGTACGTTCCACGACGGCGAGTCGCTCACCGCGAGCGACGTCGCGTTCAGTTATCGCTTCCTCGCGGACACCGCGCTTGGAGGCGACGGCTCGCCCGCGCCCTCGCCGCGGTTTCGGGGCCGCGTCGCGGCGATCGACGAGGTCGAAGCGACCGGCGAGTCCACCCTCGAGTTCGCGGTCGGCGTGGGCCAGGAGGTCGGCGAGCGGGCGTTGATGGTGCCGATCCTCCCCGAACACGTCTGGCGCGACCGTGCAGCGGAAGCGTCCGTCCGCGGCGTTCGCGTCGCGCAAGGGACGACCGAGGCGGTGGTGTCCAATAACTTCCCGCCGATCGGTAGCGGACCGTTTCAGTACGCCGATCGCTCCGAACGGGAACACGTCACGTTCGAGCGCTTCGACGACCACTTTTCGCTGCGCGAAGATGTCGACCGCCCCGAGCCGACGGTCGACGAACTCCGCGTCCAGATCGATCCGCGGAGCACGTCGGCGATCCAGCTGCTCGAGGACGACGCCGCCGACGTCACGAGTTCGGCCCTCGAGACCTACGTCGTCGACGATATCGAAGAGAGCGACGACGTCGAACTCGTCGAGTCACCGTCGTGGACGTTCTACCACCTCGGGTTCAACGCCCGCAGGGCGCCCTTTGGCAACCCGCGATTCCGTCAGGTAGTCGCCCGGCTGCTCGACAAAGCGTGGCTGGTCGAGGAGGTGTTCGACGGCCACGCGAGACCGATCGCGACGCCCGTCACCGACGAGTGGGTCCCCGACAGACTCGAGTGGGACGGGGAAGACCCCGAGATGCCGTTTCTCGGTTCGGATGGCGACCTCGACGTCGAGGCGGTGCGAGCGGCGTTCGAAGACGCCGGGTTCCGGTACGATTCGGAGGGGAACCTCCGGGTGAGACAGTAATGTTGGTACAGGTGCTGACGCAGTTAGTCGCGGTCGTGACGCTCATGGTAATCGTCTCGATTGCGCTCTTCGTCGGCCGCTATCGCCTCCGCGAGACGCGGACGGAGTGGCGCTCGCGGATCCGAGCAGCCGCCCCGATCACGGTCCTTCTCGCCGTCGTCTTGCTGTTCAACAGCGTCGCCAGGCAGGCGGTTCCCCATCTCTCATGGATCGGTGAAGTGTGGCTCGGGGTCGCCTGGAACCTCACGGGGCCGATCTACGACATCGAGGGCCAATTCATCGTCTGGCTGCAGTCTCTCGCGACGCCGTGGCTGACCGCGTACTTCTCGTTCATCTACATCTACGGCTACATTTTCCTGCTGGTCTTTCCAGTCGTCGCCTACTTCGCGCTGTCGAACACGCGGCCGCTGCGGGAGCTTTTAGCGGCGTACACGCTGAACTATACCCTCGGGCTGGTGCTCTACATTTTCGTCATCGCCTACGGGCCGCGGAACATGATGCCCGAACTCGTCGAGGCGCTACTGTACGACACGTACCCACAGTACCAACACCTCACGCGGCAGGTCAACCGGAACACCAACGTCTTCCCGTCGCTGCACACCTCGCTCGCGGCGACCGTCACCTTCCTGGCCTACCGCACGCGGGACGTCTATCCGAAGTGGAACGTCGTCGCGATCCTCCTCGGGGTCTCGGTCGCGATTTCGACGATGTACCTCGGCATCCACTGGGTGATCGACGTCGTCGCCGGAATCGTGCTCGCGTACGTCAGCGTCGAACTCGCACACCTCCTCGTCGGCCGCTGGTCGCTTTCGGACTGGATTGACGGACGCGTTTCCTCGATTCGCGGCCTCCGCAATCGCGACTCGTGAGGCACCCACAGATCGCCGTCTTTTCTTGTCGACGAGTAATGGGGTTACGTACACCGCCCGCAACTGGCACGACCGATGGCTCGAGCGGTCGGCCGGATAGCCGTCGTCTTGGCGGCGTTTCGAAGCGCGCTCGAGCGAGCGCTAGACGAGCGCTCCGGACCCGCGTCGCAGTGTCTCGAGCGATCGGTCGACCGGCTTCGGGACGCCTACGCGTCGGTGAGCGGTTGGTAAGCGGTGGCTGTGCTGGGAGGCGAGTGCTGTAGCTGTGTCACAAAGCGAGCGCTGCGGCTCTCGACACGTCGACGCAAAAATCGGAAGATTAGCGGGCGTTAGTTGTCCTCGAGTGCGTCGGCGATCCGCTTGAGCGCGCGCGTCTGGTCGCGCATCTCGTCGCGGAGCTGTCGGACCTCCTGAACGAGTTCCTCGTTACCGACTTCTTCCCCGCGGCCGCCGGGGCCGCCCGGTCCGCCGCCCATGCCGCCGGGGCCGCCACCGCCGCCCATCATCCCGCCCATCATCTGTGCGAACGGGTTGCCGCCGCCGCCCATGCCGCCGGGGCCGCCACCGCCGCCGCCGAACGGACTCTCCGGCGGTTCGCCCTCGCCTTCGCCCTCTTCGGCGCGCTTTTCGCGAATCTCCTCGACTCGCTCGCGGAAGGATTTTTCCTCGCCGTCGTCGCTACCGTTGTTAGCTTCGTTTTCGTCGGACATACCCTCGGATTCTGTACGACCGCGGAAAAGGATTGCCATGTCTCGGACGGCGCGACAGTCCTGTGGGGAGTCCAGTTGCCGAGGGGGTCGTCGTCGGCAGGAGGCTGTTGCCGGCACAAGAACGAACCGATTCAGCGAGGTGTTCACACACATGGTCGACGAAAATCCAGACCGAGAGTCGATCGTGAGCGAGGGACGGTACGCGGTCGTCGCCGGCGACGATGCGGACGCCGAGTACCGTACCGACTCGTCGCCGCGGGCGATGGGGGCGGTCTTCCGATCGCCAAGACGGACTCTTCGCGAGATGGTCGGCTGAACGCGGATTCGAAAGTGAGACCGGCCGAGGGTGGCCGATCAGTCGTCGGCACCCGCGGCTGGTGCTTCCTGTTCTTTGAGGTAGTTGACGATCTCGTCCGTCTCGTCGACGAAGTCGTCGAGGTCGATCTCGTTGCCGTGGAGCACCGTCGAGAAGTACCGGGTCGTGCCTGCAAGCGTGACCGTCTCCTCGAGTTCGTCGTCCGAAACCTCTGCGAGACGGGCCTCCTCTCGGTGGAAGTGAGAGCAGTAGGGACAGCCGACCGCCGCCGCGACGCCGACGCCGACGAGGGCTTTCTCCCGCGGGGTCAGTTCGCTCTCACCGAGGGTGAGGTCCCGAAAGATTCCCCAGCTGTGGTCGCTCGCCGGCTCCGCGAGTTGATTCATCCAGCTCGGTACCTGTCCGAGCGTCCGTTCGATCTCCTGTTGGGTTTGCGTTGATACCATGATGTCTCTCCGCCGGAACAGGCTACGAGGACGGAAGATAGATAGGCATCTGCTGCCCGCCGGGCAGTCGCTGCCGGACGTGCAGTCGGTGACCGCGATCACCGACTCCTGGCGTGGCGTCGATCGGAGTCCGGTGTCGGGGCTGCGCCCGGCTTGTTACGGCCGGCTCCTTACTCGAGGAGCGATTCCTCCGCGAGCGGGCGCGCCTCGCGCTGGTACGACGAGTACACCGATTCGGCCCACTCCCAGGCCGCGGGAACGTCGGTATCGATCAACAGCCGGACGGATCCAGTGGCCTGATCGTAACAGCTGACGGCGATTCGATCGTCGAAGAGCCCGACGCCGTACGACGGCAGTTCGTCGTGTAACAGGACCGTAAAGTTGGGGCGCTCGAGCGGTTCCGAGCAGTGGTCCGGATACGTCGCGAGGATCCGTTTTGCGACCGCCGGCGGATCGATGATCTCCGTCTCCATGCCGTCGACGATTCGCTTCCGGAGGACGTCCTTACACGGCTCGAGAACGGCGATATCGGAGCCGACGAACCGGAATTCGTCCGTCTCGGCGAGCAGCTCCGAGAACCGATTGACGGGTCCGTAGGGCGCGTCGGGCTCGGCGACCGTCACGACGGCGTCGGTACAGACCTCGAGCGTGAACCCGCTCTCGTCGCCCGGCAGCCAGTGCCAGACATCGCGGAGGGTCCGTTCTGTTTCGATCCGGCCGATCAGCTCCTCCATCGCGGACGCGATGAACGCACCGAGTTGCGTCGTCTCGTACACGTGTCCCTCCCTGCGGATCCAGTTGCGCTCCTCGAACGCTCTAACCGTCCGTCGCATCGTCGACGACGAAACGCCGGTCTGCTCCCAAAGGTCGGACCGGGTTCGGGGACGATCGCGCAGAGCGACAAGCGTCCGAACGCGGTGTTCGGACCGCGCGAGGTACGCGATATCATCGATCGGCGACCCCATCGTTCCGGTTTTCTTGTCACTCAAAGCCATGGTATTCGTACGCATACCAACCGTATAGCTGTTCGCGGCGTTTCGGTGACCTAACAAAAATCCAGATGATTTTCGTGGTATCTCGCCCCCTACCGCGAGTTCGCCAGCGGTCTCTGTCCCCGTCGATCACCCGAACGAGCCAAGCGACGACTGGAGATCACGGCTCGTGGTTCCGTCCGTGACGTCGTAGCCCACGAGATCGCGCAAGTCCACGGCGTAGGTCGTTCCCCCGTTCTCGAGGACCAGCAGTCGCCCCTTCACGCCGACGACGGTTCCCGACGCGACCGTCTCGGGAACCGGCTGGCTCTCGAGCCCGAGGTCGTAGTCGAACGCGAACCGCTCGTGGACGTCGAACTCCGCGAGGACATCGTCCCAGGCCTCGTGGTCCACGCTCGAGCCGAGCGAGCGGATTTTCGTCGGCGTTCGAACGCGGTCAACCAGCCACTCGGCGATCTCGGCCTCGATCTCGCGGGCGATCCGGCCGTTCGAGACGGTGTGGATGTGGGCACCGCGGTCGGCCCCCTGTTCTCGGAGGCGGGTCTCGAGTCGGCGGCGCTTGGTGACGCCGACTTTGAACGTGTCGGGAGCGAAGGCGGCGACGTAGACGGCGTGTTCTTCGTAACAGTCCATCTCGTCTTTCAGGCAGGTGCCCGTACAGCGCGCGCAGATCCAGGTGCTGGTGTGGTACTCGCAGTAGGGCGTCGACGGCCGGTCGCAGGCGACGTGTTCGGCCTCGTCCGCGCTCCAGTCGATGGTTCCGGCGCAGTGGCGCCTCTCGAGCGAATAGGAGAGTGTGTCGCCGGGCTCGAGACGGCGTCGCTCGAGGGCGTCGCCGTCGCTGCACAAGAGCGCGGCGCCGCGTCCGCTCGGCTCGTAGCCGACCAGTTGCACGGCTCGGGGTAGGGGTCGGTCCCAAATATACCGTTCGCCTTCTCGAGATCCCGCGGTCTAAGATCTAGCCACGGCTATCCGGGTTCGACAGCGACGACCGACTCCCTCGAGGTATTGGTAGCGAGAAAAAACGCGAGCGCCGGCAGCGGCGGGTCGTCGGCTCGCGAGCGTCGCGACGACGCGCGCGACTCGAGCCGCGGTTAGCTGTTGTGCGGCTCTTCGTCGCGGTGATTGTCCGGGTTCTCCTGTTCACGAGCGTCGTTGACCCGGTCGTCGGACCGATGCTCGATGTCCTGGCGTATCTCCTCTTCGTCCTGGCGTTTGCGGGCCTCCATCTCTTCTTCGGTGAGTCCCTCCTCGTCGTCCTCGGTGTCTTCGTGTGCCAGTTCGACGTCCCGCCCGTGCTCGTCTTTGCCGGTCTCGTCAGTACTATCGGACATGCTGATCCCGGATGGGAGTACCGTCGGTCCTTGAAAAGACGTTGGGCTTGCAAGCGTCGGTGGCTGTCCGGCTCAATCGCGGTTCGAGGCGGCGGATTCGAGCGTTGGAACTCTCGTCGTCGAGCCGTCTCGTCGAAAGCGGGGAGTCGGAGCGACAGCACCGATCACTCGGTCACGAGTCGCGTCTCGAGGGGAACCTCGTTGGTGATGCTGTCGATCAGGGGTGACGTTGCCTCGACGTGCTCCCGGAGTTCCTCGAGTTCCGCGTCAGACGCATCGGCGTCGACGGTCACCGTGCAACTGATGCCTTCGTATCCGGGTCGGACGTCCTCGCTAATGGCCAGGAAGCCGCGAAGATCGACGTCGCCCTCCATCTCGATGCGAAGGTCCTCGAGTTCGATACCCATGGCCGCGGCGTTCGCCGCGTAGCCGACGCTGAGACACGATCCGAGCGCACCGAGCAGGTACTCGACGGCGTTCGGAGCCGTCCGTTCGCCCAGGATCTGTTCGGGTTCGTCCCCCTCGAGCGTGAACGCGCGGCTGTGGATCGTCTCGCCCGCCTGATCGAACTCGTCGATCGTCGTCGTCGCTCGGAGGGCGTCTTCCCATTCGGTCTCGGCTCGGAACGTGAACGCGCCCGCACTGGCGTCGTCGCTAATCGCTCCGACGGCCTCCTCGAGTGCGGTTACGTCGACACCGTTTCGTTCGTTCTGTTCGGTAGTTGCCATTCTGAGACACCGGGGCTATAGACGTCGAACGAGCGCATAAGCTAGTTAGACACTATCTGTCAAACAGTTAGGTCCGAATTTCAAGCACGACAGCGCACCGATTTCCGGGTCTACCAGTGCTCGCCCGAGGCGAGATCGATCTCGCTGTCACCTTTCTCCGAGGGACAGATGTCGGCCAGCACGCAGTCCGCACAGTCGGGGTTTCGTGCGTCGCAGATCGCGCGCCCGTGGTCGATACAGAGGTGGGTGAACTGCTGCCAGTAGCCCTCGGGGACGAGTTCCATCAGCTCCTGCTCGATCGCCTCCGGTCGCTGCTCCTCGGTCAGCCCGAGTCGCCGCGAAAGTCGCTGGACGTGCGTGTCGACGACGATTCCCTCGACAATGTCGTGGCCGTGCTGGAGGACGACGTTCGCCGTCTTCCGACCGACGCCCGACAGCTCCGTCAGCTCGTCCATCGTGTCCGGCACCTCGCCGTCGTGCTCCTCGAGGATGATCTCACAGGAGGTCCGGATGTACTCGGCCTTGCTGTTGTAGTAGGTGATCGAGTTCAGGTCCTCGGCGAGTTCGTCCTGGGCCGCGTTAGCGTAGTCTTCCGCGCCGTCGTACTTTTCGAAGAGTGTCTTCGTCTCCTTGTTCACGCGCTCGTCGGTACACTGCGCGGAGAGGATGACGGCGATCAACAGCTCCAGTCGGTTCGAGTACCGCAGCGAGATGGTCGAATCCGGATACGCCTCCTCGAGGCGGTCGACGACTTCCGCGGCTTGCTCCGTCTGGCTCTCGAGCGGGGTTCCCATGAGCCGTTCGTTGCGAGAGCGACCATTTGAGCGTATCGGTCAGCGGTCGTCGCGTGTGGGCCGGTGACCGTCGACTGTTGAGTGTTGCGTATACAACATGGACGTGGGAACTGTCGACAACAGGTATCACCCTTCGCCCCGTCTCTCGATCATGGATATCAAAGATATCGTCGATCGGGAGTTCGACACGTACGACGAAACGACGCCGGTCTCGAAACTTCGCGGCTCGTTCGAAAATGCAGACCGGAAGGCGCTGCTCATCACCCGCGACGGTGAGTTCGAGGGCGTAGTCACACGGCGAGACGTCCTCTCCTCACACGAAAAGACGTCGCGGAAGGCTCGTTCGCTCGTCCGAGCCGTCCCCTCGGTTACCCTCGACGACGACGTTCGTGAGGCCGCGCGGCTCATGATCGCGGGCGACACCAGACTGTTGCCGATTCTCGAGGATGAAGCGCTCGTCGGCGTCGTTCGGACCGACGACCTCCTCCGAACGATCCAGCCGTTCCTCTCCGTACTCGAGACGGCGGACGTCGCGACGACGGAAATCGTGACGGTCGAGTCGACGACCTCGCTAGGCAAGGCACTCGCGACGTTTAGAACCGAACGCATCGAGCACCTGCCCGTCGTCGCCGAAGGGACTACCGACGAGGTCGTCGGAATCGTCAGTCTCTACGACGTCCTCGAGTTCGTCACGAGAGAATTGCAACGCTCACAGGGTGGCGACCCCGACGGACACATGGACGCGAGCACCGGCGGCAACCACGGCGGCTTCGGTGCCCGCGAGGGCGAAAGCGCCGACCTCCTCGAGTTGCCGGTGGGGAACGTGATGGTCGACACGCTCGGGACGACGAGACTCGACGAAACGCTCGACGACGTGCTCGAGACGATGCTCGAGTTCGGTGCCTCCTCGTCGATCGTCACCGACGACCGCGGCTCGCTCGTGGGCATCGTCACGAAGACGGATCTGCTCGAGTCGTTGACCTGGTCCGAAGACCGACAGCTCCCGGTCCAGGTGTTCGGAAGCGAGCTCATGACGGACACGACTCGGGAGGGACTCGCCGAGCGGATCGAATCCGTGACCCGCAAGTATCGACAGATGCGCGTGCTCGAGGCGAAGGTGCACTTCAAGGAGCACAAGGAGCGACTTCGCGGCATTCCGCTCGTGTTGGCCAGAGTACGACTCTATACGGACAAGGGACTGTTCGTCGCCTCGGACGAAGGCTACGGCGACAAACACGCGTTCTCGCTCGCGTTGAACGCGATCGAACGCCAGATACTCGAGGGGAAAACCCACGGCCGGAGCAAGAAGCGGGCCGATCCCGAGGAGGCGGCGAACGTCTACGGCTGGTGGCTGAGCGAATGATCGACGGCCACGAAGAACTATAGTAGCCACTGGAAGTCAGTGCATACCCAATCGCACGACAGCTATGCGATCAGTGTGTAAACAGTTCAAGTTGTTACTATAGTAACAGGCTCGGGCATCCGCTAACCGGAGTCAGGGTTTCGGGAGCCTCGAATTTCGATCGCGCTCGAGCGCGCACCGACCGCGGTATCCCAGTACTGTACGTAACCGAATATTATAACGATGGGGGACGATAGCTACGCTGAAGAGTATGCCCGACGAGACATCGGATATCGACGACACGTTGCTAGTCCCGATCGCGAACGCTGAAACCGCCGACCGCCAGCTGGAGACGGCGATCGATATCGCAGCGGATCGGTCGTACCGCATCCTTCTCGTGTACGTTCTCGAAGTGCCGCCACAGCTGTCCCTGCAGGACGGCCGTCGATACCTGCTGGAGGACGACGTCGAGGACGCGCTCGCGGAGGCGACGGAGAGAGTCGAGTCCCGTGGAATCCCGGCCGACAAACTGATTCGTCTGGCTCGGGGCGTCTCGACGGGGATCGTCGGGGCCGTCGACAAGTACGACGTCGACGCGATTCTGATAGGGTGGCGCGGACGACCGCCCCGGAAGGACGTCATCTTGGGATCTCACGTGGACAGAGTGCTGCGCGACGCTGACTGTGATGTCCTCGTCCAGCGGATCAAGACGCCGAGACCGGACGATGTCGATTCGATTCTCGTGCCGGTCGCCGACGGTCCGCACAGCGGCTTCGCCACGGAGACCGCCGCCTCGATCGCCCGGCGAAACGACGCGTCGGTCACCCTGTTACACCTCCGCGAGTCGGACGATCCTGAACACTCACGCGAGCAAGCGCAGGCGCTGCTCGCCGACGCGGCGGCCGAATTCGACGACGGGCAGTCGGTCGAGCGCGCACTCGTCGAGAGCGATACCGTCGCGGGGACGATCACCGACTGGACGACCCGGCACGACGTGACCGTTCTCGGCGTCTCGAGGGGCGGTCTCGTCCAGCGCGCCCTGCTGGGAACCATCTCCGAATCGGTCGGCCGACACGCTGCCGGCACGGTCATCCTGGCGAAGCGGTACGATCCAGTTCCCTCGCGTCTGCGGCGACTGCTTCCGTAGTTCGGTCACGCACCGGCGACGTGATTCACGGGTTTCGGAGGGCCACGACCAGCACGTAACCGAGGGGGACGAATCGCAGACAGGATTATGACGAGCGACCGAATAGATTCGATATGGCCGACCGCATTCTCGTCGGATACGACGGTTCTGACCCATCGAACGACGCCCTCGAGTACGCCTTCGAGACGTTTCCCGAATCCGAGATCACGGCGGTACACATCATTCAAATACCGGATGGGTACGTTGCCGCTTTCGAGGGACCGGAGCTACAGCCACCCGTTACCGAGAAAGCCCGCGAACACGCGATGGATATTCTCGAGGGAGCGACCGAACTCGCTTCCGAACACGGTCGCGACCTCGAGACGGCGATCGAGACGGGAAAAGCCGATCACCGCCTAATCGAGCACGCCCTCGACGGAGGGTACGACACGATCGTCGTCGGGAGTCACGGCCGAACGGGACTCTCGCGAGTGCTACTCGGCGACGTCGCGGAGGACGTCGTTCGCCGGTCGCCACTCCCCGTCGTCGTCGTGCGGTAGTTTTCGAACGCTCGACACCGCTCACCGGTTCATGAGCTATTTGTGTTCAGTGTTCGAAGACGCCCTATGGACGGCTATCCGAGCAATCGTTGTCTCACCAGTGATCGATGAAGGGCTATTATCTTCGCTATCTGCAGGTGCTCGTCAGCTTCTTTCCCCTCGCGCTCGCGTTTCTCAGGGATCGCCGGCGCTTTCTCTTGTTTGGTCCGCCGCGACAGGTTTCGACGACGGTTCACCGGGAGCGTGCCGAGCAACTCACCGAAACGATGCTCGAACTCGGCCCGGCGTTCATCAAGGTCGGGCAGGTCTTGTCGACGCGTCCGGATCTCGTCCCGCCGACGTACGTCAGGGAGTTCACGGCGCTACAAGACGAGGTTCCGGAGGATGCGGGCGGCGATCCGATGACCGTCGTCGAGGCAGAACTCGGCGACGAACTCGACCTCGAGACACTCGAGCCGGTCGCCGGCGGCTCGCTCGCGTTCGTCTATACCGTCGAGTACGAGGGGGAGCGCATCGCACTGAAGGTTCAGCGGCCGGGTCTCGACTCGATAATCGAGCGCGACCTCCGAGTAATTAGGGGACTCGTCCCGCTGCTCGCCACGTTCGCCGACGAGGGCCAGCGCTACTCGATCGAGAACGTCGCCGACGACTTCGAGGAGATCATCCTCGAGGAACTGGACTTCGAACGCGAGGCGTCGATCATGGCGGAGATCGAGGAGAACTTCACCGACGACGATCGAGTCATCGTCCCCAGTACGCACCTCGAACTGTGTTCGGATCGTCTGATCGCGATGGAGTACGTCGAGGGGACGAAGATCACCGACGATCGGGCCCTCGCGGATGTTGGCGTCACGCCAACCGACATGGCGACGCTCATCGCCCGGACGTACCTGAAGATGGGGCTCGTCGACGGCGTGTTCCACGCCGATCCGCACCCGGGAAACCTCGCCGTGACCGACGAAGGGCGGCTGGTCATCTACGACTACGGCATGAGTCAACGACTGACGGCGCAAGAACAGGACGATATCACGAATCTCTACCGGACGCTCGTCCGTCGTGACGTCGACGGGCTGTTGAACACCCTCATCGCGCTCGAGGTCCTCGAGCCGACGGTCGATCGGGTCGCGGTCCGACGGGTGCTCGAACTGGTGATCGAGAACCTCGAAGGCCGTGACGACATCACCTGGCACGCGATCATCACGGAGTTGCTTTCGATGCTTGACGACTTCCCGTTTCGAATCCCGCCGAACGTGATGTTGCTCATCCGAGTTGGAACGGTCGGCGAAGGGGTCTGTCGGAGTCTCGATCCGCAGTTCGACTTCATTACCGTTACGCGTTCGTTTCTCGTCGACTACGGCTTTATCGAGAGCGAACTCGAGGCGCTGTTCGCGGACGTACGGTCCGACCTCCGCGAGTCGGTACCCGTCCTCGCACGAGCGCCCGCGAGATTCGACACCGTCTTCGGCCAACTCGAGCGCGGCGAACTCGTCGTCAGAACCGATCCGGTCGAGTCGACCAGTGGTGGGGACCCAGCCGTCGGCTACGCCATCGTCGCTGGCTCTCTGTTCGTCACTGCAGCGATCCTGACGTTTCACGAACTCCCCCTCGAGGGAGTGAGCGTACTTTTCGCGCTCGCATTTCTCGGACAGTACGTTCGTCGACGACGGGCGACCTGAGACGAATGCCTATCGTGGTCCGATTACGCGCGATGCTGGGAAGTGTCCCGGAACGGGTCGGACGTCACGCGATGATGGCGCTGACGGTCGTCCGGTAACCGAGTCGAAGTTGGCGTTTCACTCGATTGGCCCCAATCGATCACGGGCCGCGGCGGTTCGACGAATGACCGATTTCGTTACTTTCTTCCGACTTTGAGTGTAGATGGCTTTTTTGCCGCCGAAGCCGACACTACTCACGGATGTCGATTGACGAACTACGGGAGTACGGGCTGGAAGCGATGAACGATCGAGAAATTCAGCAGTTTCTGTCGAGCCAGAAGGTCGGCGTCCTCGGCCTTCCGGACGCCGACGAACCGTACCTGCTGCCGCTCTCGTTCGGATACGATGGCGAGGAACGCCTCTATTTCACGTACCTGCTCGGGTCCAGTAGCCGAAAAGGGACGATGAGCGAGGAGACGGATACCGCGAGCTTCCTCGTCTACAAGGTCGATACGATGTACAACTGGCAAAGCGTCCTCCTGACGGGCGCGCTCACGACCGTTCCCGAGGCGGAGTGGGACGAACTCGAGGACACGATGAGCGAGGTGTGGCGGCCGGATCTCATCGAAACGGCGTCGCTGTCGGCGGACGTCGAACTCTACGAGTTCCGGATCCGCGAGCAAACGGGCGTCAAACACCAGGGGCTGCCGCCCGGTTTCAAAGCTGGGGACGACTCGCGCTGAGGCCGCCGAACGCGGCTGGTGTGATCGTCGACACCACGGTCCGTGGATCCGTTCGCCTCCGCTGGGAGATCACTCCTTGGCAATGGGTGTTTTGACGATCGTCACCGGACGCTCGCTCATGTGAGCGACCCGCTCGGCAACGTTTCCGAGCAATCGACGGTACTCGCCGGATCGCTGTTTCGATCCCAGAACCGTGAGTCCGATGTCCGCCTCGTCGGCGTACGCGAGAATCTCTTCGTGGGGGACGCCGTGGCGGATCTCGGTCTCGGTTGGAACGGCTGCCTCGCCGGTTCGATCGGCGATCTCGTCGACCGCGTCGCGACCGGCCTGTTCGAGTGCGTGCTCGAGTCCTTCGAACTCGTGGACGTACTCGTCGCCGGGGTAGGAGCTGTACGCGTCGGTGTCGACGACGTACAGCACGTGTAGTTCGGCATCGTATCGAGTCGCAGCGTCGATGGCGTGGTCGATGGCCTGATCGACGCCGGGACTCATGTCGGTCGGGAGGAGGATTCGGTCATACATCGGGTGTCCTTTTTCGGATTACCGTGTTAAATCATTGGGGCCGTCGAACCTGGACGCGTCGGCGGGACCGATCGAGTAGCGGATTTCGGCGGGACGAGACGGCACCGGTCACTCGTCCGATCCGGTCTCCCGATAGAACTCGTCGTGCGGATCGACGGCCTCGAGTTTCGGGGGCGTCCGGTGGCGAACGACGAACACGTCGTAGGATTCCTCTGCGGCGATGTGGACGCCGACGCTCGTCAGCGGGGTGACGACGCGGCCGACGTTATCGCTTCCGAGGAAGACGACGCTCGGATCCTGTGCCAGTGCCAGTCGTTCGATGTGGTCTGCGATCCGTCGTTCGGGTGGAAACTCGCGAATTCGCTCGTATTCGAACGACGCGTCCGGCACGAGTTCCGCGACTCGCTCCCGAAGTCGTTCAACGGTTGCATCGACGTCGAACGATTCGTCGGCGTCGATCCATCCTTTCTCCCGTGCGTATCGTTTTCGCTCGGGGACGACGGTCACGACCGTGATGTCTTCGTTCAGCGCGGCTCCGTACTCCGATGCTCTGACGAGGGCAGCTTCTGCGAGTGCTGACCCGTCGAATGGAACGACGAACGTCATACGTGCTGATCCACTCCCTGCGAAATAACTTCGAGGGGGACTCGGCGTGAGACGAGTCGGTTCGCGGGATTGCCGAGACACTCTCGACGAGAAAGTCGATCGGACGTTCTCGCACCGTGATAGAAATGACAAACCACTATCGATCCGATTCGACGATCGGTTGTGATGCTCGAAAACGAGAAGCAAGTCCGCGACGCATACGGGTTTTGTTGCTTCGTTTGACATCGGTTTCTATCCGTGTCTCTGTCGGCACTGATGTCCAATCCGATAGTTCGAGTTCACGTCGATTCTGGTGACGGTACGCGATTCGTTGAGATGGGAGTATTATACCCGATGCGGCCGTAGAAACGGCTATGACCGAACGAATCCTGGTGCCGTACGACGGCTCACCGCCGGCCAAGAAGGCACTCGAGTACGCTTTCGAGAAATTTACCGATCCCGACGTTACCGCCCTCTACGTCGTTCCGGTTCCGGACGGCTATCGGGAGGCGTTTACGGAGACCGAAGAGAGGGTTCCCGTCGTCGACGAAGAGAGCGGACAAACGGTCTTGGAGGAAGCAGCGGAAACCGCGGCCGAGAGCGGCCACGAACTACGCACGGAACTCGACACCGGAAAACCGGACCACGTCATCGTCGAACGGGCAGCTGACGAGGGGTACGATACGATCGTGTTAGGGAGTCACGGTCGAGCGGGCGTCTCGCGACTCCTGCTCGGGAGCGTCGCGGAGAACGTCGTTCGTCGGGCGACGGTTCCCGTCGTCGTCGTTCGATAAGCGGACGCGAACCGTTATGTACTATTGGCCACACGTCTGAGTTACGACTACTGATGTCCGGAGACGACCAGGCCGGATCGATTCGATCGATCCTCGTCGCGACCGACGGAAGCGCCGCCGCCGACGAGGCGCTCGAGCGCGCATTGAAACTCGCAGAACAAACCGGTGCAGCCGTTCACGTGCTCGCCGTCGTCGATGCGACGACGAATCCGATGCACTTCGGTGTTGACGACATCGGCGAACTCCAACAGACGAGGGAACGACTCGTCGACGATCTCGTTGCGACCGCCGGAGATCGGGATGTCAAGATTCAGAGTGCGATCCGTCGCGGTCGTCCCGCCACTGTGATCCTCACCTACGCCGACGAGCACGCGATCGACATGGTGATCGTCGGCCGAACGGGACGGAGCCGAGTCGCGGACGTGCTCCTCGGAAGTACGACCGACCAACTGGTTCGAGAGGCCTCGGTTCCGGTCGTCGTCGTTCCGGAGACGAAGGCCGACGACGGAGCCGAATAGGGGTGAGATGCGTTACGATTCGACGTCGAGAACGGCAGTCACTCGCCGTGCGCTGTCACGCAACAACACGGAGTCATCCGTGAAAACCTCGACTGCGACGGTTCCATCGAACCCCTCGAGATGCGTCGCGACGATGTCGTAATCGATCTCACCGGCGCCGATCGGGAGGTGCGTGTCGCCACGGCTTCGAGCATCGTGGACGTGCAGATGCGAGACGAGATCGCCGTACTGCGAGAGGAACCGGTTGACGCCATCATCGCCGTCTTCCATGTACGCGTGTCCCACGTCGAAACAGACTGCGGTCCCCGTCTCGCGTGCGAGGTCGCCGAGGACAGTTAGCGGCAACCCGCGCTTCTGGTGGCCAACGTTCTCGACGACGAGTTCGACGCCGGCCGTAGTTGCAGCCGTCCCGATCGCGCGCAACTGCTCGGCGAAGGTCGGCCGAAGGCCGGTGTCGTGCGGGTTTCGGGCGGTTCCGTGAAGGACTGCCTTTTCGGCACCGACCGACCCGGCCCACGAGAGGAGCCGGGAGAGATACTCGACGATGGCGTCGTTGATTTCGGGAACCGGCGTCGCGACCACTTGCTTGAACGGAAGGTGTACGCAAAGATCGGCGTCGGCGTCCATCAGCCCTTCCTCAAGTCGGTCCGTCTCGATCTCGTTAATATCGGTTCCCTCGCCGATCGATAGCTCCGCGAGGTCGAACCCGTCAATCGTCGTCTCCAGTCGCTCGAGCGAGTCGCCGACGGTGAGCCCAACGTCCATACGATCTTGTCGTCTCCGACTCCCTTGACAGCTTCCCCCAGGTGATCCCGGCGTACGTTCGGTCGACTGTCGGTTCGATCGAAATGGTGTCCGGAGGGAAGGACACTATTATTATGGTGAGAATTGTGATTCGAACAACGACCGCTCTCGATTCACCGTATCGCATCACTCGGTTTCGGTCCGTCGCCGGGCCGTCAAGCGAACCGTGAGCGACCGACCCGATAACGATGTCACCGGAGAACGAGCCACCGTCGGCGGACGAATCATCGGACGCAGTCGACGGTGGCGTACTCGAGTCGCTGCTGTCCGAACTCCAAAGCGAGGCAACCGATGCCGACCGAGCGGCGCTTCGCCGCGCGCTCGAGGTCGACGATTCTGCGCCCGCTGTCGACGGGACGGAGACTGACGGTCCCGGTGCCGATGGGAGTGTGAGCGAGGAGTCCGCCGCCACCACACTTGCGGACCTGCAGGCCGAACTCGAGGCGACGAGAGAGGACCTCGACGTGGTACGGTCGGACGTCGAGGACCTGCGAGCCACCGACGACGCCCTCCGCAGTCGACTCGAGTCCACCCTGGAGCCCCGACTCGAGGAGGTCTCTCGCCGACTCGGGGACCTCGATTCCCAGCAGATCGATCGCCGCTCGGAGGTGAGCGGACTCCGGACCGAACTCGAGGCGCGTCTCGAGACCCACGAGGCGTCTCTCGAGGCGCGGACGGACGAGCAATCGCAGCGAATCGACGACCTCAAAGCACGACTCGAACGCGAAGTGGTGTTGCTCAGGTCCGAACTCGCGAGGCAGGTCGGCGACGTGACCGACGACCTCGAGGCCCTCGAAGAGTCGACGCCCAGCGACGTCGAGGCTCGGATCGCCGCACTCGAGAACGATATCGAAGCGCTCGAGACGTGGCGGCGATCCATCGTCGCGCACCTCGAGTAACGTACGCGCCCCGATCTGTCGGCGACCGATCGGATGCCGTGAACTTTAAGCGGGCGTCATCCGCGTATCTGGATATGAAAGCCACCGCCATGGCCCACCCGATTCAGGGGTTGGTCAAGTATCACGGAATGCGCGACGAGATCAAGCGGCTTCCGTATCACGACAGTATCAGCCTCTGTACGGCCCCGAGCCACACGCGCACGACCGTCGAGTTCTCGATGGACTACGACGAGGACACGTTCGTCGTCGACGGCGAGGAACTGGATGGCCGCGCTCACGAACGGGTCGAAGCCGTCGTCGAGAAGGCGCGCTCGAAGTCCGATGCCGCCCACACCGTCTACCCGGTCCGTCTCGAGAGCGAGAACAGCTTCCCATCGAACGTCGGTCTCGGCTCCTCCTCGTCCGGTTTCGCGGCCGCCGCGATGGCGCTCGCCGAAGCGGCCGAACTCGACGCCTCGCGCCAGGAGATCTCGACCATCGCGCGCGTCGGGTCGGCCTCGGCCGCGCGTGCCGTCACCGGTGCGTTCTCCCAGCTTCACACGGGAATGAACGACGAAGACTGTCGCTCCCGACGGATTCCGACGGATCTTCACGAGAACCTCAAGATCATCGTGGGCCTCGTTCCGTACCACAAGGAAACCGAGGACGCCCACAACGAGGCGGCGGACAGCCACATGTTTCAGGCCCGGAACGCACACATCCACAGCCAGATCGCCGAGATGCGCGATTACCTCCGAAACAACGACTTCGAGCGCGCCTTCGAACTGGCCGAACAGGACTCCCTCTCGCTCGCCGCGACCACGATGACCGGCCCCTCGGGCTGGGTCTACTGGCAGCCCGCGACCCTCGAGATCTTCAACCGCGTCCGCCAACTCCGCGAGGAAGAGGGTATCCCGGTCTACTTCTCGACAGACACTGGTGCTAGCGTCTACGTCAACACCACCGACGAGCACGCCGAGCGCGTCGAGGAGGAGATTGCCGATTGCGGCGTCTCGACCACCGTCTGGAACGTCGGCGGGCCCGCGAAACTGCTCGACGAAGAGAAGCACCTGTTCTGATCGCGCCGCGGGCCGTTCGATTTGATCGTGTTCGACACCGGACTGTGGATTTATGAGATTCTGTGTGGATAGTTACCACCCCTACCGCTGACCGGAGCAGCTGACGGTACCAGTGTGGGGAGAGTACACGAATGACAACCGACACACTAGCCAGCGAGGAATGGTGGAACGAGTACCGGACCGTCGTCAACGCCGATCCGGAGATGAAACTGCACGGCCGGGACGCGTTCGACGACGATTTTCTGATCGGGATCGGCGAGGAGCACTTCCTCGTCGAGATGCAGAGTGGGGAAGTACAGGACGTTCGAACCCCGGGGCTGGACGATGCGTGGTCGTTCGGCGTCGTCGGTCCGCGCGAGGCGTGGGAGGAGTTCGTCAGCGAGGTGCCACAGCCACATCACAACGAGGTGTTCGCCTCTTTCTATCGGACCGCGGTCAAGGGCGAGGAGGGGTACTTCGACCTCGTCGGGAACCACAAAGCGATCTTCCAGAACTTCCGGCCGTTCCAGCGCGCGCTGGATCTGATGCGGACGGCTCACAACGGCGGCCAACCGCGGACCGAGGGATCCACTCGACCGACAGAGGTGTCGAACGAACCGATCGACGGGCAGTACGTTACCGTCGACCTCGAGGGTGTGGACCACCGCATCTACTACGAGGCAGCCGGGCCCGAAGACGGGATTCCCTTACTCTGTCAGCACACGGCCGGGTGTAACAACCAACAGTGGCGGCACGTGTTGAACGACGACGAGATCACTGAACATTTCCGTGTCATCGCCTACGACTTGCCGCGACACGGGAAGTCGGTTCCACCGTCGGGCGAATCGTGGTGGACCGAGCAGTACGATCTCACCGGCGAGCGATTCGCGGAGACGATCGTCTCCATCGCCGACGCGCTCGACCTCGAGGACCCCGTGTTCATCGGCTCGAGCATGGGCGGAACGATCACGCTCGAACTCGCAGACTGGTATCCGGAGCGATTCCGGGCCCTCATCGGGCTCGAGGTTGGGCTGTTTACGCCCGGGTTCTACATCCAGTGGCTCGACCACCCACACGTCAATGCGAACGACGTCAACTCGCACGCGACCTGGGGACTAATGGCGCCCCACGGACCGGAGTGGGCCCGGCGGGAAACGCTCTATCTGTACGAGCAGGGCGCTAATGGCGTCCTCAAGGGAGACCTCCACTACTACTCCGCGGATCACGACTACAGTGATTCCGCCGACGATATCGACGCCGAGCAGGTTCGCATGTACCTGCTCAACGGCGAGTACGATTACCTGACGAACCCCGACGACGCCCGAGAAGCCGCCGACGCGATCGGTGAAGGGGCGACGGCCCACGAGATGAAGGCCACCGGCCACTTCCCGATGAGCGAGCGACCCGAACTGTTCCGCGCCTATCTGAAGCCGGTGCTCGAGGATATTCGCGGCGTCCGAGACGACCCGCTTCCCGACGTTCTCGCACCCGAGGACTTCGGCGTCGAGGCGAACAAGTAACCCGATTCAGATCCATGACTGACCACCAATTCGACCCCGAGACGTACGCCGGCATGCCGCCCGGAACTGCCGTTCCGTCGCCGCAGTTGATCAAGAACGCGCGAATGCTCATCGTCGGCTACGAGGCCGACCCCGAGGTGCTCGACTCCGTCTTGCCGCCCGGACTCGAGCCCCACCCGAACAACCTCGTACAGATGAACATGTATCGGGTGCCGTCGACGACCCAGACGAGCCACCTCGAGCCGTACACGTTGACCTACCTGACGGTCGAGATAGCGGATCACGACAGCACCGCGATCAGCGAAGCGCAGGGCGAGATGCCGGTCCCCGGCCGGTTCTGGGTCGGTTACTGGAACGATTCGCCGCAGATGCAGGTGTACACCCGAGAGAGCGGTGGGATTCCGACGCAGGCCGGCACGTGTGCGTGGGAGGAGGATGACGGCGAGTTGGTCTCGACGCTCTCCGTCGACGGCAAGCCTGTCATCGAAGCCGAAGCCACCGTCGGTGACGACCAGATCGACACGCTCACCGGCCACCTCCACTACTACGCCCACCGCCAGCTTCCGGAGCCAGCGGGTGGACGGGCGCAGATCAGCGAACTCCTCGAGTTCCCGTTGCCCTTCGTCAGCGAACTGTACGAGGCCGAGGTCGAGACAGTCGAGTTCGACTTCCCCGAGGGATCGCGGTACCAGCAGTTCGCCCCGGTCGAACCGCTCTCGACGCCGTCGGTGTTACATGGAACGGTCACGTTCACCTATCCGCAGGCTCGTCGGGTTCGGGATTATCTCGCCGAAGACGCGTAGCAACGCGGTTCACGGACGGTCCTCTTCGGACCGTTTTTTGCTCGCGGCGAACCGATCGTCGGATCAGGTCCAGCGATCGAGCCCCGTCTGCGTGACGCCCTCCTCGATCCGTTCGAAGCCGCGGGCGACTTCGTCGGCATCGACTGCCCACTCCTCGCAGACGTACTCCTTTGCGGCCTCGAGGTCCGGATCGAGCGTCGTCTCGAACTCGTAGTCGTCGGTCACGTTCGGATCGCGAAACAGCTTGCGGACGCGGTCGCCGTACTCGATATGGGCACCGCGGGCCTCGAGGACGCTCCAGAGATCCCCGTGCTCGGTAATCGCTTTGATCGCCGTCTTGGGACCGATCCCCGAGACGCCCTCGTTGAAGTCCGTCCCGATGAGGATCGCGGCGTCGATCAGTTGCTCGAGGGTCAGCTCGTGATGGTCGAGCGTGGCCTCGAGGTCCATCAGTTCCGGATCGCCCTTGCTCGTCAGTTGACGCAGGGTGCGCGGCGAGCCGAAGAGTAAGGCGTCGTAGTCCTCCGACCCAACGTAGTCGGCGTCACCTCGCTTGACCATGTGGGCCGCCTGGGCCTCCCCCTCCGCGGGGGCTTCGACGATCGGCACGTCAAGCAGCCGGAGGAGTTCGCGGCTGGTCTCCTGGATCGTCGGCGTCAGCCGCTGGGTTCGGGACTCGAGTTGGGCGATCGCGACCTGGTCGCCTTCCTCGCGGGCGGTCTCGAGTTGCTCCTCGTAGCTGCGGCGTTGCTCGCGGCGGGATTCGATCTCGTCGTCTTTGAGTTCGGAGGGGCCGCCGTCGAACACCATCACCGGGACGATATCGTGCTCGAAGAACTTGGGCAGTCCCTGAACGATGCCGATGAGGTTCGCGACCTCGGTGCCGTCGCTCGTGGTGTACTTACCGCTGTTGGTCCACTTGACGGTCGTCGTCAGGTACCGGTAGAGCCAGTTGTGTGCGTCGACGGCGACGACGCCCTCGATATCGTCGAACGGGATCTCATCGATAACGGCGATGTCCCGAAGTGCAGCGTTTCCCATTAGCGGTTCCTTGGGAGGACTGGGATTTGTATCATTGGCTTCCGGTCGTCGCTGTCCACGTGTCTGTACTCCTGAGAGCCATCTCGCTTGCGCCCCCGTTTTTTCCCTCGAACGGCTCCGACGTGACGAAGCACGCCTCGAGACCAGTATCGACGCGGGCCGCTGCCAGTCACCTGGGCGTAGTACGCCGGTGGACGACCGCCCGAACGAACGCTTCCCTGGCAACGATGAAGTGCCACGTCCTCCCCAACCGACTCGCTCACGGCCACGGGCCGTTCGCTCGCCCCTCGCGAGTTTCGGCGCGTCTCGCTGCTCGCTCGCCGCCCCGACGCGCGCCATCGAAACGCTCGAGTCGGGTCAGCCGCTGGACTCGCTCTCTGGCGGGTTACTGTCACGCCGAGAGTCGAGAAACTGTGCTTCTTCGTCGCTGAGATCGCGGTTTCGAAACTGCTCGAGACCGGCCTGGTAGCGCTCGAACTCGCTCGAGTCCGCGTCGTCGCTCGGGACCGGATACTCGAGCACCAGTTCGGCGATGCCCGTGGTCTCGCCCGTGTACGCGAAGCCGGTTCGGTAGAGCGCCTCGTAGGCGAAGGGGTTGTTGACCGCGATACGGAGTTGCTCGTAGCCGCGCTCTCTGGCGCGGTCTCGGACGAGCGCGAGGAGTTGCGGACCGATGCCCTCGCCGCGACGACTTCGTTCGACGGTCACGTACCGCAGCCAGAGGGTCCCCTCGTCGGTGCGGTCCTGGTTGAACGCGACGGCCGCGACGATTGGAACCTCGGCGACGGAGCCATCGATTTCCGCGGCCGCAGCGCTCTCGTCGAGATCGGTGCGTGCGTCTCGAGCGACGGCTTTCCCGGTGTTCGTCATGACGAACTTCCCAGCGTAGCTGAAGCGCTCGTAGTCGAGCCGGAGTTTGGGACCGTCGGGCGGCCAGCCGAGTAGTTCGTACTCCACACTGTGACCGTTCGCGCGCAACACACTAAGATCGGGGGTATCGACCCGCGCTCGAGCGGCCGTCGTCCTGATACCCGATCCGTCGGTCTCCGCGTTGCACTCGCAGTCGTCGGTTCGACCCACCCGAATTCCCCAGCCGTGATCGAGGTGGCGTCGCCGAGGTTGTGGATGCCGGTCGAACCCTTTTGCCGACGCTCGTGGTAGCCGTGGGTATGAGTACCGAGACCGATAACGCGACGGCGTTTGGTATCAGTGGAGCCAGCGGCTGGCTGGTCGGTGGCGCACTCGGCGGCGCGATCGGTGCCGCCGCGTTCGGGGTCCTCATGTGGGTTCTCGACCCCGCGATCGTCGAGGTCGCGATCCCCTCGATCTACGGGCTCGAGCCCGTCGGACTCGTCGGCTGGGGGGTCCACGTCGTCCACGGGATCGGGCTCGGGCTCGTGTTCGGACTCCTCGTGACCCGCGATCCGATCCTCGGCATCCTGTTGACCGATGTCGAGACGGACGCCGTCTCCGGAGTCGGTGCGATGGCCCGGATCGTCGGCGCGGGGTTCGTTTTCGGACTCGCCGTCTGGGCGATACTCCCGCTGCTCGTCCTTCCCGTCTGGGCCGATGTCGCGGGCGGTGGCGGCGCAGTCGGCGAGTTCCCGACGGCCGCGATCGAGAGTCTGCTCGGCCACCTCCTGTTTGGAACCGTCCTCGGCGCGGTCTTCGCCGCGACCGTCGATTTGCACGGGCGGTCCACCGACCGGCCGCTCGAGGACTAATGTGATCGCGGTTCAGCCGACGCGGGTTCCGAGAATCGAGTCGACTGATCTCCCTTCGAACTGTCCATCGGGTGATCTCCGTTCGAACCGTCCACCGGTGCTCGATTGATTGTCGCGACGCAGTCCCCAGTGCTGACTGGCGAGTGAAGGCGAAAGACTCCCGTCGCTACCGGTACTACTGGTAACGAAGATGGATCCCCCACAGCTGCCGTCGACCGGGTCGGACACGGGCCCGGAGGTGCTCGACGACGCGTTTCTGGCGCTTCGAGACCGGACGCGTCGGTACGTCTGTTACTTCCTGCTCGAGCACGGGACGGCCTCGCTGTCGGAAGTCGCCGACGTCATCACCGGCTGGATCCACGCGACGGACGGCGGGATCGTCGAACCCCAATGTCGGACCAACCAGTACTCGAACCTCGTACACACCCACGTTCCGCGACTCGTCGAAACCGGCGTAGTACGACACGATGAGGAGACGGAGACCCTCTCGCTGGATTCCTGTCCCGAACTGGTTCGCGACGTGATCGCTCGAGCCTGCGAGGCCGAAACCGGTACCTGATACCGGAACCTATCCGACGATCACGGACACACGAGATCTCAGATGTCACTCTCCGCCTACGTCGACCGCTACACCCGATCGAACCGGTCGATCGTCGTCTACGCTCCGTCACCGCGACCGGCGGTTGTCGACCGACTCGAGGCGGAGATCGGTGTCGAGGAAGTCGAGCACCGCACTCTTCCGGACGTAACGGCCGAAAGCCAGGCCTTCCTCGTCGTTCGCGAGGATGCAGCGTTCGTCGCGGCGGTCGATCTCGACGCCATCCGGGAGTTCATAGAGCCGCCGATCCACGACCCGTGGGACGAGCGTCTGGACGAGACCACCTACCGGCGCGTGGTCGATATTTTCGAGTCGATGCTGTGGCACGATCTCGACCGCCGACGGCTGCTCGCAGTCAGTCGCGAGATCGAAAACCGCGCGTGGCGGGTCGGAAGCGGTACTCTCCGAGTCGGCTTTCAGCGTGCTGATGCGCTCGAAAAGATGGTCCCCGTATACAATCGCCTCGCCGCCGAATCGGGCCTCGAGATCCACGTCTACATCGACGACGAGTGGGATCATCCGTCGATCCCGGGCGTCACGATCCACGCAGACGCCGGCGACGAGATCGGTTCGTGCTGGTTTCTTGTCTTCGACGGCGACGGCGACGAACTCTGGAACAGCGCCCTGCTGGCAACCGAAACCGATCCCGGCGCGTTCGACGGCTTCTGGGTCGACGATACGCGACGGGTTGCGGCGCTCGAGCGAGCCGTTCTCGAGAGCGTGGAGTGACGCGTCACTCGTGAGTGTACGTCTTCCGTCTTTCAAATGCCACAAACGATTGCTGTCGCTCGCGATATTGCTCGCAGCTAAGCAAAGCGAAGCTTTGCGAGGTCAAAAAGAGCGCTATGCGATCTTTTGAGGACAGAAATGCGCGGACCGGGATTTGAACCACTCCCGAGAACCTGCTCGCATTGCTCGCAGAACCTCGGTATAATTCAAATCCCTCATCCGATTCATTCGGCTCACGGTGTTGTTCGCCGAATGAATGCGCGGACCGGGATTTGAACCCGGGCCATGAGCTTGGAAGGCTCAGGTCCTACCACTAGACCATCCGCGCGCATTCTTCGATTCTTCCTCGGTGTTTAAGGGCCTTCCGTTTTCGGTCAACCCGCTCGAGTCGGCCACTTCTTCCCTCCCTTACGGCACCGAATCACACCCTCGACCCGGCCACCGTCGCGTAGCAGTTCCCGCTCGAGACCTCCCAGTCGACCACCTCGAGCGCACTCGCCGCGAGTTCGGCCTCGAACTCGTCGGGAGCGTAGATGTGGTAGAATCGATCCACGGTTTCGCCGCCCGGCAGCGTCCAGTCGACGGTCGTATCGAAGCCCTCGGTTTCGTCGAACGTCTCGTGGGCGGTCGACCAGACACTGACGACCGCGCGGCCGTCGGGGTCGAGCACGCGCGCGAGTTCGTCGAGGCTGACCCGACGCGCTCGCCGGGTCGGAAGGTGGTGCAGCGTCGCGACGTAGACAGCGATATCGACGGTGTCGGACGAAAGCGGCAGCCGTGCGGCGTCGCCCTGACAGAGCGCGACGTCGAACTCCCGTTCCCGTGCGCGCTCCCGGCCCGTCTCGAGCAGCCCGCGACTGACGTCGAGCCCCACGACGCGCTCGCAGTAGGGGGCCAATAGTTCAGCGTGGCGGCAGTTGCCACAGCCGAGGTCCAAGCCGACGGCGTCCTCGCGCGAGACCGCACCCGTCCCGTCCGCGCCGGCGTGCGTCTCGACGAAGGACTCCACTTCGGGCCAGGCGTACTCCCTGGTCGAGGCGAAGTGCGTGGCGATCCGGTCGTAAGTGTCGCGGACGGCGACCCGTCGGTCCACGTCGCAAGCGTCGGGTCGATCCTGCTGGTCGGCCATCGTCGGCTCTCCACGGGGAACGTGCAAAAAGCGTTCGCAACAGACACAGACCACGATCGCGAAGAGGACCTCTTGTTGTGCTCAATCGCCAGCCAGTGGTAGACCATCTGCTCGACGCTGGACGTGCCGTACTCGAGCAGATCGTCGGGTGTGAACGGCTCGCCGGGGTGTACTTGCGGACGGTGAAGGCGGAGCCACGCGGGGTGACCTCCTCGGCGAGGGCGAGTCCCGCGCGAGAGCCGTCGGAATCTGTGCGGTCGATCGCGGCTGGGTCGGTCTGATCGACCATCTGTGGAGTTGCCCCGCAAGCGATGCAGCGTTCGGCGGCTGCGTGGACGGTCGACTCGCAGAGCGGCGGGTCTCTGGCAAGTCGGGCGCGAACCGTCATAAGTGAGATGGCCGAACGGTCAGCCACGAACTGGTATGCGAATTGGACGAACCCGGACGCGGGGTGCGTTACGTTGATACGGTGTGAGTGCGAACCCTCGGGTACGGAATGAGGCGCGAGCATTTCACACTAGATGTCAGCAATGTCGACTGGGTCGAGACCGATGGCGAACCGAGCAAACCCTCGGTATCGATCAACTTTACCGGCCCGGCGACGATGCTCCGCGAGCGCCTTACCGGCTCCGACGGAGACGTTCTCGAGGCGAGCGAAACGGATGTCGCGCTTCGACTCCAGGAACCGCTAGGCAGCGACGCCGCGGGTGTCGTCAGCGTCACGAACCGGGTCACCGGCGAGTTCATCCTCGAACTCAACGAGGCGGCCGACGACGTCCTCACCTTTATTCGGGCCGCCCGCGGCTACGGCGAGGACGCTACCGAGGACGAGGGCCGCTACGAAGTCGAAATAACGCTCGACGGCGACCACTTCGTTACCTACGACAAAGGGACGTTTTTGGTCTACGACGACGAAGGGAACCTCCTTCGTCAACACAGCCTGATCCCGAGCGGCGTCGAACTGTAGGCCGCGTTCGTCCACCGCTCGACCATCGACCGCATCCGCCTGATCATCGACTGCACCCGCTCGGTCATCGATCTTCTTACTCCGCTGGAACCGACCGGTAGCTATAAGTGTTTTAGGGACGCCTAAATCAAACGAACGCCGGCAGACGCCGGAGGGTCGATCGATGGGGAACGGACAACTACTCACGACGGCGGCCGAGGAACAACCATCGGAGCAAGACGCGGAGAACGTGGTACTCAAACTCGAGAGCGTCGCCAAACGATACGGCACCGAAGAGGTCATCCCCGACCTCTCGCTGTCCGTCTGTGACGGCGAGATTCTCACGTTACTCGGCCCCTCGGGCTGTGGCAAGACGACGACGTTGCGTCTGATCGCCGGGCTCGAGAAACCGAACGACGGTCGGATCAGACTCCGAGACGACGATGTCGCGGGCAACGGCCGATTCGTTCCGCCGGAAGAACGCGGTGTCGGGGTCGTCTTTCAGGAGTTCGCCCTCTTTCCGCATCTGACCGCCCGCGAGAACGTCGCCTTCGGCTTACAGGAGTGGGC
The DNA here is from genome assembly GCF_000383975.1 of Natronorubrum tibetense GA33. Taxonomy (NCBI): domain Archaea; kingdom Methanobacteriati; phylum Methanobacteriota; class Halobacteria; order Halobacteriales; family Natrialbaceae; genus Natronorubrum; species Natronorubrum tibetense. The sequence goes on along the minus strand of NZ_KB913017.1, from coordinate 728,981 downwards.
CGACGAGGAACGTGAGATCCGGGTGGACGAACTGCTCGAACTCGTCGGGCTCGAGGACCAGGGCGACAGCTACCCGGAGGAGCTCTCCGGCGGCCAGCAACAGCGGATCGCGCTCGCCCGCTCGCTCGCGCCGGAGCCCGAGATGCTGTTGCTCGACGAACCCTTCTCGAACCTGGACGTCGACCTGCGCGTCGAGATGCGCGAGGAGGTCCGCCGGATCATCAAAGAAGCGGGCGTCACTGCGGTCTCCGTCACCCACGATCAGGAGGAGGCCCTGTCGATCTCCGACCGCGTCGCCGTGATGAACGAGGGCGATATCGAACAGATCGACACGCCCCAGCAGGTCTTCCAGCAACCCGAATCCCGCTTCGTCGCGGGTTTTCTCGGCCACGCCAGTTTCCTCTCGGGGGAAGTACACGGTGACAGCGTCGACACCGCGCTCGGCCGCGTCCTCCGTGACGACGTCAACGGCCTCGCACACCAGTACGACGGGACGAACCTCGATCTGCTCGTCCGCCCAGACGACGTGACGGCCTTCCCGGCGAACGGGGAGGAGGCTAATGGCTCCGTGGTCTATCGCCGCTACCTCGGCCCCACCGTCCTCTACCGCGTCGAACTCGACTCCGGCGAGACCATCGAGTGCATGCACAACCACTCCGATCGGATCGATCTCGACGAGCGCGTCGCCGTCCGCGTCACGGCTGACCACGAACTCGCGTGGTTCCCAGCCGGCCAGCGCGACGGGACGACGCCGGTCGCCGCCGACTGATCTCCTCGCGACTCCGTTCGACCTTGGATGACGCTCGAGACGCTGTCTCGAGTCTCCGTTCACTCTCGCTTTGCGAGCGGTGACGATGCCGGCTTCGTCTCGAGAGCAGGAGTGCAAGCGGTGAGGTTCGATGAATGGGTTGATGAATAAGACTGTCCACTATTCGGTAATGATCGACAGGAACTGGAGACGAATCGCAACGACCTGCGGACTCGCTGCGCCGGTCGTCGCGCTCGGCGCAATCGTCCTCGCGACGCTGCTCGCCGCCCCGGAGACGTTCACCTGGCGCGACCGAGCGCTCTCCGATATGGGTCGCTATGGAACCCGGACGTTCTACCTCTTCAACGGCGGGCTGATCCTCGGCGGGTTGCTCGGAATCCCCTTCGGCTGGCGGCTCTGGGTCGCGAGCCGGAGCGGTCTCGACCGCCTCGGCGTCGTCCTGCTCTGGATCGCGACCGTCGGACTGGTCGGCGTTGGGGTCTTTTTCATCGGTCACACCGAGTTCTATCTCGAGGCTGATCTACACGCGCCGGCCGCGCTGTTGTACTTCGGTCTCGCGCCGTTCGCCCAGTGGGTCTACGGCACGGGGCAGATCCTCGCCGACGAACGACGGCTGGGGCTCATCTCGATCTGGCTCGGAATCGTCCACCCGCTCGCGTGGCTCGGGTGGCTGCTCTCCCGAGTCGGTGCGAGCGAGCCGATGGCGTGGTTCGCCGTCCCCGAGATAGTCGCCGCACTCGCCTTCGGCTGCTGGATTCTCGTTCTCGCACTCGGTCAGTACCCACGGGACACTCGAGACCGCACGGAACCGGCACGCTGAGTTCGCTCGGGCGGTCTTGGTTCCGGGTTGCACACAACGTTTATGCCGAAACCGTTCGTACGGGTGTCCATGCATAAAGACGAACTCCTCGAGCTCCACGAAGAACTCGTCGTCATCATGGAGTACTTCTCCCAGCGGGAGGACGTCGACGAGGCGCTCTTCGAGCCGTACCACCAGCTCGATGTCGACCCCTCGCACGTCCACAAGTCCAAGAGCGAACACAAACACGCGGTCTTCGTGCTGGGCAACGCCCTCGCGAAGGGGATGAGCGAAGACGAGTTCTCGAGCGCGGGCCGGATCGGCAAGCGGATGAAGGAACTCGCCGAGGACGCCGAATCAAAAATATAGACAGTATCTAGGCGAAACGTATTTAGTGCGGTTCTCGTTTGTTGACGTATGGACTCGCGCACGCAAGAGCGCGCCGAACAATGGGACTCTCGCCCGTTCAGTGGCGGTTACGACGGTCTTACTGATCTCGCTGCTTCTGAGTTCTCGGGAGCCGTCGCTGTCGCCGGAACGTGGCTGTTCATGCTCAACGGCCGCATTGTCGGCGTCGTCGACGGCACGATCGAGGACTTCGAGAACGCCTCCGGAACGATCTACGAGGCCCCACACCCCTCTCTCCCCCTGCTCTGTACGATGGAAGCACAGGGCGGCGAGACGAGAGCGAAGTATTACACCAACGAGACGCCGTTCCGGGAGGTCGACGGAACCCTCCAGGACAGTTCGTTCACCGGCTACGTCGAACTGAGCGAGAACGTCCTCAGCGGCGATTACTACGCGGTATATTACGGCGGCCGCCGGATGGCCGCCGCCTACATCGGGAACGCCGAACGGCTGCTGACCGGCGACGAGGCGTTCGAACGAGCCGACGACGAGGTGGGAATTTACGAGGTCCGCGACGTCGATATCGATGTCACTGACGTTCCGGGAACGGAGAGCGACGCCACCGGCGATAGCGGCGGAACGAGCGCCGGTAGCAGCACTGGAGCCGGTTCCGATGTCGGATCCGGCTCGGTCTCGGATATCGATCCTGGCTCGGGTGGGGTTTCGGACGCCGACCCCGTCTCGGATGCGCCATCTGACACCGACCCCGCTGCGGGTTCCGACACCCGCGCCGAGCCGTCGGTCAATCCGACGGAGTCGGCGATCGAGTCGATCGATATCTCGGGGTCGGAGCCGACGGAGACGGCCGACGAGACGAGCGCGGACTCGTTGATCGACGACGTGGCGTTCGACGACGTGACGGGCGGGTCGTCGGCTCCCGAGGAGACCGACGAGCCGTCGGGAATCACCACGGCCGAGGAGCCGGCACTGGACGCGTCCTCGAGCGGAATCACTACGCAGGAGTCCGAACCGGACGCGACCGATACGGGCACCGAACCGAGCGGATCCGAACCTGAAGCGTCCGTATCGACCTCGTTCGACGAAGCCACGACGGAGTCGACGGGGACTGACCCGACGCCGGTCGACTCGTCGCCAGCGGAACCGACACAGGCCGACCGGACCGCCGTTCCGGATGCACCGTCGGAGCCGGCCGACGATCAGGCGGACGCCGCCGAGCAGTCGTCCGCCGAGTCCGACGACATCGAGCACACCAGCCCCGACCTCGCGGAGGTCGAGGCGGCCGCAGAACAACTGGACCAGAACGACATCTCCTGGACCGAGGACGATGTCGACTCGTCGACCGACGACGCGGCCGAGGAATCGGAGCCGACAGCAACTGGACCGGCGGACGAGTCGGACGCCGAGTCGGAACAGCAGGCGGACCCGGAAGACGAGCGCTTCGAGGAGGAAGCCCAGTGGCGCGAAACGCGCAGTATCCCGTCGATCGACCCCGACAACACGCAGTCGACTGACGCGAAACGAGAGTCGGCCGCCAGCCGCAGGGCGAGCACGCGCAACCGCGGAACATCCGAGCCGGCGACCGGCGGATCAAAGAGCGGTGCTCGCGAGACCCCCGGGTCGACCGACGACTCGAGCGCGCGGTCGTCCCCGAAGGCCGCGTCGGCGGGATCGAGCCGACAGAACGACGGGCAGGGACAGCAGTCGCGGGCGACGGAGCGCGACGACTCGCGCTCGAACCGCGGGATAACGGTCGCTCCGGACTCCGAACAGCAACAGCGGATCGCCACGCTCACGGAACAACTCGAGACGCTACAGGAGCAACGCGACGCGCTCGTCACGAAAGCCGAGAAACTCGAGACCGAACGCGATCAGCTCCGGTCGGAGAATAAGGAGCTGACCTCGACGGTCGACCGACTGCAGAGCCGAATCAACGAACTGGAAACCGAACTGCAACGTGCTCGCGAGTCGGCGGCCCCCACCGGGACGGGGTCGGAAACGCCGGCAGCGAGCACCCAGCTTCCACCCCAGCGGGCGTTGGCCGAGACGAACCTCTTCGTCAGGTACGGCTCGAAAAGTCAGCCGACGCTGGAGACGGCTCACGACGGCGACGCGGACAAAAACGAGGTGGCCGCGAACCTGCAACTCGAGCACCACACCAGCTTCGACGCGGCCGATGTGGCCGTCGATGGCGATCCCTACGAGGAATTCCTATCGTCTACCATGGAGTACCGCTTCGTCGACTGGCTGACCGAGACGGTCCTCTACGAGATCCGAGATACGGGTAACGGCGACGCGCTGGGCGACCTCTACGACGCCATTCCGCGTATCGACCGCGCCGAACTGGGGGCGTCGATCTCGCTGGCGGACGACGAGACAGAGGACGTTCCCGACGAGGTAACGTTCGACATCGTCGCGTTCGACAAGATGGGGAATCCGCTCGTCGTCGCGAACCTGAACGACTCCCGGGATCCCGCGACGCAGGGGATGCTCGAGGAGATGGAGGAAGCCGCCTCGGCGGTCAAGGCCAACTACCCGGACCTCGCGGCGTCGGTCGTCGTCACCTCGAGTTACTTCGAACCCGGCGCGCTCGAGGTTGCGGACCAGGCGACGAGCGGCGGGTTCCTCAGTCGCGGCTCGAAGTTGAGTTACGTCAACCTCTCGCGAAAGGCAGGGTATCACCTCTGTCTGGTCGAGTCGCGCTCCGAAGGGTTCCACATGAACGTCCCCGAACTGTAAACTACCCTACTACTCCCTCAGCGCATACGCGCCTCGGTCCTTGACTGTAGGGCTTTGATGTGGACTCCCGGCAATCAGTCCCCGGCAATAGGCTGGTGACTCTTGCCGTTCAACGTCCCACCATTTATATGCACGTCTACTGATGCGTCTCCGTTCCCCGACTTGGGCGAGGAACGGAGTCTGTGTTTCCGCTTTCGAGCGTACCGTAGCCCGATATTCTTTGCTGCATTATAGTCCGCGTTCACCTCGTACCCGCACTTCTGGCAGTAGAAGTGTTCGCCGTCACGGTTCGTTTCGTGTGTAAACCCACAGTCTGTCCGAGAGCAACGTTGGGACGTGTGATTCGTTCGAGACGCGGAACGTCTCGTCATCACGAAAGACCTCCGGTCTTTCGAACGACTTCGCTCGCTCCTTGAGGTCGGAGGCTCCACTTCGAATTATGCTGGGTTCGGCCCCCACTTTTCGCCGGTACGCTGTACGCATTCCATCGGTCGCTGTGTCGAGCATGTTTGCGACGTCCGCGTCCGCGAAACCGGTCGGTTCGAGTGCGTCTCGAGGGCGGCACAAAAGCGTCAAAACAGCAGTTATCCGCCGGCTGTCGACCGACATCGGTCGAGCGAGGACGGGCGGCAGCGGCGATAGTCTGTGACTCGATTCAGCGGGGACTGGTCCCCTATACCCCAGACGGCTCGAGAGCGGCTGTCGTTCTCGAGTCAGACAAGCGGGGGGTTAGCCTTCGATCTCGGCGACGTCTTCGATCTTCATGCCGTCGAGTTTGTCCGTAATGTCGTCGAGCTTGCCGTCGAGTTCGTCGACGAACTCCGCCGTTCGCTCGGTCTTGATCGCACCCTGGCTGGAGGGCTCGATGAGGTTCTCCTCTTCGAGGACGCGCAGCGAGTAGCGGACCTTGTGGTGGGGGTAACCAGTCTCGTTCGACATCTTGACGATCCCGATCGGTTCGTTCTCGATAACCATCTTCAGGACCTGCAGATGTCGTTCCAACATATCGACTTCTTTCTCAAGTCGGTCTATCATGGCATTTGTTAACTTGTCGTTGGGCCTTTTAAAAGTTACTCCTGCCGATTCGCCGGCCCACTGTCAACTCGATGTTCGTTCCTGTCAGTAGTTAACGCTTCCGTTCACGGAGAGACTATCCCCACGATTCGCAGCCGAATCGGCACCCGCCGTCGGGACCGATGATGTTCGACGATGAATTCCGTCGGCAGGTGGGCGGACTCGGAACTCGCTCGAGTGTGGCCGCATCTTCGCTGACCGTTTCGGGGCGTTCGGGAAACCGGTCACCGAATCGGTCGGCATCGAGACGAGGTGGTTGCCCGTCTCGAGTGGGAGACCTATCCATAACCGTGTATATCTCGACGCGTTCCACCCGTCCATACCGTAATCTGTTTATCGGCCCGGCAAGAACCCGTCGCTGTTATGACCGTCACAATCGTCGGGTCGCAACTCGGCGACGAAGGCAAGGGTGGAGTCGTCGACCTCTACGGCGACGCCGCCGATGTCGTCGCCCGGTATCAGGGCGGCGACAACGCTGGACATACCGTCGTGGACGACGGTGAGAAGTACAAGCTATCGCTCGTGCCGTCGGGCGCCGTCCGGGGCAAGGTCGGCGTCCTCGGGAACGGCTGCGTCGTCAACCCCGAGACGCTGTTCGACGAGATCGACACGCTCCGCGAGCGGGGACTCGAACCCGACGTGCGCGTGGCCGAACGCGCACACGTCATCCTCCCCTACCATCGGGCCCTCGACGGCATCGAGGAAGAAGAGAAGGAGGACCTCGCGGCCGGGACGACCAAACGCGGTATCGGCCCGACCTACGAGGACAAGGCCGGCCGCCGCGGCGTCCGGATCGGCGATCTGCTCGATCCCGAGGTGCTCCGCGAGCGCCTCGAGTACGTCGTCCCCCAGAAGAAGGCCCTCGCCGAGGACGTCTTCGGCAAGGAGACCGGCGAGGAATTCGACATCGACCACCTCTACGAAACCTACCGCGAGTACGGCGAGCGACTCGCCGAGGAGAACATGACTGTCGACTGCGGGAGCTTCCTTCAACAGCACATCGACGACGGCGACAACGTCATGCTCGAGGGTGCACAGGGAACCTCGCTCGACATCGACCACGGGGTCTATCCCTACGTCACCTCCTCGAACCCGACGTCGGGCGGTGCGACCGTCGGCACCGGCCTCGGGCCGACCGTCGTCGGAAAGGGAGAGGTCGTCGGCATCGTCAAGGCCTACCTCTCGCGGGTCGGCACTGGCCCGCTCCCGACCGAACTCGGCGGCGTCGAGGACCAGACGCCCGACTACGACGACGAGACGGGCGCGGGCGATGACGAGGAGGAACTCGCGACCTACATCCGCGACGAGGGCGGCGAGTACGGCACCGTCACCGGTCGGCCGCGCCGCGTCGGGTGGCTCGACATGCCGATGCTCCGCCACGCGGCCCGCGCGAACGGCTTTACGGGCCTCGCGATCAATCACATCGACGTGCTGGCCGGACTGGACGAAGTGAAGGTCGGCCACTCCTACGAGTTCGACGCCGCCGAGCAAAGCTCGGCGAGCAATCAGAACTCGACGAGTTCTGATGACGGAGAGGAAATCTTCACGATGCCACCCACCACCGAGCAGTGGGGCCGCTGTGAGGCCACGTTCCGCACCTTCGACGGCTGGCCAGAGGTCGACTGGGCCGAGGTCGCCGCGGAGGGGTACGACGCCGTACCCGAGAACGCCCGGACCTACCTCGAGTACGTCAGCGACGAACTCGACACGCCGATCTATGCGATCGGTGTCGGTCCCGGCCGCGAGGAGACCGTGGTCGTCGAGAACCCGTACAACTAACGCTTCGACCTCGTTTTTGCGGTTCACTGGCTGGCTACGGCCACGTCTACCCCGATATATACACACCACGACCTTTTGCTCGCAGAGGCCGTTGATTCTCTGTGAGGACTGCCTATGAGTGATCCATTCGCAGCACTTGTCCGCCGACTCGAGTCAGCCCTTGGCGTCCCAGCGGAAACGGTCCGTCGTGTCGAAGCGGTCGACCGATCGATCGCCAACTGGATGGGACGTTGGGGACTGCCGACGCTTCGTATTGCGCTCGGTATCGTCTTCGTCTGGTTCGGCGGGCTGAAGATGTTCGGCGTGAGTCCGGCCGCGGAGCTCGTCGCCGCGACGGTGTACGTCGTCCCACCCGAGCTATTCGTCCCGGTGCTGGGCGTCTGGGAGGTGCTGATCGGCATCTGCTTGCTCTACCGGCCGCTGATCCGGCTCGGTATCCTCCTGTTGTTCCTCCAGATGCCCGGCACCTTCCTCCCGCTGGTGCTCCTGCCAGAGGTGGCGTTCACGACGATTCCCTACGGGCTGACCGTCGAAGGACAGTACATCGTCAAAAACCTCGTCATCATCGGGGCTGCGCTCGTCGTCGGCAGTACCGTCCGTGAGGAACGAACCCAGTCGGAATGAGCACAGTCTCGCGACCGCTCCGTGATCGGTTGTGCCCGTTTTGTTCCCGAAGCCTTTTGCTGTCTGCGGTAAGCCTACGTACTATGAAGGAGTCGCTGCTGGAGATCCTCTGCTGTCCGCTCGATAAACACGATCTGGAACTCGAGGACGCCGAATACGCGACCGACGATGACGGCGACGAGGCCGACGAAATCGTCGCCGGCGTCCTCGTCTGTAGCGAGTGTGGCGAACGGTACCCGATCGAAGACGGGATCCCGAACCTGCTGCCGCCGGATATGCGCGAGGAGACTCCCGCCTGAGCGGCCCGACCATGTCTCGAGAGGCCACCGTCCACGTCAACCGCGGGTCCGCAGATTCGCTCGAGACAGCAGTCGGTACTCTCGAGACGCGGGAGTCGTTCGATCTGCGCCTCGAGAGCCACGGTCCGCCCGCCCACGTCCACTGTCGGCTCGGCGGTGACCTCGAGCGGATCGCGTCGCTCGAGACCTCGAACTACTACGTCGAATCGGAGGGTGAGACATTCGTACCCGTCCACGTCGCCACCGAGTCGATCGATCGTCCCGTCGAGGGCGTCCTCGAGGTGCTGACCGGCTACGGCTCGGAGTCGCTGTCGATCCCCGTCGTCGCGAAACCGGCGCCGGCCGAAGTTGACGTCGACGACTCGCTCGCCAAACCCGCCCAGCGGGAGCCGGAGCCGAGCGCGCTCGAGCGCGCCGTCGCCGCGAGCGGTCTCGAACCGGCGACGCTCGTCGTCGTTGCACTCGGAATCGTCGCCGTCGCAATCGCGACGACGACGGCGGCGACGATCGGCGGCCCGGTCGCGATGGCCGGCGTCGGAATCGTCGCGATCGGATTCTGCGTTGCGGTCGCCTTACTGGTTCTCTGAAGCCGTTCGAGTCGGGTTAGTCGTCGCTTCGTTCTCGAGCCTCGAGGCCGCCCTCCTCGTCGAACCGCTTCGCTCGAAGGTATCGTGCGCGAAAGCGATTTGCACCGTCGTTAACGTCCGCTTCGCGGATCTCGTCGGTCCGCCCGTCGGCGACGGCGTCGATCAGCTCCGCGAGCTGGTTAAACTCGCTTGTGGTCAACTCGAGTTCGTACGTGTGGTCGTCTTCGGACTCGAGGATGGTCCACTTGCGGGCGGCGGCGACGACGAGCGAACAGGGCTCCCGGCAGGGGAAGGTCCCGTCGCCGCCGTCGACGTCGAGATCGTCACCCTCCTCGTACTGCCACTCCCGTCGGCGGAGACACTGCGAGTCGACGCAGCAGGCTTCGGCCATCCAGTCGACGGCCTCGCGAGGGAGTTCGTCGATCACGCCGTAGATGCCGGTCTGGCGCTCGGCAGTCTCGATCCAGTGGTCGACGTCCAGCGCGTCCCGCTGTTCTCGTTGCCAGTTGGCGACCGTCGCGGGGTAGAAGAACTCGACCGTCTCGACGAGTTCCGCACCAGAGAGCCCGGTAAAGGCCCAGCCGGAGACGAGCGTTGGCGCGGTTTTCAGCGGCCGGTAGCGGCCGTCCTCGTCGTAGGTCGCAATCTCGCGGGCGTCGAGGGGGTCGTCGTAGACCTCGAGTTCGGTGAGATCGGTGTCGGCGTCGTCGACGTGCCAGCAGTCGTAGACCCGCTCGCCGCCGGGTTCGTCGACGTCGACGAACCTGGTTGTGATGGCTAGCTGTCCCCACTCGCGGTCGATCCCGTCGCGCAGGGAATCGTACCGCGCCGGGACGGCGAGCGTCTCCTCGTCCGTCGACCGATCGGTTTCGGCTCCGTTCCCGCGGTCGTCGTCCTCGAGCGGTGCTCGTTCACACCACCGGAGAAACGCGCGGCGAGCGGTGCCGTCGCCGCCAACGGAGCGCTGCCAGTAGTCCCAGTTGGTGACGTACTCGGCGTTCGGCTCGAGCGCCTGCTGGAGATCCTCGGCCTCGAGACCCGCCTGCGCTCCTTCGGGCGTCTCGACGGCGTACGCGTCGTCCTCGCGATCGATTCGGAGGCCGTCGAACTCGATCGGTACCTCGGATTCGATCGCGCTCACCAGCGATTCGAAATCGGCGGTCGCCATCGTCACGCGTCAGTCCCCCGCCTCTGCGCCCGGCTCCGAGCCGGCGTCGTGATCCGACTCGCCCGAGAGCGTTACCTCGTCGCGAACGGCCTCGAGTGCGCTGCCGATATCGGCTCCGGCGTCCGCCGCGCGCTCGAGGAGGACATCGGCCATCAGGCCCTCGGTGCCGACCGCGCCGGCGTACCAGATGTGGTGGCCGTCGACGTCCGCGGGAACGTCCCAGCCGAGGCGGTAGTCCTCGGTCAGACCCATATCCTCCGGGATATCCTCCTGGGTGTGATAGCCGTCGGCGACGAAGAGCGGGACGACCACGATATCTTCGCTCTCGAAGAACTCCGTCACATCGTCGACCTCGGGCTCTTCGTCCATGAACAGTGCCTCGACTTCGTCGAAGCGATCCATCTCGCGGATCCGGTCGGCGTGGTACTCGACGGCCTTCGCCGAGTTTTCGTTGCGCTCGGTGCCGTGGCCGACGACCGCTAGCCCGACGCCTTCGCCGACGTCCGGATCCTCGGTGACGGATTCGGCACGCTGGACGATGACGTCCGTCATCGCGTCGTGCGTGCCGGCCGGGCCGCAGTAGTGGATCGTCTTCTCGACATCGTCGGCCTCGAGCGTCGCCTGCGAGGCGTCCGTCCCGTCGGAGTCCCAGCGGTCGGGATCCCACTCATCGAGACGGAGTTCGCGGGGGATGACCTGCTCGGTGAAGTAGCCCTCGCTGATGAAGAGGGGAACGACGAACACCTCGTCGGACTCGAGGGTTCGAATCACCTCGCGAAAGTGCGGTTCCTCCTTCCAGAACGCCTCTCGAACCTCGTCGAACGCGCCCGTCTCGCGGATGGTGTCCGCGTGGGCGTAGGTAGGGTTGGAGGCGTCCGGATTCAGATGCGAGCCGTGCGCCGCGATAACCAGCGCTTGCATGGTCGCCCGTTAGGAAGGGGATGGTTTAGCAACTTCGCTGTCGGCCCTCGTCGCCGCCTTCTCGAATTCCCTGGGACTCGTCGTCGCGCTCGCCTCACTCCGGTACAGCGAAGTCGGTCCGCGCCGCACACGCTCGTTCCTGGGCCTGCAACTCGGCGCGAACGATGTAGCCGCCCGGCTGGGGAGCCGTCCACTCGGCCTCGTAGGTCTCCGTCGCTCCCGGCTCGAGTCGATCCGTGCTGAGCATCTGTGCGAACATCCGGCCTTCGCTGAACCGCCAGACCTCGCGGCCGTCCTCTTCCACGACGAACTCCACCTTGCAGGCGTCCGAGAACTGCAGGTCGACGGGCTCCGACCCCCTGTTGATAACGGTAAACGCGAACGTGACTAGCGCTGATTCACCGCTCGCTCCCGAGATGTCCGCATCGAGTCGTCCCTCGAGTGACATAGCTGCGGGTTCGGGGTGGACCCGGATAGGTCTTTTCGGAACTCGTGTGCGCTCGAGCGCTACTCGCCGTTCGTACTCACCACATCGTTCGGGATGACAAACGTCGAGAGCGCGCCGTCGACGCCGAGGCGAACCCGCGAGCCGACGCCGATCGTCCGGATGGATCGGTCGTCCACGACGAGCGTCACGTCGCTCTCGTCCCGTTCGACCGTCAGCGTAATCTCGTCGTCGGGGAGTACCCACCGCTGCGTCCGCGTCGCAAAGGGGGCGATCGGCGAGACGGCGACCGCATCGATACTCGACGCGAGGTGGGGAGCTTCGAGCGCGCTGCTGTAGCCGTAACTACCCGCCGGCGTCGCGACGACCACGCCGTCGGCACGAAACGTCGAGAGCGACTCGCCGCGGCTCTCGACGCCGTACTCGGAGATCCAGGCCGGCTCGTCGGTAACGAGCGTCGCGTCGAACAGTGCGCGCTCGCGGGTGAGTTGACTCCCGGTGTCGTCTGTGCTCCCGCGACCATCCGCAACATCGTGATCGTCCGCGATACTATGGTCTTCGACCTCGATTCCCAGTACCGAGTGACGACGGACGGTGGCATCGCCCTCGAGGACGGCCTCGAGCGCCTCTGCCCCCCTCTCCGCCGAGACGGTCTCGATCCCGGCTACGTCTCCGATCGGTAGGACGGGAACTCCGGGTTGGGCGCGAGCGACGGCCGAGAGATCGGTTTCGCTCGCGGTCACCAGCAGGGACGGATCGGCGGTAAGGACGGTCTCGAGGTCGCCGCGGACGGTCGTCGCGCCGCGGTCGCTCGCAGCCGATTCGACATCCGACGGCGCCGCTGTCCTCGAGTCGACGAAACCGACGATCGGCTGCTCGGCTCTCGACCACGCGGCGTCCATGCCGTGGCGTTGGCGCGGATCGGAAAAAAACGTGGGGTTGGCTGTCCGTGTTGCCTCCCCCTTGATCATCACCCTACTCGTCGTACGGCCAGTCGCCCGTAATTCTGATCCCCTCAGCGAGCCCCTGGGCCTCGAGGGCCGCCGCGATCTCCTCGGGTGCCCGGTGCTCGACGGTAACATCTTTGCGTGCGAGGTGGACGACGAGATCGGTCAGGAGAATCGCTTGTTCCCGGAGTGTCCGCTGCTCGAGTTTCTCGAACGTGTCGGCAAAGGTGTGGCCCCAGCCGCGGCCGACCTCGTTGGAGGTCGACTTCACGTGGTAGCCGGGGACGCCCCACCGGACGAACGGCCAGTGGTCGCTGTGGGGTCCCATCTTCGGCACCGTCTCGATCGGGTGGCCGTAGCGCTCGCCGATCTCGGTCGCCGCAGCCTCGAGGTCGTCGAAACCGTGGGTCGTCAGGGAGAGCGTTCGATCGCGGACCACGCCGTCGCTGTTGACGATCGCCGTAATCGTTTCGTGGTCGGTCGTCTCGGCGTGGTGGGTGGAGCCGACCAGGCCGACCTCTTCCGCGCCGTAGGCAACGAACTCGACGCGAGTCTCGAGGTCGTCCGCCCGCTTCGCGAGCGCGTTCGCGAGTTCGACGACCATCGCGGTTCCGGCGCCGTTGTCGAGGGCACCCTCCGCGATATCGTGGGCGTCGACGTGGCTCGTCACGAGCACGCGCTCGTCGGTGTCAGGCCCGAGTTCGGCGTGGACGTTCTGACTTTCAGCCTCGTGAACGTCGGCCTCGACCACGAGTTCGATCTCGTCGCCGTCGAACCGTCGAGCGAGTCGCGCGCCGACCTCGCTCGAGACGCCGACGGCCGGAATCTCACCGATCGGCTCGTCGTCGGTCCCGACGCTTCCAGTCGGCGGTAGACAGCCCGTGACGTGGTTGCGGTAGACGAAGCCGACGGCACCGTGCTCGACGGCGTGATAGTACTTCTCCCGCCGGTGGAGGTACCGATCGTAGTGGTCCGGAATGTCGCTGCGGACCATGACGACGCTCCCCTCGAGGTCGCGCTCCTCGAAATCGCTCGGGAGACCGTAGCCAAGGTCGACCAGCGGCGCGGTGACGCGGTCGGCCGGACTGCGCGGTAGCGCGATACACTCCTGGGTCGTCTCACGGGCCGTGATCGAACTCTCGCCGCGGGTCCAGCCCTGAATGTCGAAGGTGTCGAGGCGGACGTTCCGCGCCCCGGCCTCGACCAGTGCGTCGCGCGTCAGTTCGGCGGCCTCGCGCTCGCCGTCGCTGCCGGCCATTCGGTTGCCGATATCGACCAGACTCTCGAGGTGGTCCCAGCCGACGTCGCTCGTGAAGACGTCGCCGATCCAGTTACTCATACCGGATTGGTGAACGTACGCGCGTGTAACTGTACCGTTCTCGGAACTGTTCGATCGAGACGGAAGTGTGTTCTTTGCTCACACACTTCGGTACTGACAGGTAGAGCTGGGAATCTTTTTGAGCCCCCTCCTTCTCGAGTCGAGTTTGCGGGAGACGCTTGCCGACTGGCGGCCGGCTATCGACGAGGCTATCGCCGACCTGGTCCCACGGGAAATCGACGCCGACTACCTCGAGTCGTTCTTCGGCGCCCCCACCTACGAGTACGATCCGACCGCCATCCAGCGGGCCCTCTCGACGCCACTGTGGGAGTTGCTCGATCGGGGCGGAAAACGCTGGCGCGCGGTGCTGTTTCTCGTCTTCGTCGAGGGCTTCGGCGAGGATCCAGCGGAGTATATCCACTACGCCTGCATCCCGGAGATTCTGCACAACGGGACGATCATCGTCGACGATGTCGAGGACGGGGCCACGATCCGGCGGGGCGAACGCGCATTGCACCACCTCTACGGGCAGGACATCGCGCTCAACGCCGGCAATGCGTTGTACTTCCTGCCGCTAAAGGTGTTGACCGAAAACCCCGCCGACCTCCCGGCGGATCGTCGGCTCGCGGCCTACGAGATGCTAACGAGCGAACTCAACCGGACCCACCTCGGCCAGGGGATGGACATCTGCTGGCACAACGAACGCGACGTTCGGATCACGCCCGAACAGTACCTCGAGATGTGTGCGTGCAAGACCGGCTGTCTCGCCCGGATCGTCGCCCGACTCGCGGCGATCGTCACCGACCAACCCGGTGAGGTCGAAGAAGCCGTCGCGGCGTACGCCGAACTGACGGCCGTCGCCTTCCAGATCGGCGACGACATACTGGACGTCGAACACTCGCTGGGCCGAGCCGGCGACTTCGGCAAGGAGTTCGGCAACGACATCCGAGAGGGCAAACAGACGTTGCTGGTCATCCACGCGATTCAGGAGAGCGATCCCGAACACGCCAAACGGCTCCAGGACATTCTCAGCGCCGACGAGAACACCGACGAGGAGATCACCGAAGCCCTCGAGATCATCGAAGACGCCGGCAGCCTCGAGTACGCTCGCGAACACGCCCTCGATCTCGCAGCGCAGGCTCGGGCAGCGATCGACGGCCTCGAGTTCGACGACGAGACGACCCGAAAGCTCTTCGAGTTCACCGAGTTCGTCGTCGATCGCGAGGACTGACGCCGGTCAGCGACGAATCGTCCAGCGGCGACGAACCGCACCTGCATCGACGAACCGCCACGGGTCGATCACAGTCACGGATCCGATGCGGAGACCTAGCTACTATAGTAACAACTGAAACGATGTACACCTGATCGCACAGCCGCCGTGCGATCAGGTGTGCATTGACTTTCAGTGGCTACTATATCTGTCGGACGTGGTAGCCGTCGCCAATGACGGCCGACTACTCGAGTGCGAACGAGAGAGCGGACGACGGCGAGCGGTCGTCGCGTTCTCTCGTCGTCGGAGTCGGTCGCATCGGAGTCTACGGATGCTCTACACGAGGCTGTGGGGACGAGAGGAGATGCAAAACGGTGTGACGGCGAGTCCGAGCACTACAGCTATCGGGCCCGATCGTGGCCGTCGGAGGATGCACACCCACAGACACGAACCGGGCAGTTCCCGGGGGATGGGGTGGGGGTGGGGGTGAAGTGGGAGTGCGACGGCAGTGAAGGTACCGGTCCGGCCCCCTCGAACTGCCGTGTGCAGACGTATACTGTGGCCGGAAATACCAGTGGCTCCAAACGACTTTGGTATTTCATCTGTCGAACACGATTGCCCGGCGACTCGAGCACCGATTTCCGAACTCGCGGCGAAAACGCAACACCCTCGGTCCCACCGGACGAACGGTCTCGCGTGACTGACGATCGAGAACTCGACGGCCGGCGCGTCGTCGGTTTCGTCGCCACACTGATCGCCGTGACTGCCGCCTTCGGCGCACTGCTGGGCTACGTGCTCCCCGCGTGGACCGGACTCGAGGAGATCGCCATCCTCGAGATGGCCGTTCCTGTCTCGCCGGTGACGTTCGGACTCTACGGCGGGGTGACGATCGGTGTCTTCCTGGTGACGCTGCTGGTAGTCGTACAGGTGATCACGCGGTTCGACGAGAATGCGATGTAAGCGTCGGTCGCGCCACAATACGGCACCCGTTCTCGAACCGCTCGACGAGCGACGCGACCGAGGGAAACTGCGGCGTCTCCGGTCGGTGTCGCGGGAGTTATCCTTCCCGGACCGTAACCGACCGATATGTTGTCGACGGACGTGTTTGTCGTTGGGGCCGTCACCGTAGTCGGACTCGCACTTCTCGGTGCCGGGCTGTACGTCGCCTCCATCGGCGTCAACCGGATGCGGACCGCTCGAGCGCTCCGCGAGACCGGGCCGACGGCACTGCGCGACGTCCCCGCGGCGAGCGGCCTCGTCGCGTTCGAGGGGAGCGCACGTGAGGGCGACGACGGGACCCTCGAGGCCCCCGTCACCGGCGCGCCGTGTCTGGCCTACACGGTTGAGGCTCGGTCTCGAGCGGACGGGACCACCCGGAACGATATCGACTCCGTGGACGGCGGGGCTGGCGCGGCTACCGACGCGGTTGAAAGCGTCGAAACCGACGGCGAAGTCACCGAGGACGATCGCTGGACGTTCGACGGTGGGACGTCGGCCAGCGTCCCCTTTGCGGTCGAAGACGACACCGACAGCGTGGCGGTCGATCCGACGAACGCTGTCCTTTCCCTGGACGACTGGGCGACCGAGACGGGGTGGACCGACGGCTCGAATCTCGAGTACGACGCGCTGGAGCGTCTGAAGGCCGTCGGGCTGTCCGAAGGCGACGGCGATGGCGGCGTCGGCGATGCGAGCGATTCCCGTCGCCGTCAGTACCGGGAACTGCGCCTCGAATCGGGTGACGACATCCACGTCTTCGGCGGGAACGTTGTCGACTCGAGCCGTGATGGGCGAGCGTCTGGTCGTGCGATTACCGTTACCGGCGGCAACTGGTTCGAAATCTCGGCCGGCGGACAGCAAACGGTGCTCTCGGATAACCGTCGGTCCGGCTCGCTGTATCTCATATTCGGCGGACTAATCGCTGTCCCGGGCGTGGGATTTACGCTCGCGGGGATCGTCGGCCTGATCACAACTCTGATTCTGTAAACGGCCGGGGAACCGTTGGCAACGGAGCCACCGAGGAATCGAGCGATATCGCGATCTCGGCCGCGCTCGAGGCGGACGCTGTTCGGCTCAACCAGGGGACGGTGGCCGTCAGCAACGGGGAATTGGTCCGCAGTGGCACTTAGCGTCGTGTCTGATCTCCCTCTGTTTGCTCTCGCTCCTCGAGTTCCTTCTCCTCGAGCCGATCGAACGCCCAGTCGACGTCGACGAGATTCCGTGGGGGTTCGCTCAGGCCGCAACGACAGACGACCTCGAGCGTGCGGTCCCGTGCGTCGGGCGTAAACGGCGCGGCGGCCATCAGGCGGGCGACGTCGGCCCGCGCGATCGATCCCGACACCGAGTCGCCACCCTCGCCGACGACGGGGTCGTCGCTGGGCGGCGCGTTGGTGAGTTTACCGGGGCGAATAATCGTGTGCCCCAGCCCCGACCGACGCAGCGCCGTTTCGGCGTCCCGTTTGGCACGGAGCGAGCCGCGAATCAGGAGTCTGGCTGGGAGCGACATCCCGGTCTTCGAACTGCCTACGCCGATCGCACTCTCGTGGACGAAGTAGTCGGCGTCAGCCCCCATCGCGGCCGTAATGAGGTTAATAACGCCGGTTCGATCGACCAGTTTCCCGCCGAGCGTGTGGCGCACGCCCGCCGGCGTGCCGAGGGCACAGTAGACGATGTCGCAATCTTCGACCGCGGCGACGGCGTCGGCCGACTCGAAGAAGTCGGCGACGATCACCTCGTCCGCGCCGAGTCGTTCGAGGGTGTCGACGTTCGCGTACGATCGCGTCGTCGCTCGAACGGTGAGATCCGTCGGCCGGAGGACGGAGAGCAGTTCGTGGCCCGTCTCTCCGCTCGCACCGGCAACGAGAACGCGGTCGACGTCCGTCGGTCCGGAAGGGGTACCTGCCATCGACCGGGATACTGTCCGAGGACGGATAGTCTTCACCAATAGACAGCAAGCCCGACAGTCGTGCTCGAAGACCTGATCGCGTCGAGGACACTCGGCAACAGTCTCCGACCGAAGAGTAGTAGTCGGCTACTTCCCAGACTGCAACCGCTTCGTCGTCTCGACGAGCGGGTGGCGGGCGTAGTCGACGATTTCGATGTCGTCGATCCGCTCGAGTTCCTCTTTTTCCGCGGTGGCAGCCATCCCGAGTTCGATCGCCTGATCGACGACGATGACGTAGGCGTCCATCTCGTCGATCCCCAACCGGTCCGACGCCATGACGCGGTGGTGGCCGTCGGCGAGCAACTTCGTGCCGCCGTTGTCGATGACCACCAACGGCTCGGCCAGTCCGTGCTCGAGTTCGTACCGTCGCCCCTCGAGTTCGTCGGCGTAGACCCGGCCCTGCGTCGGCGTGAGTTCCGCGAGCGAGACCGTCCGTCGTTCCTGCTCGAGTTCGGTGTTGTGGATCTGCTCGAGCGTTCGCATCAGTTTCCCCACCTTCTCGGGCGTGGCGCGCTCGATCTGACTGCGGATGACATCGGCGTTCGAAATGATCCCCACGAGGTTCCCGGCGTCGTCGACGACCGGCAGCTTCTGGATGCCGGATCGGAGGATGACGCGAGCGGCGTCGGTCACCTTCATATCGGGGTGGGCGACCAGTAGATCCGTCGTCATCACCTTGAAAATCGGCTCGTCGTCGTCGGCCAGCAATAGATCGCGGGCGCTGACGAACCCCTCCACGCGTCGCCGTTCGCAGACGGGAAAGCCGCTGTGCTCGTCGCTTTCGGCGATCCGCGCCGCGACGTCGCCGACGGTTTCGTCGGGGGCGACCGTCACCACGTCGCGCGTCATGTACTCGTGGACCTGGGGTTTGCTTCTGTCCGACGCGACCTCCATACCTCATTCGAGGGACTCCGCGCGCAAAAGCGTGTCCTCCCGTCGGTGACTGCCGTCACTATCCGCTCCCGGCCGTTGATAGGTCCGGTTTCCGCCGTCGTCGATCTCTCGCCCGTCGTGTTACGCCGACTCCCCGCCTTCTAGTTCGCCCTCGTCGTCGGAGCGTGTCGGCTCACTCACTCCGTCCTCGTCGTCGACTGAAAACAGCCACTCGCTGGTCTGGGTGTAGGCCCCGACAGAGACTCCCGGTCGACTTTCGATCGCTTCGAAGAACCGGTTCGTGATCACCTCCTCGACGACGCTGACGATCGATTCGATCTCGTCTTCGTCGTCGGCGCTCCCCAGAATGCCGATCTCGAGTTGGGCACCGGCCATGTCGGCGTGGCCGCCCGCGCTGCCGATCCGGTCGAACCCGTCCCGGAGCGTCTCGCCGAGATCGACGTCGCTCGCCCGCGATCGAGCGGAGAGAAACACCATCTCGTCTCTGAAGCCGAAGACGAGCGTCGTCTCGACACCCTCGATGGACAGCAACTGATCGGCTGCCTGTGGCAAGGCGTCGCGGTTGGCGAGTCGGCCGACGCTCGCGACGGCGACCGAGCCACGCTGGATGCGGTTCTTGATCGCTCGAGCGATCGTATCCAGAGTGTCTCCTTCGACGGTAGGCTGCTCGATCTGGCGCAGAACGGACGTCTCGACGTGGGGCCAGAGGATCGACGCGGCCTGGAAATCGGCCGGCGAGACCTCTCGCGTGAAGTCGTTCGTATCGATCCGGATGCCGTAGAGCAACGCCGTGGCGGTCGCCCGTCGGGGCTCGAGACCGAACCGATCGAGGTAGTCGGTCATGACAGTGCTGGTCGCGCCGGCGTGTTCGCGCAGGTCGACGAACTCGCCGGGGACGGGACCCCGGGGCGGGTGGTGGTCGATGACGATGTCGACGTGGAGGTCCTCGGGGAGTTGGTCGTTGACTCCGGGTCGGGAGTGGTCGACCAGCGCGAACGCGTCGTACTCCCCAAGTGAGTCTTCGGGCGAGAGATTACGGAGCCGGAGATCGAGCAAGTTGACCATCGCGCGATTCTCCTGGTGGGAGATATCGCCGAAGTAGCAGGCGTCGGCGTCGACGCCAACCTCCGCGGCGATCTCGACCAGCGCGACGGCGCTCGCGATCGCGTCCGGATCAGGGTTGTCGTGCATGACGACGGCGAGCCGGCCGTCGATCGTCGAGAGCTGTTTTCGGAGGCCGATCGCGGCACCGGCCGAGGGCCGCGCAACGCCGTCGATGACGTGATCGACCATCGCGCGCTTGGCGTCGACGACGTGATCCGCGAGCTCCTCGAACCGTGTTCGATCCGACGACGCCACGTTCCCGCCCAGATAGGCCACGATCGACGCCGTCGGAAACCGCTCGCGCGCTCGCTCGAGGACCGCCCGATTGACGTCGGTGCGGTCGCTGGCGACGAAAATCACGTCGGCCTGTTCGACGTTCGCGATCACTTCGGGATCAGTCGGGTCGGCATACCGGGCCGGAATGCTCTCGTCGCGAAGCGTCTCGACGACGCCCTCGTCGTCGGTAACAACGAGCAGTCGGTCGCGGGCGTCGCCGGTGCGCTCGGGTATCTGTTCGACCACCTGGCGGCCCACCGTTCCGCACCCGAGCACGAGCCGGAAAACCATATTTCCCGGTTTGGAATCCCGTGCGGGAAAAGCTACCGGGTCCGCGCTCGAAGGGACCGCAAAAAGTCAGTTCCGGCGCAATCGCGAACCGCCCGCGGTTGCGCTCCCGAGTCGAATATCGCAGCGCCTCAGCCCAGAGCGGCCACCGCGGCCTCGAGCGCGGCGTCGACGACTGGCCCGAAGCCGGGGAGGATGAGCACCGTCATCACGGCGGCGACGACGATCGCCGCGTAGAGCCCGGTCGGTTTGGCGAGTCGATCGCGGGTGGTCGCGGGCTCTTCGATCCAGAGCGCCTTGACCAGCCGCGAGTAGTAGTACAGCGAGAGCGCGCTGTTGACGACGAGCGCGGCGGCCACCGCGAGCATCGCCGTGTTGGCGGCCGAAGCCTCGAGTGCCCCCATGAACAGGAAGAACTTGCTGAAGAAGCCGCCAAAGGGCGGGATCCCAGCGAGGCTGAACATGAAGACGGCCATCGCGGCGCAGGCGACCGGTGCCTGCGTCGAGAGTCCGTTGTAGTCCTCGAAGGTGCGACCGACACCCCAGTGTTCGGCCAGGGCGACGAACAGGAACGCACCCGTGTTCATGAAGCCGTAGACGAGCAGGTGCATCATCGCCGCGCCCATGACGAGTTCGCCGCCGTCGGCGGAGAGGCCCGCGACCCCGATCAGCGCGTAACCGGCGTGGCCGATCGAGGAGTAGGCGAGCATCCGCTTGACGTTGTTCTGGGTCGCCGCGGCGAAGTTCCCGACCGTCATCGTGACGATCGCGAGGATGATGAACGCGACCGTCCAGTCGAAGCCGATCAGGGCGTTCATCTGCTCGCCGAGCGGGAACGCCTCCGTAAAGACGCGGAAGAGGATGACGAAGCCGGCGGCCTTCGACGCCGACGAGAGGAACCCGCTAATCGGTGCGGGCGCACCCTCGTAGGCGTCCGGCGCCCAGAAGTGGAAGGGGACGCTGGCCGTCTTGAACGCAAAGCCGCCGATCAGCATGAGGATGCCGAGTCCGAGCAGGCCGCCGTAGTCGTCGGCCTCGCCTGCGGCGATAACCTCGGCGATGGCAGACAGCTCGAGGTGGCCCGTCGCGCCGTAGACCAGCGAGATTCCGTAGAGGAAGATCGCCGACGAGAGCGCGCCGATCAGGAAGTACTTCAGGCCGGCCTCGACGCTGCCGCGATTGTCCTTCAGGATCGCCACGAGCGCGTAGGATGGGAGACTCGCTAGCTCGAGGGCGATGAAGATCGTCACGAGGCTGTCGGCGGCGGCCATCATCGACATGCCGGTCGCCGCGAGGACGACCAGCGAGTAGTACTCGGCCTGGTAGGCGTGACCGACCAGATAATCGTAGCTGGCCACCACGATCAGGGCCGTGACGATGGCCACGATGATCATGAAGTACAGCGCCATCTGATCGATGACGAAGCCGTGAATCGGCTCGATCTCGCCGAGTCCGCCGTCGACCGTCGGCGTGCCGACGCCGGCGACGATGAACCAGACGGCGACGGCAAGCGACGCGAGCGCGCCGCCGGCCGCGGTGCCCGCAAGCAGCGAGCGGTTGGTCGAGTGCGGCGAGATGCTGTCGAAGACGAACAGCGCGAGCGCCGTCCCCGCCAGGATCAACGCCGGTGCGAGTGCGGTCCACTCCGCGAGCTGGAACATCGCCATCACAGGTCACCTCCGCTCAGGATCGGATCGACTGCATCGGTTATCATCTGGAAGATCAGGTCAGGAGCTACGCCCAGAGCGATGATGAGTCCGAGCAGCACGAACATCGGCGCGATGTCGTGCAGCGGGGCGCGGCTCACCTCGTAGTCGGTTTCGAGTTCGTACGGTCCGAAGACGGCGCGCTGGAGCGCAAAGAGCAGGTAGCCGGCGACGATGACGATGCCGAACATCGCCAGCGACGTAAACAGCGGAGCGTACGGGAACTCGGCCCCGAACGCGCCGAAGAAGATGAAGTACTCCGCGGCGAACCCGCTCATGAGCGGCAGCCCCATGTAGCCGAAGGCGCCGGCGACGAGGATGCCGACGGCGACGGGCATTCGGTCGGCCATCCCGGACATGTCCGTGACGAGCCGGGTGTGGGTGGCGTTGTAGATGACGCCGACGGCCATGAACATCAGCCCCGAGATGAGGCCGTGGCTGACCATCTGGAACGTCGCGCCGCCGACCCCGAACTGGGTGTAGGCGACGAGTCCGAGGATGACGTAGCCCATCGACGACACCGAAGAGTAGGCGACGATCCGTTTCAGGTCGGTCTGGGCCAGCGCCAACATCGCACCGTAGATCACGCTGATCACGGCGATGGCGGCGATCGGGACGGCATACGTTTCAACCTGGTCGGGGAACATCGTGAAGTTGAACCGGAGCAGTGCGTAGGTCCCCATCTTTAGCAGGACGCCGGCCAGCAACACGGAGGCGGGGGTCGGTGCCTGCACGTGAGCGTCCGGCAGCCACGTGTGGAACGGAACGACCGGGACTTTCACCGCAAAGCCGAGGAACATCGCGATGAACACGACCGACGCGAGGGTGGTTCCCTCGAGGCCGAACAGTCCCTCGGGACCGCCGTTGAGCATCGCGTTGGCGATCTCCGGCAGCGCGAAACTCGTCACGCCGTCGCCGAGGCCGAAGATCAGCGCGATGAACGCACCGAACATCACGAGCGACGCCACGTTCGTGTAGACGAAGAACTTGATCGCGGCGTACTTCCGGCGCGGCCCGCCCCAGATACCGATAAGCAGGTACATCGGGATCAGGACGGCCTCCCAGAAGATGAACCAGAGGAAGAAATCAAGCGCGGTGAAGACGCCGATCAGGTTCGCCTCGATGAAGAGGATGAGCCCGTAGAACTGGGACTCGCGGTCGTCGATCGGCGTCCACGAACTCATGATCGCCAGCGACGTCAGGATCGTCGTCAACACGACGAGCGGCAGGCTGATGCCGTCGACGCCGACGAACCACGAGATCGAGTACTCGCCAAGCTGGATCCACTCGAGGTGGGACTCGAAGGCCAGCGTGCCGTCGAGTAAGGCGTTACCGCTGCCGTCGAACGCCGTGAAAATCCAGATGCTGAGCGCGGCCGGCACCAGGCTGATGGCGAACGCCAGCTTGCCAGCGATTCGATTCGGCGCGATAAACGTGACGAGCGCGCCGACCAGTGCGACAGCGATTAGTGCTTCGATCATCATCAGAACCACCCTCCGTAGACGCCGAGGAAGACCAGTAAGGCGATGAACCCGGCGACGATCAACGCCGCGTAGTTCGTCACGATACCGGTCTGCAGTCGTTTCACCCAGCTACTGCCGAAGAGGCTGGCGGTCGAGATGCCGTTGACCGAGCCGTCGATGACGGTCTGGTCGAAGCGGTCGGCGGCTCGAGAGAGCGGCAAGGTGAAGCCGCGTGCGAGCCAGACCTGGTACTCGTCCTGGTAGTAGTTGTTCTCGATCGTTCGGCGGGCGCTGCCCAGCCGTTCTTTGTGGGCGACGGGTTCCGGAACGTTGTACAGCTTCCAGGCGAGTCCGGCTCCGGAGAACGCGAGCAGGAGCGAGAGCCCGGCCGCGACCAGAATCGTCAGCTGTTCGGAGCCGATGGCACCGGTCTCGTAGGCCAACAGCTCACCGTAGGCGCTGTAGGTCAGCCCCTCGACGGCACCGTACTCACCGTCGAGCCAGTGCTCGAGGAAGACGATGTCTACGCCCAGAATCTTCGCGACGGGGGCGAGGTTCGCGACGCCCGCGACCAGCGCGAGGACGCCCAGCGAGAGCAGCGGGATCTTGACGGCCCAGCCGACCGGGTGTGGATCCTCGGCGGCCTCCGAGCGCGGCTCACCGTGGAAGGTCAGGAAGACCATCCGGAAGGTGTAGAAGCCGGTGAAGAAGACCGCTACGAGCCCCATCGCGTACGCTGCGAGGATAATCGGTTCCTCGATGCCGACGATGAGCGCGTCGTAGAGGATCTCGTCTTTGGACCAGAAGCCCGAGAACGGGATGATCCCGGCGAGCGCGAGCGCGCCCGCGAGGAACGTGTAGTAGGTGACGGGCGCTTTCTCCTTTAGCCCGCCCATCTTCCACATGTCCTGTTCGTGGTGCATGAGGATGATGACGGCCCCGGCACCCAGGAACAGCAAGGCCTTGAAGAAGGCGTGGTTCATGAGGTGGAAGACCCCGGCGACGTAGCCGCCGACGCCGAGTCCGAGCATCATGTAGCCGTACTGGCTGATCGTCGAGTACGCCAGCACCTGCTTGATATCGTCTTTGACGACGCCCATCGTGGCGGCAAAGAGCGCGGTAAAGCCGCCGACGAAGGCGATGATCGCCAGCGCGGTCGGGCTGAGCGCGTAGTAGCCGAACATCCGGGCGACGAGGTAGACGCCGGCCGCGACCATCGTTGCGGCGTGGATGAGCGCGGAGACGGTGGTCGGGCCCTCCATGGCGTCCGGCAGCCAGGTGTGGAACGGGAACTGGGCGGATTTACCCAGCACGCCGCCCAGAACCAGCAGTCCGGTGATCGTCACCCAGGTCTGGGCGTCGAACCCGAACAGCGTGTCGCCGTCGGCGATCGCGGTTTCGGCGGCCACGACGAACGAGTCGTCGCCCGCGAACGCGACCGTGCCGAAGGTTGCAGCGATAGCGACGACCCCGATCAGGAAGAAGTAGTCCCCGAATCGAGTGACCAGGAACGCCTTCTTCGCGGCCGAGGGTGCGGATCGCGTTCGGAACCAGAAGCCGATCAGCAGGTACGAACAGAGACCCACCAGTTCGAAGAACATGAACGCCATCAGCAGGTTGTCCGCGTAGACGAACGCGAGCATGCTGAACGTAAAGAGGCCGAGTCCGGCGTAGTATCGCGGGAGCCCGGTCTCGCCCTCGGCGTTCATATAGCCGAGACTGAACACGTGGACGAGAAACGCCACGAGCGAGACGATGACCAACATCAGCGCCGAGAGCGGGTCGATCAGGATCCCGAACGTGAACGCGATCCCCTCTGTGCCCACTTCGCCGGCGGCATCGCCGGCCGTCCACTCGTAGAGCGTCTCGTGATACACTTCGCCGCTCGCGACCGCCGCCAGCATCCACAGCGAGAACAGCAGGGAGCCTGCCGTCGCTGCGATGCCCGCGATCGCGCCCTTCTTCGGCATCCACTTGCCGAAGGTGAGCGCGACCACGAAGGCCGCGAGGGGGAACGCCGCTATCGCCGGCGCGTAGGAGAATGCACCTTCCATCTTACCACCTCATCGTCGTCGGAACCGTGACGTCGACGTCACGGAAGTTGCGGTACAGCACCAGGATGATCCCGAGACCGACGGCGACCTCCGCGGCGGCTAGCGCCATCGTAAACAGCGCAAACACCTGCCCCGTGAGGTTGCCGTGATAGAACGCAAAGGCGATCAGGTTGATGTTCGCCGCGTTCAGCATGAGCTCGACGGACATCAGGAACATCAGTGCGTTGCGACGCGTCAACACGCCGAACAGCCCGATACAGAACAGGGCCATCGACAGGAGGATGTAGTACTCGACGCCGACCGTCATCTGTCGTCACCTCCAGTCGACTCCGCGTCAACGTCGGCCGCGTCGTCCTCGGAACTCGCGCTTTCAGCGGCGGGACCGCCGTCAGTCGCCGTCGGTCCGGCCGGGCCGAAGCCGCTCGAGTCGCCGGAACCGGTTCCGGGTGCGGCGTCGCTTGGGCCCGTACTCCCGAGCGCCGAGACGGGCTCGCCCGCCTCCTCGCGTTTCGCGAGGACAAGCGAGGCGTCGAGGGCCGCATCGAGCGTGAGCGCGATCAGCAGGAACGCGGCGAGGAACGGTTCGGTGCCCGTCACGCCGTCAGACTCCTGGAGCGTCGCGAAATCGAGCAGCGCGTAGCCGATCGCGGCGGTGATCGACTCCACCTCGAAGCCGCCGTCCGCCATCGGCTGGAACGACGTGTTGACGACGATCAACGCCATCAGGCCGAACAGCGCGACGGCCAACAGTCCGGGAGCAAGCGAACTCCCGAGTCTGAGTTTCGGTCCGGTCGTCATGCCTGTACCACCTCGTCGGACGCCCCGTCATCACGCTGGGTGAGCATCACGGCGAACGTGATGAGCACCAACACCCCGCCGACGTAGACGAGGACCTGCATCATAGCGACGAACTCCGCCGCCAGCATCACGAAGTGCACCGCGATGCTTATCAGCGCCACGCCAAGCATGAGCGCCGAGTGCCACGGGTCCTGTAAGAGGACCACAGCCAGCGCGCTGGCGAGCGTCACGACCGCAAACGCCGCAAACGCAATCGTTTCCAACATTGTTACTGGTAATCGACGTCCCCCTCCCCCTCGCCGATCCACGCGCTCCGGTCAGGTTCGCGCGACTCGAGCGGGTCGATATCCTTGTACCACGGTACGGCTTTCAGCTGCTCTTTGTTGTAGACGAAATCGTGTTTCGTGTCCGCGGTGAACTCGAAGTTCTGCGTGAGCAGGATGGCGTCGACCGGACAAACCTCCTCGCAGAGCCGGCAGTAAATGCACTGCCCGATATGGAGGTTGTACTGCTCGCCGTTGCGCTGGTCGTCCATCACGATCTGAATCGTGTCGTTCGGACAGACGTTCTCACACTGGCGACACCAGATACAGCGCTCCTGGCTGAACTTGTGGACGCCGCGAAAGCGCGGCGAGACGTCCGGAGCTGTCTCGGGGTACTCGACCGTGAAGGTCGACCCGTCCAGTGCGTGTTTCATCGTCGTGGCCATCGATTTGAGTAGTCCGATCATACTATCAGCCCCACAATTACCGCGGTAAGCACGAGATTCGCAAAGGAGAGGACGAGTAGTCCCTTCCAGCCGATCTCGATCAGTTGGTCGATCCTGACGCGTGGCACCGCGGATCGAAGCCACTGGGTCAGGAAGAAGACCGCCCAGATCTTGATGATGAACCAGACGATCCCCGGGAGCACCGGTCCGGCCGGACCACCGAGGAAGATCGTCGCGATGATCGCTCCGCCGAGGAAGATGTGGAGGAACTCCCCGAGGTAGATCAGGACGAAGTAGACCGAGGAGTACTCGGTCTGGTAGCCGGCAACGATCTCGGTCGGCGCTTCGGGCGTGTCGAAGGGATTCCGACCGACCTCCGCGAAGTTCGCCACCAGGAAGAGGACGAACGCGAACGGGTTGACGAGCGCGTACCACGCTGGAATCGAGACGACGCCGAGATCGAGCAGGGTCTGTGCCTGTGCGTCGACGATCGTACTCATCTGCAAGGAGCCAGCGAAGATGACGACCGACATCCCGGTGACGACCAGCGGGATTTCGTAGGCGACGTTCTGTGCCACCGCCCGCAGGCCGCCGAGCATCGAGTACTTGTTCGACGACGCGTAGCCGGCCATCACCAGCCCGATACTCGCGATGCCGGCCACCGCGAAGACGTACGCCAGCCCGACTTCGGGGTCGGCGAGGTGGATCCCGCTTCCCATCGGGATAACGGCGAATCCCAGCAGGGCAGAGGAGGCGATGACGATCGGTGCGAGATCGTACGCCGGTCGATCGGCGTCCTCGGGGATGATCAGCTCCTTCGAGAGCAGTCGCACGGAGTCGGCGACGATGATCAGTATGCCGGCCGGTCCGAGCCGATTGACCGCGATGCGGTCGGTGAAGGCGGCGGTGATCTTCCGTTTCGCCCACGGACCGGCGACGCCGGTCATCGCGAGCATCAGATTGCCGATGAGGAAGGCACCGAGGAAAATGGCGAGCAGTTCGCCGCCGGTTCCGTACGCGTCGAGCCCCGTCAGGTCCCCGATCCGTTCGGGGAGCAGGATGGTGTCGTCGTTCTGGAGCGGCGTCCGTGTGATTGCGCCGACCATAGTTACCGATCCACCTCCCCGAGAACGATGTCGAGACTGCCGAGCGAGGCGATCAGATCGGGGATGTACTCCCCTTGGGTCATCTCACCGAGCGCCGAGAGGTTGTGGTAACACGGGCTGCGGATCTTGAACCGACCCGGTTTGTCGGTGCCGTCGGAGCGGATGTAGATGCCGAGTTCGCCCTTCGCACCCTCGACCGCGCGGTAGACCTCCGTATCCGCGTCCGGCTTCAGCGTCCGCGGGACGTTGGCCTGAATCTCACGTTCGTCCTCGGGCCAGTCTTCGATCAGATCGAGACACTGCTCGATGATCTTCGCGGACTCCTCGACCTCCCGCATCCGACAGAGGACGCGGCTGTAGTTGTCACAGCCGTCGTCGGTGATGACGTCCCAGTCGAGTTCGGGGTAGTAGCCGTAGGGGTCGTCGCGTCGAATGTCGTAGTCGACGCCCGAACCGCGGGCGACGGGCCCGGTACAGCCGTAGTCCTTGGCGACCTCGGGCTCCAAGATTCCGGTGTCGATACACCGGACCTGGAAGATTTCGTTCGAGGTGACCATGTCGTTGTACTCGTCGACCTTCGCCGGCAGTTCGTCGAGGAAGTCCCGCGTCTTCTCGATGAACTCCTCGCGGGGTTCGGGCAGATCCCAGGCGACCCCGCCGAGGCGGAAGTAGTTGAACATCAGCCGCTGGCCGGTGAGGTCCTCGAGAATATCCTGGACCACCTCGCGGTCGCGGAACGCGTACTGGAAGACGGCGGTGAAGTCGCCGTAGACGTCCAGACAGAAGGTTCCGAGCGCGAGCATGTGGGAGGCGATCCGACACAGCTCCGCACCCATGGTTCGGATGATCTGGGCGTACTCGGGGACCTCGATGTCGGCCAGGTCCTCGGCCGCGCGGGCGTACGCCCACTCGTTCAGCAACCCGGCCGAGACGTAGTCCCACCGGTCGGGGTAGGGCATGATCTGGTGACGGTAGGTGCCCTGCTGGCACATCTGCTCCTCACAGCGGTGCAGGTAGCCGACGTCGGGATCGACGTCGACGACCGTCTCGCCGTCCAGCACGGTCTTGACGTGGAGCACGCCGTGAGTCGCCGGGTGGTGTGGACCGATGTTTAAGAACATCGTGTCCGATTCGGCGTCGTGGTGGTCCGGTTGGATCGGGTTGGCGTGTTCGGTCAGGGTAACGAGCTGTGGCTTCTCCTGATCGTAATCCAGCGAGAGCGGGTGGCCCTGCCAGGTCTCGGGCAGGAGGATCCGTCGCGGATCGGGGTGGCCCTCGTAGTCGATCCCGACGAGGTCGAACGCCTCGCGTTCGTGCCAGTCCGCCGTCCGGAACACCGGCGCGGCGGACTCGCTGACGGGATCGTCGGTCGTCGTCGGCACGACGATCGAGACCTCCTGGGTCGGATCGGCGTACTTTTTCATGTGGTAGATCGACTCGTACCGATCCTCGTACTGCTGTGCGGTGAGACAGGAGAGATGATCGAACCCCGCCTCGTCCCGCAGATCCGAGAGGACGTTCTGGACGGCGTCCGGTCGGATGACGAAGCCCGGCGCGTTCAGGTGATCGTCGCGTGCGAGCGCACGATCGCCCAACAGCGCCTCGAGGTCGTCCTCGGTGGTCTCGACCGGCCGCGTTCGCTCGAGTCCCGAACTCATGGCGAATCAGCCCAGTTGTAGCGCATGACGAGGTCGTCCTCGTCGATCTCGCTCGCGAGTTTCTGGACGAGTTCGTCTTTCTCTAAGTCGCCGAACTGCTCGAGTTCGTAGGGTTTGACGACGACGGGCGAGGACTCTCCGTTCCGAATCCGTTCTTGGAGTTTGGCGACGCCGTAGACCAGCGCCTCCGGCCGCGGCGGACAGCCGGGGACGTGGATGTCGATCGGGATGATCTCTTCGGCACCCTTGACGACGTTGTACCCCTCCTGGAACGGGCCGCCGGAGATCGTACACGACCCCATCCCGACGACGAACTTGGGTTCGGGCATCTGGTCGTAGACGCGCTTCATGCGGGGACCGAACTTCGAGACGATCGTTCCGGGGACGATCATCACGTCGGCCTGTCGCGGCGAGGCGCGAGGAACCCCGGCACCGAAGCGATCGAGGTCGTGTTTGATCGCGTACGTATGGATCATCTCGATGCTGCAACAGGCGATCCCGAACTGCAGCATGAACATCGAGTTCCCCCGCACCCAGTTCATGAACTTGTCGAACTTCGTGAGGATGAACGGCGTCGAACCGAACGCCTCCCGCAGTTTGGAGTTGAACCGGTCGTCGGGACCCTCGCCGATCCGCGAGTCGCGGGTGTCCGTCGACGGTGCGGTGCTGTCGTAGATCGATTGCCGTGGATTGTCACTACTCATTGTCGGTCAGTGTCGGACGCTGCTTGCGTTCGTGTCTGTGCCCATTGTACTGCGCCAGTGCGCCACGCCCACGCGAGTCCAACCATGAGGATGGCGACGAACAGCAACATCGGGCCGAGCGCTTCGAGAAGCCCGTACTCCGGCGAGGCCAGCGCATCCTGATAGACGACCGCCCACGGAAACAGGAGGACGGTCTCGATATCGAAGACCACGAACAGAAGCGCGACCATGTAGTACTGAATGTTAAAGCGGATGCGCGTTCCGCCGGTCGGGATCTCGCCACTCTCGTAGGTGGCACGTTTACTCGTTTCGGGAACCGACGGCCGAATAAGGTAGGACACCACCATCATACCGAGTGGTATCGACAACCCCACGACCGCCAGCATCCCGATAGCGATCCAGTCGTTCATCTCCGTAACGTTCGGAGATTCATACCCCACGCATATAAGGGTTGATTGTTCGTTTTTCGGCCGCAGACGGGCCATACCGGCGACTTCCGCGGTATCGAACCTTCTCGAATAATCACTGTAAACTATATATGTACATTTCAGGACCGAACGAATCGGTATCCCAGGATTACTCAACCGAGAAAAACGCAAGAAGGAGGCGAGGTGGTCCGTTCGGCCGTCGTGATCTGTGCCGACAACAGTCGGACAAATGTCCAGTTTCCCTGAAGGAACCTCTCACTCTTCGGTCGGTTGTTCGAATCTGCTTTCGAACTGAAATTTACCGGTTCGAAAAGTCGACCGTTCCCTCGTCGTGTAGCGCTCGAGAGACCGTTCCGACCCCCTCGCGGAGCCCTTCGTGGTAGGCGACGAGTCGGTCGCGAACCTCGTCGGACTGGCGCGCAAGAATCTGTGCCGCCGAGAGCGCCGCGTTGAACGATTTCCCGGCGTCGACCGCCACGAGCGGCGCGCCGGTGGGCATCCCGATGACGCTGTCGACGGACTTTTCCTGAACCGGAACGCCAATGACGGGCAACGGATACGCGATCGAGGCGGTCATGTTCGGCAGGTCCGCGGATTTGCCGCCCGCGCCGGCGATGATTACCTCGAGGCCGCGATCCTCGGCCGTCTCGGCGTAAGCCGTCATTAAGTCCGGGGTGCGGTGGGCGGAGGTGACGTACGTTTCGAAGGTAAACCGTTCCTCGGGCGGGTTCTCGAAGTCGGTCTGCTCGGCGAAGCCGAGTTCGTCGACGAACGCGTCGTAGGCTCCGCGGCGTTCGCCCCCGGTCATCATCACCTCGAGATCCGAGTCGCTCCCCATGACGATGCCGACGTCGGGGGTCTCTTCGGTCGGACGGTCCTGCTCGGCCTCGCGGTGTAACCGGTCGATCAGATCGGCAACGCTGTCGCTCATAGCTGATGATGGTCGCGCGGGTGACTTCAATTCGCGGTAAACGCTATCGTCGGGGTTACGATCAGAAGGTACCGCGTGACACTCACTGCGAGCGGAACGTTACCGCGTCCTCGAGTTCCCGTGCAGTCTCGAGCAGATCCTCGACGGCCGCATCCTCGTCGCGCCCGGAGACCGTCACGTGCCCCATTTTCCGACCCGGTCGGGCCTGACGCTTGCCGTACCAGTGAAGGGTTGCGCCGGGCGTCTCGAGCACGCGGTCGACGTGTCGCAACTGTGCGTCACGGTTTTCCTCGACATCGGCCAGCAGGTTCGCCAGCGCGGTCGGTGAGCGGAGTTCGGTCGATCCCAGCGGCCAGCCGAGGACGGCCCGCGCGTGCTGTTCGAACTGCGAACTGTGTGCACCCTCGATGGTCCAGTGGCCCGAATTGTGCGGGCGCGGGGCGATCTCGTTGAGCAGGATTTCTCCATCTGGCGTTTGGAACAACTCGATTCCGTAGACGCCGCGCCCGTCCATAACCTCGAGCACGTCCCGCGCGACCTCGTAGGCTCGTTCCGTCGCTGCCTCGCTCGAGCGCGCGGGTACGATGGTCTCTCTGAGGATCTCGTCGACGTGGATGTTCTCACCCAGCGGGAAGGTCGCGATCTCGTCGTCTCCCTTTACCGCGATGACGGACACCTCGCGCTCGAACTCGACGAAGGCTTCGACCATCGCGGGGCCGGCGACAGACTCGAGTGCCTCCTCGGCGTCGCCCTTCGATTCGACGGGGACGTTCCCCCGGCCGTCGTAGCCGCCCGTACGGGCCTTGAGCATCACCGGCGCACCGTAGTCGTCGATGGCGTCGCGGATATCGTCGGCGTCGTCGACCGCGCGGAACGGCGGGACGGGAATGCCGGCATCCTCGAGTTCTCGCTTCTGGACGAGTTTGTCGTGGATCGTCCGCAGCGTCGACGGCTTCGGGTGGACTGGCGTCCCGGAGTCCTCGCTGACGCGCTCTAAGACGTCCTGGTCGGCGAGTTCGATCTCGAAGGTGAGTACGTCCGCGCGGGCGGCGAGTTCGCGGATCCCCGCCTCGTCGTCGAAGTCGGCGACGATCTGATCGCGAACGACGGGTGCGGCTGGGCAGTCCGGCGTCGGGTCGAGCACGACGACCTCGACGCCGAGCGGCGACGCCGCCTCGGCGAGCATCCGACCGAGCTGTCCCCCGCCGACGACCCCGATCGTGGGACCTGGCGTCCGTAGCGTTGTCATTGCGCGCCGGTTGTTCTCGCCCGCGCTTAAGGATTCTCAAAGGAGGTGGAGTAATTCAGACGGTCTGTTGTAACTGTTTCCCGGAGCGACCGCAGGTCGGCTCGCGGTTGCCCCAATACTGACTTACGCACACCGTATCAGCACGCACAACTGCCGGAATCCGGCGTTCGCTCCAGTCGCATCGACGCTCCACACTCCGGACACACCCGATCGTCGTCGAGTTCGGCGTCGGTGACGGGCTCTCGAATCGAACAGTCGTCACACCAGAACGCACCGGCGATGTCGGATCGACCGTTCGTCTCGGGCTCGAGGGCGTCACGAATCGAATCGATCACTCCCATATCCCCCTTTCGCAGGAAAGTGTGTTAATTGTTCTCACTGGAAGTGCGCCGACTACGTCGCGCGGACGACCGCCATCGGGCCGCTCGAGAACGGTACCTCTTTTACCCGCCCTCTCCACCGCTCGCCTATGACCACGCTCGGACTGGTGGTCGCGGAGTTCAACCGTCCGATCACCGAGCAGATGGAGCAGGAGGCACTCGAGGCAGCCCAATCCGCGGGTGCCGAGGTGTACGAGACGGTCACCGTTCCGGGCGTGTATGACGCGCCCCTCGCGGCGGACCGACTCGCCCGCCTCGAGACCGTCGACGCCGTCGCCGTCGTCGGGACCGTCATCACCGGCGATACCGATCACGATCAGGTGATCACGGACGCGGCCGCCCAGCGGCTCGCCGACGTGAGCCTCGACCGTGACACTCCGGTGACACTCGGCGTGACGGGTCCCGGTATGTCCGCCGCCGAATCCCGCGAACGCATCGAGAACGCGGCGAAAGCCGTCGACGGCGCGCTCGATCTCGTGGACGAACTTCCCGACCCCGACGGACCAGCAGATTCAGCGTAATATCACCAATTCAGTACAATGTCTATGGAATTCACCGACCGCCTGACCCGAGTCGAACCGTCCGCAACGCTCGCCATCTCCGCGCTCGCCACCGAACTCGAGAACGACGGCGCCGACGTCGTCGACCTCTCCGTCGGCGAGCCTGACTTCCCGACGCCCCGGAACATCGTCGATGCCGGCCAGGACGCGATGGACGCCGGCCACACTGGCTACACCACCTCGGCGGGGATTATCGACCTGCGCGAGGCCATTTCCGAAAAGCTCGCCGACGACGGCCTCGATCACGGCCCCGAAGAGATCATCGTTACCCCCGGTGCGAAGCAGGCCCTCTACGAGATCGTTCAGGCCCTGATCCAGGACGGCGACGAGGTTGCCCTGCTCGATCCCGCCTGGGTCTCCTACGAGGCGATGGTCAAGATGGCCGGCGGCGACCTGACCCGCGTCGATCTCTCCGATTCGGACTTCCAACTCGAGCCCGCACTCGACGACCTCGAGGCCGCAGTGTCGGACGACACCGAACTGTTGATCGTCAACTCGCCGTCGAACCCGACCGGCGCAGTCTACTCCGACGCCGCGCTCGAGGGTGTCCGCGACCTCGCCGTCGAACACGACATCACCGTCATCTCCGACGAGATTTACAAGGAGATCACCTACGGCGTCGAACCGACGAGCCTCGGCACGCTCGAGGGAATGGCCGACCGCACGATCACTGTCAACGGCTTCTCGAAGGCCTACTCGATGACCGGCTGGCGTCTGGGCTACTTCGCCGGCCCCGAGGACCTCATCGAACAGGCTGGAAAGCTCCACAGCCACTCCGTCTCCTCGGCCGTGAACTTCGTCCAGCACGCCGGGATTGAAGCGCTCGAGAACACCGACGAGGCCGTCGCGGAGATGACCGAAGCGTTCGAGGAGCGCCGCGAGCTGGTCGTCGATCTGCTCGAGGAACACGGCGTCGATGTCGCCGTTCCCGACGGTGCGTTTTACATGATGCTGCCCGTCGACGACGACGATCAGGCCTGGTGTGAGGGTGCGATCGAGGACGCTCACGTCGCCACCGTCCCCGGCAGTGCGTTCGGGACGCCCGGCTACGCGCGGATCTCCTACGCCGCGAGCGAGGAGCGACTCGAGGAAGGAATCGAGCGACTAGCCGACGAGGGCTACCTGTAAGCGTCCGTCCCGCTCGACGAGTCGGCCACGACCCGTCGTGTCGCCGTCCATGACAGTGCGAAACTGCTGGTGTGCCTTTTATTTCTCTTCCGGTAGCCAGCAAACAGTGATGCCACGAGAGACGACCCGAAGACGAATTTTACAGGTAACGGGCGGAACACTCGTCGTCGGAGCGACGGCCAGCGCGGTGAGTGCAGAGGACGACGACGAAGACGAAGCCGATGACGACTACAGTCCGCTCGAGGCCGACGGCGAGATCGACGAGTCGTGGCCGATCGAGGACCGCGACGCTGTGACCGTCGAGGAGGAGATCGGAGACGTGGAGACGGGAGACGACGTCGTCGTCCCCGAGGAGTTCCTCCTCAGCGGAAGCGTTATCGCCGGCGGTTCGGTCGTCCTCGAGCACGACGCGGAGGTCGACGGCGCCGTCGACGCCGGCGAACACGTCCGCCTCGAAGACGACGCGGAAGCCGAAGACGTAGCCGCGGGCGGACACGTCGCCCTCGGTCCCGACGCGGAAGTCGACGGGGACATCGAAGCCGGCGGCGACGTCTTGCTTCAGGAGGACGCTGAAGTCGGCGGGAACGTCGACGCCGACGGGGACATCGTGCTCGAGGACGATGCCGAGGTCGACGGAGACGTCACCGGGCAGTCCGTCGATGTCGCCGACTCTGCGGAGGTCGACGGCGACGTGGACGAAACTGGATAGATCCTCGAGGTCGACGGCAACGCGGAGTCCAAACGCGTGAATTCGTGCCTTCGGCGGTACCGAACTGACATCCGATACGGCGAGGAATTAGGCTACTGTCTCCGCATCGCTCGGGTGGAGCCGGTGGTTTCTCACGGCGATCAGTACGAGTCAGAACAGCGGCGCGATCACATCCCGAACTCGTAGCTGTAGATGTGATTGAGCAGCAGGTAGGTGACGACGCCGAGGACGAGACTCAGGACCCACGAAGCGGCGGCGATCCGCCCGACTCTCGCGTGAGAGGTCTCTCGAAGCTCCGCGGGTGTGTGCGTCAGCCCAAGGATCAGCGCGTAGAGCACGACCGGGACAGCGACGATCGAGAGCAGGATGTGGATCGCGAGCATGATCAGATAGGCGTACCTGACCAACGTCGGTCCGTCGAATATCTTGTCCCCGCCGCCGCCAACTCTGAGCAAGTAGACGACCAGGAACAACAGGATCAACGCGAACGCGCCGATCATCGCTAGCCTATGTTTCTCGACCTCGCCGGCCCGGATCCAGTACCAGCCGGCGACCAGCAACACCGTCGCAGCCACGTTGATGACGGCGATGGCGTGGGTCAGCAGGTTAATCTGCTCGAGCGTGAGGTCCGGATATATCGGCAAGTCGAGCACGAAGGTCCCGATGACGAGCGCGTAGCCGACGATCGACAGGACGATCGTGACACCCATCGGCCGCTCTCGGAGCCGTCGTTTCGCGTCGGCGGTTGCCATTATCGAGGATTAGGATAGGGTCCGTATTTGTCTTGCTGTTCCGGATCAACGACGGTCGTAGAGGTCGCCGGACTCGCCGCTGCCGTCGAACGGCAGAGCCACCCTGGTCCGGATGGTGTTCTTTTAACAAGGTCCGGTAGGCTCGCCGAACCGCCCGCTCGTCGGCGGCCGGTGACAGTCCGAGGACCTCGTAGTGGCTCTCCATCGTTCCGTACTACACCCCTTCGACGAAAGAGTCTTTCCGCCCGGCGAGGGTGCCGAGAATGGGTAACGAGCACCGTGACTCGCGCCTGTAATACGTGACTACCGCGTCGACTATCGCTACTCCGATACGTCGGATCGCTCTTCGAGGACGACCGAGCCGTCTCGTTCGATGGTCACGTCGTAGTCACAGAACGGAAACGTCACTTCACCGCCGGGCCGGGGTGCGCCGTCGGAGCGGCGCGCAAAGAGCGCGTCGAGGGCTTCCGGATCGACGACCGTGTGCAGCGATTCGTACGTCGGTGGGTGCAACTGCTCGGGTGGGATTCCTTCGGCCGCAGCGATCGCTCTTATCACCTTCTGACTTGGCACTCGATCACACGACGTATCGACGCTGTCGCCATCCCCCTCCGTCATACAGGTACCCTTCCGAATCCGATGGAATAAAACTGTCCTTCTTGATCTCGA
The DNA here is from genome assembly GCF_000383975.1 of Natronorubrum tibetense GA33. Classification (NCBI taxonomy): domain Archaea; kingdom Methanobacteriati; phylum Methanobacteriota; class Halobacteria; order Halobacteriales; family Natrialbaceae; genus Natronorubrum; species Natronorubrum tibetense. The sequence goes on along the minus strand of NZ_KB913017.1, from coordinate 691,429 downwards.
TTCTGACAAAAATGCGGCCAGTTACCTTCGATATCGAAGGAGTCACGACGGAACCGTCGCTTAGCGATTTCGATTGGGTGAGTGGTTCGCGCGTACGGGAAGTCACCAATTGATGTTTTTAATCTGGTAGTTTAATCGATCGTTACCGAATGCGGATCGCGGGTTTTCCCGGCCGTGCCCGCCCTGCCAGTTCGTCGTCGTCGCCCGCACTGCGGACGACAGCATCGGCGTCGAACTCGTCGGTGACGAGCCAGCTACTGCGTTCTAAGATCGCCAGTTCGTCCGCTGCTGCGAGCACGTACTCGAAATCCGCTCGGTCGTCGCGGCCGGCCAAATCGGCGACGAACGTCGCGACGGTTTCGCGGTCGACCTCGAGTTCGGCTACGGCGTCGGTCTCGAGGACCTGATCGACGAGCGACCCGGAATCGCCGTCCGCGCGCTCATCGTCGGCGCGGTCGGCCGCGATCCGGAGCACCTCGTACTTCCACGCCGGAGCGACGACGAGTTCGATTCGCTCCGGATCGTCGATCGCCGCGGTATCGACGATATCCCGAACGTCCGCAAGAGTGGTCTCGACGAGTTGGCGTTCACGCCGGTACTCCTCAAGGTCGTCCGCGGGTTCGGGCCAATCGGCTTCGACGACCAGCCCGTCGCCTCGGAGTTTGTTCCAGCACTCCTCGCCGAGGTGCGGTGCCATCGGCGCGATCAGCGCGGCCAGTGCCAACAGCCCGCGGCGGTAGACCTCGCCGTGTGGTCTGTCGTACTCGCGGTACCGTCGAAGCACTCGAGCCAGTTCCTGGATCTCCGTGGCCGCCCGGTGAAACCGGAATCGGTCGTACTCCTCGGTGACCGCGGCGATCGTTCGGTCAATCTCGCGGGCGATGTACTCGTCGTGATCCAACCGCTCGACCCGCGTGTCGCCCTCCTCGACGAACGCGGTAGCCATGCCGTACAGCGTCTGCTGGAGATCGTAGGCGCCGCGGACGTTGTTCGCGGTCCACTCGAAGTCCTGTTCGGGGTGGGCCGCCGAGAGAACGAACAGCCGCGTCGTCTCCGCGCCGTACTCCTGTGGGGCGACGACGTTCCCCTTCGAACTGGACATCTTCTCGCCGTCGTACAACACCGTCCCCTGACTCTTGAGTTCCGTAATCGGTTCGCGCCGATCGAGCAGGTCCAGATCGGCCAGCGCTTTCGTGAAGAATCGCGTGTAGAGCAGGTGGAGAATGGCGTGTTCCTCGCCGCCGACATAGACATCGACCGGCAGCCACTCGTCGGCCAGATCGGTGTCGAAGGGGGCGTCCTCGAGGTGCGGCGAGAGAAATCGCAGGAAGTACCACGAGGAGTCGACGAACGTGTCCATCGTGTCCGTCTCGCGCCGGGCCGGCCCGCCGCAGTCGGGACACTCCGCTTTGCGGAATGAGTCGTGGGCCTCGAGCGGGTTCCCCGTCGTCCGGACAAACTCGGGCAGTTCGACCGGCAGTTCCTCGTCGGGCACGAGGACGTGTCCGCAGTCCTCGCAGTGGACGACCGGGATCGGCGTCCCCCAGTAGCGCTGCCGGGAGATCAGCCAGTCGCGCAGGCGGTAGGTGACGTCTTCTGTTAGCGCGTCGTGCTCGGCGACGACCCGTTCGCGGACGACCTCGCTCTCGAGCCCGTCGTACTCGCCGCTGTGCTCGAGAATACCGTCGTCGGTGTAGGGGCCGTCCTCGAGGCTGGTACGTTTGTCCGGGGTACTGGGAAGGACGACCCGTTCGATCGGGAGGTCGTGCTCCGCGGCGAACGTGTGGTCGCGCTCGTTGTGTGCGGGGACGCCCATCACGGCCCCGGTGCCGACGTCCTCGAGGACGTAGCCGGCGACGTAAACTGGCAGTTCCTCGTCGGTGAGCGGATGGATCGCCGTCGCGTCCGTCTCGACGCCGGCGAACCCGACCTCGCTGGGATCCTGTTCGCGAACCGTGTCGACGTACTCCGCGACGGCGTCGTCCGTCTCGGCGAGTTCCCGCGCGAGGTCGTGGCCCGGCGAGACGGCGAGATACGTGGCGCCATAGACCGTCTCCGGTCGGGTGCTGAAGACGTCGACCGATCCCCCAGTGTAGTCGTCGACTTCGAACGTGATCCGACACCCTTCCTGACGGCCGATCCAGTTGCGCTGGATCTCGCGGACGCCGTCGGGCCATCCCTCGAGGTCCTCGAGATCGTCGTGAAGCTCCTCGGCGTAGTCGGTGATCGTAAAGAACCACTGGTCGAGTTCGCGCCGGTCGACGGGGGTCTCACAGCGCCAGCAGACTCGCTCGTGGTCGTGACTCGAGCCCTCATCGCCCGCTATTTCCGAGGTCTCACTCCGTTGGTGCTCGCGGCTCGCGGCTTCGCCGCTCGCTCTTCCCGAGGTCTCACTTCGTTCGACCTCGTGTTCCTCGACCTGAGCCTCCGCAAGCACCGTCTCGCAGTCGGGACACCAGTTGACCGACGCGGCCTCGTACTCGACGAAGCCCGCCTCGTAGAGGCGCTTGAACAGCCACTGATTCCACCGGTAGTAGTCCGGCTCGCAGGTGGTGATCTCTCGGGACCAGTCGTAGCCAAAGCCCATGGTCTCGAGTTCCTCGCGCATGCGACGAATACACGCCTCGGTCCACGATCGAGGATCGGTCTTGCGCTCGAACGCGGCGTTTTCTGCGGGGAGACCGAACGCGTCCCACCCCATCGGATGGAGGACATCGTCGCCCTGCATCCGGCGATACCGAGCGTAGGCGTCAGTGATCGCGTAGTTTCGAACGTGCCCCATGTGGAGCGTCCCGGAGGTGTACGGAAACATCCCGAGCACGTAGGTCGGGTCTTCGGCGTTCTCGGCCAACGTGTAAACGTCGTCGCGCTCCCAGACGTACTGCCAGAACTCCTGGACCTGCGCGTGATCGTAGTGTTTCGTCATTGTAGCGGGCGTTCTTGGCGAATAGTGGGTGAGCCGGCTATATCATTGTTCGGCCATCGAGACCGACCGTCCACCCGCGCGGCAGTGCGAGCCTTTCGCCAGCACCCGCTGTCGCGTTCTCGCGAGGATCGAATCCTTTCGATACTGATCGCACGGGCCGTCGACAATCGATGTGGGCTGGGATTAACAAAGCCTGTCGGGCTGAAAAGAAACGATCGAATGGCTCGTTCAGACGATCCGGCCCCGGACGATGATTCGATACCGCCAGCGTCGACGTTGCTCGTGACCGTCCTCATCGTTTTGCTCACGTTCGGAGCGCTCGCGATGGTGTTCATTCCCAGCATGGGTCCGGGAATGCTCGGCCCGGGTGAGGAATCCTCGGAGGAGTCGCCGGTGAACGACTCGACTACCGAGACGCCGTCGACCGATCTCAATCCCGACGATGACTCCGATGACAACGAATCGGCCGACAACGAGTCGACCGATTCGGACCTCGAATCCGACGACGAGTCGAATGCGGACGAACCGAACGAGGCCGAATCGCCAGACGATTCGGACGACGATGACGATCCACCGGGGCCGGGCGGTGACGGGCCGCCTGGACAGGACGACGACGGCCCGCCCGGACAGGATGACGATGACGGGCCCGACGAACCCGAAAGTCCGTTCGACGATGTCGAAGGTGAGGACGACGCCAACGACGATACCGGTGACGACGGTACCGATGGTGGGGGCGGTGGGGACGACGTTCCCGACGACGCCGATGACGATGGCGGCCCCTTCGACGACGGCGGCCCCTTCGACGATGACGGACCAGACAGTCCGTTCGACGATGGCGGGCCGTTCGATGATGACGGACCAGACAGTCCGTTCGACGATGGCGGGCCGTTCGACGATGGCGGGCCGTTCGACGACTGATAATCGATCAGGCTCAACAGACTATCGTCGCGGTTCGCGTAGCTGTTCTCCGCTTCGGGTTGTGTGCCGAGCGGTCGCTGAGTCGCTCTCGAGTCCGATCGAGAGCCACTCTCACGAACCGAAAGCCGTCTCGAGACTTATCCGCGTTCGTGAACTAGATCGAACTAGTGATGGGTGACTCAGGAACGGGTACTCGACCGACGCGGCAACCTGCCCCACTGGACCGATGACTGCGACACGTACGTCCGCGAAACGCGTCCGGTCGGTGCTCGACGACGCACCGCAGATCGCACAGTATCTGGGTCTGGAAGCCCGAAAGCTGGGCCGCCTCCTGCGCACCGGTCGAATCGGTGCGGCCGTCGGCTCGGTGGCAGAACTGGCGACCGGACGAAACCCCTACTATGCGTTCCGACTCGAGGACCGACGCTACCAGGCCCTTTCAGTCGGTGATCACGAGCTGGTCGTCGACACCACCGACGCCGGCATCTCGCGGACGCTGCTCGCCTACGGCGTCCACGAGTACCGCTCGTCGACGGTCTTCGAGCGCGAACTCGAGCGCCTCGCGGCGACCGTCGACGGCCCCGTTTGCGTCCTCGAGGTGGGCGCGAACATCGGCTACTTCAGTACCATGGAAGCCGGAATCCTCGGCGACCGGGCGCGGATCCACGCGGTCGAACCGATTCCGTCGAACGTCGCCCTCCTCGAGCATAATCTCGAGCGTAACGGGTACGCCCACCTCGCGGATGTCGATCAACTCGCCTTCGGCGACGAGCAGCGGACAGTCGAGATGGAGTTGAGTACGCACTCGAACCAACACCAGGTTCGCGCAAGCTCCGCAGCGGCGGACGGCGTTTCGTCGGCAGCGGACAGCGCCTCGTCGACAACGACGCTCGAGGACGCCGAGCGCGAGACGATCTCGGTCGAACAGACCACCGGAAATCGGTATCTCACTGACTGCGACATCGAGCCCGCCTCGATCAACGTCGTCCGGTTCGACGTCGAGGGGTACGAGTCCGCGGTGCTCGAGGGCCTGACCGACGTCCTGGAAGCGCCAGGGCCGACGGTCGTCTACGTCGAACTGCACCCGCTCGATCTCTCGCCGGAATCGAAGGCGGCGGTCGTCGAACGCTTCGCAGCGAACGGGTTCGAGGTCGTCTCGGCGGTTCGGACGGACGCCGCCGCCGGGGTGTCGGACGCGCGACGCTGGCACGGCCTCGAGTGCGGCGTCGAGACCTTCGACGACCTTCGACGGGCGATGGCCGAGAGCGATCACTCGATCGAACTAATCGCACGGAAGTAAGTCGACGATCTCTTCGAGTACGCTCGCGTCGAGGAATCGCCGCGAGGCGACGGTACACACCAATCGACGTGAGTGGCGTTCGAGCCTCGGCCCGAACTCACCGCAACGCGCTCGCGCGTCTCCGGGCCGTCTCCTCGAGCCGACCTAACCCGTTGCAGATCCCGCGTGCGTAGGACAGCAGGTAAAAGCCCGCTTTTTCCCGGCGAGAGAGTTCGTTCCAGCCGTCGACGCTGCGGACTCGGTCGGGTCGCGGCGGAAGGTACGGAACGGGATTGAGCGCGACCGGAACCGCACTGTCGTATCGATCGGGGTGGAACGCGCGTAGCTGGTAGACGCCGCGGCCGACGCGTCGCGACTTTCGCAAAATTGCGTCGGCCGTCGACCGCGTCGGGTGGTAGATCGTCGCGTCCGGTGCGAACTGGAGCTCTCGGCCGGAGTCGCGAACTCGGTGACCGAACTCCCGGTCTCCGCCGGAGAGCAGCCGCGAGTCGAACGGTCCGACGTCGTCGATCACGGATCGGTGGACGAGTAGGCAACACGTCGGTGCGAACCCGAGATTCTCGACGAAGTGATCGATGGGAAACCCGGTCTGCAAGTTGTACCGTTCCGCCAGCGAGTCGCCGTCCTCGGAGGGCACCATCTCGACGTTACAGCCCACGTACTCGGCATCGGCCCGTTCGAACGCGTCGACGGCGTCGACGAGCCACTCGTCCCCGGCGGTCATGTCCGCGTCGACGAACGCGAGGATCTCACCGCTCGCGTGCTCGATGCCCTTGTTTCGCGCCGCGTAGGAGCTCTGGACCTCGTCCTCAGCGAGAGCGGTTATCTGTTCGTACTCGTCTGCGAACTCCCTCGCGACGGTCGGCGTTTCGTCCGTCGAACCGTTGTCGACGACGAGCACCTCGTGGGCGTCGGTCGGATACGTCTGTTCGACCAGCGAATCGAGCGTATCCCGGAGCCCCGTCGGATCGTTGTAGACGGGGACGACGACCGACACCTGCGGCCACTCGCCCGCATCTATAGCCCACTTCCCGCCCTCCGCGCCATTTCCTCGCGGCTCACCGTGTGTGTTGTGTCCGTTCATAGTGATCGGAAATGATGTCAGTCTCGACCGTTGTTCAGTCAGTTAGGACGAACCGCAAAAAGTAGGGACAGCATTCTGCAGACGACCGTCACCGGAGACGCACAGTAGCTGGCTCGAGACGGTTTCGCAGTCCCGCTACGAACGGCCGTCCCGTCCCGTCCCCGCCCGAATTATGGTCGATTAGCCCGACTTTGTTCATAAATCGAACGATACCCACAGCAAGGTCTCATCACCTCCTGAGAATCACGTTCACGGATAAGTATTCCTGGACGATGGTTCATGATATGTGTTCAGTTGCGCGTAGGCACACCGCTCTCCACCAGCGACGTTCGACGGGTGAGTCACGGTCGTGACGCTCGTCAGCGTGATTATTCCCACCTACGACCGCCACTCGTTCGTCGAGGGTGCAATCGAAACAGCGCTCGCCCAGACCCACGACGAGATCGAAGTCGTGATCGTCTGCGATCCGCCCGTCGAAGAGACGCGGGCCGTCCTCGAGCAGTACGACGACGACGACCGCGTTCGGCCGTTCTACAACGACGAGCGACTCGGAATCGCGGCGAGCAGAAACCTAGCGATAGAGCGGGCCCACGGCGAGTACGTCTGTATTCTGGACGACGACGATCGCTGGGACCCCCGGAAGGTCGAAAAACAGCTCGCCGTCATGGAGGCTAATTCGGACTGCGGCGTCGTCTACACCGGTGGTCTCGTCCGCCAGAACGACCGAACAGTTGGTACCTACACGCCGTCGATCCGCGGCGATATCTATCCGGAGATCCTCGCGCAGTTCGATCTCAAACCCTACTCGAGTCATATGATCCGCGCCGACTGTTTCGAGACGGTCGGAGACTACGATACGAATTTCGATTGCGGAGAAGACTGGGATCACGCGATTCGGATCGCCCGCGAGTACGAGTACGAGTACGTAGACGAGCCACTGGTCGTTCGGCACTTCCATGACTCGAACGTGTCGGCGGCGGCCGCGATCGAGCGGACGGATCGCCTGCAACTCGAACTCGACGGGACCGCGGATATCTTCGGGCAGATCTGGTCGAAGTACCGCGAGGAGATCGACCGCCACCCAGAAATCGAACGGCAACTGCGGTACGACCGACACCTCTCCTGGGGGTGGACGGAGATCGAGCGCGACAACCGACGGCGGGCACTTCGGTACGGGTGGGAGGCCACGAAAAACCGCCCGTCGCCCACCAGCCTCGCGATCTGCTGTTTCGCCGTTCTTGGCACGTCAGCACTCGGCCTGGTTCGATCCGTTCGTGACACGATCACTCATACCCAGTTCGACCGGGTGAACGACCACCGACTCGCGAAATAGGAACGCGCTCCACGGCTCATCCACGCGACACGTCGGGTCCACCGTGACCGTTATCCTCTGTATAATCGCCATAGAGCAGCCCTGATTCGAAATCGATCGCCTCGGCCTGACCGACCGTAATCCGCTCGAGGGCCGCACGAGGCGGAGCGCCACTCATGCATTCGGATCGACGGATCCGCTCGACGACAACACGTCGACACGTTCGGTGTGACGCCACGTCGATCGGTGTCCCGGCCGCTATAGACGGAGACCTCGCCGGCGTGTCGGCCCTCGAGTACCGTCCCAATGACGATATCGTCCTGCGTTGTTCCGCTTGCTTCAGTACCGTTACGGACTGTTTCACCCGACGAAACGGTCTTATCTGCGGTATAGTGAACCCCCAAAAGACGAAACGAACGGGTAGTGAACGTCATCTCTCTCGTACGCGGTGGGTATTCCGCTCACCGGCGTGCACAGACCGCCCCTCCGGTTCGCTTTTCGGCGAATCAACCCGCAGTCACGCCACCGAACCAGTTCGCAAGCACGGCTCTCAGTCGGACGACAAGCCGACGACGACTGGCTGTGAAGCGGTCGGAGACATCACGAACGGACGACTCGACGAGCACGTAATTCAGACTTTCATCTACTTTCAACAATGTGCCCCAACGTCAACCAGCAACCGACACGGACGCGGTCCGCCCAGCGCGGCGTACAGGTACTGCTCACCGTCAGCGGGATCCTCTTCCTGGTGGCCGGGCTCGCACTCGCCGCCAGCGGTGCCTCTCTCGGTAGCGCGCTCGGTGCGGTCAACGACGAGTGGGGAGACACCGAAGGATCTGCCGACGACATCGACTCGGACGACAACGGTTCGGAGTCCGACGACGAAAACGGCGACGAAGACGAGACCGGCGGAGACGGTGACGACGGCTCCGACACGGACGACGGGGATTCCGATAGCGGTGACGGAGGCGACGGAGACGACCAGGACGCCGATGACGATGACGAGCAAGACGACGATGACGATCAGAATGGCGACGACGATCAGGACGACGACGAGACTCACACCCTGACCGCGATCGTGGAGGACGAGGACGGCGACGAGATCGACGATGCCACAGTCGAGGTGGACGGCGATATCGGCTCGAGCGAGGAGCAAGCGGCCGACGACGGCGAGGCCGAGTTCGAACTCGAGGACGGCGATTATACGGTCACCGCGAGCGCGGATGGTTACGAAGACGCCGAAACGGACGTCGAGATCGACGGCGACGACGAAACGGTCACGCTGGAACTCGAGGAAGACGACGGTGACGACGAGACCCACACCCTGACGGCGATCGTCGAGGACGAGGACGGCGATTCGATCGACGACGCTACCGTCAAACTCGAGGAGTCCGATCTCTTCGGCTCGAGCGAGGAACAGGACGCCGACGATGGCGAAGCCGAGTTCGATGTCGAAGACGGCGACTACACGGTCACCGCGAGTGCGGACGGCTACGAAGACGACGAAGTAGACATCGAGATAGATGGCGACGACGAGACGGTTACGCTGGTGCTCGAAGAGGACTGATCGGCTCACTGCGCTGGTGTCGCAGCTCCCGTAGCCTCGTTTTCGGGCGCGCGTTATTCGGACGATCTGATCGGTCTTACGCTGCGAACACGGTTCGCGTCCGCTCGAGAGGCTAAATCCGTGCCGAGCCGGCTCTCCCGACAGTCACTCTCGACGCACGCTGGTTGGATTGGTCTCGCAGGCTGTCTTGATACGTTACCGACCGATGGGAACGACGACACTGGGAACGAAACCGATTCCGAGGACGAATCGGATGCACAAGACATCGGGGTCGACGACAGCGTCGGTTTCGACGCGTACGATTTCGAGGTAGACGTCCCGAGGAACAACGCGGAGCGGCACTCGGGGAATGTCCTCGAAGGTGTCGAAATGGTATACGAGTCCGAGAAGGGCGACACTGACTCGAACAGCTCTATTGGAATCCGCAGTAGATAACATACTCAGATCCGGTTGCGGTCAGTACAGAGAACACGGATACCGAGACGTGATATCTCGATGATATTTTGCCGTTCGGTAAGGGACTGTGAGTATGGATCGCGATTCAGATGAAACTAACACCGATCCTGCGAGACCGACGTGGCTCGAGAAGCTACATCCTCGAGCTGTTGGTTCGCGCTGTTGGAGCGGGCTACGTCTAGACGCCAATAGCCACGGTCAGCTCTTGTGCCTCCTGAGTTCTCTTCCTGCGGTAGTCATTACACCGATCGCGATGATAATTGCCCTTCTGTTGTATGCCATCGGATATTCTTTTACCCGTCCGAATGCGATGATCGGCGGGGGATGACGACACGACTGTCAAATACGTACTCTTCAGCGACCCGCTATTCCAGAGACAATATAGTCGGACGACTAAATCTTGACCCAGCCACTCGGACGACGGCGAGGACGCTTAATCGAGATCTCAATCGGCGAGAGTGGACAGCTACCGGGTGAAACCGCACGAAGACAGTAGTAGACGTGACAGCAGTCGTGCTCGCTCGTGCACTCGAGAAGCCAGAGAACGGACCGAACGGAACCGGCGAAAATCAGTCAGTATCGCGGCGACTCGATCACTCGACCGTCACGCTCTTCGCTAAGTTGCGCGGCTTGTCGATCGGTCGCTCGAGCAGATCCGCGGCGTGATAGGAGACCAGCTGAAGCTGAACGTTCGCGAGCAGGCCGGCCCAGACGGGATGGGTGTCGGGGATCGACAGGTGCACCTCGGCGACGTCGGTCAGCGGATGGTCGTCCGGACTGACGGCGACGATCGGTGCGCCGCGGGTCTGGGCTTCGATCGCGTTCGTCTTCGTCTTCCCGTCGCCACTGCCGGTGGCGACCGCGAACACCGGCGACTCGTCGGTCACCAGCGCGAGCGGGCCGTGTTTGAGCTCCCCGGCGGCGAACCCTTCGGCGTGTTCGTACGTGATCTCCTTGAACTTCAACGCGCCCTCGAGTGCCACCGAGTGGCCGAGGCCGTTGCCGATGAAGAAGTACGACTTGCTGTCGACGGTGTCCCGGGCGAGCGTCTCCGCGTCGGTCGTTTCGAGGACTTGCTCAACGTGTTCCGGGAGATCTTTCAGCTCCTCGAGCATCGTCTCGCGGTCCGCTGCGGGGGTCGCGTCCGGAACGTCGGCCGCGAGCCGTTGGGTGAGCAATGCGAGCGTGACCGCCTGCGACGAGAAGGTCTTCGTCGCGGCGACGCCGACCTCCGGGCCGGCGCGGATGTAGACCGCGTCGTCGGCCTCCCGTGCGGCCGTCGATCCCACGACGTTAGTGACGGCAAGCGATCGGGCACCGCGTGCGGTCGCCTCGCGAACGGCCTCGAGCGTGTCGGCGGTCTCGCCGCTCTGGGTCACCGCGACGACGAGCGTCCCCTCGTCTACGGGTCCAGACATCGACGCATACTCGCTCGCGCGAACGACCTCCGTGCTGATCCCCGCCGAACGAAGCAGGTTAGCGCCGTACATCGCCGCGTGATAGGACGTTCCGCAGGCGACGAACTGGACGGTCTCGACGTCTTCGAACGTGCCCGCCGGAAGCTCCTCGAGCGCGACGTCGCCGTCGTCGATCCGGCCCTCGATCGTGTTCGAGAGCGACGTCGGCTGGTTGTTGATCTCCTTGAGCATGTAGTGGTCGTACTCGCCTTTCCCCGCGTCCTCCGGGTCCCACTCGACGGTGTCGGTCGAGCGATCGACGGGGGTACCCGCGAGATCGGTGATCCGGTAAGAGTCGCGGTCGAGAACGACGATGTCGCCGTCCTCGAGGTAAATCACTTCGTCGGTGTGGTCGAGAAAGGCTGGGACGTCGCTGGCGAGGTACCACTCCTCGTCGTCGAGTCCGAGGACGAGCGGCGAGCCCTTCCGCGCGGCGTAGACCGCCTCCTCGCCGTCGACGATCGCGGCGATCGCGTAGCTGCCCTCGAGCGTCTCGACGGCGCGGCGGACCGCCTGCTCGCTGTCGCCGGTTTCCGTCCGGTACTCGTCGATGAGGTGGGGGATGACTTCCGTGTCGGTGTCGCTCTCGAACTCGTGGCCCTTCGCCTGAAGCTCAGCCCGAAGCTCGTCGTAGTTGTCGATGACGCCGTTGTGGACGACCGCGACGTCACCGGCCGTGTCCGTGTGCGGGTGTGCGTTCGCGTCGGTCGGCGGGCCGTGGGTGCTCCAGCGCGTGTGGCCGATCCCCATGTTGCCGTGGGGCTGACTCTCGAGCGAGGATTTGAGGTCGTCAACCTCGCCCGAGCACTTGTGGACCTTGACGCCGGAGCCGTTCTGAACGGCGATTCCCGCCGAGTCGTAGCCGCGGTACTCGAGATTCTCGAGTCCCGACAGGAGCGTCTCCGCGGCGTCACCGTGACCGATACGCGCGATGATGCCGCACATCAGCTGCTCACCTCCGCTCGAGCGGCCGGCGTCGAGTTCGTCGCGTTTGCCAGACGATGTGCAACGAGACGTGCCGCGTTCGGGACAGTCGTACCCAGTCGGTTCGAGGAGGCTGCCTGACGTACAGTGCGGTTGTGTATCATTGATATCACCTACCTGCACCCGTCGGCTGCGAGACGGGGCGGGTCGTTACTGACACCAAGTTCGACAGCGGCCATTACTATACCACGAATAAGCTGAGCGCTATCGTCTGTATAATGCGAAATTCGTTTGCACGAACTGCAAACGAGCCGTTTTTCGTCACGTCGCCGCGGGTTCGAGAGCGCTACGGCGGGACCGACGCAGTTCGTGCCGGAGCGCTCGTCCCCCGTCGAACCGGACGGTGGCAACGAGACGGAATCAGTCCGACGCGTCGAGCGCGTCTACGGCAGCGGTTCCGACGATCGCTCGTAGCTGGTTTCGAGCGCCGGTAACGCCGATGAGTTGTGGATCTCGATTCCGGACAGCTTCGGTTCGACGTCGAAAAGACTTCTCGCTAGACGAGCGTGATGTCGATGGCACCGCCACGTTGCGTTAGCTGGCTGCGTGGTACAGGACGATGGAATGAAAGAGATCGGTGTCGGTGCCCTCGGTTCGGACAACCGCCGTCTGGCACCGTGAATCCGAACTATCGTCGCAGCGAAAGCCGAAGAGAGCCGATCGCACGGTCGTCGTGCGATCGGTACGCGAACCGTTTCAGTCAGTACGAGAGTGGTGCGAGAGTGTGGTGCGTGCTCACTGAAGCGGTTTTTCGGTGTCGGTACGCTGCGTTTCCGTCTCCGGCTCTCGATCGGACAGGGTGATGAGATTCTCTCGGCCGACCGAGGTCTTCTCGATCGTGCCGTCGGTGTGCATCTGCGAGCAGATTCGGCTCACTTTCGACTTCGACCAGCCCGTTTCGTCGGCGATCTGGTGTTGGCGAATGCGGCCGTGATTTGCGACGAGCAGTCGAACCACTTCTCCCTTGTCGCTCAGGAGTTCGGTCGGTGTCTCGGGTGAGAGATACTGTTCGTAGGGTCGGTGATCGTCGGTGGGTGAGCCTGTTATCTCACCCGACTCGTCCGCTGACTGACCGAGCAGCGAGTGCGTAGCGAGTTGGACCTCGCGGTTCGACAGCAGTTCTCGCAGGCGGATGCCGACGAGTCCGCTGATCAGTAAGAACAGAACCGCGATCATCGCCGCTTCCCAGCCCGACGCGCCGCGTAGCATCGACAGCCAGGATACCGGTCCACCCAACTGATCGCTATCGGTGGGGGTTACCGATGCGAACGTCTGGACGTCGAGTCGACGAATCGGCACCGAACCCGTACTCGAGGACACGCTGGCGTGTATCGAGGCGAACGCGGGTCCGAGTTCGATCTGGGAAGTTGAAACCATGTGTTTCACGGTTCTGATGCGGTCGGTGGGTCCCGATCACGGCGTTCGTAATCGAACTGACCGCATGAATCATCGGACCGACGCCCCCTTCATTATGAGTCCGTATAGCCCCGTTTAACACCAGTATAAGCCGCTGTCCGCGATATCGACGCGGACCTTCTGAACCGCCGACTCACCCACAGCAGACCCCCTCACGAGCGGATGGGCGTGGTGCAACCGTTTATTCTGGCTATAGTAAACCGCCCGAACTGTCTTGGCATGGATGAGGAACGCGAACGGCACCGAGCCGGACGAGACCGTCACACGACCGCGCGTGACGGCCCAGCGACCACGTATCATCTATGACCACGACAATCAGCGACACTGAGAACCGAGCGGACGATCGAGAGCGCGACCGACTACCCCTGCGAGCGAGCGACGAGGGGACCACCCTCGAGCACGTCGACGACCAGTCCGCCCGAGAGGCGACGATCTGCGTCGTCGGGCTCGGCTACGTGGGCCTGCCGCTCGCGGTCGGCTTCGCGCAGTCGGACTACCGCGTCATCGGCTACGATATCGACGAATCGACGGTCGAGCGTCTTCAAGAGGGCGTCGACACCACCGGCGACCTCTCGGACGAGGCGATCCAGGACGGCGACATCTCCTATACGACCGACGCGACCGAGATCGGCGAGGCAGACTACGTCATCATCGCCGTACCGACCCCGATCGACGACGACGACCGGCCGGACCTACGCTTCGTCGAGAGTGCGGCGACCACCGTCGGATCGAAACTGACCGCCGGCACGACGGTCGTCCTCGAATCGACCGTCTACCCGGGGACGACACAGGACGTCCTGATTCCGGCTCTCGAGGAGGCGTCCGACCTCACTGCTGGCGAGGACTTCTTCGTCGGCTACTCGCCGGAGCGCGCGACGCCCGGAGACGACGAACACGGGCTCGCACACGTCGTCAAAGTCGTCGGGGCACAGACCGAGCCGGTGCTCGAGGACGTGGCGACGCTCTACGAGTCGGTCGTCGACGCGGGCGTCCACCGCGCCACCTCGATCGAGGTCGCCGAGGCGTGCAAAGTCGTCGAGAACACCCAGCGCGACCTCAACATCGCGTTCGTCAACGAACTCTCGATGGCGCTCGAGCGGATGGATGTCGACACGCAGGCGGTCCTCGAGGCCGCGGGTACGAAGTGGAACTTCCACGACTACCGCCCGGGACTGGTCGGCGGCCACTGCATTCCGGTCGATCCCTACTTCCTCGCCCACCGATCGGCCCAGGACGGGTACGAGCCGGAACTCATCCGGGCCGGTCGCGACGTCAACGAGTCGGTGCCGGACCACGTCGCCGATCTGACGATCAAGGCGCTCAACCAGTGTCACAAGACCCTTCGAGAGAGTCGCGTACTGGTCCTGGGACTGTCGTACAAAGCGGACGTCGGCGACATTCGAAGTTCGAAAGTCGCGAACGTCGTCGACTCGCTTCGGGAGTACGATATCGATGTCGAGGGCTTCGACCCGTTCGCGGACGCCGATGCGGTACAGGACGCGTTCGACCTCGAGGTCCAGGAGACGCTTTCGTTCGACGACTTCGACGCCGTGCTCCTCGCGACGCCACACGCCGAGTTCGAACGGCTGGATCTCGAGGCCGTCGCGGCCGAACTGGGCGAGAACCCCGCGTTGGTCGACATAACGGGAACGTTCGAAGAGGACGCGGCCCACGACGCGGGATTCGTCTACCGGAGGTTGTGATCGCCAATGCGAGTCGTGATTACGATTCAACACCCCGGGCACGTCCATTTCTTCCGGAACCCGATCGAGGAACTGGACGCTCGAGGACACGAGGTCCACGTCTTCGCTCGCGAGAGCGACGTAGCCATCGCGCTGCTCGAGGCGTACGATATCGACCACGAGGTGCTCGCCGGCGAGTCCGACTCGCTGCTCTCGCTGGCCACCGTGCAGGCGACCTACGAGACGCGGCTGCTGGCCCGGGCGCGACGGATCGATCCGGACGTCATCACGGCTATCGGCGGCGTTGCCGCCGCCCACGTCGCGTCCGTCTTGCGAACGAAGAGCGTCGTCTTCTACGACACCGAACACGCGACACTCATCACGAAACTCGCCTACCCGTTCGCGGACGCGATCTGTACGCCGGCGTGCTACCGTGACGACGTCGGTTCGAGCCAGGTTCGCTATCCCGGGTATCACGAACTCGCCTACCTCCACCCGAATCGGTTCGATCCCGATCCAGCCGTCCTCGAGTCGGTCGGCCTCGATCCGGACGACTCGTTCGCCGTCGTTCGACTCAGTAGCTGGGAGGCCTCCCACGACGTCGGCCACGGCGGCTTCGACGATCCGCGCGAGGCGATCGATCGACTCGAGGAAAGCGGTCTCGAGGTGTTGCTCTCGGCGGAGGGCGAGCCACCGGCCGACCTCGAACCCTACCAGTTCTCGACGCGACCGGAACGGTTGCACGATCTGCTCGCCCACGCCGAGATCGTCGTTAGCGAGGGCGCGACGACCGCGACCGAGGCCGCGGTGCTCGGTACGCCGGCTGTGTACGTCAACCCGCTCTCGCTCGGCTACACCGCCGAACTCGAAGCCGAGTACGGACTGCTGTTCGGCTGCAACGGCGACGACCGCCACGCTCGAGCGCTCGAGGCGATCGACGACGTCCTCGCGGCGTCCGCCGAAACGTGGGCCGAACGACGCGAACGTCTGCTCGAGGAGCGGATCGACGTGACGGCGTTCGTCGTAGAGCAGATTGAATCTCACGCGCGTGCACGCGAAGCGAATCCGACGCCGGCGACGACGCTACGCTAACCTACTCATGAACGTACTTCAGTTGGTCACGTCCCCGCGACCGTTTTTCGACCAGCAGGTGTCGGTGCTCGAGGATCGGGGCGTCGACTGTACCGTCCTCGAAGTCCCCGGCACACACGGCGGTGACTCGAGTCGGTCGCCGACGGACTACGCGCGATACTATCCGCGGATCCTCTCGGAACTCCGATCGAACGATTACGACCTGGTCCACGCGAACTACGGGCTCGTCGCGCCGTTCGCGCTCGCCCAGCCGACCCGTCCAGTCGTTCTGACCCTGTGGGGGACGGATTTGATGAGCGATCACGACTGGCTCCGCTCGGTCAGCCGATTCGGTGCCCGCCGTGCGAACGCGGCAATCGTCCCGAGTCGAGCCATGTCGAGCGTACTCGAGACCGAGCACGAACTGGTCCCGTTCGGCGTCGACACCGACCTGTTTCGACCGGTACCGCAGGTGGAGGCCCGCGAACGCATCGGCTGGGAGACCGACCGGCCGATCGCGCTCTTTCCGTACGATCGGACACGGGCCGTCAAGGACTACCCGCGAGCGCGCCGGCTGGTCGAACGAGCCGACGCCGATATCGAACTGCGGACGGTCACCGGCGTCGACCACGAGGAGATTCCGTACTACATGAACGCGAGCGATATCCTCCTCGTGACCTCGGAGCGGGAGAGCGGTCCGATGGTCGTCAAGGAGGCGGCTGCATGCAACCTACCGATCGTCTCGACCGACGTCGGTTTCGTCCGCGAGACGGTCGCAGACGTGACCGACTGCATCGTCAGCGACGACGACGAGGCCCTGACCGAGGGGCTCGAGTGCGTCGCCGACGCTCGCCGCCGATCCGACGGCCGCGAGACGATCGACGGGCTGAGTCTCGACGCGCTGGGCGACCGCCTCCTCGACGTCTACCGTGACGTACTCGAGCGAGACGGGCCGGCGGGCCGTCGAACGGAGGTGGACCACGGTGTATAGCAGGCTGTCTGAGCTGCGACCGTTACGGCTCGACACCGTCGCGGCGATCGTCGGTCTCGCGCTCGCGCTGGCGCTGCTGCCGCTTCGGTTCTTCGCGTCGCAGCTGTATCTCGAGACCGTCCCGTTGATCCTCGGGACCGCCTGCGTCCTGTACCTCGTCTCTCTCTATCAGGGGACGAACTCGACGAGCCTCCCGACGCTTCCATCGAGAGTGGCGATGGCGCTTCCGAGCATCGTTCTGGCCGGACTCTCGGCGCTCGTGGTACTGACAGTGATACAGGGTGCGCGGACGCCGCTTTTCTTCGGGGTGGCGAGCGTCCTCGGGACGCTCGTAATCGGGCAGATCCTCTTCGTGAACGACCGCGAGTTGCATCCCGGAATCTTGCTGCTCCAGATCATCGCTTTCGCGTTCGTCTTCCGATTCACTGCGCTCTACGCGACGCCGGGATACATCGGGATCGACATCTGGACCCACACGGAGCTCACACAAGCGATCCTCGACGACCGGTCCGTCGGCGGCATCTCTCACGACAAACACTACGCGTCGCCGTTTTACCACCTGTTAGTCGCGTCCTCGTCGGTGCTGTACGACGTGTCGCTGCGGACGGCGCTGTATCTCTCCGTCGGCATCGCGATGCCGCTGTCGGTCCTGCTCGTCTACGCCACGGCGAACCTGCTCGTGTCGGCACGGTGGGCGACGTTGGCGACGGCCCTCTTCGCCCTCGCCAGCCACGTTTCGATGTGGGGGATGCACCTCATTCCGACCAGTCTCGGGCTGGTCTTCTTCCTCGCGATGCTGTACTCGCTGCTCCGCGTCATGCGCATCGAGTACACGACCCGCGACTTTGCGTTGCTGGTCCTGTTTAGCATCGCCGTCATCCTCACTCACCAGGTGTCGACGTTCATCATGCTGGTATTGTTGCTGGCGGCATTTCTCGCACAGCTCGTCTTCGAGATCGATCCGCTCGGGCTGACACGCGTCGACACGAGCGTCTTCCGGTCGAAAAAGCCGGTCAATCTCATCGGGCTCGTCGTCTTCAACTTCGGGCTGACGATCTTCGTCTGGTCGCTGACGCCCTACGGCAACCAGTCGTTCCTCGCGACCGTGATGAGCTTCTTCAGCCAGACGGTAGAGGAGAGCGCCGGGTTCCTCAACATCGCGAGCGACACGGGCGACGCCGATCCTGACGAAGCGGCCCAAGCGACGACGACGCTGCTCGATCAGCTCGTCCCCTACGTGGACGCCCTCGGCTTCCTGTTCCTGCTCGGCGTCACGTTCGTCGGCTGTCTGTACGTCGTCCACCGGCGACGCGCCGAACAGTCGGTGTTCACGCTCCTGTTAGCGGCGGCGTTCATGCTCGTCTTCGTCCTCGGGCTGCCGATGTTCGGCATCCGTAACTTCATCCCGACTCGGTGGTTCGCGTTCCTCTTCGCGCCGATGGCTATTCTCGGTGCGATCGGCCTGCGAACGATGGTTCAGGGGCTCGAGCCTCGAATCGTCGTCTCCGTGCTCTTGATCTTCGTCCTCGTCTATCCGGGAGCGATGATACTGGCAGTGGAGAGTAACTCCGAAAATCCGGTCTTCGACGATCACCACGAGCAGCTGGCGTACAACGAAGCGGAGCTCGCCGCGGTCGACTCGATCGGCGAGTTAACCGGCTCTCAAACTGGAAGCGAGATCCGGGAGGATCAGCGAATCCACACGGATCATCCGTACCAGACGTTGTTCTGGCGTACCGGGGCCTATCCGCGGTCGGGAATAGGCACTGCGACCGTTCCGGACGACGGCGTCGCCGACCACGAGTACACGGTCTACCGCTCGACGCAGTCGACCGATGCGGTCTACTTCACCGACGCCGACGGAAACGGACGGATCGAGCAGATCGACCAGCCGCAACTCTGCCGGCCGGATCAGGCCACGGTCTACACGAACGGTGACGTGACGATGTGTGCGGCCGGACCCGGATCCGGATAATCGTCGACTCGTCGCCGAGACGCTCAGTTTCGATTCGACCTCGGAGCCCGAGTGGGATGTCCCGCCGGTTCAGTCCAGAGAAATCCCTTTAGGTTCGGTTTCCGTACTCCGTGAGACGATGACGAACGCGAAGGCGATCTTTTTCGACCTGGACGGAACGCTGCTCGAGCATCGTCAGGCGTACTCCGAGATACTGACGGCGACCTTCGAAACGGTCGAAGGGGAGGCCCGGGAGGTGTGGATCGAACGGTACAATGACGTCTTCTATGAGCTGTTCGAGGCGTACGAGCCGAATCCGGTCCGGCGGGCGTTCGCCAGTATCGACGCCTGTTCGGAACCGGACCTGTTGATGGAAGAACTCCGTAGCCGGGAGGCGGCGGCCTGTGAACCACCCGACTCCGTCCACGAGGATCTGGACCGCCTGTCGGACGGCTATCGGCTCGGCGTGTTGACCAACGGCTTCGAGGACTGGCAGCGGTACAAGCTTCGCGAACACGACCTCGAACAGCACTTCGAGACGGTCGTCGCCTCCTATCGGGCCGGCGCGCACAAGCCGTGCGAAGCTCCCTACCGACTCGCCGAAGCGTGGCTCCCCGCACGAGCCTACGCGATGGTGGGCGACGACGATTCGGATGTCGACGGCGCGATAAACGCCGGATGGACCGCGTGCCGATACTCGGGCGGCGGATTCGCTGAGCTCCCCGATATCCTCGATTGGGAGTAGTCGACGAGGAGGGCTGCGATCGTCGCGATCACCGATTCGTTCGAATTTACGGAGGACCCTCCGTCCTGTAGCACAGCGAGCGTTCGACGGGAATCGTGTCGGCGACCGTTCGAGGCCGACCGATCGACTCCCGACAAAGGTAGGCCGCATGACAAACTCCGGCTCACGCCCGCAAACGAGCCCGGAGCCACCGGTAGCCGTCGGCGGCGATCGGCGCACCGTCGACCAGCCAGAGCGCCACGACGGCGAGGCCGAGCCCGAGCTGGAGGGCGACCGACGGCGTCACGCCGCCGGTGAGCAACTCGTTTACGTACCGGACGAAGTAGAGCGCGAAGTGATCCAGAAATCCGCCATGATCGCCCGACGGGGGCGACTCGAGTGGCCAGAGGACAACCCGTGGCTCGAATCTCGAACTTTCTCGCAGCGGGTCGTAGACGTCGATCACGAGGTGTGAGCCGTAGGCGAGCGTGAACGCACCGGCGACCAGTCGATCGTCTCGGCGAGCGGCCACCGCGTACACTGCGAGACAGACGATCGGGGCGACGAAGATCGAGTGACCGACGGAGTAGCCGGTTTCCGTGATCCCGAACGTCCAGGCGAGGGGTTTATCGACGAGATCCGGGAGCTGTGAGCCGATGACGACAGCGACCGTCTCACGACTCGTGGGTGCCCGTCTGAGGACAGCATTCGCAAACAGTGAGTACAGGACGTACGCGAAGGCGAGGTGCTCCCACGGAAACATCTATTCGACCTCGATCGGAAGGTGGATCGCTCGATAGGCGTTTTCACTCGTCGGCTCCGACGGCGGTTCGTCCTCGTAGAGCAACAGCGTCAGCCGGAGATCTTCCCCGTGCATCGACGGCGTGATCTCGAGCGTCTGCTCGTGTGTGTCGCCGTAGGGGACCGTCCCCGACTGTCTATCGAGTTCGGCCGCTTCCGTGACGGTCGCATCGCTATCGTTGCCGTCGCCATCGCCGACCCGCTCGAGCAACACTACGGTTGTGTAGCTGCGTTCTTCGTGTTCTTGGTTGGTGATCGACACGGCGAGCTCGTCAGTCTCACCGGCAGCGTACGTCGACTGATACATCGTGTCGATATCGCCGCTTACGGTCTCGGTCTCGACGGCGAATTCGGTGAATCCGTCGTGTTGGGGCGGATTCGCGATCGCGAAGCCCGCAGTCGCGACTAACAGGACCAGCGCGACGACGATCGCCACGTTGTACGGTCGGGTGTTCGTTCGCGAGTACGCGGTCGGTCGAGCCGGTGTGTGGAAAAGTGACACGGAAGAGAGCGACGGCGCGAATCGGCGGTCGGGTGGACACCGATAGCGAGAACCGATCGCGAGCACCGATAACACGACCGTGAACATCGCAAGTCCGGAGAGCACGGTTTCGAGCGTCAAACCCCCAGGGGTTGCGGACGAGAGAAGGGCAATCAGCGGAACGGTCGCGATGCTAAAGACGACTGACAGTATCGTTCGCTCGACCGACTCGAGCCCGCCGGTGATAACGAGCGGGGTTCCGAGCGCCGTCTTCTCGTCGTCGAACGGCTGATACTCGTCGGTCGGCTCGTCCGGAAACAGTGCAGAGACGAACGCATAGCCCGGTAGAAAGCAGACGAGCGGAACAAGCAACACCGTTCGGACAACGCCACCGACGCCGGAAAATATCCCGAACGTCACTGCGCCAGTGATCGCGATGACGACTGCGAGGTCGAAAAACCACCAGTGATTGTCGCTCATGAGGTAGCCGATGGGACGGTGGCTGGTTTATTATCGGCACGGTAAGCGGGCGACTGAGGGGTATGTCTGCCGGCCGTCTGACGCCAATACATCACAAACCAGATACTGATTCTGCGTAGAGGTTTTTCGGCGGTTCTGAACGATCCTACGAGATACAATAGTCCCATATTCGGATAGATAACCCACAATATTTCTACCTCTAGTCAAGAAATTAAAAACAGCCACGATATTCTAATACCCGAATGAGTGCGCAGAAGAGCGACTCTATAGGAGTTATAAAATCACTAGAAACGCAAGCAATGTTCGTGAATCCATTTAAAAATTCTGCGTTGACAATTTACAGTTCCAATGCTTTATTACCCCCTTCTGTTTACGGGATATTGGTGCGATGAACGCGACATATATCAGCGAAAAAGAACACGGTGAGCAGGAGACGGACGGTGACGTCGACCAGCCATCGGAAGCGCCTATGGACGGTGAGGTCGACCAGCCATCGGAAACGTCTGCATTTTCGAAGGACGAAATTTTCCACCTGCTGCAGAATGAACGTCGCCGAATGGTTCTTCGATACCTTCGTGGCACCGAGGGACCGGTACGCATGCGTGATATTGCAGAACAGGTCGCGGCGTGGGAACACGATACGACGGTCGAGCAACTCACGTCCACACAGCGCCAGCGCGTCTACATCCCGCTCTATCAGTCTCACCTGTCGAAACTCGACGAGGCGGGTATTATCGACTACCAGAAAAACCGCGGCATCGTCGAACGCAAGCCGCTCGCAGAACAGGTCGATCAGTACCTTCAGATCGAGCCGAGCGACGAGTCAGAGGCCGAGCAGGCGACCGACGAAAACTGGGACGACTACTACATCGGCGCGACGGTCCTCTGTTACGTCCTTCTGGTCGGTGCCGTCGTCGAGTTGCCGTTCACTTCGTTCCTCTCGGGGATCGCGTTGAGCGCGTTGATTCTGCTCCTCTTTTCGGTGTTGACCGTTAGCCGACTCATCAACCGGTAACGGCTAATCGCCGTGGTGTACCTGTTAGACGACAACTGTTATCACGACGAAAATAGCCGTGGTGTACCTGTTAGACGACAACTGTTATCACGACGAAAATAGCCGCGCTCAGCAGCGCGAGTGAAAGAACCGCGAGAAACACACGCGAAGGCGTAAGCGGAGCCGTTCTCGAGGCGGCCGAAGAGGCGACCGCGACACCGTTCTGTGTGCCAGCTCGAGCCCGTGGCGGCCGCTCGACGACCCCCTGGGACTCGTCGAACACGATGTCGCCCGAGGCGTCGAGTGCTGGAAGCCGATCCCGGTGCAACCGTTCGTGGACGGCCGCCCAGGTTTCGACCGGCGGATCCGCGGGCGAGATCAGCTGATCGGCGACCTCGTCGACGGTCACCGGTGTACTCATCTCGTCGAGTTCGACCACCAGCGCGGTGTCGGAGTCCGGAACGAAGTGCGCTGCTCGTCTGCTGGACACGGACGACTCCTCTGAAAGATCGCTCGGCGGGGAGTGATAGATCGTCACTCCGGCGCTGGTGTCGGGATCACCGTCGGATTCCTCTCCGGGAGGATCTTCCGACGAGGAGCGAAACCAAGGCGGCGTCAGACGCATATCTCGCGCTAAAACTGCGTGACATATAAGTATTGTCTCGGTTTGACGGCTGCAACAGATCTATCCCGTCATTAGACGGGTTTCGTCGGGGTTCTATTTCGCCGAACCGTATCCACGGCGGGCGATCACCAGTACACACATCATCCGATCGTCGACTGCGGTGGCGACAGCCACGGAATCGATCGGCCTCTCGAGCCGGTCCAGCACTCGAGCCACCCGCGAAGATCGATCAGCCGAAGCTTGTGTCTGGCGGGGAGGTCGTGGACGTGCTCGGCGTCGGCAAGCAGCTGCCGGTCGAAGTCGTGGCGTTCGAAGAGGGTCCTCCGGTCGGGCCAGGGTGGCTGGAACGACGAGAGCAACGGCGTCTTCCGACGGACGAATCGCTCGATCTCGTTGAACAGCATCGTATCGTACGGACGGTCAGGCGGCCTGTGTCGCAAGATGTCGCCGTCGAGCTGTTTGCACGCCTGGAGAAACGTCTCCGTCGTCCGGTGTTCCGGTGGTGTCCGGAGGTGCCAATCGACGAGTTCGCGGTCGGTCGCCAGAAACGATGTCACGAACTGATCCGAGAGGTGGTTGTGGAACGGAATCGACGGCTGGTTGGCGATACCGACGCAGGTGAGCGTGTTCTGTACCGTCCGCGCGCGATCACCTCTTGCGTCGAACTCGGCGTCGATCGCCTCCCTGACGAACGACTCCGGGTCCACGTCGAACGACGTCCGCTCGGCGAGTTCGAGACTGGCCCCACGGCTGTAGCCGAACTTTTCGAGCAGCGACTCGATGGGGTCCGGATCCGGGTCGAGCCGGGAGATCGGGACGCGTTTACCGAAGACATCGACGCTGTCCTGTGCGGTGAAGTGACCCCGGAAGAACGTGTCACAGAGGAGTCCGTGGTACATCGTGTCGACTTCCATCTCGTCCGTGTAGCCCGCGTGGTGGATGTGCAACGATTCTTTGATCCCCTGTGAGTACCGGATCTTCGACTCGTCTGCGCGGAGATAGCGCTCGTCCGGCGGGAACGCGGTGTGGCTCGCATCGTACTGGTCGGCGAGTCGCTTCGCGCCCTGTACCTCCTGTGCGTCCGGCGAGCCGACCGTATAGCTGTGGTCGACGTCGGACACCTGCGAGAGGATGATCCGCGAATCGTACCCTGCCGAGAGGAGTACCCCTTTGGTCCCCGGGAGCGACGACCGCCGTCGAAGCGCGCGCTCGAGACGCTCCGCGAGTTCGGTCGCGTAGTCGAACTCTTGTGGCTGATAGACGAACCGCTCGAGCGAGTCGACTGAATCAACCGTCAGCGCGCTGTCTATCGGGAGCCGGCTCAGTTCGCCTACACCGGTTTTCTCACCGAGGGTCACGCCCAGATGCAGAAACTCGAGGATGCCGTTTCGATCGAGCCTCGGGTCCGTGATGGGACGGCTAACCTCGGCGGGGTCGGTTCCGAAGAGGCGAACGCCGGGATCGTCGGTGTAGAAACACTCCCGGGAACGAACCACGTCGGTCGCGACGATCGCTTCGTCGGCGGCCGCGGAGTCGAGCACGGCGACGTACGAGCCGTTGAGTTCCGAGAGCGCTTCGCGGCCGTCCGCCTCGTAGCGCTCGAGGAGCCACTGCGCGGCGTTCGAGGCGTCCCCGGGGACGTATACTTCACCCCAGATGACGCAGTAGCCGTCGTCGCCGGCGTATCGCGCGCTCCAGCCGTGGGTTCCGAGATCGGAGTCCCTGATCCCGACCGTAATGGTCGAGCCGGCGAGCACCTCGTCGAACTCGTCGCTGGATCTGAATCGGTCGAACGTCTCGATACTCCCAAATACGCCGAAGAGTTCCCTGTTCATCGTCGAAGATCACTTTGCCGACGTACGAGAGACAACGACCGATCCGTTCGATCGATCGCCACGCACGTACGCCTGATTGGTTCCACCTCCGGACCTGCGGTCGTTAACTATGCCATTGTTAAGCTCCGAGGTGGCCCCACAGCGGTGATCTGAACGGTGGGTGATCGGGAGCTATCGTCTCTATAATAATGGAGTCACTGTCGATACCTTCGACCCGTACATGACATCCGACCGACCGACGCGACGACGAATCCTTGCACTGTCCGGTGCAACCGCGGCCGCTGGTCTCGCAGGGTGTACCGATCGTCTCGAGTCACTTACCGGCAGTTCCGACGGCGACGACCCCTCGGAAGAGGGAGAAACCACCGAGCGTGCGGCGGCGCTCGCGGACGGCGTTCCGTCGCTCGAGACCGAGTACAACAGCCGCGAACAGTACCAGCAGCCGGGGGCGTCCCTCGACGACTTCGAGGACCTCGACGCCTGGGAGGTCGTCCAAGGCTCCGGGGAGCCGGACGAGGATGTCGTCTTCGACGGCGATCAGAGCTTCAAACTGGAGTCCGACGGCAGCGAGAACGTCGTCGCCCAGCGAGATCTCAGCGGCGAAGACCTCTCCGAAACCGACCTCTCCTTTGCGATCCGAACGTCGACGCCACAGAACATCACGATCAACCTGCGTCTCGTCGACCAGTTCGGCAGCGAGCGAGTGTACTCGCTCCGCGAAATTACATACCGCGCCCCCGATGTCGGCTGGTTCCGCTCGAGCCCCGGGGTCTTCCAGGAGAGCGAGTACGAGCCCGCGATGGATTCGCTCGACCGCCTCGAGATCCAGGTTCTCCACTCGATGGACGAAGCGGAGGTCTGGATCGACGACCTACGTACCCACGAAAAGCCCGATCAAGGCTACGTCATGCTGGTCTGGGACGACGGCACTAGCGACTACTACGAGACGGCCTCACCGCTGCACGACGAGTACGATTTCCCGGCGGTTCAGGCCCCGGTTCCGCGGTGGACCGAACAGGGCCGAGAGGGCGTCATGTCGATCTCGGAGCTCAAGGAGCGCCAGGAGGAGGGTGACCAGATCGTCGTCCACGGCACGCATACGCCCATTCACGAGTACGACGACGACGAGGAGATCGAGAACAGGCTCCGAAACGACAAGCAGTGGTTCATCAACAACGGGTTCGAGGGCGCCGACTACATCGTCTACCCGCACAACAGCTACGACCGCTCGAGCCTCGAGCAGAAGACGGCGTACCACTACTGCGGCGGCTTCAACCAGGCGGGCAACGTCAACACGACGAGCGTCTACGGCTTCGATCCGCTGGCGCTGCCCCGAACCATCGGCCACGACATAGACATCTCGAAGCGCTGTGTCGATCTCGCCGCCGAACACAACCAGTGTTCGATCCTGAACTTCCACGAGTTCGAAGCGAACAACACCATGCCGGAAGACGACTACGAGGACCTCATCGAGTACATCAACGATGCGGATGTCGAGGTCATCACGTTCGACGATCTCTGGGAGCTGCGGACCGAACAGCACTACGAGTAACGCCCCACGTTAGCCGAAGCCGTAGCGTGCGTCCCGTCGCTCAGTACCGAATCTGATCCGTTCTTCGCGTGCCACTGATTCGCTGCGACCGCAGTGGTCGTCCCAAAAGTACCGTTCGTCTCCCCTCGTCCCGTTTCGTCCACAGCGCAGCGACCGTGGAACATGGTCAGGTGCGGACGACCGCTCAACTCGCCGAGAACGTGATCGCCTCCCCGGCAGTCGCCCCGGTATCGTCGGTTACGCGCAACACGACTGTGTGCTCGCCGTTCGCACTAATCGTCACCTCAAGCGTCTCACCGGTCGCGTCGAAGCAGCCATCGTGGCCGACGTCCCACTCGTAGCAGACGATTTCGCCACCCGGCACGCACGAACGCGAGCCGTCGAGGACGATTGTCTGGCCGGACTCGAGCGACAGCTCGTCCGCGTTGCTCGGATCGGTCGTGATCGTCGCGGTTAGCGAGTCACGGTCCGGCGCGTCGGTCTCGTCGTCCGGCGCGTCGTCCGCTTCGTCCGGCGTTTCGTCGTTGGGCTGCTCTTCGACCGGCTCGTCAGAGTCGTCCGTCTCCTCGGGTTCGTCGTCCGTTTCGTCCGGGGATTCATCATCCGGGTCGTTTACCGGCTCCTCGGCGTCATCGTCGGAATCGTCGGGAACGTGGCCGTTTTCGGGCACCTCCTCGGGGAACAACTCGTCTTCGACGAGTCGCTCGGCGATCACCGAGTGCCACCGAACGCGGGTCTCGAGGTCGACATCGGTCGACAGCGTCTCGACGAGGTACGCGTCGGCGTCCAGGTCTCGAGCGGCCTTGTGGACGAGAAGCCCCTGTGGATCGTTGTTGGGTCCGGAAAACCGACCGGTCTGGAACGCGAGATCGGGATCGTCCACGTAGTTCCGCGTAACGTAGTCAGCGGCCTCCGCCGCTGTAGCCGGAGCGCCGTCGCCGTCCGAGTGGAAGATCGCCTGTCCGACGCCATCGACGGGGTTGCCCGCGTAGATCCCTGTCGACTCGTGGAGGTCGAGGACCACGTCGGGATCGGATTCCGCGACGACGTCCCACAGCGCTCGCGCGAGTTTCGTCTCCGGCTCGCTGCCTTCGGAGAACTGGCGATTCAGGTCGACTCCCTCCTCGCCCGTCCGTATTCCGCGATCGACCGCGACGGCGTCCGCCTCGGGAATCGTGACGAGCGTGCCAGCCTCGATCGTCCAGTCGGCGATCTCGTGCGCGGCGACGTAGCCGGCGACCTCGTTACCGTGGACGCCGCCGACGACGACGACCGTCGGGCCGTCTGCTTGCGCGGTCGTGACGTGTACTGTCGTCTCGTGGTCCGTTCCCTCGAGTATCTCGAACGACTCCCGTGAGACCCCCTCGTCGGTCTCGCTGCTCGCCGTGGTGGCACCGATACCCGCGAGGACGGAACCGGCCGTAAGTGACAGTGCTGTCCGTCGTGAAAGTGAGTTCCGTTGCATCCGGTCCCCGATTCGGGAGAACCGGTGTTTACTATCGCGAGAATAACTCGCGAATACAGCTATTATCACGCTCGCAATGGTTGTCGTGGCAACGCGATCGATCGTCCCAGCGCAGCAAACGGTTCGCCAACCGACACGCGAACGGCCGGTCTACAGGCGGCACAGGCCGGGACAGTTCACCGGACGCCGTGGCGCTCGTAAAACCGCCTAACTCGGTCGTCCGTCAGCAACGGCCCGTGAACCTGGATCGACTTGAGTCCGGGGTAGCTGTTCGCCTCGATCACCGAGAACTCGCCGTCGTCGCCCGTGACGATGATGTCCCAACCGACGTAGGGGACGAACGAACAGGTATCTGCCATCTCGAGAACTCGCTCGCGGATCTCGCTCCAGCCGGGAATGTGGGCGCCCTCGACGGGCGTCTTCGTCTCGGGGTGGACCGCGTGCCACTCGAGGTCGCCGTCGCCGGGCGGGCTCACGCCGGGACCGAGTTCGCCCGTCTCGAGGTCGATCTCCGCGGAGAGACCGCCCTGCGTGAAGTTATCCAGCGGCGCGGAGTCCGCCGTCCCGATCCGCTGGATCGCCGCGGCGATGAACGGCTCGTCGCGCTCCTCGTCGTACATCGTGATGATTCGGATCGTGTTCGGCGTCTCCGCGTAGAGGCCGTCCGCAAACGAACCCTGTTCGACGTACTCACAGACGAGGTACTCCTCGAGGTCCGAGACCAGCGATCTGAACTCGACCTCCGCGTAGCAGTCGCCGTTCACCCGGTAGCCGTCGTCCGTGCGTTCACACAGGAGGACGTTGTTCCCGCCACCGCCGCGAACCCATTTGAGGACCAGCCGACCGTCGCTCTCGAGTCGTTCGACGACGCGCTGGGCGGCGTTGCGGGTTTCCGCGGACGAGCGCGGATCAGGATGATTCGAGTCCCGTCGCTCGGCAACGTTCGCGTTCCGACGCGCGGCAGCTTCCCGCGAATCGGTTTCGCCCTCACTCTCGCTTTCGGTCGGGACGACCGCGCCACCGTCGGTCACCTCGCGTCGGCTATCGCCCCCGTCGACGCTGTGGAACGAACCGTTGCGGATCATGCCGTAGACGCCCATTCGGTGGTCGTCGAACGGCTGCATCACGCGGTGGAAGAGGAGTTTGTTCGACAGCGCGATCGACCACGTGCCGTTGATCTGCTTGGTTCGGACGAATCGCCGATAGTCGTTCAGGTAGTCCCGATACGTCGACTCGTCGAGATCGTAGACGGCGTCGGAGCGGCTCAGAAAGCCCCGCCGCCAGAGCCAGAGCCGACGCCGAAGCGATGGCGAGGCGGCCGACTCGCGTTCGGTCGCTGCGAGGTCCTGTAGCCCTCTGGCCGTGTGGTAGAGTGTTCTGACGTTCACGTCACACCCTGCCGGAGAGAGCGGGTTAGTTATCGATTCGGCAAGACCGTTGCACGCTCGAGAGTGATCTCCGTATCGTTTCAGCCAGTAAAACAACGGATACTACGTCATTGTCTAACGGCGACACGTACTCGTGTCGGCAGGACAGCGCTAGTCGGTGAACACGCGACGAGCGACGCACGTCTGCGTCAGGATGATCGCTACAAGAACGAATGCGACCGTCGCGACGATCGGAACCGGTCGCTGTCGAACGCCGACGCCGGCGGCCCAGCAGAGTCCCGGATACTGCCGCCGCGACGGCGCAGCCTTCCGGAGGTGCCAGAGGCCGCGGAGGAGTCGCCCCTCCGAGAAGTAACACTTCGCGAGGATGAGCTGGTGGCTCGAGCGAATCTCGTAGCCCTCGCTCTCGAAGCGCTCGACCGTCTCGTCGTACATCGACAGGTACTGTTCGTCCGCGTTTTTGATGACATCCGCTGGCGGGATGGCCGTCTCTTCGCGGACGACGAGTTCCTCGTCGACGTACGCGAGGTTGCCCGCCTCGAGCACCCGCAGGCAGAACTCGGGGTCCTGAAACCGGTCGAGTTGTTCGTCCCACCCACCGATATCACGGGCGACATCGGTTCGAACGACCAATGTCGAGCCGGCACCCGGCTGGACGTTGTCCGCCAGGATCTCGCCGATCAGTTCCTCGCCGCCCTCCATCGTTGGTCGGTCGTCCCCGCGAGCGAGGACGGTTGCGGCCGTCGATCGGAACCAGCCGTCCGTCCCCGACAGCTCGAACACCGCGTCGCAGTAGACGCCGATCCACTCGTCCGAGCGATCCTCGAGGGTCTCGAGCTGTCGCTCGAGCTTCTCGGAACGCCACTCGTCGTCGGAGTCGAGGAAGGCGACGTACTCGCCGCGGGCGTGGTCGATCCCCGTGTTCCGGGCGACGTTCGCCCCTTGGTTGGTCGCGTGGACGACCGGCCGAACTCGCGGGTCGTCGTACTCGGCGAGCACCGAGTCGGTGTCGTCGGTCGAGCCGTCGTCGACGACGACGACCTCGAGGTCGTCGACCGTCTGTGCGAGTGCGCTGTCGATCGCCCGTGGAAGCGTCGTCGCTCTGTTGTACGTCGGGATGATGACGCTGACGCGAGTCATTTTCCGGGGCTAGCCGTTCGCGTCGCATTATTATCGAGTCGATAAACGCCGCGACGGAGCGTTCCGGCCGGTCTCACGAGCCGACCGATCGTCGCAACGGACGCGTGGCGAGACTGGCCGAACGACGCGGACCGGGACGTTACGGGCCTAACAACTCTATAAGAAAGACCGAACGGTTCGTCGACCCCGCCAATGATGAATCGAAACCGACGATCGTTCGTGACTGCCGTCGGCACGGCCGGGGCAATCGGTCTCGCCGGCTGTCTCTCGACCGTCCGCGAGTGGCGCGACGATGGCAGCGAGCCGACGGCCGAAGCACGGTCGCCCGAGGAGAACGGCGGTGACGGGTCCCTCGACCTCCCGGGCGAGACGATCGAGGACTTCGAGGATCTCGACAGCTGGGCGTCGATGATCGATGCCGGGACGCTCGAGACCGAGACGGACGACCCCTACGCCGGGTCGCAGTCGGCTCGCCTCCGCGCGACCGAAGACACCGAGCGGGCGGCCGTCTATCAGGTGCGCTCTGACGGAGTAGATCTGACCGCCCGAAACCTCTCGCTGGCCGTCAACTTCAGCGGTCGCGACCAGCTACACCTCACCCTCGAGTTGCACGCCCCGAACTCCCGGAACGCGTACGCGATGGAGCGTACCCTCACCGGGCCGACCGATCGCTGGGTGCGCGTCGACTTCGGTACCAGCGACGTCGACGGCGATCCCGACCTCACGGACGTCCGCGAGATCCGCCTGACGGCTCGTCGTCGGGGCGATCAGTCCGGCTCGATCGACTGTCGGATCGACGACCTCCGGGCCGTCGACCGACCCGAGACGGGGAAGGTGATGCTGTTGTTCGACGGCACGCTCGAGAGCCACTACGAGCACGCGCTCGAGCCGATGGCCGCGTACGACTTCGCCGGCGTCGAGGCCGTAATCTACGAGGCGCTGGGGGAGTCCGATCGGCTCACGATCGACCAGCTCGAGGAGTTAGACGCCGCCGGCTGGGATATGGCGGCGCGGCCGCGAACCGGCGCGCAGTTCCTCCACGACTACTCGCCGGCGGAACAGGAGGGGGCGATCAGGCGAACGAAGGCGTTCCTCGAGAATCGCGGCTTCGAGGACGGCGCACGACACTTCGTCACGCCGCGGAACGTCCTCGGCCCGGAGACGATCGACCTCGTCCGGGAGTACCACGAGCAAGCGTTCCGCTACGGCGGCGGGCCGAACGCCCTCCCGCTTTCGGACCCGCACAACGTCGGCGTCTTCTCCGGCAGCGACGGCGAGACGACGAAACGGTACATCGACCGCGCCGCCGAGTACGGCCAACTCGCCGTCTTGCACTTCGAACACATCGGCGAGGACGGGCTATCGACGGACGACTTCGAGGAGCTCCTCGAGCACGTCGACGACGCCGACGTCGAGGTCGTGACCGCCTCGGAGCTCCTGGAGGGGAGCTGATGTATCGAGACGCGAGCGTCGGCGTCGTGATGCCCGCCTACAACGAGGAGGGGTTCGTCGGCGACGTGATCCGCGAGATGCCCGACTACGTCGACCGGATCTACGCCATCGACGACCAGTCAACCGATGGCACCTGGGACGAGATCCTCGAGGCGGCCCGAGCGGACGCGGATTCCGACGGGTCGTCCGACTCGAGCAGGGAGGAGCGACTCGTTGCCGACGGCGGATTCTCGGGGAAACGAGCGACGCTCGACGGCGACATCTCCGCGCTCGCCAAACGAGCGTCGGTACGCGACCCCATCGGCCGCGTCGTCCCCATTCGACACCGAGAGAACCTCGGTGCCGGCGGAGCGATCAAGACCGGCTACCTCGCGGCCCTCGAGGACGGCGTGGACGCGACGGTCACCGTCGACGCGGACGGTCAGATGGACCTCTCCCAGATGACGCGACTCCTCGATCCGATCGCCGACGGCGAGGCAGACTACGCGAAGGGGAACCGACTCCTCTCACGGGAATACCGGGCCGCGATGCCGCGATTTCGGTTCGTCGGCAACGCGATTCTGACCTTCCTGACGAAGATCGCCTCGGGCTACTGGAAGACGATGGACCCCCAGAACGGCTACACGGCCATCTCGAACGACGCGCTCGAGGCGGTCGACCTCGAGAACCTCTATGAGTACTACGGCTACTGCAACGACCTGCTGGTGAAGCTGAACGTCCACGGCATGCGGGTCGCAGACGTCGCGATGCCGGCCGTCTACGGCGACGAGGAATCGAGCATCCAGTACTCGAGTTACATCCCAAAGGTGTCGACGATGCTGCTTCAGAATTTTCTCTGGCGGCTGAAGACAAAGTACCTCGCGCTGGATTTCCACCCGCTCGCGCTGTTCTACCTCGTGGGCGCCGGGTTGGCGGGCGCGGGCGTCCTCGCTACCGGCACAACGCTGCTCGCCGCGGTCTCGAGTCTCGGCGCGCTTGTCGGGGGATCGACGACCGTGCTCTTGCTCGTCGCCGGTATCGCGTTCCTGCTGTTCGCGATGGTGTTCGACATGGCCGAGAGCGAGCACCTCGAGATGCAAGTGCAGTAGCGGCGCGTCGGATGGCAGTCGACGGGAATACGGCGTCAGCGTGGAGGACCACTCCCCGATCAGTACAGAACAAGCCGATACCAGATCGGTGACCGATCTCGTCGGTCGTCGGTCGAATCCGTAGATGGTGGAAAAAACGATAGCTCGGCTGCCGACGAGGGAGTCAGTACTCGGGTCTCTGGGCCCGGATCACGTCCGAGAGTTGCATGTGCTCGTCGGCGAGGAGTTCGTTGAGGTCGTCGGACGTGATGATCCCGACCAGTTCGTTGCTGTCGTTACAGACGGGGAGTCGTCGGATACCGTGCTCGCTCATCAGCTCGGTCGCCTCGTAGAACCCGGCAGTCTCGTCGACGGTCGTCGGATCGTCGGACATTACGTCGGCAGCCGTCGTCTCCGCTGGATCCATTCCTTCGCCGAGCACGCGTGTCGCGAGGTCGCGATCGGTGACGATCCCAGTCGGCTCGTCGCCGTCCGTGATGACGACGCTGCCGACGTGAGAGTCGTCCATGCGTGTCGCGAGTTCTTGAACGGACTCGTCTTCTTGTGCCGTTACTACATCAGTTCGAGCGAGGTTTTCTAGCGGCATGAACCCGCATTGCCGTCCCACCAACACGTGTATAAACCCATACCGTACCGCCAGATAATCGTGATTATCACTCAGATTGACGGGGCGAACGCACACGAAGTGAGTGTCGGCTTTACAGTTCGTGACTGGTCGCCCCAGTCGGGATGAAAGCCACTACCGTCTGCTCCTTCGACGGGCCGCTCCCGTCACTTCGGTCGACTTCCGCCAGGTCCCGTCGCGTCGGCCCTCGAGAGGACCCGCACACTGATCGCCGACACAGTTGGCGATCAGGTGTGCACTGACTTGCAATGGCTCCTATTATTCTCCATCGAGAGGATTACTGTCGTTGCGTTACTCCCTCTAAAGCGGCTGAACGGGTTCTGTATCCGATGCCGAGCGCATCGCAGTTCAAACACTTCCAGCGGTATTCACCGTCGAACCCGCGGATGGAAACGGTAGCATCGCAGTCGGGACAACGCTTCCGGCGACGCGACGCTCGTACACGCTCGAGAATATCGACGACGGTCCGATTCTCGTTCATTACACCCCCTGCTGTGAATCGTCCCTGTATAGGCTTTCTCGTTCGAGGCGGGTCTCGGTCAGCACGACTCGCCCGCAACTGTTCGCCCCGACAGCCGTTCCGGCGATCAGTTCGCCCACGCACTCCGACCGCAGCGACTTCGAGTGTAACGCTCGAGCCAACACCATCCCCCGTCTACTCCTGACCGTTCGATCCGACGCTCGAGTGCGACCCCGAACGGGGTCCCAGCCACCTCAGGGAGAGACCAACAGCGCATCCGTTTCCAGCACCCCCAGCGCGAGCCCCGAGACGAGCAGCGACAGGCCGGCGACGAACAGCAGGTGTTGGTACCAACTGCGCGGCTGGCCGTCGCCGTCCCCTTCGAGTCGCCCCTGGATTGACGCGGCCATCGAGCCGATCGGATCGGGGAAGATCGACAGCACCTCGAACGGCTCCGCCGGATCGAGCGCGCCGACGAGGAGCGCGAAGGCGACGAAGATGGCAAAGCCGACGGGCGGGACGACGGCGAGGGCAAGCCACGGACTCGAGATCGCCGTCGCGAGGGCGACGATGGGGGCGCCAGCGAGGACTGTCGTCAGCGCCACTCGACCGATTCGAGCGTCCGCGAGCGGATCGAAGCCGACGTGTCGGGCGGCCCAACAGTGGAAGACGAACATCGTCCCGTAGCCGACGCTGGTCGCGACGGCCGCGCCGTGCATCCCGTAGCGCGGGATGAGCGCGACGTTGAGGACGACGTTGATCAGCGCCGCCGCAGCGGTGGCCGCGACCGGGTATCGAAGCGTCCCTTCGCCTTGCGAGACCGCCAGAATCGGCCGCGCGAGCGCGAAACCGAGCGCGCCGGGGAGCAACAACAGGAGGGGAGCGATCGCCGGCGTCGCCTCCGAGCCGAAATAGATCGGCACGGCCACGTCGGCCAGCGCCGCGAGCCCGACCGCCATGACGGCCGTCAACAGGAACGTGTACCGCGTCGCCTTCGACGCGAGTTCCGAGATCTTCCGGTGGCGGTTCTGCGACCAGAGTTCGGAAGTCGAGTGGACGAAGACGGTCTGGATCGCCAGCGGGACGAACCAGAGGAATTCGGCGAGCACCAGCGCCGCCCGGTAGTTGCCCACGTCCGCGCTCTCCCGGAAGTGCTGGAGCATCACGATGTCGATGTGGTAGAGCGACATCAGCAGAAAGACGAGGACGATGCTCATCGAGTTGAACGTGAGCATCTTCGTACGCGGGAATCGCTCCGTCGGCTTGCTGTAAATACACGACAGCGAGATCCGACGGTGGACGATGATCAGTCC
Source organism: Natronorubrum tibetense GA33 (assembly GCF_000383975.1). Taxonomy (NCBI): domain Archaea; kingdom Methanobacteriati; phylum Methanobacteriota; class Halobacteria; order Halobacteriales; family Natrialbaceae; genus Natronorubrum; species Natronorubrum tibetense. Next base: position 655,888 of record NZ_KB913017.1, on the reverse strand, counting down.
GGCGACGGCCACGAGCAGGCTCGCGGCCAGGTGGCCCGCGAGTGCGCCCATCACGCCGAACACGTACGCGAGCGGAAGCGCGACGGCGACGAACCCGACCTTGTCGAGGATCTTCAGCGGCTCGGAGTATCGCTCGAGTCCGAACCCCATGAGCGTCTTTCGGGCGTAGTCCCGAAACTGCGCCGTCACGACGAGGACGGCCAGAACGTAGAAGTATATCGTGAACTCCTCGCCGAAAGCGATGCTGACGACGCCGAACTGGGCGGCGAGTACCAGTAACACGGCACCGACGGCGGCGAGACCGACCGCCAGCCGAAAGTAGAAGCCGACGACGTGTTCGCTCCAGTTCGTCGCGTTGCGGTCCTCGGCGAGGAACTTCCGGACACCGTCGGTAATCCCGGAACTCACGAAGATCATGTAGATCGCGAAGACGGACATCAAGAAGGCGTACTCGCCGTACCCCGACGCACCGAGAAACCGGTACAGCAACGGCGTCGAAATCGCGGTGAGGACGAGTACGACGACCTTCGCGCTGACGACCGAGAAGACGCCGCTCGCGATGCTTCGGTTCACGCGATCCCTCGGGAGCGTTCGAGCCGAGAGTCGACGGCCCCCCTCGCCGACGGTCGTTCAGCGTCCACCGTGCTCACAGTATCAGTACGGTGGCGACTGCGAGGCGTTATTATACGGGTGTTAAATGGCCTCTCGAGAGCGTTATTGGCACTTTCTCCAGCCGTATCGATCTACTCGTAGCTGTTCTCCCAGGTCGTAACCCCGCTCGCACCGAGGTCTCGAATCCCGTCGACCAGTCGGTTCTTCTTGAACGTCGGATTCTCCGCGGACGCGTAGAGACAGACGGCCTCGTCGTCGCCCGACGACTCGAGGTCGGAGTCGCGAACGAGCGTGTCAGCTCCCAGGTCGACGAAGGGATACTGGCTGGCACGCAGGTCGCTCCGGTAGACGGTCACATCGTCGCCCGTGTTGACGATCGCGTTCCGATCGACGCCGTCGCGACCGTGCTGACTGATGTCGACGTGGCTGAACCGACAGTTGTCTCGCTCACAGCGAATGCCGTCTCGAAGGCCGCTGGCGTCGCCCGCTTCGCCCGAAATCGTGAGGTTCTCGGCGAGGACCGACTCGGTCCGATCGCTGTCGCGGATCCACAGCGGATAGCCGCCTGCCGTCTCGTGGCTGATCTTGGTGGAGGCGATCACGGTCTCTCCGCACTCCGGCGAGAGGACGATACCGTGATTGACGTCCGAACCGCGCAGTTCGAGTCGCGTATTCTCGATCCGGGCGCTCTCACAGGAGTTCATCACCGAAATCGCGTGACTGGTTGGTTTCGGCGATGAGATCTCGACGGCGGCGCCGTGGATCTTTACGTTCTCCCCGTTCTCGACCCGAATTCCGCGCTGCGTTTTGTCTTCCGGACGCGTGTCGTCGACTTTGACTGTCGGCCACCGAATCTCGCTGCCCTGTCCACCGACGCGGACGTTCGCGCCGTTGCTATTTTCATAGAGTCCGCCGTGAACGACGATCGATCCGTCGCCACCTGCCGCGTACAGGCCGTTGTTCGGGAAGGCGCCGAGCCAGCAGCGCCTGAATTCGAGCGTGCCCGCGTTCTGATTGGCCTCGATACCGATGGGACCGCGCCAGCGGTTGCCGGCGTTGGGCGTGTCGTTGATCCAAGCGCCGCCGTCCGGCGCGCGGAAGCGTTCGACGATCCCCCAGCCGTCGGAATCGGTGATGTTGAACAGCCCGGGACCCCACGTACCGCTGTCGTGTTGGCCGTAGACGGTTACGTCACGTACCTCGAGTCGGTCGGCGGCGTTGGCTTCGATGACCCGAATTCCCGTGTCGGGAGCGCGTTGATCGACATCGAACCCCTCGAATCGGAGGTGACCGCCGGGACTGTACGAGACGCCGAGCCGAAACAGCCTGTACTGCGGGCCGGCGAAGTCGTAATAGTTCGCCGGGACCAGCGTCGCATCGTCACCCACGACGCCGAAGTTGTCGAATCCGCTGAACCGGAACTGTTCGTCCATGTAGTACCGCCCTTCCGGGAATACGAGCAGTGTGTCGTCGGCTCGTAGCTCCTCGAGAACGGGGGTGATCGGTTCCTCGCCGGTGTTGTCTGCACCTGCGTCGACGACGTCGACGACGTTTCGGTAGTCGTCGTCGTACTGAGCGTACGGTTCCGAGGCCGCTCCGGCGGTCGACGTCAAACCGATTCCAGCGGCCCCGGTGGCCGCAACACCACGTAAAAACGTTCGTCGTGTTCGGGAATCTCTCGATTCGTGACCGTCATCCCAACGGGCGGATCGAGTTCGCAGAGAATCCTTCCGATTCGAACGCTGCATACCACTTCGTTCCGACATTGATAGTCATTCGTTTTGAGTAATGATGGGGTTCAGTATCTATGGATTCGGATAGCAAGCTTTTAAGTTCGAGATCGAATCTTGTAGCTATCACTCGGGGAACATTAGTAACTGCTACAGACGATTTCACTTCGTGCAAGTAACCGATACAGGTCCGAAAACAATCGTATTCGAGCGTGTACGGGTGGCGAGTTATTACCTATCTAAGAACACAATTATCAGTCACCGATACGGATATCGGTATGGGCATACCCTATGGGATACGGTCGTGATCGGTCGACGATCGGTGAACGGAGTGACAGCAGTAGGGAAGCGAACGTCCATCGGCTAGGCCGAAACCGACGGGGCCAGCAGATCGTGGAACGCAACGCGGTCATCGTCGCAGGTTTTCGACGATATCTACAAGAACAACGACAACGGGCGAGACATCAACGACACGAGCCATAGGATGCCGTTCCCCGCCTGCTCAGCTACATCGAGCACAACCCACGGCGCAGGTATCGACGTGCCATTGACCGAGGAGTACGGCACGTGGAAAACGGTGCAACCGCTGTGGCTGCGAGAGCTTTCGCGAGACGCAGGGACGCTACGGTGTCCCGAGTGGGGACTGGACGGCACCGCGGACGAGAATAGTGTATTCGAACCGAATTCTCGACCCCGCCTCCGAGGCGGGGCTGTACTGGGATGGGTCAGATTGGAGGGCTGTCAGGCCCAGTTGCTCGGCGTGCGGTCGTTCTCGAGCGTGGCGGCGATCAGCTCCGAGACGGCGCGTCGGATCCGCTGTGAGACCGCGGAGTCCGAAATCTCGAGTCGGTCGGCGAGCCCGTCCTGGGTAATTCCGCGCGGAATATCGAAGTAGCCGGCGTAGTACGCCATCAGGAGAATCTCGTGTTGTTGCTCGGTCAGGAAGTACGTCCCGTTGTCGGAGACCGAGAGGTCGTACAGCTGCGTGACCCGAAACGAAACGCCGCGGTCGCGACTCCACGTTCGGAACGCGGTCAGTGCATCACGGTCCGGCAGATGCACTCGTGCGATCCAGCCCCGTTCGGCGCTCGTCATCGTGAACACGAACAGCCCGCTCTCCGCACACCGATCGGGAACGATCTCGACGGCGGTCTCGACCGTCACGCGGTAGATCGCCCGATTCTCGAAGGTCGCGACTCGCGTCGGGTTCGAGACCGTGGGGTCCTCGTCCATCGCTCGCTCGAGGTGGGCATACTCGTCGCTAAAGACGGAGACGAACTGCAGCGTTCGATCGGTAGTCGTCGCCTCGTACTCGTATCTGATCGTTACGTCGGGATAGCGCGCTATCGTCGGGGCCAACGCGAGGTCGTCGTGAACGAGGTGGACTTCGGCGATAAATCCCATACTAGCCGTATCCTCTGCGGTTCGACCGATGACCCATACTTATAGAGCGGGTAACGGCCGTTGCAGCGGTCGAAATCGACCGTCAGCGATCGGTGAGCGACGTACAGAGGTGGGGCCGTTGGCCTGCCGGAGACGGGTTTGTCCGGCTCAGGCGGTCGCCGTGATCGCATCCTCGACTATTACCACGGCGTCGTCGATCAACTGGTCGTTCCGATACGAGTAGGAACTAGTGCCGTTATCCTTACACGGATAGCGACTCGCAGTCGTCACCAAGCGCAGAATAGGAACCGTGCAGACTTCGTTTGAACGCGGCTCGCGTCCACGGTCCCAACGTGTGGGGTCAGCCTTCGAATCAGTGGACCGGGCGGCCGTCAATGGCGTCGTTCGACGCGAGCGAGTCGGTGATCGTCGTCGCCACCGTTGCCAGTGTAAAGAGGCCGACGATGAGTACGGCGAGCGTCAACTCGGGGATCTGCAACAATCCGGCCATCGTCGCGACCAGCAGTCCGGTGCTCGCACACGCGGACGTTACGTGATAGTCGCCGACGACGCTCGCCACGATCGATCGGGGAGCATCGCGACTCGAGTGATCGTCACTGTCGGTCATGTCCTCGAGATACGGACGGAAGATCTCGATGCGATCGGTCGACCGGACGATTCCGCGAGACTGGTCGTACTCGACGATACCTTTCTTATCGAGTTTCGGGAGGTGGGACTGATAGAGCGGGATGTAGACGCGCTGGCGTTGTGCGGAGGTCAGACTCGCGACGGTCGTCTCGTTCTCTTTCGCCGCGACGTACTCGGCGACGTCGCTCATCTTGACGGGACCGTCCCTGTTTAACAGGTACGCGATCGCGTCTCGACGGCGATTCGTCTGTAGCACGTGAAAGATATCGTCTCGGGAGAGGGGCGACGATCGGTCAGATGTGACCGAATCTGCGGGGTCGTCAGCGCGGCAGCGATATTGGTTCGATATGGAGGTCATGGTCTGCACCCAAAGCAGGTTCGTATGTCGTTGTAAAGCTTTTGTTCTGAACACCTCTTGGAAATATTTCTGAATGATATAAAGAAAACAAGTGGGGCTTACGCTATATCCGATCTGAAACGACCGACAAAGACTGTAGTAGCGACAGTACTGCGGTGTGGTGGATCCACTCGGTATATTGCTTCTTCAACTACTACGTTGAGAATGCAACCGACTGTGCAAAAGGATAATACCAACGTGATTTGGATCGTATGAGATTCTCAGTCACCCACAGTCGTCCGACCTCCTTCCGTCACCGCGCTTGAGTCACCGAACTCTGCTGCTCAGACGGAGATCCTGCAGTCGGAGTCGGGCAAACGCGCGCGAGCGGGCTTTGCCGGCGCTACAGGGAGCGCTCCATCTCGTGTTCGCCGCGGTCGTGTGCCGTCGTCTCGAACCCGGCCGACCGGTAGAGATTCATCGCGATGCAATTGGTTCGAGAGACGGTCAGCCAGACGTGGTCGATCCCGTTTGCCACGCCGTGTCCGAGCAGCCCGCGAATGAGGTGCGTGCTGACTCCCGCCGCCTGGTAGGCCGGCCGGACAAAGGTCGCCAGTTCACCGATGTCGTCGTACGGGATCAGGACAGCGTGTCCGACCACGTCGTCCCGATGGCGAACGACGGTGTTCAGCCCATCCTCGAGGAGCCCATCGATCCACTCGCGGAGACTGCTTACTGCTCGTGAAACGGTTCGTCAGAGAATTGGGCGGGCGGATTCGAACCACGGTCGCAGCGGAGCTGCTCCCTGGTTCGAATCCGCGAGGACATTCGCCGCTCGCGGAATTGCTCGCGGCAGAAGTAGTCCCGGGCGGATTCGAACCGCCGTCATAGGCTCCAAAGGCCCATATGATTGGCCACTACACCACGGGACTTCTCACGTCGTTCGAAGCCCCGTGTACCTCGCAAATCCGTTCGGATTTGCTCACCACCACGGGACTCCTCGTTCATCCTCGAGTACTCGCAGTTCCAGCAGAACTGCGTTCACTTGGGGACTCCAGTTGCGAGATATGAGATGCCCGCACAATAGTGTTACTTTTCGTCTCGAGCCAGCCCCGCCGTCGGCGACTTCTCCGAACGATGTCCACCACTCGAGAACGCCCACCCCTCAATCAGTTCGCGGAATCGACCGCGCGCCGAGGCCGAAGGCGACGACGGCCAGCACGGCTAAAATCGCAAAGTTCGCCACTGCGGGCTCGATACCAGCCACGTCAGCAGTTCCAGCCTCAGGGAACGTTGCCGCACGGACCCCGCGAGCGAAGTACGTCAGCGGCGAGACGTTCACGAGCGGCTCGAACCAGCCGGGGAGTTGCTCGAGCGCGATGAACGTCTCCGAGAGGAACAGTAGCGGAAGTCCGATGGCGTTGCTCGCGGCGATGGCTCCGTCCTGGGAGTCGGTGTAGCTGCCGAGCATCGCACCGATTCCGCAGAAACAGACGACACCGACGAGGATATAGGGGACGAGCCAGAGCGAGAACGCGATCTCTGCCCCCGTCAGGACAACCACGAGCGCGAGGATGAGCACGCTCGCGAGGCCGATGATGGTGGCATTGACCAGCGTCTGGGCGAGCAGCCACTCGCCGCGGGTCACCGGCGTCGTCGCGAGTTTTTCGAAGCGGTTCCCCTCGCGGTGGCGCGCGACCTCGCTCCCCATCCGCGAGAGCGGGGTAAAGAGCACGACGACGGCGAGATACGCCGGCACGTAGTACGCCGGCGGCTCCGTGAACAGCCCCTCGCCCGTCGGATCCGTTCGCACGAGCGCGCCGAAGATAACGATCAGGATCACCGGGAAAAAGAAGGTGAAAAAGACCGCGGTTCGGCGACGAACGAACGAGCGCCAGCCCGCGCTGGTCTCGGCTCGAATGCGACGTAGTCGGCTCACGCCGTCTCACCTGCGCGAGTCGGGTCGGCGGCGGCCTCGTCGGCAGGTTCGTCGCCAGCGCGATCAGTGTGCTCGAGTTCCGTCCGATCCGCCAGCGCGAGGTACACGTTCTCGAGGTCCGGTTCGGCCCACGAGAGGCTGGTGTACTCGATCCCGCGATCCTCGAGGTAGTCGACGATCGTTCCGATCTCCGCGGGTGCGATCTCGCGGACGACGACCGCGCTTTCCGAGTTCCGACCCCGAACTCGGCTCCGTTCCGGGCGGGAAACGGGGACCTCGAGGTCGTCGAAGGCGTCGAGATCGGCGGCCGTCTCGATCGTGAGACGACTCGAGCCGCCGTGTTCCCGAACCAGCGCGTCGGGCGTGCCGCGAGCGACGAGCGAGCCGTCGGCGAGCAGACCGACGCGGTCGGCGAGCCGTTCGGCTTCGGCCATGTCGTGGGTGGTGAGGACGACGGTCGTCCCGTCCGCTGCGAGGTCCTCGATCAGCCGCCAGACCGTTCGCCGCCCCGCGGGATCGATTCCCGTCGTCGGTTCGTCCAGAAAGAGGACGTCGGGGTCGTTGACCAGCGTCGAGCCGACGCAAACGCGCCGTTGCTGGCCGCCCGAGAGATTCTCGTACCAGGTGTCGCCGGTATCCGCGAGTCCGACGTCGGCAAGCACCGCGTCGGGATCCCGCGGATCGTCGTACAGTCCGGCGTAGTAGGAAAGCAGTTCGCGCGCGCTGAGTCGATCCGGCGGGGAGAAGTCCTGCGGGAGGACCCCAAGGCGGTCCCGGTCGATGGCCGTCGGCGCGTCGCCGAGCACTCGAGCCGAGCCCGAATCGGGGTCGGTCGTCCCCGTCAACGCGCGCACGAGCGTCGTCTTTCCAGCCCCGTTGGGGCCGATCAGTGCGAATACCTCGCCGCCCGCGACGGAGAGCGACGCCCCCGACAGCGCGACCGTCTCGCCGTAGGTTTTCTCGAGGTCCGTCGCTTCGACCACGGCTTCGGCTTCCATACGGCCGGCTATCCACCCGTCGCGGGTAAGCGGTTCGATTTCGTCGGTCGGCTCGGCGACGCCAATCGCGCTGTCGATCGGTCGGATGTTTATACGCTGAACAGGCGCAATACCACGACCTTCAGGCCTTGGATACGCGCCGTCACTTAGTGCCACATTCCACCGTCAAGAGCATAGCCGAGTTTCCGATTCTAACGTTCAAGTTACAAGAGTCCCCATAGGCTGGTAAGGTCAGGTCGGAACGGAGCGGATTCCGAACGACCTTCGGAGGCGGCCTGCCCGCTACCCAACGAGGCAATATCCGAAACGCTGACGCGGTGAACACGAATCCTCGAAGGGTTCGTCATTGTGCCCGTCGGTCGAGCAAGCCCGACGATAACTCCGAGTTCGTCGACGTGTCAGCGGCCCCCTGCTGGCAAAAACAACAGATGGGAGCCAAAGACACAGAGGATAGGAGTAACGGCGGTTTGGCACCGCCAGTCAGCCACCGTCACGATGGCTGGGTTAGATGTGGGCTCCCGTAAAGTGGCGGAGTCATGGTTGCGAACCTGAAACTCACACCGCTCGGGATTCCTGCGTTAACGAGACGCGACGCGTCTCGTTCGCACACCAGAACGCGGAGCGTTCTGGGGACGTCTTCAGGCGCAGGAGGATGTCAAGCATAAGCTCTGGACGGGCGAGACCCTCAGCCACCACGGAACGCACTTCACGGTCGAGAACGCGCGCCTCTACACCTGTCCCAACGAGCAGCCGACGACGATAGCGAGCGCGTTCGGCCCGCAGACGGCCGAGTGGGCCGCCGAGAACGGTGACGGGCTCTGGTGTTCCGGCCCGAAAGAAGAGCCAATCGAAGCGTACGAGGATGCCGGCGGTGACGGACCGAAGTACACCCAGCTACACGGCTGTTATGCCGAAACCGAGGAGGAGGCCGTCGAGACGGTTTACGAGTACTGGCCCAACGGCTCCGTGCCGGGCGAACTGGGCCAGGAGCTACCGACGCCGGCACACTTCGAACAGGCCGCAGAGATGGTCGAAAAGGAGGACATCGCGGATGCGGGAACGACCACAAGGCCGGATCCACAAGACCACATCGACAGCATCAAGCAGGCCGTCGACGCCGGCTATGATCACGTCTACGTCCACCAGATCGGTCCCGAACAGGAGCCGGCGATCGAGTTCTACGAGGAGGAAGTGCTGCCGTCGGTTCAGTAGGATCGGTTCGTCGCTGCTTTTTTGCGTCTTCGAGGTCGGCTCCGAGAGGTGCTCGAGCCGAACTTTCAAGTACCGGACATGTGTTTGAGAAACAATGGTCAATCCGAACGAGGATCCGATCGAACTCGTTCCGTCCAGACACGAGGCGTGGCACGAGCGCTTCGACGCCGAACGTGACCGTGTGCAGGATGCGCTTTGCGACGCTGGGCTCGAGTCCGTCGTCGAGCGAATCGAACACGTCGGCTCGACCGCCGTCCCCGGTCTCGCGGCGAAGGATATCGTCGATCTCGATATCGTCGTTGCGGACGACGCTGTTGACGACGTCTCGCGGACGCTCGAATCAGAACTCGGCGGTGATCGAATCGAGAACAGCGACGAGTGGCATCCCGTGTTTCGACGGGAGAACGGCCAGCGGTTCAACGACCACGTCTTCGCGGCGTCGGACGACGGCTGGAAGATCAGCGTGGTTACGCGGGACGTTCTAAGGGCGTCGCCTGCCATTCGCGCGGAGTACGAAACGCTGAAGTTCGATCTGGCGTCCGAACACGACGAACTCGTCGCCTACTCGACGGGAAAGAGGCCCTTCGTCGAACGCGTCCTCGAGGTCGCTCGGACGGACGAAGCGGTAGCGTTTGAGTTTTCGGTTCCCGTCGACCACCGGTAGTCGGGTCGGCCGCCATCGGACCGAGAAATCGGTCGCCGGACTCGAGCCCGGAGGATCGCGAACTGCTCGAGCGGATCGACGTTCGCGACGGTACAGCTCGCGTGGATGACGACCATGCTGGCGGAGGTCTCGGTATCGTACCTGTGTACGACCGGGTCCGGTGACTGCACCGATCCGGGTTCGCGGACGGCCAATTCGTTCAGTTCCAGCGTCGGACGTAGCAGGCGGCACGCAACGGACATCTTGCCATGGACCTGCAAGCGCCCCGGTGGAAGAACGCGACGATCAGGGGCGATTCGCCGCTTCCCTACCGTTTTCCCGCTCGCGGACGAAACTCCGCTCCATGGAGTACACCACGCTCGGCGACACGGGGACGACCGTCTCGAGACTCTGTTACGGCACCTGGCGATTCGGACGCGAGACCGGCGGAGTCGTCGAGACCGACCGCGAGGAGGCCCACGAACTGCTCGACGCGGCCTGGGATCACGGCATCAACTTCATCGACACCGCCAACGTCTACGGCGACCCGGACGGCACCAGCGAGGAGTGGATCGGCGACTGGCTCGAAGCGCGCGACGATATCGACCGCGAGGACCTCGTCATCGCCTCGAAGGTATACTTCCCGTTCAACGGCTGGGGCGAGCCCGGACCCAACGACTCCGGACTGGGACGGAAACACATTCGCGCCCAGATCGAGGGCACCCTCGACAGACTGGGGACTGACTACCTCGACCTATACTACATCCACCGCTGGGACGAGGAGACGCCGATCGAGGAGACGATGTCGGTCCTTTCGGACCTCGTCCGCGAGGGCAAAGTCAACCACCTCGGCGCGAGTACGATGGCCGCCTGGCAGCTCGCCAAGGCGCTGTGGACCAGCGACGTCGAGGGTCTCGAGCGCTTCGACGTCACGCAGCCGATGGTCAACGCCGCCCACTACGACGTCGTCGGCGACTACCTCGACGTCTGTGCCGATCAGGACCTCGCGGTCTGTCCGTACTCGCCGCTCGGCGGCGGCTTCCTGACGGGCAAGTACGAGCAGGCCGAAGACGGCTCCGTCGAAGCGCCGGACGGCTCCCGCGCCAGTCTGGACGACCTGTTCGAAGACCGCTACGCAACGGACCGCGCCTGGGACGTCCTCGAGGCCGTCGAGTCCGTCGCGAGCGAGGTCGACGCCACGCCGGCACAGGTATCGCTCCGGTGGCTGATGGATCAGGATCGGTTCACCTGCACACCGATCGTGGGTGCGCGCACGGCCGACCAACTCGCGGAGAACGTCGGTGCGGTCGAGATCGAACTGAGCGACGAGCAGTTCGAGCGCATCGACGCGGCTCGAAACGAGAGCGAGTAGATAGATCGGTCGAGCGGGTTCATCGGACGCGTATTATCGTCGCGATACCCGGACAGCGAATGAGGAAGGCAGTAAGTTTCATTCTCCCCAAGAGCGACAGTTACCCCGATGAACACGTGGTGGCGACGAATCGTGCTGTCGCTCGTCGCTGTTTTCGGGATCGTAATCGCGTACGGCTTCATCTATCAGTGGGGGATGCTAACGTTCGAGGGCGAGGAGCGAACGATGTACGAGTCGGTGCAGGTCGTTATCGAGTCGCTGACGACCGCCGGATTCGGCGGCGACACGGATGACTGGAACAGCGCCCCGATGAATTTCATCGTTATCGGGATGAACCTCAGCGGCGTACTGCTCGTCTTTCTCGCGCTGCCGCTGTTCGTCGTACCGCTTTTTCAACAGGCGCTTGCGACGCAGCCAGCGGAGTCGACCGACCTCACCGACCACGTCATCATTTGTTCGCACAGAGAACGCGAAGACGTTCTCAGAGACGAACTCGAGGCCGCGGACGTTCCGTCCGTCTTCGTTGACGACGACCCGGGAACCGTCACGGACCTCACCGACGACGGCATCGAGGCGATGGTGGGCGATCCGGAGCAAGAACAAACGCTTGTGGCGGCGAACATCGACGACGCCCGCGCTCTCGTGGTCGACATCTCCGACGAAGCCAATCCCGAAGTCATACTCACCGCGAGGGAACTCGACGACGAGATCCAGATCGTAAGCGTCGCCGAGGACGAAGACGCCGAGACCTACCATCGCTACGCCGGTGCGGACGTTGTCGTTCGGCCGCGACAAGTTCTCGGCAACAGCCTCGCAGCGAAGGCGGCGATGTCGGTCACCACCGAACTTCAGGAAACGATCGAACTCGGCGAGCAGTTCGAGATCACCGAGTTCCTCGTCGAGCGTGACAGTGATCTCGCCGGTCGGACGATCGCCGAGTCGGGCATACGCGACCGCATGGGCATCACCGTGATCGGCGCGTGGTTCAACGGCGAATTCGTCCCCGCACCGGATCCCGAGACGACGATCAACGAACACACGATTCTGCTCGTCGCCGGCTCTCACGAGACGCTTACGGAACTGACCGCACGGACGCTCTCGCCTGCGGAAGAGCGCACCTTTCGGGTAGTCATCGGCGGATACGGGGAAGTCGGCCGAACGGTCGGCGACACGCTCGAGGCGGAGGGGATCACCCGTACGGTTATCGACAGTCGCGACGACCTTGGCGTCGATGTCGTCGGAGACATCACGGCCGAAGACACGCTCGATGCTGCGGATGTCGGGAGCGCTCGGTCGATCGTCCTCTCACTCGACGACGATACGGCCGCTATCTACGCGACCCTCGTCCTCGAGAACGTGGCTCCCGGGACCGAGGTGATCGCGCGAGCCAACGAAACTGAAACCGTACGAAAGCTCTACCGGGCGGGCGCCGAGTACGTCCTCGCCCTGTCGACGGTGACGGGACGGATGCTCTCCTCGATCCTGCTCGAGGACGAGGAGGTGCTGACGCCGGAAACGCAGTTCGAGATCATCCGGACGACGGCACCCGAGTTCGCCGGCCAAGCGCTGGGCGACCTCGACATTCGTGCACGGCTGGGGTGTACGGTCGTCGCGGCCGAACGGGACGGCGAGTTGCTAACTAACCTCGGCCCCGAGTTCACCATCCGGCGAGACGACGGTCTCATCGTCGCCGGCAGCGACGAAACCGTCAATCGGTTCATTGCCAACTCTCGGTGAGTCAAACCGGCTGGGAGCCGACAGCAGCGTTCGATGAGTTCACCGATTCCGTGGCCGGTTCCGAACTGGACTGATACGGTCTGTTGTACTTCGTTACCGGTGATCGCCGGCCCGGTCGGACGATCGCCGGCAAAACGACACAACGATCCGCACGAGTGGTCTTGCTCCCGCTCTCAGCTCCCTGCGGTAGCTACGTAGCGTCCTCGACCGTCTGTTCGATCTCGTCGATGTCGAGCGCGTCGTCGACTTCCTCGCCGTCGACAATGACCGTCGGCGTTCCCTCGACGCCCGCGTCCTCGCCGCGTTCCCAGTCCGCGACGAGGGTCGGATAGTAGGTCTCGTTCTCGAGCGCGCTCGAGACGGCGTCGGGCTCGACATCGACTCCCGCCGCGAGCGCCGCGAGTTCTTCGTCGCTCCAGTCGTCGTTATCGATTACGGCAGCTTTGTACTCGAAGAACGCGCCGGTCGGCTCGTCCTCGTCGACGCGCGTTGCATCCTGGACGGCTCGCGCAGCGTTCGCCATCGCGACCGATTCGTCGGCGGCCCCGACCGGAAAGTCGTAGTGGCGGTACTCGATATCGTCCGACTCGATGAACTCGCGCTCGAGGATCGGAAATACGTCTGCCTGAAACTCATGACAGACCGGACAGCCGAAGTCCTCGTAGACGTCGACGGTGACGGGGCCGGACCCGAGCGTCGGGGTCGGAAGCTGATCGCTAGCAGGCTCGACATTCTCGAGTTCGTCGGGGATCGACGCCTCGAGGAGCGACGTACAGCCGGCGACTGAAAGCGTCGCACCCGTTCCGGCGAGCGTTAGAAACGAACGGCGGTGCATTGCTCGCTGCTAGGGCCCGAACACTGTTAGGCGTACGGTTTTCGGAACGAACGCCTCGGAGACCGGTCAGAGCACTGCCCCGGTAAGCACGAGTGCGTCCACCAGAATTGCGACGAGGACGGCCCCGAGGAACGCGTTCGAGGCGTGGAATGCCCGGAACGCCGCGGATTCGGTCTGCTCGAAGTGGAGTACGATCGCCGCCCAGAGGAAGATCCCGCCGAAGACGGCGACCGTTGCCGCGTAGAGCGCGCCGAGGTCGGTGATCCAGGCGAGTGCGACCGTGCTGATGAGCGTCGCTGCGATGTAGTAGAGGATGTGTTTCCGGGTTTCCGTCTCCCCGCGGACGACGGGCATCATCGGGAAACCGCCGCGAGCGTAGTCGTCCTGATAGGCAAGTGCGAGGTTGTAGAAGTGGGCTGGCGTCCAGAGGAAGATCACGCCCGCCAGCGCAAGTCCCGGCCAGCCAATTTCGTTCGTGACGGCGGCCCAGCCGATGAGTGCCGGCAACGCGCCGGCCGCACCGCCAATAACCGTGTTCTGGACCGTGTTAGGTTTGAGCACGAGCGTGTAGACCACGCTGTAGAAGACGATCGCGGCGAGTCCAAGCGCGGCCGCGAGGCGGTTGATCGTTAGGAACGTCGCCAGCGAGGCGATCGTCAGCAACACGCCGAAAGCCATCGCGTTCCGGACCGGGATCAGCTCGGTTGCCAGCGGCCGATCCGCCGTGCGTGACATCTGCTGGTCGACATCGCGCTCTAACACGTGATTGAATGTGCCGCTCGCGCCGATGGCGAGGACGCCGCCGCCGAGCGTGGCGACAATCGTCGAGACGGTCAGCGAGGGGCCGGCGGCCAGCGCCATTCCCGCGGCGGCGACGAGACAGAGCAGCCACATCAGCCGTGGCTTCATCATCTTGAAGTAGGCGAAGGCGGTGAGCCGCGCTCGAGCGAGCCGTCCGGTGGGAAGCGGGCGGGCTGCGGGAGCCTCTCCGTCGACGGCTGTGGACTCGAGTGGTTCGGGCTGGTCGATCGTGTCGTTTGCCTCGCCGGTCGCGAGTTCGAGGTCCCAGGCGAGTGCGAGCACGATGCCTGTAAAGATCACGAGCCCGAGCGTGAGGTGGAGCCCGGGGACGATCGCTGCGGGTCCGAAAATCGCCGTCGCAGCACCGACGCCGACCTGAATCACGTAGAGGGCGGCTGCTGCGAGGATCGTCCACCGGACGCGACTCGAGACATCCCCGAGGACGGCGGTGACGGCTGTGGCGGCAACGAGCAGCCCGACGATAACTGCCGCGAGGCGGTGGCCCCAGGCGATCACGAGTTCGGTCTGACTCAGCGGATCGGCCGGCGCGTGGCAGGTCGGCCAGGTCGAACACGCCGCCGCAGCGTTCGTCAGTGAGGTCGTCGCACCGATGATTAACAGGAGGTATACCCCGAGCGCGGTCGCTGCGAGGAGCGCGGAAAAGCGTTGTCGGCTACCGATCGGACGGGGGAACGACGACGATGTGGTTGCCACGACTGTTCTCGTCTGAACCGTTCGACTCTGCGTATTTATGAGTCCCGCTTTTTCCCGCTCTCCAGTGGCTTTCGACGAGTATCCTCGCCGAACTGGTTCGGGTCGTTAGAACTCAGGGGACGCGTTCACGATCGCTGAAACGAGGGCGAGCAACGATGATGGATGGGCGCGTACCGTCCGACACGGTGGTACCGTCGAAAGCGTCTCGCGCGACGAACGAGTCCGCGGTCAGTGATGGTGATCGGAACCCGCGGTCAGTGATGGTGATCGGAACCCGCGGTCAGTGATGGTGATCGGAACCCGCGGTCAGTGATGGTGATCGGAACCCGCGGTCAGTGATGGTGATCGGAACAGTGACCGTTCGAGGACGACCGGCAGTGGACCCAATCCGGAAACCGTCGTCCGCGGCGGTGAGCCGGCCACCCGCTGTCCGTACTGCCGCCAACCGTTCCACGCGGAGCGATTCGAGACGCTACACCGCGGGCTCGAGCATCCCTCGCAGTCCTCTCCACCCGCGAACGGGGCGCGTTCGAACGCACGTACGCCGACGAAGGCGCGGACAGTCGCTGGTTTCGACTTCAGGCGGTCGGGGCGCTCTTGTTCCTCTCCGTTCCCCTGTACGCGGGCGTCACGTGATCCGAGTGACGGTACAGCCCTGCCCTCACGAGGAGTTACATCCCCATATCTTCGGCCGCCGCCGGGACCGGGAGGTCGTTTGGGGAGACCCCCAGCAACTCCCCCGCATGGTCGAGCGCCATATCGAATCCGTAGTAGCGCTCGAGTTCGTCGCCGTCGGCCGTCGGTCGCACCTTCAGCATGGCGTAGCCCTCGATGTTCTGGGCGATTGCGGCGCTCCCGCCGGCTCGAGGCGGAGCGTCCGCCCCGTTGTCGGTCACCGCGAACTCGAGGACGCGTTCCGTCTCGGTCTCGTCATAGGTCGCCGTGATGCCGTTCGCTTCGGCGGTTCGATCGTCAGTCATAGTCGACACTCGCGGGCGGAAGACCGGGAAGCTATCGGTTCCGGCGAGTCCCCCATCGAGCCAGAGGGGGAAGCGAACTCGAGGCGCGCAACGACGGCGAGGAATCGACACGGATATTTTCGACCCCCGACAGGATGCTGTCGTGAGTCGAACGGAGTCCCACGAGTCACCGCGACCGGTCGCGACGTTTCGCAAGACGCGTTCCGTCGCAATACAGTGGGCCGTCGTCTCCGCGGTCGGCTTCTTCGGCTTCGCCTACGGCTTCGGACAC
The DNA here is from genome assembly GCF_000383975.1 of Natronorubrum tibetense GA33. Taxonomy (NCBI): domain Archaea; kingdom Methanobacteriati; phylum Methanobacteriota; class Halobacteria; order Halobacteriales; family Natrialbaceae; genus Natronorubrum; species Natronorubrum tibetense. The sequence continues at coordinate 639,676 of NZ_KB913017.1, read as the reverse complement.
GCACTCGCAACGATTCGAGGGACCTCGCTCGAGCCGATCGTCATCCCGGCGTTCGCGCCGTCGGACGCTCTCGTCTGGATCGCCGTCTCCGTGGGGCTGGTCGCGCTCGTCGTCGTTCCCCACGAGCTACTCCACGGCGCGTTCATGGCCCGCTACGGGGGGCGTCCAACCTACGGTGTCGGCGTCTCGCACTTCCTCTTGCCGTACGCTTACGCGGAGACGGCAGGGACGAGCTACACCCGAAACCAGTTGCTCGTCGTCCTGCTGGCCCCGTTCGTCGTCATCACCGCTGTTGGTGTCGCCGCGATGGTCGTCTACCCGTCCTCGCTGCTGGTCGTCCCGCTGGCGGCGAACGCCGCCGGCTCGATCGGCGACCTCTGGATGGCCGCGGTCCTGTTGCAGTACCCCGCGGACGTTCGGGTCGCCCCACTCTCCGACGGCGACGTACAGGGGTTTGGGATCTACGGATCGAGCGAGCGAGCCGTCGGCCGGGGGACCGGAGTGTGGCTCCTTTCGACGGCCGCTGCCGGTGCCGCGGGGACGCTCGCGGTGTGTTCGATCGCGCTGGTCGGGGCGGTGTTTTGCTCGCTCGCCGTCGGGTCGGGAACCGTCATACTCGGCAGTACCGACGGTCGATGGCTGCTCTTCCGACACGAACTCGATCCGCACGTCGGAGCCGTCTACCTCGAGATCGGTGCGACACTGTGGCTCGCCGTCGGGGCGCTCGGCGGACTCGTCTGGGCGGTCGCCGTCGGCTGTTATCGGTCGCTCGACTCCGCATAGTCGGTCCCGGCGACGAGCCCGAAACCGTAACGCTCGAGCACCCGCCGCCTCGAGGCTGGGTATGACCAAGTGGCTCCGGAGCGGTCGCCGCCGGGACATCTGTTTCCTGCTCGCCGCCGCGGACGAGGGCGAACTGCGCGGCCAACAGCTCAAATCCCACCTCGAGTCTCACTACGACGACCACCTCGAGCCGAAGGCGTTCTACGGTTCGCTGTCGGCGCTGGTGGATGCGGGGTTCGTCGAGAAACGAACGGAGGGGATCTACGACGTCTACGCGCTCACCGAGGGCGGCGAGCGGCGAGTGCGCGAACACTACAACTGGGTTCGGGAGTGTCTCGAGGGCCACGAAGGCGGGGAGTAGGTCACGACCGCCAATCTTCGGTGCGGAGAACTATACCAACCCGCGGCGTGCGATCAGCGAAGCGATGTCCGCACCAGACGCGAACGATCCGAGCAACGGATCGACGGTAGCAGTCGAAACCGGCTGGTTCAGGTTTGGCGTCGTCCTCGCGATCCTTCAACTGGCGTTTCTCGCGCTCGTGATCGGCCTGCTGCAGGTCGACGTCGTCCTCGGACTGATCGCGGCCGTGGTGTTGAGCACCGTCGGTGGGATCGCGATCACGGTGTACGTTCTGTGGTGGAAATAGCGGAGGCCGGACGACGAACGGTGGTGGTCGTTCAGGCCTCGTCGAGCAACTGATCCCCGATCGTGTTCCGCAGCACCTCGCTGGTGCCCTCGTAGATCTCGTTGAGTTTGGCGTCCCGGTAGAATCGCTCGGCAGCGAAGTCCTTCGTGTAGCCGTAGCCGCCGTGGATCTGGATCCCCTCGTTGGCGACCTCGCGGCTCACTTCGGAGGCGTAGAGCTTGGCTTGCGAGGCGTCCTTGATGTAGTTCTCACCGCGGATTTTCTTGTCCGCGGCCTTGTGCATCAGCATGCTGGCGGCCTGGATCTTCGTGTCCATGTCGGCCAGTTTGTGCTTGATCGACTGGAACTCGCCGATGGGCTGGCCGAACTGCTCGCGTTCGTTCGCGTAGTCGCGGGCCTCCTCGAAGGCCGCGCGGGCGATGCCGACGCCGCGGGCAGCGATGGTGATTCGGCCCCCGTTGAGCGTTTTGAGGGCGTGGACGAAGCCGTCGCCTTCCTCGCCCAGCAGGCGGTCCTCGGGGATGCGGAGGTCGTCGAACCGGAGTTCGGCGGTCGGACAGCCCTTGTCGCCGAGTTTCTCCTCCGTCCCCTCGACGATGAAGCCATCGTCCGCCCCGGGTTTGACGACGAACGAGGAGATCCCCTTGTTGCCAGCCTCGGGATCCGTTTTGGCGAAGACCGTTACCGTATCGGCCACGGAACCGTTGGAGATCCAGAGTTTGCCGCCGTTGATCACGTACTCGTTTCCGTCCTTTTCCGCAGTGGTCTCCATCGCCGGCACGTCGCTGCCCGCGCCGGCCTCGGAGAGCGCGAACGCACCAATATCCTCACCCGCAGCCAGCGGCGTCAGGTACTCTTCCTTCTGGGCCTCGTCGCCGAACTCGTAGAGCATGTTGCCCGCGAGCGAGGTGTGAGCGGCGACGATCGTTCCCAGACCGCCCGAACCGCGCGAGATCTCCTCGAGGCCGATCGCGTAGGAGTGGTAGTCGAGCCCGGCACCGCCGTACTCCTCGGGGAACGGCATCCCCATCAGGCCCAGTTCGGCCATCTCGCTTACGAGATCGGCGGGAAACTCGTCCGCGTGATCGATCTCGTCCGCGACGGGGACGACCTCTTCGTCGACGAACTCGGATACCATATCACGGATCTGCTGTTGCTCGGCTGAGAGCGCGAAGTCCATGCTCGAGGTATCGGGACGATGTATTGTTATTGTTGTTGCTACGCACGGCAGTTTCGGTCTCTGATGGGCGGAAAAATAGTGGGTGGGAGCGTCCGAAACGAACGAGAGACGAGCGAGAGACGAGCGAGAGACGAACGCGGGTCAGCTGCGAGGAGTAGCGATCAGTTCGCGGCGATCGTCTCCAGGGCCTCCTCGATCGGCTCGTCGCCCGAGAGGATCTCGAACGTCTCTCCCACGAGGGCGTCGTGCTCGAGTGCGATCACGAGCGTCCGCGCCACGTCCTCGCGGGGAATATCGCCGGCGTCCAGCCCGATATCGTCCCCAACTTCGATCGTTCCGACCCCGGACTCGTTCGTCAGTTCGCCGGGCCGGACGATCGTGTACTCGAGGCCGCTCCGGCGGAGGTACTCGTCGGCTTCGGCCTTGGCCGTCAGGTAGTCCTCGAGCGAGTCGGGACCCGACTCGGGATCGTCGGCTCCCATGGAACTGAGCATGACGAACCGGTCGACGCCCGCCTCCTCGGCGGTCTCGATCAGGTTGATCGCGCCGTCGCGGTCGACGCCGTAGACGTCGTCGCCGCCGGAGCCCGCGGCGAAGACGATCGCATCACAGCCCTCGACCGCGTGGGAGACGTCCTCGGTGAGGTCGGCGACGACCGTCTTGTCGGCCCCCTGGGACTCCATCTCTTCGACCTGATCGTCGTCCCGGACCATCGCCCTGCCCTCGTGGTCGCTCTCGCCGAGAATGGCTGTCACGTGCTGTCCGACTTGTCCGTGAGCGCCCGCGATGAGTACGGTTTGAGTCACGCTCGTGTTTCGGAAGCGTTCGCCATAGCCGTCGGGTCGGAATACGCCGGGGTGATCGTTGTGGCGAAGATGCGGGCGGTCGTACGTACACCAACAAAACGTTCAGCAAACTCGACAGGTCGTCGATCGCGATGCCCGACGGTATCGGCTGACGCCGATGCAGATCGCCAGCACGGGCGTCGATCGGACACACAGGATCGGTGCTGCGAGTATCGAACGGAACATTCCGCCGAGACCGCGGTGTTTTTCCGGGGTGGGAACAAACTCTCACAGAGTAGATGACCACGGGCCAGCCCGAACCGCCGACCGACGCCGACCTGGAGTGGTGTTACGACGCGGTTCACGACGTTTCGCGGACCTTTTCGATCACTATTGATCGGCTCGAGGAGCCGATGGCGAAGCACATCTGTCTCGGCTACCTCCTCTGTCGCGTCGCGGATACGATCGAAGACGCGGGCCACATTCCCCCGGAGGCCCAGAGCGACCTGCTGACGGCGTACGACCAGTTGCTCAACCCGGACGCCGACCAGACAGTCTCGGCGTTCATGGACGAGGTCGAGCCGTGGATTCCGGACGAGCGAACCGACGACTGGAACGTCGTCGCCGAGACCCCACGCGTCCTGCGGACGTTCGAATCGCTCGACGAGGAGCCCCGCGAGATCATGCGCGAACCCGTCCGGGAACTCGTCGACGGAATGGCGATGTTCACGAGTCGGTACGCGGACGAAGGTGGACTCCGCTTACAGACGCTCGAGGAACTCGAGGAGTACTGCTGGTACGCCGCCGGCACCGTCGGCACGCTCATCACCGGACTGGTTGCCCGGGGTGCGTCGCCTGACCGTGCCGAGGAGATGCGGAACAACGCCCGTTCCTTCGCGTTACTCCTGCAACTGGTCAACATCGCCAAAGACGTCGAGTCGGACTACCACGAGGAGAACAACGTCTACCTCCCCGCTGAGTGGCTCGAGGAGGAAGACGTCGACCTCGAGGCGGTCACCGACGAGTCCAACCAGCGCGGCGTCACCAACGTCATCAAGCGGGTCACCGGACGAGCCGAAACCTACCTCGACGACGCCCACCGTTACCTCGAGGTCGTCCCCGAAACCCACGGCAACCGGCTCTCGGCGTGGGCGATTCCGTACCTACTCGCCGTCGGCACGATGCGCGAACTCCGCGAACGCCCGGAGGACGTCGTCCGCGAAGGCGATGTCAAGGTCTCTCGAGCGGAGGTGTACGCGCTCCTCCAGACGTTCGAGGGGAACGTCTCTCGAGCGGCGCTGGCCGAACTCCGACAGGAAATGGCCGAGAAACCGCTTCACCAGTAGTTCGTTCTCTCGCTGGCCCGACGAGAACGGTCCGTCGATTATTTTTCACGGATACCCGCTCGAGACGGTACGTTGACGACCGATTCAACACGCGTCGGAGGGATCCACATGGCTCTCGAGTCCGCCGTCGGCCGTCACCACGATCGTAATGTGCGCACAGTCGACGCCCCAGCCCGATCCCTCGAGTCGGTCCGTGAGTTCTGCGGCCGTGAGTTCGAGTCGGTGCTCCTCGAATACCGCGTCGATGCGCCACTCGCCGGCGTACTTCATCCAGGGCCCAAACCGTCGCGCCTCGTCATCTCCGCTGGCGGGGTCCAACTGTACCGTTCGGTTCTCCTCGCGATGACCCGCTTCGTCGGTAAGGGTCAGTTCCACCGTGACGGACTCGTCGGACTCGGTGACGATATCGAGCGGGCGAATGCGAACCGTGTGCCGCGTTCGGTACCGCGTCCACGCGTATCCGCCGGTGAGAAGGGTGGCGATACCGCCGAGTCCCGCGCCGAGCAGCGTTCGGCGGCTGTAGCGAGCGACCATGTGCGCGATTATTCACCGCGTTGATAAAAATCACCGTGCCGCCGTCCTCACCCGGCGAACCGACCGCAACGGCCTCGGCGAACCGCGGTCGCTTCGGCCGTTTCTTGGACCGCCACCGACCAATCGCTTGCACAGTCCCGTCAGAAACTATAACAGCATCCCTCACAACTATTCCTTCATGTGTCGGGAAACGAAGCGCGAGCCGGCGTGGGTGTCGGCGATCCGGCTGGCATTCCTTCGGGGGCAGGTCGACGTCGATGGCGTGATGGAAGAGGCAAATCTGATCCCCGGCCGCGAAGGGACGGTTCGGGACGTTCTCTCGACGATGGCGGACCGAAACCTCCTCGAGCCGGTCGACGGAGCAGAAGACCGGTACGTGCCCGGAAAAGTTCTCATCGAATCCGATCGATACGATCTCGACTTCACGAAGGCCTCCGACGGCGGAGCGCACCGATGGCACTCGAGCGGCTAATCGGACCCGTCTATCAGTATAGCGTAACCTATGTACGGACTACGGCTCAACCATACGCCGATGGGAAACCTTACTGATACGAAAATCTCCGAGAAGAACCTGACGACGGTGCCAAAACCGGTCCGCAACTTTCTGGATGTCGGTGCCGGAGACCGAGTCGAGTGGCACGTCGAGGACGGTAAGATCGTCGTAAAGAAACTCGAGTCCGAGTAGCACTGCGACGTGTCGAGGGCCGAAAACGCCGCAATCGACATCGCGGGCCGAAGTGGAGGTGCTTACAGATCCGCGGGACGATCGATGTCGCGACGCACGCCTGGATCGTCGACAGACACGAGCACGCTCGCGTCGCTCTCGAGCAGAATCTCACGTCCACCGATATCGCCGTCGACATCGGCGAGCGCGTCGAAGAACCGCTCGTCGAACAGCACCGGGTTGCCGCGGACGCCCTCGAACGCCGGTGCGATCGCGTCGCCGGCGTTTTCGGCGTACGCCGTCAGTAGCGCGTTCACGGTCGTCGGCGCGACGAACGGCATGTCGCCGAGCGCGACGAGCGCGGCCTCACACTCCTCCTTGCGGTCCCGAATCGCTCGAATACCCGTCCGCAGCGACGAGGCCTGCCCGGTCTCGTACGCCTCGTTGACAACAGTTTCGACCGGGAGGCCCTCGAGTGCGGCCCGAACCCGATCGGCTTCGTAACCGAGCACCGCGACGACCGGATCGACGTCGCTCTCGAGGAGCGTTCGCGCGGCGCGACGAACGACCGCCTCGCCGTCAACCGTCGTCAGGAGTTTGTTCTCGCTCCCGAACCGGCTGCTCGTCCCGGCAGCGAGGAGTACTCCCGCAACCGCCGGCTGGTCGGGGGAAGAGCCGTCGTGATCGCCGCGATCGTCGCGGTCGTCGCCGGTGTGTCCCCGATTCGCCGGCCTCGAGTGTCGATCCACGTCGACCACCGGGAGCGTCTCCGACGGGGGTGGCTCCCGTTTTTCGTCGGGAGCGTTCTCGGTCATTTCGGTCATCGCTCGAGGACGGTATGGGGAACGACCGCGACCCGTTCGTCAGCGTCGAGACCCGCCTCTGTCAGGACGACTCCGTCCGCGCGACTCGCGCGCGTACTCGAGGAGAGGACGCTCGGGTCGAACGTTCCGTCGTAGATCGAGAGCGCCGAGTCGACGTGGCCGAGTGGCATCGCGACCTCATCCTCGAGCGTGACCGGAACGGCGTACGTGAACCCGGGTGTCGCGATGTCGACGGCTCGAGCCAGCCGCGCGGACACCGTCGGCAGCGCGTCGTCGCCGGTGAAAAACGGCCGGGTGACGAGCGCCGTCACCAGGTGTGCGCCGACGGGTTTTCCCGGAATCGCGATCGCGACCGCGTCGTGGTCGGGAAGGCGCGCGACGGCGATCGGTTTCCCCGGTCGAAGCCGCACGCGGTGAAAGAGCACATCGCCGAGTGCGGCGAGCGACCGAACGACGTAGTCCTTGTCGCCGACACTGGTGCCGCCGGTCGTAACGACGACGTCGTGCTCGCGAGCCAGTTCGTCGATCCGCGACGCAACCCGATCGCTCTCGTCGGGCACGGAGCCCTCGTAGGTCGCCTCGTGGCCCCACGAACGGACGAGTCCGGCGAGCATCGGCGAGTCGAGGTCGCGGTGGCGGCCCTCGTGGATCTCCGTCCCCGTGGCGAGCAGTCCGACGGAGAGCGGTTCGAAAACCGTCACCTCGTCGATTTCGAGATCGCCGAGCAACAGCGCATCCTTCGCGCCGAGCCGTTCGTTCGCCTCGAACAGTTGCTCTCCCTCGGCGACGTTGCTGCCTCGTTCGTAGACGTAGGTTCCAGGCTCTAACGTCGGCCCCGTTAGTCGGCCGTCGTCGACGGACGCCTCCTCCCGTTTCAGTACCGCGTTGGCCGACGGTGGAAGTGGCGACCCGGTGGCGATCCGGACTGCCGTGCCGTCGGCGAGCGCTCCCGGGTCGTCTTCCGGAAACACCGACCGGTCGACCACCTCGAGCGGATACTCGTCGGTTGCGTCGAAGGCGAAGCCGTCCATCGTCGCGTGGCTCCGCGCGGGAACGTCGACGGGTGCGCGGATCGACTCCGCGAGCACCCGTCCGGCGGATCGCTCGAGCGACACGCGCTCGGTCCTCCGGCCGGCCAACCACGTCGAACGGAGCGTTCGCATTCGGTCGGCCGCATCGTCGAGATCGATCAGGTCGTCACCGTCGTGCGATATCTCCCTCGTCATAGTCGCAACTGATTGGATCGACCCGACCCGAGACTAACACTAACGTTTATTGGAGTGGTACGAGATAACATGCACTGTGGTAAATAGTATGCACATAGTGCAGGGTTATAAAAGATGATGGGTGAGAGAGAACCACAACCACGACTGTGGAACGGGTGGTCCTAATGGAGTTTGACGGCGAATTCGAACTCGAGGAGGTCCCGCCAGAGAAGGCGTGGATCGTCCTCTCGGACCCGGTCGCGGTCAGGAACTCGCTGAAGGGCTGTACGTACATCACCCCGATGGACGACGACTTCAGCTTCGACGACTACGAGGCCGACGAGGATCTCGAGACGTTGCCCGAGGCCGATGCGGAGGACGTCGCCGAACGCGCGTTCGTCGAGGGCAAAGAGTACGCCGCGTTGATGCAGGTTGGCGTCGGGAGCGTCAAGCCACGGTTCGAGACCTCCGTGATGATCCAGGAACGCGACGAAGAAGACTTTACTATGACCGCCACCGGGAGCGGAACCGCGAGCGGGAGCAGCTTCAGCATGAACTCGGGAATGCAGATCTACCCGCTCGAGGACGGTGAGGGCTCGCGAATCGAGTGGTGGACCGAGGCCGACATTTCGGGCCGGATCGCGCAACTCGGCTCGCGCGTGATCGAACCCGTTGCCAACAAGATCGTCGGCAACTTCTTCAGCGACATCGAACAGCAGATGACCGACGTGGACGAGGAGACGGATTCGGGTATCACAGACCGGATCCGCGGAATGTTATGAAACCGGCACAGTTCGAACAGCACGAGCCCCAGACCGTCGAGGAGGCCGTAAGCCTGCTCGAGAGCTTAGACGACCGGGCGATCCTCTCGGGCGGGCAGAGCATGGTGCCGATGCTCCGGTTCCGACTCGCGGTCCCGGAGACGGTCATCGACATCAACCGCATCGAGAGCCTCGACTACCTCGAGGAGGACGACGGTTGGCTCAAGATCGGCGCGCTCGCCCGCCACGCCGACGTCGAGCACTCCGACCTGGTCGACGAGAACTACGGCAGCTTCGCCGACGCGGCGCCGCTGGTCGCGGATCCGCAGATCCGCAATCGCGGAACGGTCGTCGGCGGCGTCGCCCAGGCGGATCCGAAGGGCGACTGGGGAAGCGTCTTGCTCGCCCACGACGGCGAGGTCGTCGCGCACGGACCGGACGGCGAGCGGGTCATCCCCGCGAAGGACTTCTTCCTGCTCCCCTACGACACGACGCTCGACGAGAACGAACTCGTCACCGAGATTCGCGTACCGACGCCGGGGCCGCGCGAGGGGAGCGCCTACCACAAGCTAAAACGGAAGGTCGGCGACTACGCGATGGTCGGCTCGGCCGCGCGGCTCGTCTTCGACGAGGACGGCCGGATCGAGCGGGCGGGGATCGGCCTCACCGCGGTCGACATCACGAACGTCCGCGCGACCGACGCCGAAGAACACCTCGAGGGCGAACGTCCCGACAGCGACCTGTTCAAACGCGCCGGGGAGTTGGCGGCCGAACAGTCGAACCCCGAGTCCGACGAGCACGGCGACGCCGGCTACAAGGAACGAATGGTGAACGTCCTCACCCAGCGCGCGCTCGGCGACGCCGCCGAACGCGCCGGGGTCGTCAAACGGAGGGTATCACAGTGACAGACACGCGAGAGATTACGCTGACGGTCAACGGAACCGAACACACGATCGAGGTCGAACCGCGCCAGCTGCTCGTGCACGCGATCAGAGAGGAACTGGACATGACCGGTACGCACATCGGCTGTGACACTGGCAACTGCGGGGCCTGTACGGTCCTCAAAGACGGGAAACCGATCAAGTCCTGTCTCATGTTCGCAACGCAAGCCGACGGGAGCGAACTCATGACCGTCGAGGGGATGGAAGAACTCCCCGAAGCGCGCGGAGACTTGCATCCGCTCCAGGAGGGCTTTCGCGAGGAACACGGCCTGCAGTGTGGCTACTGCACGCCCGGCATGCTGATGGCCGGGAAGGCGTTGCTCGACGAGAACCCGGACCCGAGCGAGGCGGAGATCCGCGAGGCGATCAGTGGCAATCTCTGTCGGTGTACCGGCTACCAGAACATCGTTCGATCGATCGAGTACGCCGCCGAGGAACTCGAGGAGGGAGAGATCGCGGCCGCTGACGGCGGCGTGAGCGTCGACGACGGGTCGACGAGCGCGTCCGCCTCGATCGACTACGACCTCTCGGACGGCGAGTTCGACTGCGGCGCGGAGAACTGCTGTGGCGGGCCGACGACGGACCGTGAGCACGGTGTCGATTCCGGCGGTGATTCGCGATGAGCAGCGACTCCGAACGGTTCGCGGAGGCGGAAGACGGCGGCCCACAGCCCGAGAAACACTGTGGCCACGGTCGTGGCGGCATGGGCGAGGAGGTCAAGCGAAAGGAAGACCAGCGCTTCATCACCGGCCGCGGCAACTACGTCGACGACATCAAGAAGCCGGGGATGCTCCACTGCGAACTCGTTCGCAGCCCCCACGCCCACGCCCGCATCGAGAACATCGACAAGTCCCGCGCGCTGGATGTCGACGGCGTCGTCGCCGTCCTGACCGCGGAGGACTTACTCGAGTACGATCTTGCGACGATGCCGACGCTGATGGACGACACGCAGGACGTCCTGGTCAACGACAAGGTGAAGTTCCAGTCCCAGGAGGTCGCCGCGGTCATCGCGACCGACCGGTACACGGCGAAAGACGGCTCGCAAAAGGTTGTCGTCGACTACGACGTGCTCGATCCGGTCGTCGACGCGGAGAAGGCGCTCGAGGACGACGCGCCGCTGATCAGGGACGATATCGAGGGCCAGGAGGACAACCACTGTCTGGACTGGGAAACCGGCGACGAGGAGGCCACCGCGGAAGCGTTCGACGAGGCCCCCGTCACGGTCAAAGAGCAGATGCTCTACCAGCGACTCCACCCCGCGCCGATCGAGACCTGCGGCGCGGTCGGCGACTTCGATCCCGGCAAGGACAAGCTAACGGTCCACATGACCTCGCAGGCCCCCCACATCCACCGGACGCTGTTCTCGCAGGTCTCGGGGATCCCCGAACACAAGGTTCGGATCGTCAGCCCGGACGTGGGCGGCGGGTTCGGCAACAAGGTGCCAATCTATCCGGGCTACGTCGTCGCCGCCGCGGCGTCGTACGTCTTAGAGCAGCCGGTGAAGTGGGTCGAGGAGCGCTCGGAGAACATCCAGTCGACCGGGTTCGCCCGCGACTACGACATGCAGGGCGAACTCGCCGCGACCGAAGACGGTGAGATTCTGGCGGTCCGAACCGACGTACTCGCGGACCACGGGGCATATAACGCCGTGGCCCAGCCGTCGAAGTTCCCCGCCGGGTTCTTCAACATCTTCACCGGATCCTACGACATCGACACGGCCTATGGCTCACTGACAGCGGCGTACACCAACACCGCCCCGGGCGGCGTCGCGTATCGGTGTTCGTTCCGCGTCACCGAAGCCGTCTACCTCATCGAACGGATGGTGAAAGTCCTCGCGGACGAACTCGAGATGGATCCCGCCGAGATCCGACGGAAGAACTTCATCCAGCCCGAGCAGTTCCCCTACGAAAGTTCGACCGGGTGGAACTACGACTCGGGTGACTACGAGAAGGCCCTGGATCTCGCCCTCGAAATGGCGGACTACGACGACTACCGCGAGGAACAACAGCGTCGGATCGACGAGGACGACGACAAACTGCTCGGCATCGGCATCTCCTCGTTTACCGAAGTCGTCGGCGCGGGTCCCGGAAAGACCTGCGACATCGCGGGCGTCGAGATGTTCGACTCCGCCGAGATTCGAGTTCACCCAACGGGCAACGCGACGGTCCGGGTCGGGGTCCAGACGCAGGGCCAGGGTCACGAGACCACGTTCGCTCAGATCGTCGCCGAGGAACTCGGCATGAACGTCGACGACATCACCGTCGAACACGGCGACACCGACACCGATCCGTACGGCCTGGGAACCTACGGCTCCCGGAGCACCCCCGTCGCCGGCGCGGCGGCGGCCGTCGCCTCGCGAAAGGTTCGCGAGAAGGCGAAGGCGATCGCAGCCAACGAACTCGAGGCCGCCGAGGAGGACATCGCGTGGGACCGCGAGAGCGGTGAGTTCCACGTCGCCGGCGCGCCGGACCGCTCGATCACGATCACCGAGATCGCCGCCGGCGCGTACATGAACAAGCCGGCAGGCGAGGATCCGGGTCTCGAGGCGGTCAACTACTACGATCCGCCGGAGATGACCTACCCCTTTGGCTCGTACATCGTGATCGTCGAGATCGACCGCGAGACGGGCGAGGTCGAGTTCGAGAAGTTCGTCGCCGTCGACGACTGCGGCAACCGGATCAACCCGATGATCATCGAGGGCCAGATCCACGGCGGACTCGCCCAGGGGATCGGGACGGCGATGCTAGAGCACGTCACCTTCGACGACAACGGCAACGTCACTGGCGGCGACTTTATGAACTACCTGCTCCCCACGTCGATGGAGATTCCGGAGTTCGAGACCGGCCACACCGTGACGCCGTCGCCCCACCACCCGATCGGCGCGAAGGGCGTCGGCGAGTCGCCGACGGTCGGCTCGCCGCCCGCCATCGTCAACGCCGTCGTCGACGCGATGGCCCACGGCGGGATCAGCCACGTCGAGATGCCGATGACGCCCGACGTCGTCTGGGAGAAACTCGACGAGGCGGGCCTCTCGATGGATCCCGCCGACAACGTCGCCCTCGAGTTCGACGTGCAGTCGAGCGACGAGGCGGCGGACGACTGACAGCCACGATGAGCAAACGTACGTCCCGGCACCCGAGCGCTCGTCGGGGCCACCGATGGCTGCGAGCGGTCCCACGACGGAATTCGCCCGCACCACCCCTCGTGACGCCGGGGAACGAGGCGTAGACATCATGAAATGACCGAAGAAACATCACACGCGACCACGAACATCGAGTCGACGACCGACCGAGCCGACGCCGTAAGCGACGGCGAACTCGCAGAGCGCGAGCGAGCGCTCGCCGAGTGCGGGACGCCCTACGCCCGAGCCACCGTCGTCCGCCGCGAAGCGCCGGTGTCGGCCAACGTCGGCGACCGGGCGCTCCTCACGGCCGACGGCGACCTCGTCGGCTGGGTTGGCGGGGCGGCCTGCGCGCAGTCGCGGGTCGAGAGCGAGGCTCGAGCGGCCATCGCCGACGGGGAGCCCCGCCTGATCGGTCTCGCACCGGATCCCGCGGAGATCGATCGCCCCGGACTCGAGGCGTTTCCGATGACGTGTCAGAGCGAGGGTACCCTCGAGGTGTTTATCGAGCCGGTGATTCCAACAACGCAACTCCTCGTGGTGGGTGGGTCGCCTATCGCACGCTCGCTCGCCAGACTGGCGAGCGAACTCGCCGTCGACGTGACGGTCGTCGATCCCGAAGGAGGTGGAGGAGACGTTCCACCGGATGTGACGGTGCTCTCGACGCTCGAGCCCGACTCGATCGCCGAATCCGTCGGCCCCGGACCGTTCGTCGTCGCGGCTTCTATGGGCGAGTACGACGCTCGCGCCGTCGCGGCGGGCGTTCTCGCGGACGCGCCGTACATCGGGCTCGTAGCGAGCGACGCGCGCGCTGAGACGGTCGTCGAGCGGGCCGCGGGGCTCCTCGACGAAGAACCCGACGCGGTCCGAGACGCGATCACGAACCCCGCGGGCGTCGATATCTCGGCTAAAACGGGGGCGGAGATTGCGACGAGCGTGCTCGCCGAACTGATCGACGTGCGGGCCGACACGGGGATGGTGACGGGGTCGTCCCATCAGGCGGGCGGTCTCGAGGACGCGTTAACGACCATCGACGCCGGCGATGGAGGGGGTGACGCCTGCTGCGGAGGTGGCGGCAGCGAGACCGAAACAGCGACGAGCGGAGCGACCGACCCGGACAGCGTGAACGACCCGAACGACGTGACGGACGAGTCGGCAGTCGATCCCGTCTGCGGCATGACCGTCGATCCCGCCGACGCGCCGGGCGTCACGCACGAGGGGGCGACCTACCACTTCTGCTGTCACGGCTGCGCCGACAGCTTCCGGACCGATCCCGACGACTATCTCGAGGCGGTCGAAGACGAGGAACTGACATCACCATGACCGACGAGACGCCGACTATCGCGTTCGATACGGTCTCGGAATCCACGCTTCGCGAGCGGTTCGAGGAACTGAACTACGTCGCCGACGACCGCCTCGTCACGACGGTGTACCTCGCGTTGCAACTCGGGCGGCCGCTCCTCGTCGAGGGACCGCCCGGCAGCGGGAAGACCGAACTGGGGAAAGTCCTCGCCGAGGGGTTCGAGACGGAGCTGATTCGGCTCCAGTGTTACGAGGGGCTGACCGCCGAAAACGCGCTCTACGAGTGGAACTACACGAAACAATTGCTCGCGGTCCAGTCGAACGAGGGACGGGTCGGCGCGACGGGGGCGGTCGAGGGCGGAACGGCCGATTCGGGCGCTCTGGATGGACCGAACGCGTCGAACGCGACGGACACCCCGGACAGCTCCGGGTCGGACGCCGACCGACCACGCTCCGTGTTCGACGACGAGTACCTCCTCGAGCGACCCCTCCTGCGCGCGCTCACCGCGGGGGAGGACCGATCGCCGGTCCTGCTGATCGACGAGATCGACCGCGCGGACGAGGCGTTCGAGGCCTTCCTGCTCGAGCTCCTCTCGGATTATCAGGTATCGATTCCGGAGCTGGGGACGGTCAGCGCGGAGAATCCGCCGATCGTCGTCCTCACGTCGAACCGAACCCGCGGACTGAGCGACGCGCTCAAACGCCGGTGTCTCTACTTGCACGTCGAGCCCCCGTCGTTCGAGACGGAGTACGAAATCGTCTCCCGCAAGGTGCCGGAGCTCGACGCCGCGATCGCGGCCGAAGTGTGCGCCGTCGTCGAACGCCTGCGAGAGGAATCGTTCCTCAAACGGCCCGGCGTCGCCGAGACGCTCGACTGGGCTCGAGCGGTGGCCACACTGCGAGCCGAAGGCGACCGCGAGTCGCTCTCGGCGGACGAAATCGAGCGCACAATCGGCTGCCTGCTCAAGGAAGTCGAGGATGTCGAACGGATCGACGGCTCGCTCTTGGAACGACTTCGCGACGCCGCGACAGCGGCTCGCGACCGAACCGACGCGCCCGACCCATGACGCCGCGCCGGAACCCGTCCGAGGCCGAGGGGGATGCAGGCAAACTCGAGACCGAGGCCGAACTCGAAACCGAGTCCAACGACGACGGACTCGATCAACCACCGGGCCGTCACACGGCCCCGGACTTCGAGGCGGCGCGCAAACACGTGCTGACGGAACTCGTTCGCTTCGTGGGTCGACTCCGCCGCGAGGGCGCTAGCGTCCCGGCGAGTGGGGCGCTCGAGGGTGCACGAGCGCTCGCCGTGGTCGGGTTCGCCGATCGCGGCGTCGCCGCCGACGCGCTTCGGGCGACTCTGCTCACGGAGTCGGCCGATACTGACGTTTTCGACGCGGAGTTCCCGACCTTTTGGCACCGCTTGCGGACCGGGATCGATCGGATTTCGACACACGACGACTCGCCTGCGCGAGACGGCGGCAATTCCGACGAGTCGAATCGTCACGCGGCGTCGCTACAGGGATCGGACGTGCCATCGGAGACGGAACCACCGCCGCCGGAATCGGACGACGGGGCCGAGAGCGTAGACGTCCGTCTCGCGACCGGTCGCAGGCACGCGACCGGCGAGCGGCCGGAGTCCGACGGCGACGACGGTGACGACGCGCGGCTGTACAGCGCCGTCGGACGGCGCGAACCCGTCGAAGCGACGCCGGCTCCGTTGACTGCCGACGAGACCGCCGCAGTCGATCGGTTTCTCGACGCGCTGTCGACGATTCCCGGCCGCCGAACGCGCCTCGCCGCCACCGGCGATCGGATCGACGCCCGGCGTGCGCTTCGCGCCAGTCTGGGGACCGGCGGCACCGCGGTGGACCTCCCGACCCGCGAGCGGGTGCCGAGCGAACTCCACTGCTGTCTGCTGATCGATGTCAGCGGCTCCGTTCTGGACACGATCGACCGCGACACGCTGCTTGCGGTCGCGGACCGACTGCAAGCCACCGCGCGGCGGTCGTCCGTCTTCCTGTTCGACACGGACCTCGTCGAGGCGACCGAGCAGTTCGCGCGAGCCGACGGCGACCCCGCCGGAGCGCTGCGCGACGCCGAAATCGAGTGGGGCGGCGGGACGCGGATCGGCGACGCGTTCGATGCACTCCGGCGACGCCATCCCTACGCGGTGGATCGGCGAACGGTCGTCGTCGTCATCAGCGACGGGCTCGACGTCGGCGACCAGGAGATCCTCGAGGAGAGCGTCACCTGGCTCGCGGGCCGGGCCGACGCGCTCGTCTGGCTCAACCCGCTCGCGGTGTCGCCGGCGTACGAGCCGCGGTCGCGGGGAATGGCGACCGCCCTCCCCTACGTGGATGCGCTGTTCGGCTTCGCGACGCCAACCGATCTCGACGAGGCGACGCGACAGCTCGAGCGCTACGGGATCGACGGCCCGGTTGGGTTCGAGCACGATCCCCGGCGCAGGCGATCCGCTGTCGAGAGCGCCGACGGCGGGGGTGATCGTGAGTGATCGACCTCATCCGACCGGCCATCGTCGACCGACTCCGTAGTCGCGGGATTACAGAGGGCGTCACGGTGGAGCGCGTGACGATCGGCAAGGCGGCGGTGCTGGTCGAACTGGCCGGCGTCTGCACAGCGGTCCGTTCCGAACCCGAACTCACGGAGTCTGACGAGAGAGTACGGACGACCGGGCTTGCCCACCGACCGTCGGGGGAGCCGGTGTCGACCGACGACGTGGATCTCGAGACGCTCCTCCGGTGGGCGACACTGGAGCCCGACGAGTCGGGGGATGAATCGGATCGCGACGGTGACGGCACCGAGACGGGTGAATCGACCCGTAGCGACGCGATGGCGGACGGAGACACCGCGCTTCGAATCGCGCTGGGCGTCGCTACGATCAACGCACTGTCTGCGCCGTTCGTCGACTGGCGGACCGGGGATCCGATGACGCTGTTGGATCCGAGCGTAGACGTGATCGCGACGGTTGGCGTCTTCAGACCCGCATTCCGGAAGTTCTCGGACGTGGACGTTCGGGTGATCGAACGCAGAGATGTCGGCCCCATCTCCGCGCCAGACGACGTGCGCATCACGACGTTCCGGCCGACCGAAGCGACCGCGGCGATGGCCGACGCGGACGTCGTATTCATCACCGGCTCCGTGTTCGTCTACGGCGGTCTCGAGCGGTATCTCGAGGCCGCACCGGCGGAAGCGGCGGTCGTCCTGATCGGCGCGACGGCGTCGGGGCTTCCGGAACCAATGTTCGAGGCCGGTGTTGACGTCGTCGCCGGGGCCGACGTGGTCGCTCCCGATCGGGTTCGCGAGGCCGTCCGGGGTGGGGCGTGCGGAACTGACTTGCACGACGCCGGCGTACGGAAGGTGTATACGGTAGCCGATGGCGTCGCCGACCTGGACCGGGGGTTACGGGGACCAGCAACGGCGAACGAACGCACGAGACGAAGCGAGCGGCGGAGCGAAACGACCGATGGGAGCGATTCGAACCAATGACACGAAGTAACTGGAGCGTTCCGGAAACCGAGGTGGTACAGCGCGTTCACGAACGACTCGATGGGGACAGGACCGACGTCCTCGCGACGATCGTCGACGTCGAGGGGAACGCCTACCGGCGGCCGGGCGCGAAGATGCTCCTCGACGAAGCGGGCGAGGGCGTCGGCAGCATTACGGCCGGCTGTCTCGAGGACGAACTGCTCGTCGCGGCGGAGTCGGTTCGCGAACGCGGCCGGCCGGAGCTGGTGACGTACGATCTGATGGAGGACGACGACGATGTCTGGGGCCTCGGCGTCGGCTGTAACGGAATCATCGACGTCCTGCTCGAGCCGCTGACCGACGCCTACCGGCCGGCCGTCGAGGCGTTCGACGAGGGTCGAAGCGTGGCCGTTCTCACCGTGCTCGAGGGCGGGGACGGGGGAGATGAGGGGGACGGAAGAGACCGAAGAGATGGCGGAGACGCGCTCCTCGCTCGCGGCGATCGGGCGTACTACCATCCCGACGAAGGACTCCTCGCGACGCCGGACGGCGAGCCGGCGACGGCGTGGCCCGATGAACTCACGGGCCCAGCGGCCGATCTCGCCGAGCGCGGCCGAGCCGATACCGTCGAACTCGACGTTTCGGGTACGCAACTCGAGGTGTTTATCGACGGTCTCGCGGCCCCGACGGAGCTGGTCATCTTCGGTTCCGGCCACGATGTCGGGCCGGTCACCGAACTGGCCGCGAAGAACGACTTCCGGGTTACCGTGGTCAGCTTTCGCGGAAGCGTCGATCTCCAGGCGCGGTTCCCCGACGCCGACGCGACGGTGACGACGTCGCCAGCCTCGATCGACGAGGCGATCGATCTCGACGATTGCACGTACGCGGTCGTCATGACGCACAACTTCGTCGACGATCGGCTAACGGTCGAACGGTTGCTCGACTCGCCCGTTCCGTACGTGGGGCTGATGGGGCCACACAAGCGATTCGAGGAGATGGTCGAGGCGTTCGAGAGCGAGGGGACGACGTTCGACGACGCGGCGCTGTCGTCGCTGTACACGCCGATGGGTCTCGATCTCGGCGGCGGTTCACCCTACCAGATCGCACACAGTATCGTGGCGGAGGTGCTTTCGGTGTCCAACGACCGGACGCCGGATCACCTGCGAACCCGCGAGGGGCACATCCACGATCGCGTCAGCGTCGATTCGACGGACGATATCCCTTCGCAGTAGCGCGGTTCTCACCCGGAAGCCGCTTCGGGGCCGGTCTCGAGTCGTCGTGAACCCGAGCCGAACGGACGGAGGTGTCTCTCGGTCGGCGATTAGGGAGTATTACTTTAGTGCTTCCGTCGAGCCATCTTTGCTATGGTCACGGTTCTCACTGCGGACGAGGTCGAGTCGTGCTGTGACGTCGAGTCGGTTCTCCCCGCCGTCGAAACTGCGCTCGTCGAACAGGCTGCGGGGAACGTCGAACGACCCGATCGGCCGCACTTTCCGGTCGGAACGGGCCTCGACGGCGACGAACCGCTTGGCACTGCCCTAACGATGCCGGCGTACGTCCACGGCGAGGAGTACTACGTGACGAAACTCGCGAGCGTCCACGAGGGCAACGAATCACGGGGACTGCCGACGATTCGGGCACAGATCGCACTTACCGACGCTCGAGACGGAACGCCAGTCGCGTATATGCCGGGAACACGGATAACGAACGTCCGAACCGGCTGCGTCGGCGGGCTTGCAGCCGGAGCGCTCGCCTCGGAACCGGTTCGACTGGGTGTCATCGGAGCCGGTGTGCAGGCTCGGTGGCAGACGCGAGCGATCGACGCGACGTCTGCTCTCGACTCCGTCTCGATATACTCGCCCAGCGACTCGAAAGACGAGTGCGCAGCGGATCTCCGTGCCGACGGCATTCCGGCCGAGGCGGTCGAAACGCCGGCCGACGCCGTCTCGGAGGCGACCGTCGTCCTGACGGCGACGACGAGCACGAAACCGGTCTTCTCGGCCGCCGAGACGGATGCGGAACTCGTCATCGCGGTTGGTGCCTACAACGCGTCGATGCAGGAACTCGAGACCGATCTCGTCGATCGCGCCGATCGGGTGTTCGCCGACGTTCCGGGCGAAGCGATCGAAACGGGCGATCTTCGCGGCACGGTCTGGTCCGAGGGGGATCTCCACCCGCTGGCGGACGCCTTCACGGGCGAGCGCCCCGACGAGCCAGCAGACGGGCTCACGGTGGTCAAAAGCGTCGGGAGTGCGGTCATGGACCTGACTGCAGCGGCGACCGTCTACGAGCGCGCACAAACGGACGATTTAGGGACGGACATCCCCTTCTGAGCCAGCGGCGTGTGAGATCCCGATAGAGCGTTCCGGATCAGCGATCGATAAAAATTCGGTCAAACCGATTCGAACGGAGCCTATCTGTTCGCCTCGAGTTCGGCGTTGAGGATCTTCGCTTCGGCCTTTCGGAGGTGCTCTAGAAGCGTCGGTTTGGAAACGTCGAGTTCGGTCGCCAGTTCCTCGAGCGAGACTGTCCGCGGCCAGCCGTAGTAACCTCGACTACAGGCAAGTTCGAGGATTTCCCGCTGACGGGCCGAGAGCAGGTCCACTTTCGACTCGGCGGCCGACTGCGATCGAGTGATCTTCTGGATCGAGATGTCGGCGTCCTCCTCGGTGCGGAGCGATTCCAGGCTGGCATGGAGATCCTCGCGGTTCGGATCGGCGAGAAACAGCGGCCAGTACTCGTCGCCGTCGTGGATGTGGATCGGGGCGTTATAAATGAATCCACGGGAGACGAGCGAGTCGGTGATGCTGTTGTCCGGATCGTACTCGACGAAGATGTCCTGGGTCGCGTTGCCGGGCGCGGCAATCTCGTGGGTGAAGTCGTGGCGGCGTTGCATGACCGTTACGTCGCCCGTTAGCGGAGTATCTTTGATCTCCGCGATACACCCCTCGACAGCGTCGGTAGTATTTCCGTAGACGGTGAAGTGACCGTTGACCGTGCCGTCAGCGGCGGTATACACCGTGTGTCCGAGCAGCCCCGAATCGGTGTCGGCAGTCACTCTGGTCGTCCAGCAGTTCGGATGCCAGATCTCGAGCGTGAGACAAACGCCACTGGCCTCGGTCGGTTCGATACTCATCTGGCGTGCTATCTTGTCACAACCCGTATAACGGTTACTATCCGAATATGGTTGCCAGAGAGACAGATGCGGCCAAATTCGAAAGATTTGTGTAACGGCTTCGACCGGTCGTTCGACCGGACCGTAGTGAGTCCACCCGAACGACACCATGGTCCTCCATTAGGGGGTGTTTTTATACCCCACTACTGGGAGAGACGAACCGATGACAGCAATACTCGGGTTACCACTTCTCACGGCGATCGTGCTAGCACTGATGGTGATTATCCCGCTCGTCGCGTACGCGCTCTCGGTGATCGACGAACAGCGTGGTGACGGAAGCGTGACCGTCTGGGGGCGCCGCTAATGTCCCTTGGAATGCAGGTCACGTTCGGGCTCTACCTGCTCGTCCTCGTCTCGATCGGCCTCTACTTTTTTTTCACAACCGAGACGAAGCGACTCTCGGACTATCTCCTCGCCGGTCGTGACGTGGGGACATGGCCGATTGCCATCTCCGAAGTGTCCTCGGTAGCCAGTGGCTGGACGTTCTTCGCCTGGGTCGGCATCGGGTTCGCCCTGGGGCTGAGCGGGCTCTGGTTCTCGTTGACGATGATCATTATCGTCGTCTTCATGTACCGGTACGTGGCCTCGCCGTTTCGCCGTCAATCAGAGGAACTCGGCACGATCACGGTTACCGACCACATTTCGGCGTTCTTCAGAAACGACCCGCTCGGTCCGACGATCCGCATCGTCGCGACGCTTGCAGTCGTGACGTTCATGGTCTCCTACATCGGCGCACAGATCATCGCCGTCGGCCAGGCGATGGACACCGGGCTCGGCATCGATTACCGGACCGCGATCCTCATCGGCGGCCTCGCCGTGGCGTTTTACACCGTCCTCGGCGGATTCAACGCATCGGTATGGACCGACTTCTTCCAGGGGATCCTGATCTTCGTTGGCGCCGTCGCGCTTCCCGTCCTCGCGATCATGGAAGTCGGTGGCTGGTCGTCGTTCATCACGCAGGCGAACGAGATCGAGCCGACGCTGCTGGAGATGCAGGCCGGTCAGACGGGGACGGCACTGCTCATCTTCGTGCTCGTTTGGGTGACGTTCGCGATGGGGACGATCGGTCAACCCCACTCGCTGATGCGGTTCCAGGCGATCCGTTCCGAATCGATCGTCAGCAAGGCCTCGGCGATCGCGGTGGCGTTCCAGTCGCTTCGACTGACCGTCCCGCTGTTCATCGGCATCGCCGGACGGGTCCTGTACGGGACCGTCGACAATCCGGAGAACGTTGCGATGCTCGCGATCGTCGACCTGTTTCCGCCGGTTATCGCGGGCATCCTGCTCGCCGCGATCGTCAGTGCGATCCTCTCGACGTCGGACTCGATGTTGCTGGTCACCTCCTCGGACATCACCCGATTCTACGAGGAACAGGTCAACCCCGATGCGAGTGAACGGACGCTGATTCTCCTGGGTCGGCTGACGGTGGCGACGGTTGCAGTGTTCGGCATTGTACTCGCGTGGATTCGCCCCGGTACGATCTTCGAGATCATCGAAGTTGCCTACGTCGGACTCGGCGTCACCGTCGGCCTGCCGCTCCTGTTCATCCTCTTCTGGAGACACACAACCAGTGAAGGTGTCCTCGCGGCCATCGTCGTCGGTATGGCGAGTACGATCGTGAACCTCTACTACTTCCCCGACTACTTCCCGATCCTGCCGTGGCCGGTCACCGTGGCTGCAATCGTCGGTGTGAGTCTCGCAACTGCCAAAGCGACCACCGACACCGAGACGCCGTCAGTCGACCGATAACCGACGATCGCTCGGCGGTCTCCTGACGAATGACTCCCGTCTGACGTTTTCTCCTCGTCGGAAACGGGGAAAACTTTCATTACGAGAGAGTGTGAGCTACGGACAACCGGTGAATCGCGTGAGCAAAGAAATCGTACACAGCGATCCAGACGCCGACGGACGCGGCGACCGAGAGTCCGACGTGGGCTCCACAGACGCTGTCCGGAAGCTGAACACGCCAACCGACCGAGACGCTGACCCCCAGCGGAAGGGGACCGTCGATCGAGACGGAGAGACGGTCTCTGCAACCGAACTGGTGTTCGGCATGGGATCTGCCCCGGATGGCGTCGACCCCCGGATCGAACCCGACGAACGGGATGCCCTCGAGGCGGCCGACGTCGACCCCGACGCCGTTGCGAGCAAGGAGTGCTCCTATCAGATGCTGCTCGACGCGGGCGTCGACGAACCGATCGCGGACGCGCTGCGCCGCCGCTTCTCGCTCCCGTGGTCGTTCGAGGGCGACGGTGACCTCGAGCGTCGCTCGAGCGAAGTCCGCGGGCTCGGAGCGGCCGAGCGCGAGTGGATCGCCGTGAGCGGAGACGAGGACTGGCAAGCCTTCGAGTACGAGCACGCGACCGAGTCGTCGATCGGGCGGCAGCGTCCGTCGGAGCGGCCGTGGCCGAAACCGACGCCCGTGACGGCGGTAGCCGGCGTCGGTCCCGACGACGCCGACGAGTTGGCCGAAGCCGGGGTCCGTTCGGCGGAGCGACTGGCGACGATCAGCGCGTTCGAGGTCGCTCGCGTGCTCGAACTGAACGTGATCCACGTTCGAACGTGGCGACACAACGCCCGAGAACTGGTCGGGTGACAACGAGTGACTCGGTAAACTGCAATAACTGCGGTGGAATCGGGCGGGATTCCGCCGAAGATAACTACGATAGTACGTAATTTCGATAATCCGGACCATCAGAGATTTATAGCGGCCTGTTGGATCCTCTTACAGATGATTCCGATCGACGATTCACCGATCGTCCGCGACGGTAAGTCACTGATTTTGGCGATGGACCACGGATTAGAGCACGGTCCTGTCGACTTCGAGGACGTGCCCGAAAAGCTCGACCCGTCGACGGTGTTCGAGACGGCGACGCACGACGCGGTCACCTGCATGGCCGTCCAGAAGGGCGTCGCCGAGGGCTACTATCCGAGCTACGAGGACGACGTGAACCTCCTGCTGAAGGTCAACGGAACCTCGAACCTCTGGATGGGCGAGTACGACTCGGCGGTCAACTGCTCGGTCGATTACGCAGCTGAGATCGGTGCCGACGCCATCGGCTTCACCCTCTACGGCGGCTCAAACCACGAGGTCGAGATGGCCGAAGAGTTCCGCGACGTACAGGAGGACGCCCGCGAGCACGACCTGCCGGTCGTCATGTGGTCGTACCCGCGCGGACAGGGGCTGAAAAACGACACGAAGCCGAGCACGATCTCCTATGCGACCCGACTCGGCCTCGAGCTCGGTGCAGACATCGCGAAAGTCAAGTACCCCGGCAGCTCCGAAGCCATGGAACACGCCTGCAAGGCCGCCGGCGACATGAAAGTCGTCATGAGCGGCGGCTCGAAGACCTCCGACTACGAGTTCCTCTCGACCGTCGAAGCCGCCGTCCAGGCGGGCTGTAAGGGTCTCGCCGTCGGCCGCAACGTCTGGCAGCGAGAGAACCCGACGCAGATCCTGGACGCCCTCGAGCGAGTCATCTACGAGGAGGAGACGGCCGACGCCGCACTCGAGGCTACGGAATAGGATGACGGTGTCCGATCCAGTTGTCGAGAGCGTGATCGCGACGATCAGCCGCTCGGCGACCGAGATCAGACAGGGGCTCATCGGGCGTCGCGGCACCGTCGACGAGGAGAATCCTAGCGGCGAGACGCAGGTCGAAGCCGACATCTGGGCGGACGAACTGCTCGGCGACCGGCTCGCCGGTATCGACGGCGTCGGACAGTACGCAAGCGAGGAGCGAGCCGAGGTCGAAGACTGCGGCGGCGATCCGGCGATGGAGGACGTCTACGCCGTCGCCGTCGATCCGCTGGACGGCTCCTCGAATCTCAAGTCGAACAACGCCATGGGGACCATCTTCGGCGTTTACGACGCCGCGCTCCCCGCTCGAGGCGAGACGCTCGTCGCCGCCGGATACATCCTGTATGGCCCGATCACGACGATGGTGCTCGCGACCGAGGAGTCCGTCACGGAGTACGAACTGACCGGCGGCGAACGGACCGTCGTCGACCGAGACGTTCGGCTCCCCGACGAGCCGGTCGTCTACGGCTTCGGCGGGCGCGTCCCCGACTGGCCCGACGATTTTCAGGAGTACGCCCGCGAGATCGAACAGGAGCTCAAGCTCCGGTATGGCGGCGCGATGATCGGCGACGTCAATCAGGTGCTCACCTACGGCGGGATCTTCGGCTACCCCGGTCTCGAGTCCCGCCCCGAGGGGAAACTCCGCCTCCAGTTCGAGGGCAACCCCATCGGCTACATCGTCGAACGGGCGGGCGGTCGCTCTTCGGACGGCAATCAGTCACTGCTCTCCGTCGACCCCGATGACCTCCACGATCGAACGCCGGTCCACGTCGGTAACAGCGAGTTGGTCGAGCGGCTCGAAGATCGGGTCGAGAATCGAATCGCTTAATCAACGATCCCGTAGTCCGTTTTTTGGTTGCGTCGGCCGTCCGGTTCTCGGCTCCTGTGGTTCCTAGCCGCTGGATCCAGTCCACGTCGCCGTTAGGGACACGTAGAGCCCGACGCCGAGTAGCAACAGCAGGTAAAACGCCCACTGGGGCCACGCGGTCCCGAGAAAGACCAGCGTCAAAAACACGACCCAGCAGGTGACGATGAGCAGGTCGCCGACGAGTCGGGCGATGGATCTCACGATCCCGGTCTGGTCGGAACGGTCGGAGCCGGTGTGTGTATCTGTTGCCATGGGTTGAGAGGTGGTGAGTGTGGAGGCCTATCGGTACAGTTCGGGGTAGTTAGAAGTGATAACCGTACATCTCGGTGAGTCTGTAGGCGCCGACGCCCCAGACGTAGCTCTGTCCCGGCCACCAGGTTCGAGCGTTGTTGAAGCCCGCGATGAGGACGTCCTCCTCGTCGCCGATGGGGTCGGCGTAGTAGCTCACCGAGCCGCTGTCGCCGTCGGTCAGATCCATCTCGCCGCCCCAGCGGATCTGGCCGTGCCGACAGAAGTTGTCGGTGAAGCAGGTGACCGCGTCGATCCCCTGAATCCTCCCCGTCGTGTGTCCGGTTACCGCGCCGACCTTCTCGAGCTGTTCGTCGCGCGCGATGAGGTCCGCGAGTCCAAGTCGAGTAAGTTGGCCACGGACGCGTGACGGCGACGGTGTGTCGATCGCGTTCGAGGGCTGGACCCGTCCCTCGGGCGTGATCGCGGCGACGTCCTCCGCTGGATGAGCGTGTGAGACGGGACCGAGTTCGATCGAATCGCTCTCCTCGATCGGGAGACTGAGGTGATCGCCATTCGTATCGGCACCGCCGTCGAACGCGTGTTCGGCCGTTACGAAGAACTCCGATTCGCTGCTGGGGTCATACATTACGGGTCCGAGCGTCGCGATGCTGTCCGCCGTCTCGCAGGCGACCCCGCTCGGAACGTCGTTGCCCGTGAGGGAGCCGACGACCCGCGGCTCGATATCTTGCGGTCCCTGCTCGATGTCTTCGATCTCGCCGATCGTCTCGATATCGAGCGAGATCCCGTCCAAGAGCCCGTCGAGCGATTCTCTGAGGGAGGTCGGATCGCTCGAGATACCGACGGAGACGGTGGCCGTCCCGCTGTCGTAAGAGCCGGGAACGACCGCGCTCCCGAGATAGCCGGTAAACGCCGTTCGTGCGAGCAACTCGTTCAACTCGAGGGCTTTCGTGACGGCTGCGTACCACTCGGCGGGGACGTATCGCGTTCGTTCCTCGAGCGACCACGGGTCGTCGGGGTCGGCTCGGACGTGTGCCGTGACGATCGGGACCTCACCATCGTCGGCCGCGAGGAAGTCGTCGACGCCGAGCGCCCCGGCGACGCCGAGTGCGTAGCCGCCGGTAACGAGAGTCCGAAGAAACTCGCGACGATCCATGCCGGTCTCGATCCGATCGCGGATCGTCGCGATCCGGTGGACGAGATGCTCAGTGTGTGTGCCTTCCATACCGCGATTCTGGTCTCTGCAGTGTCCGTTCAGTTCACGACGCCAAAGCTAATGTTCACGTACACGGGAGGGTCGATGACAGTCGAATGTAACGATGAAATCGGCGATATCGGTTGTGCCTGCACCTGCTACTCGTTTTGTACCGTCCGTTTTGCGGGCCCCAACGTGTCAACACTGACGCGCCGAAACGTTCGTAGGCGATCACAAACCCAACCCATTATAAAATCTGTACGACTGAACGCAAGCGTTCGTGTCAGCTCCCCATCCAGCAGTAACTGTCTTCGTGCTGGTGACCACGAAGGCAGCTACTGGCGGGCACCAGGTGCCCGACGGTACGACTCACTCCCGATCGGTTCGCGTCCACGACACGTGATCCTCCTCATCCCTCGTGGCGAACTCCGAACGATCAGTGGCGGTCGGTCGGACGCGAACCGTTTTTCTCCTCTCTGCCGCCCCGTTGAGAGTGTTTTGCCGTCCCGGATCGTCTCGGCACTCAGCGACGTCCGTCCGTTCGAGCAGGGCGGACGGTTTCTGCGGTCGATAGGTAGCGAACGGCGTGCTCGGTCGGTTCCGGCCGACAAGACAGACCGTGAGTCGCCGTCAGTCGGGCCGACTCCCCGTCGATCGTCGGCCCGAGGAGCGAAAACGGTTTTTGGTCTCCCCACACATCATCGATCATGCACGTCCGCATCGCGGCAGGCGCATCTGACGACGAAGCGTCGGCTATCGCCGCCGCACTGGCTGAACACGTCGGCGAATCGGTCGAGGTGTACGTCGGCGACGACGACGAGCCGCTAGCGAGCCACGACGGCTCGTCCGAATCGGAGCCGTCGACGGAACGGGAGGCCGATTCCGCTTCGAACGCCGACGCTCCGCAGCGCGACTCCACCGAGAGCGACCAAGCGGACGACCTCGAGCCGACGGACCGAGAGCGACGGCTTCGGGCGGAGATCGAGGACATTCTCGAGGGCGGCCCCGAAAAGTACCGCGACCAACTCGAGGAGACGGACAAGCTGTTCGTTCGGGACCGCCTCGCGCTCTGGTTCGACGGCGAGAACAGCGCGTTTCAGTTCGAGGACGGCAGGTTCGCGGCGTTCGACGACTGGCATCCCGACGGGGCCGGCGAGGAGACCGACGACCGACTGCCGGCCGACGGCCTCATCACCGGCGGCGCGACCTTCGAGGGCCGCGACGTCCACTTCATGGCCAACGACTACACCGTCAAGCGCGGGAGCATGGCCAAGAAGGGCGTCGAGAAGTTCCTGCGGATGCAACAGCGCGCGCTGAAAACCGGCCGACCGGTGTTCTATCTGATGGACTCCTCCGGCGGCCGGATCGACCAGCAGACTGGCTTTTTCGCGAACCGCGAGGGGATCGGGAAGTACTACTACAACCACTCAATGCTCTCCGGACGGGTACCGCAGGTCTGCGTGCTCTACGGCCCGTGTATCGCCGGGGCCGCGTACACGCCCGTCTTCGCCGACTTCACGATCATGGTCGAGGGAATGTCCGCGATGGCGATCGCGAGCCCGCGGATGGTGCAGATGGTCACCGGCGAGGAGATCGATCTCGAGGAGCTCGGCGGCCCGCAGGTCCACGCTCGAGAGTCCGGCTCCGCGGACCTGATCGCGGAGGACGAGGAACACGCTCGGGAGCTCGTCGCCCAACTGATCACCTACCTGCCGGACAACTCGGACGAGAAGCCGCCCCAGCAGGAACCAACCGCGCCGGCGCGGTCGCCGGAGGGGATCGACGCCGTCGTCCCACAGTCGCCGAACAAGGGCTACGACATGACTGACGTCATCGATCGCATCGTCGATTCGGGCTCCTACTTCGAGTTACGGCCCGATTACGGGCCGGAGATCATTACGGCGTACGCCCGAATCGACGGCCGTCCCGTGGGAATTGTCGCAAACCAGCCCGCCCACCGGGCCGGAGCGATCTTCCCCGACGCTGCCGAGAAGGCCGCGGAGTTCGTCTGGAAGTCCGACGCGTTCAACATCCCCTTACTCTACCTCTGTGACACGCCCGGCTTCATGGCCGGCTCGCAGGTCGAGAAGGAGGGCATCTTAGAGCAGGGCAAGAAGATGATCTACGCGACGTCGTCGGCGACGGTGCCGAAACAGACCGTCGTCGTCCGGAAAGCCTACGGCGCGGGCATCTACGCGATGGGCGGGCCAGCCTACGATCCCGAGAGCGTCATCGGGCTCCCCTCGGGTGAGATCGCCATCATGGGCCCCGAGGCGGCGATCAACGCGGTCTACGCGCGCAAACTCTCCGAGATCGACGACCCCGAGGAGCGCGAACGCATGGAGCGGGAACTCCGCGAGGAGTACCGCGAGGATATCGACGTCCACCGGATGGCCAGCGAGGTCGTCATCGACGAGATCGTTCCCCCCAGCGAGTTGCGCGCGGAACTCGCCGCCCGCTTTGCGTTCTACGAGGACGTCGAGAAGTCGCTGCCGGACAAGAAACACGGAACCGTGCTCTGAGAACGAGGACCGTCCGCCGGTAGCGTGCTATTTCTCGCACGATCTGCCTGCTATCCGCGTCTCAGTCTCTCCGTTTTCCGGCTGCCTATCCCGTCCCGTCTCCCGATTACGTCGCTGGCGAGTCACGTGACCTCGAGGCGATTTCAGGTCACGTCGGTTCACTATCGCGGACCGTTCGAGACCGTTATCGCGGTGTTTGAGAGTCGTTACTGACCGAAAACGTCGGACCGGTTCGGCCTACGCCTGGCATAACAATACCCCATTTGGTGGAAGCATGGCGTGCGAACGGCACGCTCCCGACGGTCGACGCGTCGACGCCCGGTTCGACTCCGGCGGGGAGAGTATGAGTTCCGACGCCGCACACCTGCACCACCAACTCCCGGTCGACGTCTCGCCGGCTGCCCTCGAGCGATTCTTCTGGGTCCTCGTCGGTGTCTCGCTCGTCGGGGACATCGTGACGACGTTCGTCGGGCTCCACCTGGGGCTTGCGGAGTCGAACCCGGTCGCACGAAGCGCGATCGACGGCTACGGACTGCTCGGCATGCTCGCGCTCAAAGGGCTCGCGATCGGGATCGGACTGGTCTGTCGACCGATGCTGCCGAAGGCCTACCGAGCGATCGTTCCCGCGGGACTCGCAATTCCCTGGACCGCCGCCGTCTGCATCAACCTCTACATGATCTCGACGACGATCTGAGGAGGGTGACCGACGGGGGGTCCCAAAACCCCCGAGCGATCGTGCTGCAGGACTAAGGCTGTGGGTCGGCTGAATCGTGCTCGAGCGTGACACTCTCGGTTTCGGCGTCGGTCGGCTCCGACTCGGATGGTTGTGTCCGGGTGCTCTCACCGTCCTCGAGCGCCGTCCGAATCGCTCGCAGTTCGACGAGGATCTCCTCGAGTACGTCGTCCGACTCGACGTCTGCGTCGGAGCCGGCGTTCCCTCGACCGCCCGATGAACGACCCGGCGAGACGCGACTGCTGATCAGTTGCTGGATCTCTCTCGGATTCGGAATAGATCGAAAACTCATCTCGACGCCGGAGCCGCCGGCGGAGCTGACTTCCACCGTGCCGTAGCCGACATGCGTTCCGATGGCAGTCTGGCTGTAGGACGTGTTCTGGACCTTCTCGAAGTCGATCCGTTTGACGTCTCGCGAGAGGATACCCCGTTTC
The DNA here is from genome assembly GCF_000383975.1 of Natronorubrum tibetense GA33. Classification (NCBI taxonomy): domain Archaea; kingdom Methanobacteriati; phylum Methanobacteriota; class Halobacteria; order Halobacteriales; family Natrialbaceae; genus Natronorubrum; species Natronorubrum tibetense. The sequence goes on along the minus strand of NZ_KB913017.1, from coordinate 609,338 downwards.
GCGTAGAGGGCGCTGGTGGTCACGACGTAGTCCGTCCGACGAATCCAGAGGACGGACCAGGCGACGAGCGGGACGACGACCAGCGCCAGCACGGCCGCGAGCGCCAGTCCGGCGGCCGCGTTGAACGGGACGGCCAACAGTCCGAGGATCGGGAGGGCGAGCAGCGCCGCTGTCGGCGTGATCGTTCGCCGGTCCGGGCCGCCGGACCAGAGGACGGATTCGTCGTCGTCCAGCGAGAGCCACTCGAGACCGTGGTCGCCGTCGTCGATGTCGGAAGCGACTTGTGAGTTCCCCATCGGTCACGCCTCCGCGTGCTCGCGTTTCAACGAGAGGACGGTGCGTTCGAACTCGCAGACGAGGTCGTCGTCCTGGTTGTGTACCTCCACGCGCATGGTGACGATCCCGCGCTCGCCGTCGCTGGTCTCGCGTTTGTCCGTCACCGTCGACTGGACGCGGATCGTGTCGCCGTGAAAGACGGGGTTCGGATGCTCGACGTCGTCGTAGGAGAGGTTCGCGACGATCGTTCCGTCGGTCGTTTCCGGAATCGAGATGCCGACGGCCAGCGACATCGTGTAGAGGCCGTTGACCAGCCGCTCGTCGAACTGGGTTTCGCCCGCGAACTCGGCGTCCAAGTGCAGCGGCTGCTGGTTCATCGTCATATCGCAGAAGCGCTGATTGTCGCTCTCGGAGATCGTCCGCCGGCGCTCGTGCTCGATCGTCTCACCCACGGTGAACTCCTCGTAGTACAGTCCGGTCATAGGTTCGGAGTCGCACAGCGCCGATAAAAGCGTGGTGCTCGCTCGAGGTGGGCCACGGCCGTCGCTACTCGAGCGGAGCACGTTCGGCGTCACTCGAGCGATAAGTCACGTATCGAGCGGTGAGTCGTCCGATACGCTGTAGTCTCGAGCGGCGGAATCACCGCTCGAGTTGGTCGGCTCCGAATGAGTGGGGTCGATACGAACGTCGTCACAGCCGTCGCGACAGCCGCTGCTGTCGGATTCGTCGTTCTCCTATCGGTCGGTACCGTCGACGTTGGTGTCTCGAGCGCGGCGATCGATAGCGACACCGCTCGGCTCAGCGGCACCGTCACTGTCGAAGACGGGGAGACGATCTTCGCCGCAGACGTCACTGTCAACGGTTCGAGCCAGACGGAGAGGACAAACGCCGACGGCTTCTACAGTCTCGAACTCGAGGCGGGCGAGTACGAGGTCACCGTCGACGCGGACGGACACGAACCGAAGACGTGGACCGAGAGCCTCTCGAACGGAAGCTGGACGCGGACCGACGTGACGCTCACCGCCGAGCCGACGGAACTCGAGGGAACCGTGACGAACCCCGACGACGAGCCGGTGGAGGGGGCGACGGGTCGGGTCGCCGACACCGACCGCGAGGCGACGACCGGCGAGAACGGCAGCTACGCCTTCGAGATCGATCCTGGGAGCTACTCGCTCGAGACCAGCGCGGACGGCTACAACACGCGACGCTCGAGCGTCACCGTCCGGGAGAGCCAGGTGACGACGCGGGACGTTCAGTTGTCCGATGACGGCCGAAACGACGACGCGTCGGACGAGGGCGAACTGCCCGATTCCGACGGCGAAAGCGAGGCGGATGACGACGAAAGTGAGGCTGAGGACGACGAGAAGGGGGAAGACGGCGACGAGGGCGGGGAAGGCGGCGAGAACAACACCGAACGTGACGATTCGACAAGCGACGAGCGCGTCGACGACGACGCTCGAGACGGAGAGTCGTCTCCGCTCACGAATCGCGATCAGGTCCTCACGCTGTTGTTTTTCGCCAGGACGTTTCTCGCGACGATGGCCTGTACCGGAATCGATCCCGGTAGGTACCACCAACGCTCCCGTTAGACGGCCGTCACGGTGTCGCCTCTCGACGGTTTCGCTCGAGTTTGGGAGGACCGCTCACTCGACCATCCCAGTCTCCTCGCCGGCGTCGTGTTGCACCCAGATCGTCTTCGCGTTCACGAACTCCCGAATGCCGTCGCGGGCGAGTTCGCGGCCGTAGCCCGAGTCCTTCACGCCGCCGAAGGGCAGTCGCGGATCGGACTTGACGAGTTCGTTGACGAACGCGGCACCCGACTCGAACCGACGAGCGACTCGTTCGCCGCGCTCGAGGTCGTCCGTCCAGACGCTCGCGCCGAGACCGAACCGGGTGGCGTTGGCTTTCTCGATCGCGGCCTCTTCGTCGGGCACGCGAAAGACCGACGCGACGGGACCGAACAGCTCTTCGTCGTCCGCCGGCGCCTCATCGGGAACGTCCGTCAGTACCGTCGGCGGGTAGAACGCGCCGTCGCGGTCCATCGGTTCGCCGCCGAGTCGGCACTCGCCGCCTTTCTCGAGCGTTTCCTCGACTTGTCCGTGGAGTACCTCCATGAGGTCTTCGCGAGCCTGTGGGCCGATGTCAGTCTCTTCATCGCTGGGGTCGCCGACAGTCTGGGCGTCCATCTCCTCGACGAAGCGCTCGAGGAACTCGTCGTAAACGTCGTCGACGACAATGAACCGTTTTGCCGCGATACAGGACTGGCCGTTGTTAATCAGGCGGGCCTGGACTGCCGTCTCGACCGTTTTCTCCATTGGTGCGTCCTCGAGAACGACGAACGGGTCGCTGCCGCCGAGTTCGAGGACGCTCTTTTTGAGTTCGCTGCCAGCGGTTTCGGCGACCGCGCGGCCCGCGCCGTCGCTGCCGGTGAGCGTGACGCCCTGAATTCGATCGTCCCCGATCACGTCCTCGACCTCGTCGGAGCCGATGAGCAGCGAGGTGAAAGCCCCCTCGGGGAAGCCGGCTTCGCGGAAAATATCCTCGATCGCTTTGGCACAGCCGGGAACGTTCGAGGCGTGTTTCAACAGACCGACGTTGCCCGCTACGAGGTTCGGCGCGGCGAAGCGAAACACCTGCCAGAACGGGAAGTTCCACGGCATGATGGCCAGGATCGGCCCCAGCGGTTGGTAAGCGACGACCGTGCGAGCGTCGGGTTCGCCGGCGACGAAGTCGTCCGCCAGGAACTCGGCGGCGTGTTCCGCGTAGTACTCACAGACCCACGCGCACTTCTCGACCTCGTCGCGGGCCTGCCCGATGGGTTTGCCCATCTCCTCGGTCATCAGTTGGGCGTACTCCTCGGCACCGTCTCGAAGGACGTCGGCCGCCGTCGACAGCAGCTGCTGGCGGTGTTCAACTGGCGTCTCGCGCCACTCCTCGAAGGTCTCGGTCGCGCGCTCGAGGTGCTCCTCGCGGTCTTCGGCCGATGTCTCGTCGAAGGTGTCGACTACCTCGCCGGTCGCCGGATTTTGGCTCTCGATAGACATGGAGGGTCCGACCACGAGGAGCCGCTTCAAACGCGGGGGTGGCGATAGACGGGTTCGCCTCGAGTGACACGACGGAGCGACGCCAGCATCCGGCCCTCGAAGGGATGCGTTGCAAGCCGACGTACTTCTGCGGTCGCAACGTAGACTGACCTCGAGTACGATGACCGTCTCCAATACACCAGCGGACCAGGAGAAATCGGACGAACCGGAAAGCGCCGTCGAAACGGCCCGTCGACAACTCGAGCGGGCGGCCGACCACCTCGACGTCGACGAGGGCATCGTCGAACGACTGCGATACCCGACGAGCGTCTATCGCGTGACGGTTCCCCTCGAGCGCGACGACGGCTCGAGAGAGATGTACACGGGGTATCGCGCCCACCACGATAGCGTCCGCGGACCGTACAAAGGTGGGTTGCGTTACCACCCCGATGTCAGCGAAGAGGAGTGCGTCGGGCTCTCGATGTGGATGACCTGGAAGTGCGCCGTGATGGACATTCCATTCGGCGGCGGCAAAGGCGGCGTCGTCGTCGATCCGAAGGACCTCAGCGCGGACGAGACGGAGCGGCTCACCCGTCGCTTCGCTGAAGAACTCCGTCCAGTCATCGGCCCGATGCGTGACATCCCCGCACCCGACATGGGAACCGGCCCGCAGACGATGGCCTGGTTCATGGACGCCTACTCGATGCAGGAAGGCGAGACGACGCCGGGCGTGGTTACCGGCAAACCGCCCGTGATCGGCGGTTCGTACGGCCGCGAGGAAGCACCCGGTCGAAGCGTCGGTATCGTCACGCGTGAGGCGATAGACTACTACGAGTGGGATCGCAAGCAGACGACCGTCGCCGTTCAGGGCTTCGGGAGCGTCGGAGCCAACGCGGCCCGCTATCTCGACGACCTCGGCGCGTCCGTCGTCGCGGTTTCGGACGTCGACGGAGCCATCTACGATCCCGACGGACTCGACACCAACGACGTCGAGGATCACGACGAGACGCCGGGGATGGTCTCCGGCTACGACGCACCCGAGACGCTGACCAACGACGAACTCCTCGAGTTAGACGTCGACGTGCTCATCCCCGCCGCCATCGGGAACGTCCTGACCGCCGAGAACGCCCGCAACGTTAGCGCCGATATCATCGTTGAGGGAGCCAACGGACCGACGACCTCGAGCGCCGACGAAATCTTCGAGGAGCGCGGCATCCACGTTATCCCGGACATCATCGCTAACGCCGGCGGCGTCACGGTGAGCTACTTCGAGTGGCTCCAGGACATCAACCGCCGAAAGTGGCGGCTCGAGCGCGTCAACGAGGAACTCGAGACCGAGATGCTCCGGGCCTGGAACGCCGTTCGGAAGGAGTACGAGGCGCGGGACGTGACCTGGCGCGACGCGACGTACATCGTGGCGCTCGAGCGGGTCGCCGCGGCCCACGAGACGCGCGGGCTCTGGCCGTAACGAGGACTTTTCGGCGTTTTCGGTCCCGTGTGAACGCACCGGGCCCGAATCGAACGTCGTACCAGAACCATTGTAGTCCGTCCGCCCGATACCCGAACGATGACTCCGACTGGCCGCAACGCGCTCGATCGACGGACGGTCCTCGGTTCGATCGGCACCGGGTCGCTGGCTGCACTCGCGGGCTGTGGAGATGACGATGACAACGAGAACGACGAGTCCCGCGTCGAACCCGAAGCGGTCGACGTCGACGACAGTGCCACCTGGCTGACCACGTCGGTAACCGACGCGTTGACCGGCGACGAGTTCGTCATCGGCGACTTCGAGCAGCCGGTCGTGATACACCGGTTCACGATCGGCTGTGCGGTCTGTCACAGCCAACACCACGAGTTCGACGAGTTTGACTCGAGGACCGATGTGGACGCCGAAATCGTCGATCTGACGATCGATCCACGCGTCAGTTCGGACGAGCTGCAAAGCTACGCCGCGGAGGACGGCTTCGAGTGGCGATTCGGCGTCTCCTCGGAAGCGATGTCGGGGAGCTTGGTCTCGGAGTTCGGCCAGGAGATGAACAGCAGCACCGCCTCGCCGATAGTCGTGGTCTGTCCGAGCGGCGAGACGTACCGGTTCGATAAGATCGCCGACGCCGACGAACTCGAATCGGTGATCGACGATGTCTGCTGATCGCTCCCACGGCCGTCGTTCGTCGGCGAGTCAGTTCCGACTCGCTCCCATCGAGTTCGTGTGGCGACGGGGAGAGTTACGATGACGTCGACGGCCGCCGCGCTGCTCGAGTTCTTTCTGCTCGGGCTCGCGACGCCCCTGACAGCGGCGTGTGTAATTCCGCTCTACCCGGGTTTCGTCGCGTATCTGGCGAGTAGCGGCAAGCACGGTCGCGGCCCGCCCGTCGCTGTGCTCGGCGCGCTCGTCGTCGCGGGCGTGATCACGTTCATGATGGTCGTCGGACTGCTCTGGACCGCAGTTTTCGGCACGAGCGTTACAAGCGCGGTCGATCGCGTTTCGCCGATCGCGTTCGGGGTACTGGCCGTGGTCGGGGCGGTGCTCCTCGTCGCGCCGACTGCGTTCTCCCGGCTCCCGTCCGTCGAGCCGCCGCACTCTCAGTACCCCTCACTGTCCGCGTTCGGGTACGGCTTCTTTTTCGGTGCGATCGTCATCCCCTGTAACCCCGGACTGATCGCGCTGTTTTTCAGCCGCTCGACGGTCGCGTTCCCCGCGTTCGACTCGCACCTCGAGGTCATGCTCGGTTTTTTCGCCTTCGGTCTGGGGATCGGCGCGCCGCTCCTGGCGTTCGCACTCCTCTCGCAACCGTACAGTCGTCGCGTTACCCGGACACTCGCCCGATACGGGACGCCGATCAACCGGGTCGTCGGGCTCGTACTCGTCGCGGTGTCGCTGTACTACCTGCTGTTCGTCTTTCGCATCGTTCCCGGAATCAGTTGACTCGAGCCGGCACTCGCCGGCTCGAGACGTCGTCTCGGCCGTTAACTGAAATCCACATATTGGCTGCTGGCTGATCCGTGCGCGCCGAAAACTTGTCCCCGAACGACGTCACCTCCGGTCCCCCACCCCTCGTTCAGAGTGAAAGCCCGATCGTGGGTCGGGCGGATCGTCGAATTGGAACCGACCGAAGCCGCCTCAGGAAAACGAGGAAAGGTCGGCGTCACGGTCCGTTCCGGCAGTCGTCGTCCCGGCGAGACCGTCGTACGTTGGCAGGTCCTCGAGCGAAGAATCTCGCCGCACGGCCTTCACGATGTGTTTCGGGTCGGTAACGAGACGGTGGAGGAGGTAACTTCCCTGCGACCGCCCGCCGCCGGTCTTCTCGGACTCGATGACGCCGAGGAACGCTTGCTCCTTGAGCTGTCGGTACAGTCCGTTCTCGGTGATCGGATCGGTGGCGACCAGTTCGCAGATACCGACGTAGCGCTCGTAGACCTCTCTGGTCTTGTACGTCTCGCGGTCGCCCGTGATGATGCGACTCGCCAGCGCGTACAGCGCGAGTTTCGCGTGGACCGTCGCGCCGCTCGTGAGCTCTTCGATCCGGTTGATTTCGGCGACCTCCTGGGCCTGCTGGATGTGGTCTTCCGAGACCGTTTCCGAGCCGGTTCGGCGAGCGAGTTCGCCGGCCTCCTTGAGAATCTCGATCGCCTTCCGCGCGTCGCCATGTTTCTTGGCTGCGAGTGCGGCACAGAGTTCGATCGTCCCGTCCTCCAAGACGTCGGGCTGGAAGGCGTCCTCGCGGTTGCGCATGATCTCCCTGAGTTGGGAGGCGTCGTAGGGATGGAAGAACAGTTCGCGGTGGCCGAAACTGCTATCGATGCGTTCGTCGAGCGTCTCCCGATACTTGACCTTGTTACTGATGCCGATGACACCGATGTAGGCGTCCGTCTTCTGGGCCTCTCGAGCGCGCGAGAGTTGCATCAGGATGTTGCTATTGTCCAGTTTGTCGATCTCGTCCAAGATGACGATGATCGCGTCGAAACACGCTTCGAGAATCTGCCAGATGTGCTGGTAGTACTCCATGGTTCCGACGCCGCGGACCGGGATGTTCTCCTGATAGCCGGTCTGCTCTTTCAAACTGAGCGCCAACTGCCGCGTCGCGCGCGTCTCCGTGTTCGCTTCGGAACAATCGATGTAGAGGACGCCGCAGTCGATTTCGTTCGTTCGGGCGGCGTCCTGTGCTCGCGTCGCGACGTGTCGGGAGATGAGACTCTTTCCGGTGCCGGTCTTACCGTAGATCATCACGTTATTCGGTGGATCACCGCGCGTGATCGCCCCGACTTCGGCCGCGACGGATTCGATCTCGTCGTCCCGACCGACGATACGGTCCTCGTCGGGAACGTGACCGACGTGGAGGAGTTCCTTCCGATCGAAGATAGGATCGTGAGAGTGGAAGAGCGGATCCCCAGCCTGATCAGCCATACCTCGGTCGTCGAAGACGGACATAATAAATCTATGGAAGGTAGTTCAGACTGATAGACCTCGGGTAGCTGTATTGGTACGGTCCAATTCGCCCGATATCGCTCGAGGTAGCTAGACCCCGGGTTCAGACTGTACCAGTCTCGAGACCGACTCGGATTCCAACCGGACCCTCGCCGCTCGCTACCGACCGTGATCACGACCCCCACACCCCCCGTTCAGAGTGAAAACGGAGTGTAGGTGTGGGTGGGAGGAGCCAACAGAACGGAGACGCGATGAAGCGTTGGACTACAGACCGGACGATCCACGATGGTACAGAGTGGCCCTACTAGAACTGTCGGGTAGTAACTTCGTCTTCTGGTCCTCGAGAAGCACGATTTTCGCTTTTTCTCTCTTCTATCGATACCCGTCTAGCTAGTATAGTAGTATTATATTTTATGGTATAGGAAGATATTTCTTAATTGTACGCTTTTATATACCACTTTGATTTTTATGTCCTTTCCACGAGGAGTCTCGTCTAATCGCCTCTGATCCAGCGTCGACGCGGACTGATCTCAGCCACTACACCACAGTCGTTACCCGTTACACTCTGAACTGGGTGTGGGGGTCCCGATCCGGCGTGTCGGTTACCCGAATCCGTTTCGCGAGAGACCTGTTTCGAGTCTCTCCCCCCGTTCAGAGTGAAAGAGTTCTGAATCGACCGAACGGATCGATGGCGCCGTTCGAAGGGCCACCTCTTTGCGTTCAGCGTCGTCTGTCACACCGCGCAACGCTCCGGGTGGACAGCGACGAAACGAGCCGTAGCATCGTCGTCGTTTCACTCTGAACGACGGGTCTCCCCCTATCGGATACTACGGGGCGTTCGAATCGACGGTCGCACACGAGCACCCGCTCGAGTCGTTTCACTCTGAACGAGGGGTGTCCGTCGTCGAACGCTCCCGGGTCGACGACGGTTGCGTGACACGCACCGCTGACACGGGACTCCCTCACTCGGAGGTCGACGACTCCCAATTATCAGAGCAAGACCCGTTCGGGACCGAACGGCAGGAACTGGCGAAAAGTGACCGCTCGACCAATATACAAGGGCACTTCGGGAACTCGGATGAACGGGGTACTATGCACCATGATAGATATTCGCTACGCTTATCCTCCCGTCCGAAAAAGAGGCCAATATGACCGAGGGCGCGAATCCATTCGAAAGCCTCCAGTCACAGATCGACGAGGCTGCAACTCATCTCGAGGTCGGTGACGATGTCATCGAGCGGCTCAAACATCCCGAGCGCGTGCTCGAGACAAATCTCACGGTCGAACTCGACGACGGCTCGTTCGAGCGGTTCAAAGCCTTTCGCTCGCAGTTCAACGGCGACCGCGGACCCTACAAGGGCGGCATTCGGTACCACCCGCAGGTCTCTCGCGACGAGGTGAAGGCGCTGTCTGGCTGGATGGTGTACAAGTGTGCAACCGCCGGAATCCCCTACGGCGGTGGAAAGGGCGGAATCATTATCGACCCCGACGAGTACTCGGAGGCGGAACTCGAGCGTGTCACCCGCGCGTTCGCGACGGAACTGCGGCCGATGATCGGCGAGGATCGCGACATCCCAGCGCCCGACGTGAACACGGGCCAGCGGGAGATGAACTGGATCAAAGACACCTACGAAACCTTAGAGAACACTACCGAACCGGGCGTTATCACGGGCAAGAACATCGCCAGCGGCGGTAGCGAGGGCCGCGTCGAGGCGACCGGCCGCTCGACGGTGCTCGCCGCTCGTGAGGCATTTGACTACCTCGGCAAGGATCTCGAGGGGGCGACCGTCGCCGTTCAGGGTTACGGCAACGCCGGCTGGATCGCGGCAAAACTAATCGACCGCATGGGCGCAACCGTCGTCGCGGTCAGCGACTCGAACGGCGGTGTCTACAACGATTCCGGTCTCGATCCGGTCGCGGCCAGAGATCACAAGAACGAGACCGGCAGCGTCGTCGGCTTCGGGGAGAGCGAAGAGGAACTGACGAACGACGAGGTCCTGACGCTGGACGTCGATCTCTTGATCCCGGCCGCCCTCGAGAACGCCATCGACGCCGACCTCGCCGACGACGTGCGAGCAGATGTCATCTCCGAGGCCGCGAACGGACCGTTGACACCCAAAGCAGACGCGATCCTCGAGGACAAAGACGTCTTCGTCATTCCGGACATCCTCGCCAACGCCGGTGGTGTGACCGTCAGTTACTTCGAGTGGGTGCAAAACCGCCAGCGGTTCTACTGGACCGAGGAGAAAGTCAACAGCGAACTCGAGGAGATCATCGTCGACGCCTTCGACGCCCTCGTCGAGACGCTCGAGGAGTACAACCTCGAGAACCCCCGTATCGCCGCGTACGTCGTGGCGATTCAGCGAGTCGCCGACTCGTTCGAAGAGGCCGGGACGTTCCCGTAACCTGCTTCGGGTTCGGACCACACGCCGAATTCGTCCGCGGTCATCTACGCTATGTCTGACACGTGGCCAAGGGACTCGGTATCTTTTTGATGGTTGCTGGCTACCGACCCACAGAGCGAATGGTACGCGAACGGCTCGCCGACTATCGTGATCGCGTTCGCGGCCAACTCCTCGCGGCGTTCCGCGAGGAGCACACCCCGCACCAAGTTGCAGCGAGCTTCGCGGTCGGCATCTTCATCACGGCGATGCCGACCGGCGGACTCGGTGTCGGGCTGTTTTTCGTGCTGATTTCGATCTGGTCGTGGATCAGCAAACCCGCAATATTCGCCTCCGTCGCCGTACTCAACCCGTTCGTAAAGCCCGTGATCTATCTCGCGAGCTTCAAGCTCGGGGCCGTTTTGCTCGGTTCGGAGTCGGTTGGATCGCTCGACGGGACAGCCACCGAATCGGCGTGGGTCGCGATCCAGCAGTTACTGCTCGGAAATCTCATCATCGCGGTTGCACTCTCCGCGATCGGATACGTTACCGTCTTACACCTGACGCGGGCTCACCGGCGACGATCAAGACGGCAAACGGGGACGTCACTGCTATCTATCGTGATTGGGTTCTTCCGTCGATGATGGGCGGACCGGATGCGTCGTCCACAGTTCGTCACCGTGGGCCTCGTCGCCATCCGCTTCGACCGACGAGAACTCTTTCCGCTGGTGCAACTGTTTCAGCCATTACAGATAGTCCTCGATCCAACAAACTCATATGAACAGACTATCGATTGGGAGGAAAATGAAACGACGAACCGTACTTGGCGGACTCTCCATCGCAGGGCTTTCGAGCCTCGCGGGTTGTCTCGGTCTGGTCGGCATGGACGAACACGAGTCTTCGCCGGTCGGCGTCGAAGCGAGCGTTCGCGACGAGACGGGCTACGCCCAGACCGACATCGACGACATCGTCGTCGAGGAGGAAGTCGGCGCCAGCATCGCCACGGAGACGATCTCCGTCACGAACTACATGACCGAACACGAGAAGTCGGTGAGTATCGGGCCGCTCGACGGCCAGCGCGCGGCCGTTTTCATCGTCCTTACGACGCCACAGATCAGTATCGCCGGGCGAAACGTCAATCCGATCGAAGATATGTCCGCCCAGGAGATCATCGAGTTAGTCGAGGACAACTACGACGATATCGGCGACATCTCCCACGACGAAGACGGCGAGATCACGATCCTCGATGGCGAAACGACCCGGTCCCGGTTCGACGCCGACGCGACGTTCGACGGCCACGACCTTCCGGTCGACCTCCACGTCAGCGAGGCTGTCCCGACCGACGACGACGACCTGCTCGTGACAATCGGCGTCTACCCCCAGGATCTCCGCATGCAAGAAGAGTCGAACGTCCTCGAGCTCATGGAGGGTGTGACTGCGGATATCGATACGAACGACGATGGTGACGACGGAAGCGACGAGAGTGAAAACGGTGAGAACGGCGACGACGATGCAGACGGTGAGAACGGCGACGGTGGTGGCGACGACGATGAGAGTGAAGACGACGACGATGGGATACTCGGTACCCTCGAGTAGCCGCCCGGTTCGACATCCGCCGCACCACTGATTCTCGGTTCGTCGCTCAGATAAGACTGGATCCGTACGCGACACTGACCAGTCCCACAACGACGAGCACGACGCCGGCCCCTTTCGTGACCCGGACTCTGTCCGCGTCCTCGAGGTCGGTGCCGTCGTCGTCACCGAGTGGGGCCATCCCCTGTCGGTGCTGGGCGGCGACGATAGCGGGCGCGTACCGTACGCCGGCGACGCCGAGTGCAATGAGGGCGAAACCGAGCAGTGTCAGGATCACGGCTTCGGAGACGGAGCTACAGTCCCAGTTCGCGCCCGATCACGAGATGCTGGATCTCGCTCGTTCCCTCGCCGATCTCCATCAGCTTCGCGTCCCGATAGAACCGCTGGGGGGCGAAGTCGGTGGTGTAGCCGTAGCCGCCGAGCACCTGGACGGCGTCCTCGGCGACCTCGCGGGCGGCCTCGCTGGCGTCGAGTTTCGCGAGCGCGGACTCACGGGTCACGGGCTCGCCCTTATCGTAGGTGCGAGCGGCCCGGCGGGTGAGCAGTCGCGCTCGCTCGGTCTTGCGGTGCATATCGACGACCTTGTCGCGGATGGCATCGAACTTCGAGATCGGCTGGCCGAACTGCTCGCGCTCTTTGCTGTACGTTTTCGCGTGCTCGTAAGCACCCTGTGCCAGCCCTGTCGAGAGCGCGGCGATCGAGATCCGGCCGCCGTCGAGCGTCTTCTTCGTCTGGTTCCAGCCCTCGCCTTCCTCGCCGAGGAGGCGGTCTTCGGGGAGCCGGACGTCCTCGAGGCGAATCTCACAGGTCGGCGAGGCGTTCAGTCCCATCTTCTCCCAGATCGTGCTCACCTCGAAGCCGTCGTCCTCGCGGGGATCGACGATGAACGTCGAGATGCCGTCGTAGCCTGCGTCGGGGTCTGTGACCGCCTTGACAAGGATCGAGCCGGCTTCGGAGGCGTTGGTGATGAACTGCTTGGTGCCGTTTACCACCCACTCGTCGCCCTCCTTTTCCGCCACGGTGTTCATATCCGATGCGTCGGAGCCGCTCTCCGGTTCGGTCAACGCCCAGCCGCCGAGATGCTCGCCCTCGGCGAGCGGGCGCAGCCAGCGTTCCTTCTGGGCGTCGGTTCCGAACTGCTCGATAGGTTTCGACGCGAGCGACGTGTGCGCGACGTAGGAGAGGCCGATCGAGCCGGAGACCCGACCGAGTTCCTCGGCGACCAGCGCGTACATGAGCGTGTCGCCGCCGAGACCGCCGTAGTCCTCGTCGATCGGGACGCCCATCATATCCAGGTCGGCGAGTTGCTCGAAGATCTCCGCCGGGAATCGGTGTTCGTCCTCGATTTCCTGAGCGATCGGTTCGATTTCTGCGTCACAAAAGTCTCTGACGGTCTCTCGGACCATCCGGTGCTCGTCGGGTAGCTCGGTGTCCATACGCAATACTTGCCGAGGAATGGAATAAACGCACCGACAGCCTTCGTCGACCGTCGGTCCGACAGCGTCGTCGGGGTCGGTCTCACCCCACTCGATTCAGTCCTGCGCGACCACAAAGCATATTGCCTCAACCGGTAACCACTCTGGTAGGACGGTGGACAGCGGGTAGGGGTACTCGCGGTTTCTGTCCACCAATATATCACCCGCATAGCGACTCGTCTCGCTCGCGAGACGGTCACCCTCACAAATAGAACGCTAAAGCATCAGCCGCTGGAATTGTTTCCGGGCCGTTACCAGCCGCGGTCGTCGTCGCGGTCGTCCGATTCGCTCGAGTCGTCCCACGGGTCCGGGTCGTCCGTCTCGTCCGCGTCACTCCACGGATCCGAGTCGTCGTCCCACTCGCGCCCGTCGTCGGTCGCTCGACGCTCGTCGCGGTCCAACCGGTCGCGGTCGTCTCGAGCGTCACCGGCCTGCGTGCCGTTTCGCCCGACTGGCTTCCCGCCGTCGGACCGAACTGCGGCGCGCTGCTCGGGGATGAGATCGAGGTCATCGTTGGTATCGCCGAGCAACAACAGCGCGTAGTACTGGAAGTAGGTCGTGATCGGCGTCCAGACGAGCGCGACGAACAGCAGAATAGTAAGGAATGCGACGATGCCGACCAACACAGACAGAATCGCGCCGATCTCGCCCGCGGCGAGTATCAGCAGGAAGATCACGATGGCGAAGGGGATCAGCAGTGCAAGCACCCCGAACGCCAGCACGAACCAGACGGCGATGGTAACCGCGAGCGAGAGGATCCAGACGAGAATCAGGTAGACCAGGTACTCCGTCCAGTTGCCCGTCAACGTCGACCAGAATCGTCGCCAGCCGCCGAGGACGCCCCGATCCTCGAGCAACATGACGGGCGCGACGAACTCGTCGGTGAACCGTCGGGTGAGCGAGTAGACCAGAAACAGTCCAATGCCGTACAGCGCGTACAGCGCGACGAGAGCGCCCGAGAGGGCATCGAACCCGCCCTGCAGCCAGATCGCCAGTGCCGGCGCAGTTCCGAGAACCCCGGCGACGAGCAGCAAGCCGACTCTGAACAGGAACAATCGGAGCCCGTTCCCGAGGTTCGTCTTGAAGTAACGTCTCACGTGGACCTCGGTCGACCGGAGCGACTCGATGAAGACGAACTGCATCACGGCGCTGATGATCGCGTACAGTAGCCAGAGCAACAGGACGATTCCGCCAACGACCAGTAGCACCAAGAGGAGTTCTTCGAGCGGGAACTCTTCTTCGAACTCCTCGACCTCGCCAGGCGTCTCTTCCTCGAACATCGGCTCGTCGGCGAACGTGCCGACGTCCCCGCCGGGGATCGTTGGGCCCCCCATCCCCAGCGAACTCACGAAGAAGACGACGATCGCGAGTTTGACCCACAGCCCCAGACTGACCGGCGTCAGGAAGTTCCGAGTCGTCTCAAGTGCGTCGCTGAGATCGTCGATCGCATCCATATTATCCCTACATTTCATTCCGTTGTTGATAATGATACTGCTCCGTCGTCACCTCACGGCCTGACGGTCCGATCAGGTCCCAACGGACCACATTGGGGATCCCGTCGTCGAATACATCTTCTCGGCGACAGTTCGGGACGCATTTAACACCCGAGCACCCACATCCGATATATGGATATCCGCCGGCTAGCGCGAGGAAACGTCGAGTGGGATCGCCTCGAGCGCGTGATCCGGACGCTGGCGGATCGGTACGACCGCGAGGAGGTTCGTGTCGAGTTTCTCGAGGCCGACAACTGGCTGTCGACGCCCTGCGTGATCGACGAGCGGTGGTTCGTCAAGATCGTCTCGCGGCAGAACGCGCTCGTCCACGCGGTGTTGACGACGGGGCGGAACGTCGGCGCGGTCTCGGCGGGCACCGGTGGCTTCTTCGGTCGGTTCGATACGCCCCGGGAGATGGTCGAACACGAGTACGAGGCAACCGAACGGATGCGCGAAATCGGCATCAACGCACCCCAGCCGATCGAGGCCTTCGAGGTCAACGGATTGGGCGTGCTCGTCCTCGAGTATCTGCCGGAGTTCCGGTCGCTGGACGATGCGCCGGACTGGCTCGTCGCCGAGCGCGCGACGGAACTGTTCGACATGCTGGCCACCCTCCGGGATCACGGCATGGCCCACGGCGACCTGCGCGCCGAAAACATCCTGCTGTGTGAAGGCGAGTTCTACTTCATCGACGCGACCAACGTCCACGACGACCGAGTCGGCGAGACCACCGCCTACGATCTCGCCTGTGCGCTGGCCGTCCTTGAGCCCCGCATCGGGGCTCGAGACGCCGTCCAGGCGGCCGCGACGGTCTACGAATCGGAAGAACTCCTCTCGGCGCGCCGGTTTCTCGATTTCGTCCGCCTCCGTCCAGACCACGAGTTCGACTCGACGACGTTACGGACCGAACTCGAGGCGGCGGCCGATCAGGGGCAGCGCTGATCGGTTCCGCAGAGACGGCGAATCGGAGTTTCTGTCTGCTATCGGGGAATCGTCTCCGAACTCGATCCGGGGGCCGAGGCCGTTCCGTAACTCCGCTTTGGGTACGATACGCAGCGACCGGGCGGCACGCTCGAGTCGCTGGCCTGTGCAGGCACTACACGTTTTGAGAAGATTACACTAACCGTGTGCATGTGCGCTCGATTTACTGACGCCGACGTCGGAAAACGGGTCGAGACGGCCGCCGGCGAGTCCATCGGGGTCGTCACAATGACTGGCAACGAGACGGCGTACGTCGAACTCGAGGGAGGTGTGACGGACTCCATCAAAGCCGTCCTCGACTGGAACGCCGATACCGACAACATCGTCCCGATCGGCGGTGCCGTCGTCCGCGAAGTGACTGCGGATGTGGTCCGACTCGAGGGAAAGAACGCACGGACGACCGACACAGATACCGATCCCGTCTTCGACCGCGACGAGTCCGCCGGCCACGAGGGAGAGGAGCGCGATCAACGAGCCGCCGGTGAGCAGCGCGACGAAACTGACGGCGAGGAAACCGGCGAGACGGAAGCTGCGGGCGAGGGCCGTTCGGGCGAGGCGATGGAGCCGGAGACGGACGAGATGACCGAATCGGGGGCTGAACGCCACCCCGAGAGCGAAGACCGGCCGCCGGAGGGTGATCGGACGGTGACGAAAGACCGCGGCGAAGAGGAAGACCGATGAGCGAGGACTCGATCTCGAGCGCGTCGAGCCGAGTGATTTCGGGTTGCGCGACAGACGACGTTCCCGATCGCTGACCGTACTCTGAATCAATGTCCCGTGGCATCGGCGAGTTCGATCTCGTACAGGAGTCGATCCCCGAGTGGCTGGCCGTCGTTATCGCTCTGCTCACCCAGTTAGGTGACGTCTGGTTTCTGGTGCTCGTCCTGACCGTGCTGTACTGGTTCGACACGACGGACCGGGACGACATCGCCGCCGTTGCGGGCGTCACGCTGGCCGGAATGGGACTGTACAAGGGACTGAAGGAGGTGTTCGGTCTCCCGCGTCCCGAGGCGCCGTTGCTCGATCCGACCCTGTTGCCGCGGCTCGTCCAGCCGCTGTACGAGGCGACGGCGACTGCCGGCGGCTACGGCTTCCCGAGCGGCCACGCGGTCAACACGACGATCGTCTATTTCGGGCTGGCGAGCGTTCTCTCGGTCAGCTCGAGACGACTCCGGTACGGCGTCGCCGCGTCGCTCGTCTCGCTGGTCTGTTTCACGCGCGTCGCACTCGGCGTGCACTACGTCGTCGATGTCGTCGTCGGGGTTGCGGTCGGACTGGCGCTCCTGTTCGTCGCTCGAGCGCTCCTCCGGCGGGAGTTCGCCGACCGCGCGACGATCACGTTCGCGCTCGGCATCGGATTCAGCACGTTCTACCTCGTGATGAGCGATCGATCCCCGATCGCGGTGTTCCTGCTCGCCGGATCGCTGGGGGCCTTCGGCGGCTGGCAACTGGTCATGCTTGGCCGACGACTCGCCGTCGCCCCGTCGCGCTCGCATTCGGTTCGCCCGATACTGTTACGAGGCAGCGCGACGCTGATCGGTGCAATTCCGCTCGTTGCCGCGCTCGGCGGCGGATCGTTCGTCTCGCTCTCGACCGCGGCCGGGGTTGTGGGTCTCGCCACGGCGCTCGCCCTCGTGGTCCCAGTCGCTCGGCACTCGGATCGGGCACGGGAGTTGTACGGTCGCGTGCGTTATCCACGGCGGTCGGACTAGCGGCCCATCGGATCAGGGGATGACCCGGACCGAGAGTCGTCACCCCCGTCCTGCCGTCAGCCCGCTTTGTTTGGGTGTGAACCACAACCAGGTTTTTTACGCCGCTCGTCGTCCGTTTCAGTATGAGCCAGCAAGCCACAGAGCAGGAGTACGGCCACTACATCGGCGGAGAGTGGACTGATGGAGATGGAGACACGTTCGACAGCCGGAACCCGGCTACCGGCGAGACGTTGGCGACGTTCCGGCGCGGAACGGTCGACGATGTCGACGCGGCCCTCGAGGCCGCCGAAGACGCCTTCGACGAGTGGCGGTCGCTCTCCTACATCGATCGCGCGGAGTACCTCTGGGACATCTACCACGAACTGCGCGAGCGCCACGAGGAACTCGGCGAGATCGTCACGAAAGAGTGCGGGAAGGAGATTTCGGAAGGGAAAGCGGACGTGACTGAAGCCTGGCACATGGTCGAGTGGGCCGCGGGCAATGCCCGACATCCCCACGGCGATGTCGTTCCGAGCGAGGTCGGGGCGAAAGACGCCTACATGCGGCGCAAACCCCGCGGTGTCATCGGCTGTATTACCCCGTGGAACTTCCCCGTCGCGATCCCCTTCTGGCACATGGCGATCGCCCTCGTAGAGGGCAACACCGTCGTCTGGAAGCCCGCAGAGCAGACGCCGTGGTGCGGCCAGACTATCGCCGAGATGATGGACGACGCGGGGATTCCCGAGGGCGTCTTCAACATGGTCCAGGGCTTTGGTGACGCCGGCGCGGCGATCACGGACGACGAGCGCGTCGACACCGTCCTCTTCACCGGCTCCGCGGAGGTCGGCCACGAGATCTCGGGCAAGGTCGGCGGCGAACCCGGCAAACTCGCGGCCTGCGAAATGGGCGGCAAGAACGGAATCATCGTCACCGAGGAAGCAGACCTCGACATCGCCGTCCACTCCGCGATCATGTCGTCGTTCAAGACGACCGGGCAGCGCTGCGTCTCCTCCGAGCGCCTGATCGTCCACACGGACGTCTACGACGAGTTCACGGAGCGATACGTCGATATCGCCGCGGATATCGCGGTCGGCGACCCCCTCGAGGAGGACACGTTCATGGGACCGGCGATCGAGGCCGACCACGTCGAGAAGATCCGCAAGCACAACAAACTGGCCGAACAGGAGGGGGCCGAGGTGCTGGTCGACCGCTTCGAACTCGGCGACGAGGAGATTCCCGAGGGCCACGAAGAGGGCCACTGGGTCGGGCCGTTCGTCTACGAGATCGAGTACGACACCGACCTGCGCTGTCTGCAAGAGGAGTGTTTCGGCCCGCACGTTGCCCTCGTCGAGTACGACGGGGAGATCGACCGCGCGCTCGAGATCCACAACGACACGCCGTACGGACTCGCCGGGGCGATCATCTCGGAGGACTACCGCCAGCTCAACGCTTTCCGCGACCGGGCCGACCTCGGGCTCGCGTACGCGAACCTGCCGTGTATCGGTGCGGAGGTCCAGTTGCCCTTCGGCGGCGTCAAGAAGTCCGGGAACGGCTACCCGAGCGCACGCGAGGCCATCGAGGCCGTCACCGAACGGACCGCCTGGACGCTCAACAATTCCAAAGAGATCGAGATGGCCCAGGGGCTGTCGGCCGATATCACGATGGGCGAGGACTGAGTGGAGAGTCACGAATCCGTTCGGGTTCGGCGCTCGCCGTCTCCGATTCGATACAGTGTTTGCCATTCCTGACCCGGCACAGGGTTTGCCGTCCCTGATCCGGCTCAGCGTTCGCCGTCCCCGATCGGATTCCGCTGCCGGTCGTTCCGGACCGTCCGGCTTTCGACTCCCGATCAGTCGACCACTACCGCGCGTCGGCCACACCCGTAGCCGACCGTCTCAGTCAACGGGACAAAACCAACGTCTCGAGGCGTGATTGACCGACCTATGGGGGTCATCGACGGAATCGGCGTCGCGCTGGCGATAGCGGACGTAGTCGTCTCCCTCTTTTCCGAACGGTGTTCAAACTGGCGCACAGCGGCTAATTCGTCTCGCTGACGGCTTCCCTATCGGTACTGTCTCGTTGAAAAACCGTTCTCAGCGTAGCGCGGTCAGTGAACGATCGATTCGGCGATCTCGATCAGTTCGTCCGCCGTGAGTTCCCCGCCGACGGTGTAGGTGAGTCCGTCATCTTCCCACTCGACGATCGTTCTCGTCTCGGTAACCTCGCGGATCGTCGCGTCGACATCGTCGATCTCGAGGGGGTCGCTGTCGGGTTCGAAGACGGGGTCCTGCGCCTCGTCGGCGACACCGACGGTCAGGAACGAGCCCGTGTCGTCGGTGTACTGCAGCGTCGCGCTCCAGCCCACCATGTTCTCTCCGGCGAGTACGCTCTCGAGCGTATACTCGGCGGGAACGTCAGGCTGTGGAACGTCGAACGGCACGTCGGCGTCGGCGGCGTCGACGTCCGCGTACTGCTGGGGCATGAGATCGTCGAACTCCCGAATCTCGGCGTCCTCCGGCGGTTCGAACGTAAAGATCTCGTCGTCGATCTCCTCATCGAAGGTGACCTCCTCGAACGCCATGGTCGTCGTCACCGACTCGCCGACTGCGGGCGTGATCTCCTGTTTCAGGGGGTAGTCGGTCTCCTGGTCGATCCAGAGGGTCGCCGACTCGTAGAGCGCGTCGTCGCCGTCGCCGGTGAGTTCGAGGACGTAGACGTCGCGGTCGGCGACGGTATCGGTTCCCTCAA
The DNA here is from genome assembly GCF_000383975.1 of Natronorubrum tibetense GA33. Classification (NCBI taxonomy): domain Archaea; kingdom Methanobacteriati; phylum Methanobacteriota; class Halobacteria; order Halobacteriales; family Natrialbaceae; genus Natronorubrum; species Natronorubrum tibetense. The sequence continues at coordinate 589,251 of NZ_KB913017.1, read as the reverse complement.
CCGACGCGTCCGTGTCGGCCGTGAAGGCGTCGGCGAAGCCGTCGTTCAATGCTTCCTCGTCGGCCTGATCGAAGCCGAGTTCCATCTGAACGGCCTCGTTGTCGTCCTCGTCGTACATCCAGATCGTCGAGCCGTCGGATACAATTACGTCGATTGGCTCGGGCTCGTCCGCTTCGACGATGTCAGCCCGGTACTGATCCGGCCCTCGTTCCCAGACCTCCTGGGTCGTCGTGACGGTCTCCGTTCCGTCGTCCATCGTTATCGTCTGGATCCCCTGGACGGTCTCCACGTTCGATTCGGCGTTGACTGCGGCCTCGAGCAACTCATCGGCATCGGGTAGTTCCGCTTCGGGCAGTTCCTCGTCGCCACTGTCGTCGACGCTCGCGTCGTCGTCTCCGGATCCTACCGCGCCGAGACAGCCGGCGGTGACCAACAGGAGGGCGACGACCACTGTCGAAAGATGCGTTCGTTTCATCGGTTCTCTGTCTCACTTCAGGAATCCGACCTTATAAATCGGAAGTCGCGTTTTCTCGGTCGGAACACCCGGTCGATTGCTGTCAGGAATGGAAAGAATCTCGCCTCCGGGAGGCGAATCGCTTATCCGACGGTTCGTGGAACATCCGATCATATGAAAGCAGTCGTTCTCGCGGCGGGTCAGGGCACGCGCATTCGACCACTTTCGGATTCGGTTCCGAAACCGATGCTGCCGGTGGCAGACCGGCCGCTCGTGGCCCACACTATCGACGCTGCGGTCGACGCCGGAGCGGACGAGATCGTCCTCGTAATCGGCTACGAAGCCGACACGGTTCGCGACTATTTCGGCGCGGAGTATCGCGGCGTTCCCGTCAGCTACGCCGTCCAGACCGAACAGGCCGGGACGGCCCACGCCGTCAACACGGCCCGCGAGCACATTGAGGGGCCGTTTGCCGTCCTGAACGGTGACAACCTGTACGATCCCGCGGCGATCGATCGCCTCTTTACCGAGTGCCCGGCTATCTGTGCCATCGAAGTCGAGGAGCCCCGCAACTACGGCGTCCTCAGCACCGAGGGCGACTCGGTCACCGGTATCGTCGAGAAACCCGCCGATCCGCCGACGAACCTCGCCAACGCCGGGGCCTACGCCTTTCCCGAGGAGGCCCGACAGTGGCTCGAGGTCCCCGAAAGCGAGCGCGGCGAACACGAGATCACCGACGTCGTCGCTCGCGTGATCGACGAGTTCGACGTCACGCCCGTCACCCTCGAGCGCTGGCTCGATGTCGGTCGGCCCTGGGAACTACTCGAGGCAAACGAGTGGAAGATCGGCAATCTCGAGCGCCGGATCGACGGCGACGTGAGCGAGGATGCCCACCTCGAAGGCGACGTGGTTGTCGAGGACGGTGCGACGGTGAAGCCGGGGGTCGTCGTCGAGGGGCCGGCGCTGATCCGGTCGGGCGCGACCGTCGGGCCGAACGCCTACGTACGCGGGGCGACTCTGGTCGACGAGGGAGCGAAGGTCGGCCACGCCGCGGAGGTGAAAAACAGCGTGCTCTCTCGAGACGCGTCGGTGAGTCACCTCTCTTACGTCGGCGACAGCGTGCTCGGCCGTGACGTCAACTTCGGAGCCGGCACGAACGTCGCGAACCTCCGGCACGACGACGCGGATATCGAGTTCACCGTGAAAGGCGAGCGGGTGTCGACCGGACGGCGAAAGTTCGGCGTCGTCGCCGGCGACGGCGCGAAGACGGGCATCAACTCGAGTCTGTCGCCCGGACTGAAACTCGATACCGGCGCGACGACGCTGCCCGGTGAGACGGTCGATCGGGATCGGTAGGCGGGCGCGGGCGGACCCCGTCTATAGTAGCCACTGGAAGTCAGTGTACACCCGATCGCACGTCGTGCGATCGGTGTGTAAACAGTTCCAGTTGTTACTATAGCCTCCACGTTCGCGATTCGAGACCGCGTTTCGGCTCCCTCGACACCCTCGAACGGAGAGTACGGCGAGGTTACTAAAGAACGTCCCCGACGTACGGTCGCCTCACTTCGACTGCAATGGCCCCAGCTATCGTCCACTTCCTCGTCGGCGCGTCACTCTTACTCCTGCTGACAGCGCCGTTGGCGCTCCGATTCGGAACCGTTCGTCGTTATCAGTTGTGGCTGATCCTCGCTGGCGGCCTCTGGGGTCTCCTCCCGGACGTCCACTACGTCGCTCCCGTTCTCGATCGCACCCTCGAGTCCCTTCACGACTCGCGGTGGGTCGACCTGTTCGCGTTCCACTACACGCTCGATCAGCCGGCGCTGACCGGGATGGCGCTCGAACTAATCGTCGGGTCGATACTCCTGTTTCTGGTCGCGATCACCGTGTTCACGGCCGCGTGGAGCAGGAGCGGATCGACAAGCGGATCGCGGGGCTCCCAGTTCGTCGCGGCCATCGTCTGCGTCGCGCTCGCGGCTCTGATCGCCGGGACAGCCCTCGGCGCCGGGTTGTACGCGACGAACCGGCTCGAGTCCGTTGCCACGCTGTACGGCCGTGAGAGCGCCCGTGCAGGGGCAACGCTGCTGCTCGCGTGGAGCGTCGTCACCGGCGCGGGAATCGCGGCGATCATCGCGCTGGCGGACGAAACCATGCGGGCGACCGATCCGGTCGCCGGGATCTCGGTCGGCATGCTGGTCGCCGCCGTGGGGTGGCTGTTCGGCATCGTCGTCGCCCTCCCGCTCTGGATGCAGCGGTTCTTCGAACTCTCGCGGCCGTTCCCGTATCTCCACTGGCAGAGTCTGATCGGACTGCTCGTCTTCGGGTTCGTTTTCGGCTGTTGCTACTCGCTGCTTCGTCGACTCTTCGAATCGATCACTCCCGGAGAGACCGAGGTTCAGGCCTCGAGTTCGACGCAGTAGCGCCGCCATCCCGCCTCCTCGGACGGGGGTCCGGACTCGCCGCCGACTACGGAAACGCTGTAGTCACTTTCACCGGACGGAGCGATGGTTCGTTGGTCCACCTCCGCCAAATCGTATCGGGTTAAAGACTATCACCAATACCGATATACTACGCTACAGCGGGAACGCTGCTCGGCCAATACCGGCGGCTAGCCGTGATTCCCGCATCGAAATCGCGGTGTGGACGCTGGGACCGCAGTGTGTGTCATAATGGTGTGTCAACCGCAGCCCAGCCCACGTACTCTTGGCTCGAGTGGAGCGTAATCAGTCTATTGGAGATGCGTTGCCATCGGACTACACGGTCGTCTCGGTGACGAACTGTTCCGTCTGCTGTGCCGACGTGATCGTCGTCGTGATCGTGACCGTTCGGTCGTTGTTTTCGATCGCAAGGGCGCTTACGACATCGATATCGATACGTTGAGTTCGAGTGACGGTCGCGCCGGCCTCGAGACGACCGATCTCTTCGTCGGTCTCCCAGACGAGTGTCTCACCGGCGACGACGGTGGCGGCGACCCGAACGGCAGTGGCATCGGCGGTGCCGGTGTTAGTGAGCGTCGTGGTGACCTCGCGGCAGGTCCGCCCGCACTCGACGATCTCGACTACGTCCCCCTCGAAGGACACGTCGCTCTCGAGATCGGCCGCCGCCCGTTCGGTCGCGTCGGCCGGGCCAATGGTGTCGTCGGTCAGGGATCCGTCGACGGCGACAGGCGGTGTAGTGGTCCAGTCAGTAGCGCCCCCCGTAACGAGGGACAGGCTAGCGCCGGTGATCGCCGCGAGGGCTGTTCGTCGATGCATGAGTTCGTCTGCACTCCGCCTACTCGTCTGGGAGGGGGACCGTGGGGGATCGAAGCGCCGTCCCGTCGAGGGAATCGATCGCTACTCCGTATCTCCCTGTACGGCCGCGATCCCATATGAACGTCGCTTGCACACCCTCTTCCCGATGGGAGGAGCACGCCGTCAGATTCGACGTTCTCGAGGTCTGGACCTCCCCACGGGCCGAATCGCCCCGCCGAGAGCGGATCGCCGAGACCGCGTACCTTTTTGGGGCGCTCGCCGAACTATCGGGGTATGGTCGACGTCCTCGACAACAAGCGGGCCGCAACGCGGTTTCGGATCCTCGTCCAGATCGCCGAGCGCCAACCCGCCGTCAGCCAGGGAGAGATCGCCGGGGAAGTCGGCGTGACGAGTCAGGCCGTCAGCGAGTACATCCGTGAACTCGTCGACGACGGCCTCGTGGAAAAGGAAGGCCGCTCGCGGTACCGCGTCACGCCGGAAGGCGTCGACGTGCTCTTTCGAACCGCCGACGACGTCCGCCGGTTCGCCGACCACGTCACCGGCGACGTGCTCGGAGCGATGAGCGAGGCGGCCTACATCGCGACGGACGACATCGCGGAGGGCGACACCGTCACCCTCTCGGTTCGAGACGGGTTGCTTCACGCGACCCCCAGCAGCGAGGGGCCGGCGACGGGCGTCGCGACGACCGACGCCGACGCCGGCACCGACGTCGGCGTTACGAGTTTCGAGGGCGTTATGGAACTCGAGCCGGGCTCCGTCACCGTCCTGCAGATCCCCGCGGTTCGCACCGGTGGGAGTCGCGACGTCGACTCGACGGTGCTCTCGGAGCACTGTGAGGAGTCCGATCTCGTCGTCGCCGCCGGCGTCGAGGCCGTCGTCGCCTGCCGACAGGCCGGTTGCGATCCGGCCGTCCCGTTCGCGGCCGGCGAGGTCGCCGCCGAAGGTGCTGAACGCGGTCTCGAGGTGGCCGCGGTCGCCACCACCAACGAAGTCGGTCGAGTCACGGATACGCTTCGAGACGCGGATGTCTCCTACGAAGTGCTCGAGGGGTAGTCGATTCGTTCCGACCTGGCCGATGGTTCGCCATCCGAAAGTACTGCGGCGACGGCTTACCTATCGGATTTGTCGCAGGGACGAGGTGGAGTCGATTCGAATACACTGCTCACGCTGTTGCACCTCGCAACCAGCGCGCGCCACCGCACGTAACCTGATCAGATCGGAACGAGCATTCCATCACCGAACTGAAAGCCAATTTCACCACGTGCTTCGAGCAACAGGACACGCCTAACAACTACTGTTACGTGGCTGGCAATCGATCGCACGGACATGGAATCCATCGGCACCGGACTCGCGGCGATCGACTGGAACGATACTCGCGCGGACGTCTATCTCTCGCGACCGGACAAGCGAAACGCGATGACGGTCGACCTCATGTGCGACCTGACCGAGGCGTTCGAACGCGTCGACGCGAACGAGGATGTCCGTGCGGCGACGCTGCTCGGCGAGGGACCCGCCTTCTGTGCCGGCATGGACCTCGAGATGATGCGCGACCGGGTCGAACCCGATTCCGGGATCGATCGCGACGTCTTTCCCGAACTTCTCGAGACCATCGAGGAAATCCGCCAGCCGGTCGTCGCCGGGATCAAACGCGCCGCGCCCGCGGGGGCGTTCGAACTGACGCTCCCCTGTGACTTCCGGATCATCGGCCGCGAGGCGACGTACGGGTTACTCGAGGTCCGACTCGGGACCTTTCCACACGGCGGCGGAACCCAGCGACTGCCGCGACTGGTCGGCCTCTCGAATGCAAAGGAGATCGTCATGACGGGCGAGTTCGTCGACCCCGAGGACGCCGCCGAGATGGGATTAGTTCACGAGGTCGTCGATACCGACGCCGTCGACGAGCGAGCGAAGGCGTTCGCCGACGGCCTCTGTGACAACGCGCCGCTCGGCCTTCGAAACGCCAAACGAGCGCTCAACGCCGCCCTCGAGATGCCCCTCGAGCGGGGGCTGGCCTACGAACGGCAGTTAGGGTACGAGTTGGACGACACCGACGACTACCGCGAGGGGTTCGAAGCGCGACTCGAGGATCGAGAGCCGGCATTTCGTGGCGAATAAAAACCAGCGGCAGCGTATAGTAACAACTGAAACGATTCACACACTGATCGCATAGCCGTCATGCGATCTGGTGTGCATTGACTTTCAGTGGCTACTATAGCTCACTCCTCGCGGCGATCGTACAACTGCACTGCCCGGTCGTGACGCACTGAAAGCCCGTTCGGATTTCGTTGTGCCGACCGATCCGCGTAGCGAGCGCGGAGACCGTCTCCCAGACCGCGGGCCGCGTTGCTGACGACGTCGGTACCGTTGGAGACCCACCCGGTCGGCTTCTCGTCACCGGCGACGACGCCGCGAATGCTCGTGAACCCGTCGCGGAGCGCGCTCCCGACCGTTCGCCCGAGAACTGTCGGTCGCGGCCCGTAGTTCTTCGCGAGTCGGTAGGACAGCGAGCGGTAGGTCGCCCCCCAGTCGCAGTCGGTTCGGCCGCCGTCGGTCTCGGCCTCACATCTGGCTGCCATCTCCGCATCCCAGGCGACGTCGAATCCGAGACCGGCCACGCGGTGGGCACAGTCCCGCTCGCCGTCGACCTCGAGGTACTCGTCGTACCCGTCCAGCGCCTCGAGGACGGTCCGATCGAACGCGACGTTGTCGCCGTCGAAGTGCGTGACGCTGCGACCCCTGATCGACCGTGGCGTTCGAAGATCGTAATCGGTACCGCCGCCCGTGACGGGACCGGTGACAACGTCAGTACCGTTGGCGATCGACCGTTCGATGGCCTCGTACCAGCTGTGTTCGATCGCGTACTCGCCGTCGAGGAAGGCGACGACCTCGCCGGTGGCCGTTCCGAGCCCCGCGTTTCTCGAGACGTTCGGATTTCGCTCGGAGATTTCGACGAGCACGTCCACGTCGGTGCGGTCGCGAACGACGCCGGTCGTTCCGTCGGAGGACGGTCCGTTGACGACGATTACTTCCGTCGACGGGGGTGCTCGTTCCGCGAGTGCATCGAGACAGGATACTAACTGCTCCCGGTCGTTGAGCGTCGATACTACCACCGAGAGCTCCATACCTTGTGGTAGCGTTCGTCGGTAGTAAAAACAGGGGGGTTTCCCGCCAAGCGAGGATCACCGTTTCGTCTCAGGTCGTCCACCGTCCACGAACGGGAGTCCAGCAGCTACGGGGACACACGGGACAGGATCGTCGACGAGTTCGGGTATCCGTCAGCGAACCCGCGTGTTCCAGTAGGAAACCGACGCGAGATGGTCGGTAACCGGCAGTTTTCCGATGGTCTCGTCTATCGTTCGGATCGGTGAGGCAAGCACGTTCGGAATCGACCGGTAGAACCCGTAGGGGACGATGAAGTCGTCTTCGACGTCGACCAGGGTCAGGTTCGTCTTGGCCAGCAAGACGGCGACTTCGCTCTTCGAGTAGAGTCGCGACCCCATCGGCAGTGCCCAGTTGTAGATACTGCGCGAACTGAACCGATTGAACGTGTCGAAGACGATCTGCTCGCGCGACACGCGACGCATCTCTGCTAAGAACGCCTTCGGATCGTCCGCGAGGTGGAAAAACCGCATCGCGACGACGGTATCGAAGTGATCGTCCGGGAACGGAAGCCGTCCCGCGTCACCTCGCAAGAACTCGAGTGTCCCCTCGAGTTCGACGTTCTGAGCCTTTTTTCGGCCCTGCTGTAACATTGCCGCCGAAATATCGAGTCCAACGACGTCAGCACCTTGCTCGGCGAGCATCACCGAAAACCGCCCGGTACCACAGGCGATCTCGAGGATGTTCCGGTCCTCGACGGGCATGATGGCCTCGAGGACGGCTGCTTTCTCCCGGCGGTCGATCAGCTGTCCGCCCTGGGAGAATCGCTTGTCGTCGTACTCCTCGGCGACGTCGTCGGCCTGGTACCACTCCTGTCCTTTCACACTGGGCGCAACTACAGTAGCCGGAGGATAAAACGATACTGGAGTCTATCGGCGAGTGGGCACGCGGCTGTCGGCCCGAATCGACTCGGCCGGTCCGACGATTCGTCGGAATTGATCCGCCGAGCTGACAGTCCGATGTCGGTGACTAACGGACACTCGCTTGCTGTGAGGTCGGCCTTCGAGCGACCCCATATATAACTACAATCGGGGGACGGAGTCGAGGTGCACGTTCTGTGTTAATACCTCATTCATACCCCTTATACAAACTGGACTATTCGTATCTACATATAGGGAAGCTTTACCAATGACCATTCCGCTGTGGTAGGTATGAGCATGAGTACAGCCGAGGACCGTGCCGGTGCTGCCGAAGAAACCCTCTCAGCGGATGAATACCGTGACCGCCTCCGTGACCTGCCGCCGAGTGCGAAACTGGTCGCGAAAGTGCTCGAGACCGACTCGCCACTCTCGCAGGGCCAGCTAGCCGAGGAGTCGCTCCTACCCGACCGAACCGTCCGCTACGCGCTCAACCGCCTCGAGGACGTCGGTCTCGTCGGCTCCCGATACAGCTTCCGCGACGCGCGCAAACAGGTTTACTTCCTCAAGAACTGACCGCCCGGCAGCCCGGTCCACATCTGTACGGGGGTACGGATGGGGGTGGTCCGCCGGCGTCGGTCGAACCGACCCGCCGATACACACTTTTTTGCTCGCTGCAACGCTCAAGATATGCATCTCACTCGACTGGCGATTCCAGTCGCGACGCGCGCGCCGGGCGGGGCGACCAACGCCTACCTGCTCGGCGACGAGTCCGCGGTGCTCGTCGATCCCGCGGCGCGAACCGACGAACTCGACCGGGCGGTCCGTACCCGCGACGTCGAGCACGTGCTCGTCACGCACACCCATCCCGATCACGTCGGTGCCGTCGACGCGTACGCCGCCGAAACGGACGCGACCGTCTGGGCGCGGTACGGCCACGCGGAACGGTTCCGCGAGGCGACCGGTGTCGATCCCGACCGAACGTTCACCCCGGGAACGTCGATTCCGCTCGGCGACGACCGCGTTCGCGTCTTCGACGCGCCGGGCCACGCGCCCGACCACGTCGCCCTCGAGGCCGGCCGCGACGGACCGATCCTGTGCGGTGACTGTGCAGTCCGCGAGGGCAGTGTCGTCGTCGGCGCACCGGAGGGCGACATGCGCGCCTACGTAACGACCCTGCGTCGCCTTTGGGCGGCCGACCCGCCGGCGCTCCATCCCGGACACGGACCCGAGATCGACGCGTCCCGAGAGACTCTGGAGCGACTGCTCACCCACCGGAAGCGTCGGGAGGAGAAGATTCTCGAGGCCGTCGACGCTGGTGCGGACACGCTCGAGGAGATCCTCGAGATGGCCTACGAGAAGGATCTCTCCGGCGTCCGCGACCTCGCGCGGGCAACCGTCGTGGCCCACCTCGAGAAGCTCGATGTCGAGGGTCGCGTCCGGTGGGACGGCGAGCGGGCGGTGCCGGCCGCGCGGACCGACTGAACGGCGAGGGAGCGACTGCCTTTTCTGCCCTCGCAGGGAGTATCCAGTATGCAATCGCTCGAGGCCGAACTCGAAGACGCCCGCCAGCTCGCCGTCGACGACCTCGCGGACGCCATCGAGTCGATCGGCTTCGAGTGTACCCGCTGTGGGGCCTGCTGCAAGGGCCACGGCGAGGACGAACACACTGCGACGGTGTTTCCGGACGAGGTGCGCGACCTCGAAGCGAGCGACGCGTACGACGGCGAGTACGACTGGCGCGACGTCGCCCGACCGATGCCGTACGGCCTGTCGGAGACCGAAGACGGCGACCTCGAGGGCGAGACCTTCGAGTGGGCGCTCCAGACCGACAGCTGCGGGGACTGTACCTTCTACGAGGAAGACGAGGATGGGGCCGGTGCCTGCGCCGCCCACGACGACCGACCACTGATCTGTCGTACCTACCCGTTCAGCGTTGCACTGGACGGAACCAGCCAGCCGATGGGTGAGGTCGTCGACAGCGTTGCGCTCCCGGCGCAACGGGAAGCTGGCGGAGCCGGCGACGAGAAAGGCGTCGTCCGCGCCCACGAGTGCGAGGGGCTGGGTCGAGATATCTCCCGCGAGGACGCCGAAGACCTCGCACGCGCACTCAAGGAGCGCGCCGTACGCGAACTCGAGGAGGCCATTGCCGTCCGAGATACCTACGAGCCCGCCCCACCGGACCCCGGCGAGGTCGTCGTTCACGACTCCGAAGGGGTGAAAGGCATCGACGGGACGCCCCTCGAAGAGTGAATCGTCGTCCAGCGGGGTTCGACCGACGACCGACCGCGAAACCGACAGGGAGTTGAGACCGTTCTTCGAAGGCCTCTGCATGACACTCGACTGGGACGGGGTGACCCACATCACGAAAGTCGATCCTGCGAAGCCGTTGCCGGATGATCTCGACGTGCTCAAGGGCACCGATCTGGTGATCGTCGGCGGCTCCGACGACGTCACGGAGACGAACACGCTCGAGGCGATCCGAGCGATCGACGACGCACATCCCTCGACACCCGTCTTTCAGGAGCCGTACAGTTCCGACCACGTCTCGCGAGAGACGATCGACGCCGCGGACTTCGTCGCCGTTCCGGCGGTCTACAACGGTGATCGGGAGCATTTCGTGGGCAAACACGTCGATCTCTTCACCGAGGTCGGACGCACGCCCGAGGAACTCCTCGGGGCCGGTCTCCCGGTCGTCGGCGACTTCGTCGCGTCCAAAGGAGTCGATGCGATCGCCGAACTCGCGACGAGCCTGATCGGCGAGGGATACGTCGTCCAGCATCTCGACTCCGCGGCGGCGACCACCTCCGGGGTCGAGACCACCTACACGCCGGAGCAGGTCGCCGGTGCTGCGCTCGCGACCGAGGCGTTCTACGGCTTCCCGATCTTCTACGTCGAATACTCCGGCCGCTACGGCGGGCCCGAGGACGTCGAAGCCGCGGCGCGCTATCTCGAGGACACCACGCTCCTCTACGGCGGCGGTATCGACAGTCAGGAGAAGACGATGGAGATCCTCGAGGCCGGCGCGGACGCCGTCGTCGTCGGCGACTGTTTCCACGACGATCCGGAGACGTTTCGAGACACGATTCCAATGGCGTGAGCCGGCTGAGCGTCGCGGCTGGCGGTCGGTACGCATCTTCAGACGACGGCCGTGCGGTCGGTACGCACCCTCGGACGACGGTCATCTGATCGGTCTGCAACTGGCTTCGATCGTTACGATAGTCTTCGTTCCTGGCTCCGCTGCGTACGGTCGGCCCGGACGGTCGTCGTTACCCCGTCTTCACCGATTCGGAGGGTCACGCTCTCAAGCGTCGTCCAGTACTGTTTGTAGTGGTTCCCGCTGGTGTCGAGCAGCATCTTCGACGCGACGAGCCCCGCACGCTCTAACTGGTCGAGGCGGCGATACGCTGTCGGCTTCGAGATTCCCGTGGTATCGACGATCTGTTGTACAGCCATCGGCTCGTCGAGTATCGTCCGGAGGACCCGACGAGCGTACCGGTCACCGAGCAGTTCGAGCAATTCGTCGGTGGCCGGTGTCGAGTTCTCCGACGTTCCGTTCCGTGCCATCATCCACAACACTGCTTCGGCCCCGCCAAACTGTTGGCACGAATGCTTTCGCAATTATATAAGTTGCCTCGGCGAGATGAAGGGGTTGGACGAGGCCGAACGAATGAATGCAATCCGGATCGCGATTACGCATACGGAGACGACGATCCATCCGATCCACTCGCTCGTCTGTACCGCTCCAGCGGTGTCTCGAGAGCTGATTCTGTACGTCACGGTCACCGACGGTATCGAAACGACAATCAACTACGTGGAAGGCGATCCGGAGGTGTACGAATCGGCGCTCCGGACGGAACTCGACATTGATGAGTACGAGATCTATCCGGACGGAGACGACGGCTGTTATTCCTACCTCAGAAACGAACTGGATGCGTACAATCGAGCGCTCGCGACGGCGTTTCAACGCGAGACGCTCGCGGTGATTCCGCCGATAGAGTATCTGCCCGATCGGCGAATGGTCGTCTCGATTGTGACCACATCCAGCGACTTTCGGGAGATCCGCGAGGAGATACCGGACGAGTTGACGGTCGACGTGATCTCCGTCGGCTCCGTCCCCCAGATCGCAGACGCTCCCCTCACCGTTGATCAGCGACGAGCGCTCGAGACCGCCTGGGAACTCGGCTACTACGAAATTCCACGGACCGCGACGCTTCAGGACATCGCGGATCGACTCGACTGTGCGGTCTCGACCGTCTCTGATCTGTTACGGCGGGGCCAATCCAGTCTCGTCGCAGCAGCCCTCGACGTGAACGACCACGACTGACCCGGCTCGATCCGCAGGGGGCAGTTGGGGACCCTGTTCGCTCGGGCTGGTAGTTCCACAGGCTGTTCGGACGACGCCACTGCAATACGAAACCTTCGTTGACGGCGTCTCACGGGAAGCTGACACGGACCGGGTTCGAGCGCGGCCACAGACCGCTCGAGAACCCGGACGACTGGTCGCTTAAAACGTTTCTTCGATGATCTCGCCGACGGCGAAGTTCGATTTGACCTCGGTGACTTCGACTTTGACGCGCTCGCCGACGTCGGCGCCGGGGACGATAATGACGTAGCCGCGTTCGACGCGAGCGATACCGTCTCCCTGTTTCCCGATGTCTTCGATCTCGACGTAGCGCGTTTCGCCGACGTCGACCGGTGGCTGCGGTTCCGACGGTGCCGTCTGTGGCTGGGCCGTCGTCTCCTCGGTCTCGGTCGACTCCTCACGAGAGATCAGCGCGACGCGGTACACTTCCTCCGGGTCGATATCGCCGGTTTCGACCTCTTGACGTGGTACTTCGATGACGTAACGATCCTCCTCTGCTGAAACGTCCGCACTGAACAGACACAGGAGTTTTTCAGATATTTCCACAGTAGACCCTCGATTTCACCTCTTATGCTCATTCGTAATAGAACTACCGACAGATCGAGCGTCTGCACAGTTGGAAAAAAGTACGGGCTGCGGACGGCAACAGATCGCGTAGGTTCGAAAAGCGGACTGAACCAGCTCGAGAGGGCCAAACGGGGTCGTTCGAAGTGCAGATCACCGCGCGTGCTCGAGACCCCGCGTCGTCACGAACTGCGAGAGATCGAACTGCGTCTCGAGGTCGGCGTCCGCGACGGTCTCGTAGGGGCGATTGATGACGATGTCGCCCGCAGTTCGATCCCCGATTCCGGGGATGGCGGTGAGTTCGTCCATCGAGGCGTCGTTGAGATCGAGCGGATACGGGACACCGGTGACGGAGCGGTAGCCGTGATCCACGACCGCGACGTCGATCGTCCGATCGAGTTCGCGCTCGCCCGGGATGCCGACGAGCAGCGGGTACGTGCCGAGCTGGCGACCGAATGTCTTCCCGTCCTGGTGGTACTCGAGGTGGACGTTCGGGAGGACGGTGCCGGGCGGGGCGACGCGCTCGAGCATCGGCTGGTCGATCTCCTCGCGGACCCGCGTCTTGTACCGCTTGAACAGCTGTTTGTGCTCGTTCGCGATTTCGGCCCCCGTATCGCTCATGTCGGTTCCGTCGAAGGCCATCACCTGTCGGATGTTGATCCGCCGGAGCATGTAGCCCTCGTCGTAGACCCGCTGGAGGAACTCGCGATTTCGCTCGTAGGTCTCCTCGCGCTCGCCCTTGAGACCGTGTAAGAGGTTGATCCCGGGGAGGAGTTTGGGGAGTTGCGGCGCGTCGCCGTCTGGCACTTCGCCCGCACTCGCAGCTGGGCCGCTCGCACTATCGGAGTGCCTCGGGTCCCTCGGCCCTCCTGGACGCCAGCCAGCCTCCTCGTTCACGATCTTGACCGCCTCGAAACACTCCTCGGCGGTGACGTTCAGGTTGTTCTCCTCCTGAACGACGGGATCGGCCGACTCGAGACCGAACGCGGCCGTATCACCCGGCGTATTGTGTTCGGCGATGATCCGAATTCCCTCCCGACTCGCCTCGGGCCACTCGACGATCGTGATCGGGTTCATGTTGTCGAGGTGGAGCGTCTCGAGGTCGGGCGCGACCTCCCGGATACCGCTGTACAGTTGGCGAAGGGCGTCGGGGTTCGGCGCCTCGCCGTCGCCGCCGTATGCGAGGATGTCGGCCTGCCGACCGATTCGGAAGTGGGAGACGCCGTAATCCGAGAGGGCGTCGACCTCGCCGACGACCGACGGCGGCGGCCGAAACGTCGGGTTTCCGTAGAGCGGCTCCGTACAGAACGAACACCGGTAGGCACAGCCCCTGGAGGTCTCGAGTTCCGCGATGAGGTGGTCCGGATGATTCGGGTGTTGCTCGACGATGAACGCCCCCTCCTGGGCCCACCGTGACACCTCGTCGACGTCGCGCATCCGGTTGTTGAAGCCCTCGAGACCGCTCTCGACGAGGTCGTAGACGGCGGCCTCGACGTCGCCTTTGGCGACGAAGTCGAAGTCCAGATCGTCCCGTTCGGTCTCCGTAGCGCCGGCGTTCTCGTCGCCGACGCCGAACTTGACGGGGCCACCCATCAGGGTCGTGCCACCCGCCGTCCAGGCCATCTTTCGCACTTCGTCCGGTTCGGCGGGCGTGCCGCCGACGTACTTGCCGGGGACGGTCATCCCGCCCAAATAGATCAGCAGGTCGGCCTCGTCGACGTCCCGCCAGTAGTCCGGCTCGTCGCGAAGCCGATCGATCGTGTGGTAAGTGATCGCTTCGCGTGGCACCCCCGCATCGATCAGCGCGCCGGCCGCGTATCGCGGGTACGTCGAAATGTACGGCGGCACCCCGAAGTGAGCGGGTTCGTCGACGTAGCCGTCGACGATCGTCACCGACAGCGTCTCGGGGTCAGTCATATCGTCGGGTAGCGCCTCGAGTGATAAAACGGTGACTACACCGAACGAACGTGTCCACCTCAGGGTCGCCGTTGATGAACCGCTCGCTGCTCGCGGGTGCAGTTCGTATGGGCGACCCGCAGCGAGTAGCCGAAGCCAGTACCTCGAACCGATGGTGCCGTAACCCGGACGTTGATGGTCGTCGTGCCCCAAGAACGGGTATGCCACCGACGGAGGAACTCGTCTGTACCGCGGAGGATTGCTTTCTCGACCTGTTCGAGAATCACTACACCTACGACGTGCCGGACGATATCGAGGTGACCGACCTCTCGTGTCCGGTCTGTGGCGGAAGCGACTGTCTCGAGCGGGTCGAACTGTAGCTTCCTGAGGCCGCCACAGTTTCGTGAACGCGGAACTCGTCAGACGTTTATTTTGTTCTATCAAAAGAGATATGAATGGGGCTAGTGTAGCCGATGGTAAGTCATGTCTTCGACCCACCTCCCGGTCCCCACTGCGGCCTTGCGTGTCGCGTCCAGAGGTGACCCCCCGTGAGCCCCAGCGACCTCCGCAAGTCGATCGGTAACGCCCTCTACCGACAGGTCGGCCGCGCGAACGGCCGCGTCCAGAAACACCGCTCGCTCCCCGTCGACGTCCTCGAGAACGAGACCAGCTATCAGGTCGTTTTCGACGCCCCGGGTGCCGAACCCGACGACGTACAGGTCCGCTATCTGGAAGGAAACGTCAAGATTCGGATCGAACGATTCCGCCAATTCCGGGACGGCTACGAGATGCGGTTTCCCGGCCGCGGAATGGAACTCGACGGCGAAGCCGAACTGCCGAACGACGCGGTCGTCGATCCGGATGCCGGCGAGGCGACCCTAACCGAAACCGGCACGCTGCGCATCGACATTCCGAAGGACGTCTCGATCGAAACTGACGATTCGGAGACCGACACGGAGCCAGAGAGTGCGACCGCGCCGGAAGCCGACGAGATCACCGTCGACGACTGATTTGCCGTTACCGACACGTCGTTTTCACGCGGACTCGGACTCGACCGACATTCCGTCGACGATTTCGAACGACTCGTCGCCGTCGAACCGGGTCGGATCGAAGGCTTCGATCCCGTCGTCGCCGAGCACCTGTTCTGCCAGTCGCTGGCCGATCGCCGGCGCGCGCATGAAGCCGTGGCCCTGGAAGCCGGTCGCGACGTACAGCCCGTCCCGTAGCTCACCGACCAGCGGGTCTCGATCCGGCGTCGCCGTACAGAGGCCGGCCCACGCTCGCTCGAGTTCGAGATCCGCCTCCGGAAGGCGGTGCTCGACGCGTGCGAGCAGGTCGTTCGCGAAGTCGAGATCCGCGTCGCGCTCGTAGTCGTCCGGATCGGCCTCGACGTACTCCGTCCCGTTGCCGACGAGCAAGCCGTCAGGATGGGGCCGCAGGTAAAGCGAGTCCGTCGCGTCGTAACACATCGGTTCCGCGAGGTCGCCGCTCGCGACGAGCGCCTGCACGCGATAGGGTTTCATCGCGATCGAGATGCCGGCGTCGGCGAGGAGCCGTTTCGTGTGCGCGCCGGCGGTGACGACCACCGCGTCGACCTCGCGTTCGGTGCCGTCCTCGAGGACGACTCGCGACGGATCGGTGCGAACCTGCACCGGCGTCTCGGACTCGAGAGCCGCACCTGCCCCGTTCGCCGCGGCGGCGAGACAGGCCGTGTACGTCGCGGGATCGGTGTAGCCCGCCCCGCCGGCGATACCCGCGACTTCGACGTCGTCCGTCCGTAGCGACGGAAACCGATCCGCGAGGTCGTCACCGGTCGCCTCGAGCGCGACGATGCCGTTCTCCTGCATCCGCCCGACCTGCTCGCGGATCGCGTCCGCGCGCTCCGAATCGCCCTCGCGGGCGAGCCAGACGTACGGACACTCCACGAACGGGAAGGTGTCGTCGCCGGAGAGGTCGCGGAACCGCTCGATCGCGTCGGCACCGATCTCGGCGTCGAGCGGGTCCGCGAAGGCGTCGTAACAGACGCCCGCCGCGCGACCGCTCGAGCCGCTCGCGATCGATCCCTTCTCGTACAGCGTCACGTCGGCACCCTCGCGAGCGAGATCGTAGGCCGTCGTCGCGCCGACGGCCCCCGCGCCGACGACGGCGATCTCGAGGCCGGTGCCGGACTGGACGAAGGCGTCCGCGCCGACGGCAAGTTCGGGTTCCTCGCCGTTGCGATTCCCGCTCATTTGTGATCACTCGGCCAGCAGTCTTCGAGCGGTCGATCGACAAGCCAGTCGAGCAGCGCGTGCAACTGGTCTCGGCCGGCGTCGAACAGACGTGCTCCCTTCTCCGGGTCGGCTTGCGTCGGCCGACCGACCGCTCCGCTCTCGGAGAAGTCGATCGTATCGAAGCCGAGTGCGGCGCCGTGAACGGACTCGCCCCACGCCTCGCTCGCGCCGGCCTCGGCGTCCTCGAGCGCGTCCGGATCGACGAGATCCTCGCGGAGGTGCCAGAGCAGACTCGACTCCATGGCGTCCGCGTGGCCGCCTTCCTCGTCGAACAGGTCGTCGGCGACGTCCGCGACGCTATCCCACCAGTTCCACGGCGGGGCGAACGCCGTCTCCTCGTCGCGCAGGGTTCGTGCGGCCCGTCGCAGCGCGTCCGAGTTTCCGCCGTGGCCGTTGACGACGACGGCCTTCCGAACGCCGTGTGCGGCGAGACTCGAGATCGTCTCTTCGACGTAGCGTTCGAACGTCTCCGCGGTCACGTACAGCGTGCCGTCGAACTGGCGGTGGTGTTCGCTGACGCCGACGGGGATCGTCGGCAGAACGACCGTATCGTCGCGATCGACGGCCGTCCGGGCGAACGCCTCGGCGGCCAGGTGGTCCATTCCGAGCGCCAGCGCCGGCCCGTGCTGTTCGGTACTCCCGGTCGGGAGCACCGCAACCTCGGCCCGCTCTATGGCGTCGGCGGCAGTCGTGGTGGTGTGTTCGGCGAGTAGCGACATGCGCTGTCCTGCGCATCCACGTCACTTATAGTGTCGGTCATTCGACGCGGTGATCGTCGGGGTCGCGTCGAAATCGGACCGGTCGATCCACGTGCTGTGGCGCGCGCTGGGCCGCAGTGAGCCGACGGCGAACGGCGGCCCGACCTTGCGCGAGGTCTTCGCGAGTATCACGAGCGAATGGCTTGGAAGACGCAAGCGTCTTCCAGTGGATGAGTGACCGAACGAAGTGAGGGATCGAATCGGCTGGGGAGGACGTGGAAATCACCGCCGCTAGCGGCTGCAGACCGCTCGTCGTTTTGCCATCACAGTATAGCAGTAGATCGTAGTGCGGCTTCTTTATTCAGAATGTCACCTGAAACAGAATCGGAGAATTCGCTAAGTACATCTGCGAACTGAGCGACAATTATTTAACAATATCTATTGACATTCTTGGTAACTGGATTATGTATATAGAGAGAGTGGGTGTACTATTTCTGATATTACTTTGTGTGCTGATAGGGGTTGCTATTGGCCAAACTGTGGATATTGGTTCGCAGGCACTACTAATTATGGCAACAGTCTCTGTAATCGGCACCGGATTGCTCTACCTACGCGAGTGGGGAGTGATATGAGCTTACCGGCTCTGTTGAAACCCTCGACTGATGATACGTTTTAGCAGTTGTGCTGAATACACAGCGCGAATGTTGCATGGGCTGAGGAGGGATCAACGCGGAATGTCGAACAGTCAGTACAGGGCAAGGCGTTACCGCTGAGGTTGAGCCAAAGGTGCAGCACCCGCGAGCGACCATCGGGAGCGAGCGGCCTTTTTAGCGTAGATTTTTGCGCCGAGCGGTTCCGAGCGTAGCGAGGAATCCCGAGGCGGAAAAAGGTACTTCTGCACGTGTAGTGAGCGGATGGTTCACTAATTTCGGAGTGAAACAAATGGGGTTGTCGTGCTGCACTAATACTCTATATTCAGCAGTCGAATTCTATCAGCCATTGAGGATTTCAACAGAGCCAGCTTACCCTATACTGAACGCGAGTTTCATGGATCACTCTGGGTAAAGAAGTCGCATTCCCAACTACTGATAGCACTCGAGTGGTCCGAGTGCGGAACCCGTTTTCGACCGCGCGACTCGAAACCATCGATACTGAACAGACTAAGCGAGAAACGGCTCGAGTCCCTGCGCCGGATACCCCACGACGGTCGTCGCGCCGGCCTCGCGCAGCGCATCGGTCTGTGCGCGCACGTCCTCAGATGTGCCGGCGAGTGCGTAGTCGCCGGCCGCCTCGAGCAGGATCTCTCGAGCGCGCCCGGTTGCGCTCGCATCGGTCGCGGCCTGGTCGGGCAGTGCCTGCGCGACTGGGCGGCGACGAGAGATGTACTCCCCGACGGCTTCGAGGACGCGATCGTCGTCGTCGGTCAGGACCGTCGGCGCGTAGACGGCAATCTCGCCGTCGAACCCGGCCGAACGGAGCCCTCGGAGCTCCCGGTGGGTCGCCCGCGAGAGCAGATCGTACTGGGTCGCGCCGGTCGCCATCGCGATCCGCTCGACGCTCTCGGTGCCGACCCAGGCGTCGGGTGCGGTCTCGAGGGCGGCACCGAGGCGGGGCGCGACGGCCCGCTCTCGCTCCTCCTCGGAGAGGTAGGCGGGGTGGCCGGCGACGAGGACGCGGCCGACCGCGTCGGGCAACTCCGAACTCAGCGAGTCGTCCCCCAGCGGGTCGAAGCCGTCGGCCCGGATGGGCGTCGTGACCAGTACGTTCGCGTCGCTCGAGAGCGACGTCAGGGTCTCCCGGGCGGGCAGGTGGTCCCGTCCCTCGTAGTCGATCGCGATCGTCTCGACCGGGAGCGCTTCGGCGGTCGAAACGTCACACTCGGCGGGTTTCAGGGCGATCGCATCGAGTCCGGCGCGGGCGACAGTGCTCGTAGTTAACATCGGTGGCGTACTCGCGCAACGCAGCGGCGAACCGGCGGACCATCGTTGATCGGCGGTTCGCGAGTGGCGGCGCTTACGCGACTATAGACCTCTTCTGGGACCGTCGCGCAAAAATCTGGCGTTCCGACGCGGGTTCGGTTTCGGTCGCCGCGAGTCCACAATCTACTCGTAGGAGGGGGCCCTGACTCAGACTGTGAGTGGAGCAATGGACTCGGTGAAAGGGGACTTCGGTCGCGGACTCATCGTCATCGGACCCGTCCTCGTGACGCTATTCATCGTCTACACGCTCTACTCGTTCATCGCGAACTTCACGCCGGGGATACTGCTCAACGCCGAGACTCTGGAGGCCATCCTCCCCGGCGTCGGCGAGTACGCTCGCGAGCAACTCGCCGGCTTCCTCCGCGTGCTTGCGTTCGTCGCGACCCTCGCACTCGCGATGTACGCCATCGGCCAGACGACCGAGACGACGACGGGCGAGGTGTTCGAGGGAATCGTCGACTACCTGGCGAACCGCGTCCCCGTCATCCGCGTCGTCTACAACGCCTCGAAGACGGCCACCGAGACGACGATCGGGACGGGAGATACCCTCCAGACGCCGGTCAAGATCGACACCTGGGGCGGACTGCGGATGACGGCGTTCAAGACGGGCCGCACCTCGCCGGACGGACGGGTCCTCCTTTTCTTGCCCACGTCGCCGAACATCACGACGGGATTCGTCCTCGAGGTCGCACCCGAGGAGATAACCGAACTCGACGAGACCGTCGAGGAAGCGCTGACGCGCGTCGTGAGCGCCGGCTTCGGTGACGCGGACCGCGCGGACGGCGACCTCGAGGACGTGCCGCTTTCCGTCGTCGGCGAGATGCAGTCGGACGGGAAACCGCCACAACAGTAGTCGATTTCGAGAAACGGCCGGCGAATACGCTCGATGCGCCAAATCGACTAGTAGTGGGTTCGATCGAGCCCCTCGGGGGCTTCGAACTCGGTCGTCAACTCGAGCAACTGGACGAGAATCCGCCCCGTCGCCCCCCAGACGGTGTAGCCGTCGACGTGGAAGTAGTGGATGACGACGTCGCCGTAGTAGGGATGATCCCGGCGTTCGTACTCGTAGTTATCGGGGTCGAGCAGTCCAGACAGCGGCAGGACGACGATCTCCGCGACCTCGTTGCCGTCGCCGACGTACTCGCGGTCGGGGACGCGGGCGACGAACGGCGTGACCGCGTACTCCGTAATCGTCCGGATGTCGTCCAGTTGGCCGACGACCTCGACTTCCCCGGGATCGAGCCCAATCTCCTCGTTCGATTCCCGGAGCGCGGTATCCAGAATCGTCTCGTCGACGGGTTCGGCACCGCCGCCGGGGAAACTCATCTGGCCGGGGTGTTCGCCGAGGTCGTCGGCCCGTCGGGTGAACAGCAGGTGATCCTCGCCGTCACGCTCGATGACCGGCGCGAGGACGGCCGCGTCGTATTCCTGGTCGTCGATCTCGAGCGGTTCGTGGCTCGCGACCGGCTCCAGGGTCAGGCTCTTCTGTGACATTGGGTGTTCGTCCGCGTTCACGGTGATTCGGAGCTCACTCGAGGCTCGCCTCCAGTCGGTCCCGTTCGCTCGCAAGGTCGACCGGCGCCCAGGCTTCGACATCGTAGCTGACATCGAGCAGCTGCCGGAGTTGATCCCCCTCCTCGGCATCGACGGCGGTCTCGACGGCGTCGACGAACTGCTCGTAGACCTGCTCGCCGAGGGCGTCGCGATCGAGTCGACGGCGGTCGATGTCGAGGATGTGCGGGACGTCTTCGGCGTGTTCGGGGACCGATGGAAACGCGGTCGGGCCGGCGACGAGCAGGGGCTGTCGCTCGTCGTCGACGCGTCGTTCGTACTCGACGAGGGCGAAGGTCTCGAGGGCGTCGTCGATCGCCGCCTCGAGCGCCGACTCGTCGACGGACTGGCCGTCGGCGCGGAACGCGGCTTCCGAGAGCGCCTGCTCGAGTTCCGGTCGGGTCAGCCCGCCGAAGAGGTCGACCACCCCTGCCAGTTCGTCGGCGGTCGCGTTCATACCCGCCACAACGAAGGGTGGGCAGATTAGTCTTGTGCGCCGGTGTCGATCCGCTCGGATAGGCGCGGACCGGCGGGTCGGTCCGTCCGCCATGGCTGGGCTGCCGCGAGCACCTCGCTTGGTTCGAACGGGGCGTCGACCCATCGCGGCAGCCGGCAGTCGGTTCCGGGTGGGACAACGGACTCCGCGTAGCGCGCGAGCTGGTCGCGTTCGCTCGCCGCGTCGTACGCGAGACCGTTGAACGCAGCGTCCGCGTCGTACTGCTGGACGAGCCGATCGCCGGTCGTAAGATATCGTTCCTGAAGCGTCTCGTAGTCCGGGCCGACGCCGCGTTCCTCGACGACGCGCAACAGCTCCGCGGCGACTTCGCGGCTCATTCCCTCGAGTCCGGTGTCGCCGGCGACCGCGCGGTGATCGTGCTCGTGGCGGCCGAGATCGACCTGCGCGGAGCCGTCGAAGCCCGCGTGGTCGAAGGCGTCGCCAAGGGTGCCGACCTCGAGCCCCCAGGCGCGTGGCGCGCGAAGCTGTTGCGCGAGGTCAGCGGTGGCGGCGAACTCGCCGGCCAGGGCGTACCGGAACGCCTCGAGGTAGTCGAGAACGGGCGCGTCGTGATCGGCCGACAGCGTTCGGATCAGGGGCTCGTAGAACAAGCGGAACAGTCGCCCGTAGAGCTGTCCGTCCTCGACGCGGGCGTAGTACCCCTTCGAAAACTCGAACTCCATCGTCAGCGGCGCGAGCAGCCGGCGAACGTGTGCGGCCTCGTAGCTCCGGGCGTCTGCATCGTGGACGACGACGTACTCGCCCAATTCGGCGGCGGGGCCGAGCGCAAGCCAGACGTCCCGTCCCTTGCCGAAGCCGTTCGCCAGTCCCGCGTCCGCGAGGAGCGTCTCGACTCCGGGTGCGGTACACCAACAGACCCGAATCGGCAGGGCGAACGACTCGAGCCACCGCCGAAACGGACCGATCTCGTCGGCGTCGGCTCGAACGGGGACGATAACGGCGGCCGGGGCGGGCTCGAGGGTCTCGAGTTCCGAGAGGACGCGCTCGGCGGCGGGATTTTCGTGTTCCCGGGCGGTCATCGGAACGACGACGGACGTCTCGGCGACCGAATCGGTGGTCGTGCGGGCGAGACCGTGGCCCGATTCCCCGCCCGTTCCACCGAAGGCGTGGAGCGTCGCGATCCGCTCCTGTACGTACTCCATCGGTAAAGTGTTCGGCCGGATCGGTAAAACGCCCACGGCTCCGGCCAGATAGACCGCGAGAGTACTGCGAACCTCCATCGACTCGTTCGTCTCTCCCGTCTCGTGATCTCGGTTGCTTCTTTCGGACCGAAACTCACTGCAGGGAAACTGTTGGATCAGTGACGACACGTACTCGAAATAAGCACCGGTCTTTTTCTCCCCCACCTTCGTAGGGGGCGAACATGAAATCAGTTCGGAAGGCACTCCGCAAAGGCGAACTCGAGAAGGACACCTACGATCGGCTCGTCTGTGGTGACTGCGAAAAGCCCCTGAAGACCGAAAACGACCCGGACGAGATCAAAACCGTCCGGATCTGTCCGGACTGTGCCGCGGAGTACAAGGAGATCCGGTAATCGTCTCAGTCTGTCCACGCTGCGGACGGTTGGCGACTCACCATCGGCCGTCGGCTATCGAGGGCCAATAGCTGTTATCCTGCGGTCGGCCGCACTCGCTCGAGTGCGGCGTGGAGCGGCTCGAGACCGGGATAGCCGTGACGCCGCCAGAGTACGACGGCGATGGCCGCGAGGACGAACTCCGAGAGGAAGTACGGATCGCCCATCGACTCCCGCAGGAGGCCGAGGACGGTCGGTGGTCCCTGTTCGTACTCCTCGACGGGAATCGCCGGCCAGAGGAGGTGGTTCGCACTCCCCTCGACGCCCCAGAGTACGGGGAGTGCGTCGACGAGCACGTGCGAGAGCGTACCGATCGCGAAGGCGATGCCGTACTCGCGGCGGTCGTAGTGACTGGCGAGCGCGTAGAGGGCGATCGAGAGCGGGACGATCAGAAACAGCGAGTGCGCAAGTGTCCGCCCTGTCGGGATGACGCCCAGATACCACGCGAGCGGCTTGTCCACGAGATCCGGAAACTGGCTCCCGACGACGAGCACGAGTACGGGGATTTGCGCCGGCGGCGCGTCGAAGCGAGCTCGCGTCGCGAACGCGTAGCAGAGATAGGCGACGGCGACGTGTCCGAGTGGCCACATACTGGCCGGGATGAAGTGGTAACAGGATTTAATTGATATGGTTGTGGCCTGGCCGGGGACCGGTCCGCCCTCGAGCTATCCCAGTTCGATATCGGGGGTCGGGAGACAGTCCTCGCTGCAGTAGTGGTACCGAAAACGGTCGTCGCCGTCGCGGACCCGCCACGTCAGGCGGCGTTCGTCCGGTCCGATCTCGGATCCGCAGGTACAACACGCGGTCGGCTCGTCGACCCGGTGGTGGCTCGATGGACGAGGCGGTCCGGCGTACTGGTCGTCCATGAACGTGTTCTGTGTCCGGATTATAAAAGCGAGGTGGTGAATCTTGTGAACTATTATATGCGGCTAGTGAAACGCCGCACCGTTCGTCGGCGAGAGGTTGTGGAACCTGCCAGGGGCTGGCGACAGCGTCGTGTCGCACAGCCGTCTGACTGACGTTTTTCAGGGAGAGTGTGGAGCCGGCTAGTATGGATACACCACGAACAGTCGAACCGGTCCTCGTCGCACACCGAGCCACGGCTTGCGGGAGGCGACACCGATGACGCTTCCACAGGTGACGGTACGCCTGCCGCGGCGACTCGGCCACCGCGCGCGAGCGTGGCCGGCGTACCTCCTGGCCGTCTGCTTCCCGGGCACCGGCCACCTCTACAACGGACAGTGGAAACGCGGGTGCAGCTGGGCCGCGCTGTGCGGGCTCGCGCTCGTGTTTCTCAGCCCCGGTACGCTCCTCGTCGCCGGAACGCTCACCGAACCGATCGTCGTGACCGCCCTCCGACTCGAGGCGATCAGCTTCGCCGACGTGGCGTTTCCGCTGACGATCATCGCGCTCTCGACGATCGACCTCTACGCGCGGACGGCGATCGACGCCGGTGCCGTCTATAGCAACAGTAGATAGTAGCACGGTTCCTTTACTCAAGCTCACGTCTGAAACTGGATCGGAGGTGTTCGGTACTTATAGATTCGAATGTAGCGCTGTTGCGTAGAAGATGCATTTCAACGAGACAATCTCTGAAATAGTCGCGATGAATAATCCAATAACGTAAATATGTATTGAAGAGTTATGTGAACGAGATGAACGCATTTAATCTGGAGCCGACACAATCAAGAGAAAAAGTCGTAAATTGGGTGTTTACGCGAAGCGTGCTTATATTCGTGTTTGCGTTTTATGGAGCACTCTTTGCAAGGGACCTGCTCGGACCGTTTAGCAGCGGTTTCGTAGTAGCGTTTGTCGTGATTATCGCGACGCGGTTCTGGTGTCAGATTCTGTTCCGTGGCATCGACGCCTATCTCGAAGGGAAAGGCGTGTAAACTGACTCATGAGGTAGATACCTGAACTGACGGCTCATTCAGAAATTATCTCTAATTCACTTGTTCGGTATTTCAGCTGTACGCTTCGCGAGTTTCACACCCAACTCTGAATACGCACTACTAACCATTGGTAACAACCGAATCGAGTTCCACACGGATCGTACAGTTCGCGGTTTTCGCTCGTTCTGTTCAGTTCACGGGTCACATTCGTTTCCCGTTCGCGTCGTGGTTCTCGCTCACTTCGTTCGCTCCGAACCGCATCCGCTCCGAACCACGCACCCGTCGTTCAACCGGGTGTGAAATGACGGTCAGCGGCTACTGGACTCCCGTCCGAACGATCTGATACAGGGCGTCAGGTTGATAACGACGCCCTCCTTCAGTCTTCCATGAATATGTCGCCCGCTTCAGCCGCGATCGACGCCGTCTCGGTCGCCGGTCTCGAGGCCGCAGGCGCGACGCTGACCCCGGCAGTCGTCGGTTCGATGGGGTTGACGGATCTGCTCGCGTGGGTCGCGATTGCGGCGTTTCTCGTGGCCTTGATCCTCCGATGGCAGGGCGTCCCCGAGCCAGCCAGACACCTCGCGATGGGGGCCTGGCTCACCTTCGGCGTCTTCTGGCTGACGATGGTGCCGTACTACTACTACGACGTCCAGAGTCCCCTCCAGACGGTGCTGGCGCTCGCGGCGCTTCCGCTGTGTGCGTACACGGGCTATCTCCTCTGGGACGGCCGCGACTCACTGTTCCTCCTGACGAAAGCGGTCGCGTTCATGGGGCTCATCTACCTCCCCGCGGAGACGATTCCCGTCGTTCGCACGTGGCTGATCGAGACGACCGCGGTCCAGACCCACTACGGGATGGAACTGCTCGGCCACAGCCCCGGCATCAACGAGGGCGCGAACGGCTACCAGAGTCGGTTCGACTTCGACTCCGACGAGACGGTGACCGGGCGGACCACCTACATCATCCTCGCCTGTACCGGACTCGGGAGTATGGCCATCTTCGGCGGGCTCGTCGCCGCCGTGAAGGCGCCGTTCAAGCGGAAGGCGATCGCCTTCGCGATGGCTATCGGCGTCATCTGGTTTCTCAACCTCGTGCGCAACGTCTTCATCGGGCTGGCCTCCCCGTGGGGCTGGTTCCAGCAGGAGTGGCTCGTCTCGTTCATGACCACCTACATGGGGGCCGAGGAGAGCCGCGTCTCTTTCCTCGTCGCCCACAACTACATCGCCCAGTCGCTGTCGATCGTCGCCCTCGTCGGGATCACCTACCTCCTCGTCAAGATCCTCCCCGAGATCCTCGAACCGCTCGAGGACGTCCTCTTCGTCCTCACCGGCAACGAGTACGACCTGTTCGAGGCGCTCGGCAAGGACGAGGTTCGCGCCGACGGCGGTCCCGATCAGCAGTGACCACCGTCGACCTCCCCGTCTCGCCCGTCGAGCGCGCACTCGCCGTCCCGGAAGCCGACGCGCTCGTCGTTGCGGACGTTCACCTCGGCAAAGCCGCCGATTCGAGCGTCGATGCCCCTATCGACGACGGGAGCGACGTCCGCCAGCGACTCGAGTCACTGCTCGCTCGCACCGAGCCGAAAACCGTCGTCGTCGCGGGCGATCTCCTCCACTCCTTCAGCCGGCTCCCGCGCGGCGTCGAACGCGATCTGGCCCGTCTCGAGACGGTCGTCGACGATGCTGGCGCGTCCCTCGTCGTCACGCCCGGGAATCACGACACGAAGCTCGAGGGCGCGTTCGACGGCGAAACGAGCCCGGAGTATCGTCTCGGGGACGACGAGACGGTCGTCTGCCACGGTCACGAGGCACCCACTCTTGAGGCCGACCGGTACGTCGTCGGCCACGACCACCCTGCACTCTCCGTCGAGGGGCGCAAACTGCCGTGTTTCCTCTACGGACCGGGGGTCTACGAGGGAGCCGACGTGGTCGTCTGCCCGGCGTTTACGAGGCTAGCGTCGGGTGCCACGGTCAACGGCATGTACGGCCGCGACTTCCAGTCGCCGCTGGTCACCGACCCCGGCCAGTTTCACCCGGCAGTCTGGGACGACTCGAGCGAGGAGCCGCTGTGGTTTCCGCCGCTGGGGGAGTGTCGGCGGCTCCTGTGACTGTGACCGCTGAGTACTGATTAGCGCCGACGGAGCCGTTCGATCAACGCGGCACCGAATCGATGAGCCGCTAGAACGGCCAGCGCGCCGACCGTGAGCGAGATGCTCACCACGGCGACGAACAGCCGGGCAAGCCGTCGGTCCACCGCCTCGGGTCGCTGTGTGCCGCTGCGTGCCATTGCGTGAGCGTATCGTCCGGAAACGGATAGCAACCGTGCCTGATCGACTGCACCCTCGCGACACTGGTATCGCTCGAGGACACGACGGGCTACCGGGAGAGATCCTCGAGCACCGCCTGCGCTGCGTCCTGTCCGCTGCGCATTGCGCCCTGAATCGACGACCAGCGGGTGTAGTCGCCCGCCAGGTAGACCGGGCCGTCCGGATCGCGAGCGTCCGGCAACCGGTCGTAGATCCCCGGCGGCTGGTCGAACTGGGCGAACGGGATTCGATCGGTGTGCAGCGTCTCGAGGCCGTCGAACCGCTGCTCCGGATACCACGACTCGAGCGCCTGTCGCGTTCGTTCGGCCAGTTCCGCGTCGTTCGCCTCTGCTCCGCGGCTGGCGTCGCTTCGCTTCGAGGTCCGCTGGACCTCGCATCCGAGGTACGTCGCGCTGACAAGCGTCGTATCGTCGGGCGCGTACTCGGGAACGACTGCGCTGTGCGGGACGACGTGGTTCGGTCCCTCGTCTTCGGTCGCATTGAGCAGCAGCCGCTTTCCGGTCTCGAGCCCCGTCTCGTCCGGCAGCGCGTAGTACTGGGTGACACAGCCTCGCGCCTCGGTCGGAATCGACTCGAGGCCGGTCAACTCTCGTGCAGCCGGCGGATCGGTGGCGACGACGACGGCGTCCGCGTCGTGGGTCTCCCCGTCGGCCGTTTCGACGGTCGCCGTCGACTCGTCGCTCGAGACCGACTCGACCGCGATACCGGTCTCGATCGCGCCGCCGACATTCCGGACGCGCTGGGCGAGCTGCGTCGGTATCGCTTCCATTCCCTCCGCTGGAACTGCAGCACCGCCCGCCGCGAGCGTCGCAAACGTGTACTCGAAGACTCGACTCGAGGTCGAGAGCGTTCGATCGAGGGTGATCCCTCCATAGAACGGCGCGACGAACTCCTCGATAAAGCCGTCGGAGAAGCCGCGGTCGCGCAGATAGCGTTCGATCGAGACGTCTTCCTCGCGAGTATCGCCGAAGACGCGATCCGGATCGGTTCCCCGCAACGCCCACCAGAGGCGAGCGACGCGAAGCCGGTCGCCCATCGTGATATCGCGATTGAACAGCGTCGCGGGTATCGTACGTGGCTGCTGGCGCGGATCCGCGAGTACCGACCGTCGGCCCGGTCGCGCGATGGTCGCACCCGAGGTGAATCGGCGAAGGTCGAGGGCCTCGAGGTCCAGTTCCCGCCGCACTGCGGGATAGGCGGGAAAGAGCACCTGAAAGCCGCGATCGAATCGGTAACCGTCCCGCTCGAGCGTTCGGACGCGGCCGCCGACCGTCTCGCGGTGCTCGAGCAGCGTCACGTCGGTCCCGCCGCCGGCGAGGTGGCGTGCGGCGACGAGTCCCGCGAGTCCACCACCGACGACGAGCACCCGTGGAGTCGTCTGCATACAGACCCCGTCACGCCGAGAGAGATAAAAACCGTGGACCTACCCATGCAACCGATTCGGCGGTCGCGGCGCTCGATGGTCTCCCAGCCGATTCGCTGCGCTCGCTGGTCACGCAAGGCCGCTTCGACTGCGGGCTACAGATCTGTCAACAGCCGGAGCGCCACTCCCACGGCGATCAGGAGGAGTCCGGCGATAGTCGCGAACGGCGGAATCGGGACGGGAAGGAGGACGATACCGGCGATGATCACGATCGTCGAAATGCGAACCATACGATAGGTACGACGAACTGTCGGGTAGGCCTGCGGCAGGCATGCACAGCAAGCATCCTCGAGGCCGACGCTCGGGCGCGGACTCTCGCCGCCGGAATTATGCTCGACCGGCCACAGTGTCAACCATGGTTTCTGCGACCGTGACGCCGATCGAGCGCGGCACGATCACCACCGACGTCAACAACATCATCGAGGGATTCGCGCTGGGGACGACCGACGAGCCGAATCCGGAGACGGTGATGGGCGATGGTCCCGTCTACAACCTTGTTATCGACCACCCCGAGGCGACGATCCTCTGGGACACCGGCTCGCATCCGGAAGCCGACTCGGGCCACTGGCCGCCGGAGCTCTACGCTGCGTTCGAACACACGGGGTTACGGCCGCTCGAGGACGACCTCGCAGACGCGGGCTACGCCCTCGACGATATCGACTGCGTGATCCAGACGCACCTCCACCTCGACCACGCCGGCGGGCTCTACGCGTTCGAGGAGACTGACACGCCGGTCTACGTCCATGAGGAAGAACTGAAGTTCGCCTACTACAGCGCCAAGACCGACGCGGGCGACGGGGCCTATGTGGCGGGTGATTTCGACCGCGACCTGAACTGGGAGATCGTTCACGGCAACCGGGAGTACTTCGTCGAGGACCTCGAGTTCGTCCACCTTCCGGGCCACACGCCCGGATTGCTCGGCGTCCAACTGGAACTCGAGGACACCGGCACCGTCGTCCTCGCCGGCGACCAGGCCTACACGCGGGCGAACTATCACGACGAACAGCCGATGGGTGGGCAGTTACTCTGGAGCAAACGCCACTGGCTCGAGAGCCTCCGGACGGTCAAAGCCCTCGAGCGACGGCACGACGCGACCGTTATTTGTGGACACGATGGTGACGACCTCGAGACGCTCGAGTCCCTGTAGCGGCGACCGGTTGCCGAGTCCGGTACGATTTTGCTCGTCGCGACAACGGTAGGTGGTATGGATACCGTTGACAATACCGATGATGCCGGCGAGCCCGACTTCCAGCCAGTCTTCGAGAATCGCGTCCGATTCGCCGAGACCGACCAGCAGGGGATCGTCTTCTACGGCGAGTATTTCACCTTTCAGGACGAGACCGTCTCCCAGTTCTTCCGAGAGATCGATTACAGCTACGAGGAGATGGAAGCTGACGGCTGGCAGGTCCACGTCGTCAACGCGGAACTGAACTACCGCGACGCGGCCGAGTTCGGCGACGTGCTCGTCAACGAACTGCGCGTTGCCGAGATGGGCACGGCAAGCATCACGTTCGAGTACCGCGTGAGACGAAAATCCGACGACCGAACGCTCGCCGACGGCACCGTCACGCAGGTCGCCGTCGACCTCGAGACCGAGGAACCGATCGCCGTCCCCGATGCCTTCCGGGAGGCCGTCGCGGCGTTTCAGGGTGGTCTCGCGAGCGCCGATCCGTAGCGCGACCGCTCGAGTCAGTCGAGCCCGTACCGCCGAAAAATAATCGCGCGGCGTTAGTGGATGCCCACGTAAGCTTCTCGGACGTACTCGTTGTCGTGGAACTCTTCGGACGTTCCCGCGAGTTCGATCTCGCCGGTTTCGATCAACGAGAGTCGCTCGGCGTGGCGCAGCGCGAACGTCGAGTTCTGCTCGGCCAGGAGAATCGTCAGACCCTCTTCTTGTAACGTTTCGATGGCGTCGCTGATGTCCTGAATGATCACGGGCGCGAGTCCGATCGTCGGTTCGTCGAGCATGAGCATATCGGGATCGCTCATCAGCGCTCGGCCGATGGCGAGCATCTGCTGTTCGCCGCCGCTCATGGTTTCGGCCTCCTGCGTTCGGCGTTCGTCCAGCCGCGGGAACAGGTCGTAGACCATGTCGAGGTCCTCCTGGACCGCGTCGCGGTCGTCACGGAACTGTGCTCCCATCAACAGGTTATCGTGGACCGAAAAGAACGGGAACAGATCCCGATCCTCGGTACAGTAGACCAGGCCGTTCTGGACGATCTGCTGTGGACTTACCGTTGCGAGGTCGACCCCGTCGTAGCCAATGTCGCCTTCGTACTCGACGAAGCCGGCGATTGCGTTCAACATGGTCGTCTTCCCGGCGCCATTCGGACCGATGACGCCGTAGATCTCGCCCCGTTCGACCGATAGCGAGATCCCTTTCAACGCGTGTGCTTTGCCGTACCGGACGTGGACGTCTTCGAGTTCGAGATACGACATCTAGCTCTCCTCCGCGGTACCGAGGTACGCTTTCTGAACGCGTTCGTCACTCGTGACCTCGTCGGGTGTTCCTTCCATGAGTTTTTCACCGTTGTTGAGGACGACGGCCCGATCGACGAGGTCCATCAGACCCCCCATGTTGTGATCGACGATAACCATCGTAATCCCGGCTTCGCTGAACGCTCGGAACGTCTCCGCGAGTTCGGTGATTTCGGCCTGATTCATTCCGGCAAACGGCTCGTCGAGCAACAACAGATCGGGCTCGGTCGCCAACGCTTTGGCGATTTCGAGACGACGGATATCCGCGTGTGGAAGTTCGTCCGGCATCTCCTGTAGTTTGTCCTCGATGTCGACGCGTGCCGCGTACTCGTAGATCTCCGCTTCGCTGGCACCGCCGCGAAGGGAGAATAGACTGTTCGGCAGCGTAAACAGCTGAATATTGCCGGCGACGGACATTGCCGTGATCGGGTTCGACTCCTGTGAGACTCGAGAGAGCCCGCTGTTGACGACCTCGTGGGTTTGGTGGTCGGTGATATCGTTCTCGTCGAAGTGAATCGAACCGTCGGTGACCTTGTAGATGCTCATGATACAGTTGAACACCGTCGATTTCCCAGAGCCGTTCGGTCCGATCAAGCCGACGATCTCACCGCGGTTGACGTCGAACGAAACGTCGTCGACGGCGACGAGGCCACCGAAGCGCTTCGTCACACCGTCGATTTCGAGGAGGCTCACGATCTGTCACCTCCGATGCGGTCGAGGCCGTGCCAGAGCTTTCGGAACAGTCCGTCGCGGGCGAACACGAGCACCGCGAGAACCAGCCCCCAGAAGATCGTCCAGCGCGCCGGCGACGAGAGTCCCGCGATATCCGTCAGGATGAAGTCCCGCAACACGATGAGGAAGAAGGCCCCACCGAGCGGACCGAGAATGGAACTCATACCGCCGAGTACTGCCATCGCAATCATCTCGATACTCCGGTCCACCACGATGAACGTCGTGGGATCGACGCCGCCGTAGAAGTGAACCAACATCACCCCACCGATCCCCATCGGGATCGAACTCAGGGCGAACGAGAAGACTTTGAATTTCGTCGCGTTGATCCCTGCAGCGTTGACTGCGTCTTCGTTTTCACGGATCGACATGAGGATCAGTCCGATGTTCGAGCGCGCGATGAACGTCAATCCAACAGCGACGACGAGCATCGGGATCAGCATGTAGTAGTACCGCGCGAGCGGATCGTACGTGAAAACGTCCACGGCCTGAATCCCCGTTTCACCGCCAGTGTACTGGCTGAACGAGGGGATCAGGCGGTAGAAGATCAACACGGCCACGAACGTGATCAACGAGAAATACGGTCCCGAGAGCCGGAGTGACGGGAGTGCGATGAGCAACCCAACGATGAGGGAGGCGAGAATCGACACCGGAATCGTCACGGCCATCGACATCTCGGGGTTGACGTTGTGGATGAGCATCGCCGTCGTGTACGCCGCGGCGCCGGAGAGAACCGAGTGGCCGAAGCTGATGTAGCCGGTGTATCCGCTCTGGATGTCCCAGCTCATCGCGAAGATGGCCCAGATCGACGCCAACGTCATCGCTCTGACGAGGCCGAACGTGCCCCAGAACGGGACCGTCAACATCGCGACCAGCGAGCCGACGATCAACAGGAACTGCAGCCCGTTCATTTCGCCGAAGTAGCCACCCAGCGTTCGGTTGTAGAGCTTTGCGATCGGGTGGAGTGCGTTGTCGAGCGGTTCCGTAACGGTGCTCAACCGATCCGTTGCGGTGCTCATCGACGCACTCACTCGTTCTCGAGCGCTACTCATGGACGAGCTCCCTCCCGTAGAGACCGTGTGGTAAGATGAGCAAGACTATCGCGAGGACGATCAGCGACAACACTCCTTGGAAACTCGGTCCGAGGAGTTCGATCGACGCTGTCTCGAGATAGCCGATGAGGTACGCCGCGACGACGGATCCCTTGATACTCCCGATACCACCAATCACGACGATGATAAACGCCAGTGCGAGCGGGTTGAGCCACATCTCCGGGTAGGTCGACTGTAGCGTTCCGATGAACACGCCCGCGATGCCGGCGAACGCGCCGGCGATCAGCCAGGTTCGGGACTTAACCTTCTCGAGATCGACCCCGGTGAGTTCCGCACCGCGGGTGCTCATCGACGTCGCGAGAATCGACCGTCCCTCGTCGGTTTTCGTCACGTAGTACCACAGCAGCCCGATCGCGATCCACGAGACGACGAAGGCGACGATCTCGACGTATCGAATCCGAGTTCCCACGGATTCGATGTAGAACGAACCCGCAACCACGGGGATGAGCTGTGACGGCTCCGCGCCGAACTGAATAATGACCAGTTCGGTAAGCAAGAGCGCGAGGACGACCGTCGCGAGAAACGTAATCACGACGTTGTCCTCGATGTATTTGACGAGGCCGGCGTACAGGACGTAGGATGCTCCCGCCGTAATCGCTACGGCGACAACGAGTCCGACCACGGGCGGAAGGGCGATCCCGCCAGCGCTCGAGGTGACCGCAAGGTAGGCGAACGCACCGATCATGATCAAGGCCCCGTGTGCGAGGTTCAACACGCCTCCGACGCCGAAGATCATGGTGAATCCGATCGCGATCAGCGCGTAGACGGCACTGATCATGGCCCCCAGTACCAGTATCGTAGCTAGTTGTCCTAACATTCCTTGCGAAGATCTTTAGAGCCAATCCGGTTCCATGTGTTCTGCAGTTGCGTCCTCCTGCGGGTAGACACACTCGACGACGCCATCGTCGTCCCCGTCCGGATGCCACTGAGTCACAGGGAAGTTCGAAATGACGTCGTCGTCAGTCCTGGTTTCTCGAACGTCGTGTGGGAACTCGTCGTCTTCGCCGTAGAGGGAGATATCTCCGGCGGCGCCCTCGAACTCGAGGTCAAGCATCGCGTCGACGATATCGTCGAGGTCGCCCTCGTAATCCGCAGTCCCGGCGTTTTCGACGGCCTCCGCGTAGAAGAGGATCGCATCGTACGAGTTGAACCCCATGTACATCGGTTTGCTCGGGGCCCCTTCGTCTCCGTACTCCGCTTCGTACGCATCGACGAAGTCCATCGTTCGACCGGTCAACTCGGCAACGCCTCCGGCACCGGACTGAGACGTCGTTTCGTACAGACACGCGCCTTCCGTCGCGTCCCAGAACTCCGGGGACATCCCCGGAACGCTCACGCCCTCGAGTGCGAACGGATACTCGTTCGACGCCCACGTCGCGGTCATCGCCCCCGCGCCGCCGTGTGCGATGAAACGGAAGACAACGTCGGCGTCCGCGTCCTCGGCGTCATCGAGGAATGGACTGAAGTTGTCGGTCTCGAGCGACATCTCGTCCTGGTGGACGACGGAGAGGTCGTCGTTCTCCTCGATCAGGTCGGGGAGAACATCCCTGAACGAGGTGGTCCAGGCGGCGTCGTCGCCCAGAATGGAGAAGTTGTCCCAGCCGTACTCCTCGTTGAGATAGTTCGCGTAGTCGGCCATCCCCGCGGCCTGGAGATCCGAATTGATCGGTCCCGTACGGAAGATGTTCTTGTACTCCTCGTAATCTTGACCGTGGTTGTCGGTGACGGTGTCGGGGTCGGCGGAGCCAGTAATAACGAATGGAACGTCCATCTCCGCGACCAGCCCGATGATTCCCTGGGTAACTTCACTGACGAACGTTCCCACCAGCAAATCAACCTGATCTTCGTTGATCAGGCTCTCGGTCACTCGTTCACCCTCCGCCGGCTGGCCCCCGGTGTCTGCCGAAATAAACTCGACTTCCTGGTCGAGGATCCCACCATTGTCCTGTAACTCCTCCACGGCGAGTTCGGCACTTCGGTCAGCGCCGATACCCATCTCCATTTGAGTCGGGCCGAGATGACCAATCCGGAAGACATCGTCGTCCCCAGTGATTCCGCCAAAACAGCCGGCAAGCGAAGTCGTTACTGCTGTTGCCCCGGCCGCTCCGAGGAAGTTCCGTCGTCCGATCCCAAACCGCCCACCACTGTCAGATCCGCTCTGTTGATTATCGTTATCCATTATATACCACTTAGGACATCCATCTTGGTATATTAATCATGTCACCTTAACTCTGAGGGTTGTTACCAATTTTCCCGTTTAAAGTTACCAATGAATATGTGTCGTAAAATCGACACACAGGAGCGGGATGATAACGAACAGGGCCTGGTTTACAAACGTGGTACGAGATTCCTAATCGCTCGCGAAACGGAAATTCTCTCTGAGCCAATTACTCACCGAATCGGTATTTTTTCTCCCGAACCGAGAGAGTCCCTTCGTGACGCAGGTGATCGAGATGCGCGAACGCCTCACCCGGCCCGTGGACGATGTGAATCCCCTCTAGCTCTCCGAACAGGTGTGCGCTCACCTCCCACGCATTTGCTGGGCCGTGCTCTTCGAGGATCCCGAGAATCTTTTCGCTTCGCTCGCGGTGGTGGTCGACGATCTCGAGCGCACGATCCCGCGGGTCGTCGATCGGATCGCGGTGGCCGGGCCAGAGCCGGTCGTACTCGCGGTCGGCGAGTCGTCTGAGGGTCGTGAGGTACGTCTCGAGCGGCCGCTCGACGCGGACATCCGCACCCCCGACGTTCGGCGTGTAGACGGGGAGGACGGCGTCACCGACGAACGCTTCCGATCTCCCACTCGTTTCGATTTCGAACCCGCAGAGCCCCGCCGCGTGGCCCGGTGCGTGGATTGCCTCGAGCGTCCGGCCACCGACCTCGAGCACCTCGCCGTCCTCGATCGGCGTGACCTCGGCCGGTTCGCCCTCGAGGTGGGCGGCCTGCTCGAAGAACCCCAGCAACGTCTCCTGGGCGTCGTCGGGGACGCCCCACCGCTCGAGGTACTCCTGTCGCCGCTCCTCTAAGGCAGCCACTGCGTCGGGATCTTGCTCGATCAGCGGTGCGTCGGCCTCGTGAGCGTACACCGTCGCGCCGCTTTCGGCCTGAATCTCGCCGGCCAGTCCCGCGTGATCGACGTGGAAGTGCGTCAGAACGATGTCGTCGACGTCGGAAAACGCGTAGCCGCGTTCGGCCAGTCCTTCCCGCAGTTCCGCTCGAATCCCTTCCGTCGCGAGTCCGGTGTCGACGAGCGCGATTTCGTCGGTCGTCTCGTCGGCGAGAACGTACGTATTGTTACGCCCCTCGAACTCGTCGTTTCCCAGCGTGATACGGTCCATGTCGACACTGCACAGGTCGTCCGTTGGTAACTGTACTGGTAGCGGAACACCGACTCCGAACTCAGGGAACGTCGATTGCTGAGAGAAATCGAACGGCCTCGCTACCCAGTCGAATACTGTGCGTGCCCGCGTTCAGCCCTCGAGTTCGGCCTGGAGCAACTGGTTCACGTCACCGGGATCCGCACTCCCGCCAGTCTTTTGCATGACTTGTCCGACGAGGAAGTTGATCGCCCCGTCGTCTCCCGACTCGTAGTCGTCGACGGCGTCGGGATTCTCGTCGATGGCCGCGACAACGGCCTGCTGGACTTCGTCCTCGTCGGTCTTGCCCAGCCCTTCGTCCTCGACGATCTCGTCCGGCGCCTTCTCGTCGTCGAGCATCGATCGCAGAACCGTCTCGTGGGCGTTTTTCGCCGTAATCTCCCCCTCCGAGACGAGCTCGACGAGTCGCGTCACCTCCTCGAAACGCCCCTCGAGGTCCGTAATTGCCATGTCGCGGTAGTTGAGTTCGCCCAGCAAGTTGTCCGCAACCCACGTCGCCGCGAGGTCGGGATCGAACTCGCTCGCGATGTCCTCGTAAAAGTCCGCGACCTGCTTCGTCGAGGTCAGTTTCGAAGCAGCCTCCTCGTTCAGCCCGTACTCCTCCTGAAAGCGCTCGCGTCGTGCCGAGGGGAGTTCCGGAATCGAGATCTCGTCTTTCCAGCCTGCGACCCGCAGCGGCGGCAGGTCGGCCTCCTCGAAGTAGCGGTAGTCTTTCTCCTCTTCTTTCGAGCGCATCGAGACCGTGATCCCGCGGGACTCGTCCCAGTGGCGGGTCTCCTGTTCGACCGCGCGCCCGCGCTGGATCGCGTTCTTCTGGCGCGTCTCCTCGTAGGCTAAGGCCTTCTCTGCGCCCTTGTGACTCGAGATGTTCTTCACTTCGGTGCGGTTGGCGGCTGCGAGCGCCTCCGCGCCGATGTCGGTCACATCGCCGCTTTCGATCTCGTCTTCGGAGATGATCGAGAGGTTGGCGTCGATTCGCAGGCTGCCGTCCCGTTCGGCGTCGAAGACGCCCAGGTACTCGAGGACCTCCTCGAGTTTCGCGAGGAAGGCCCGAACCTCGCTCGGACTGCGGAAGTCGGGGGCCGTAACGATCTCCATCAGCGGCGTCCCCGCGCGGTTGTAGTCGACGAGGGTGTACTCCGCCGAGTCGATACCGCCACCGCCGCCGACGTGCTGGAGGCTGCCCGGGTCCTCCTCTAAGTGGGCGCGTTCGATCGAGACCGTCCGGCGCTCGCCCTCGACGGAGACCTCGAGTTCGCCCTCCTGACAGATCGGTTCGTCGTACTGGGTAATCTGGAAGTTCTTGGGCAGGTCGGGGTAGTAGTAATTCTTCCGGTGGAACCGGGTCTCTTCGGGGATGTCGGCGTCGATCGCTTTGCCGATCTTGACGGCTCCCTCGACGGCAGCCTCGTTCAGGACCGGGAGCGCGCCGGGCAGGCCGAGACAGACCGGACAGACGTTCTCGTTGGGTTCGTCGGTCTGGTCAGTCGAACAGCCACAGAAGATCTTCGTGTCGGTCTCCAGCTGGACGTGGACCTCGAGCCCGATGACGGTGACGAGGTCGCCCTGCTGGACGGTCTGGGCAGTCATTGGAGGCGATTCGGGCCCGTGGGGGTAAAACGTAACGGGACGGCCTCGAGGCGACTCGCTAGTAGTGTGCTACCACACTATATTTGTCTCTGCAGGTTCTCACTGGAACTATGAGTACCGATCGAGTCGATGCGGAAAGTAAGGTGTCCGGGAATCAAGCAAATATTCCCGCTCAGATTCGCCGCCAACTCGATATCGACGACGGAGATCAGCTACGCTGGAGTGTCAAAGACGATGGAACGGTACAGATCGAAGTCGTACATCGTTGCGGCGGCTCGTTTGCCGACTTCACGGGATACGAGGGTAACGAAGAAGCTGACGGAACGACGGATCACGACGCGTGGGGACTCGAGTAGATGCCACGCGCGGTCGTCGATACGTCGGTGTTGTTCGCGGCGAGCTATCGTCGGGACGCAGCGCACGAGGATGCACTCCCGATCCTCCGTGGCATAGACGATCAATCCCTTCCCGAAGCCGTCGTGCTCGATTACGTTCTTGCGGAGACGCTCAACGGCCTCACGACGCACGCAGGTCACGATCCTGCTGTTGATTTTCTCGATCGCATCGAAGAAAACGCCCGCTTTCACATCGACACGCTATCGTCGGACGAACTGGCGACTGCAAAATCGATGTTTCGGCGGTATGCAGGGCTCTCGTTCGTTGATGCCTGTATCGTCGCCTATCTCCAATCGAACGAACTCAAGTATCTCTACGCGTTCGACGACGATTTCGATCGAATAGGAGACATCTCCCGTCTCGGGACGGCGACGAATCCGTACGACCCCCGTTGAACGCTACCGCGCGTCCTCGAGTTCCTCGAGCGCCTCCGGATTCTCGATGCTGCTCATGTCGCCCAGATCCTCGCCGGTGTAGGTGGCCTCGATGGCTCGGCGGATGATCTTGCCCGACTGGGTCTTGGGGAACTGGTCGACGAACAGAATCTCGCGCGGGCGGAACGGCTTTCCGAGTTCCTCGCCGACCTGTGCGCGCAGTTTTTCGCGCAACTCGTCGGTCTCCTCGAAGCCGTCCTCGAGGATCACGTAGGTGACGACGGCGGTTCCGGTGGTGTCGTCGGGGGCCCCGATCGCCGCGGCCTGATTGACGGCTTCGTGGTCGATCAGCGCACCCTCGACCTCCGCGGGACCGACCTTCCGTCCCGCCACGTTGAGCGCGTCGTCGGCCCGGCCGTGGAGGTACCAGAAGCCGTCCTCGTCCTGCTGGGCCCAGTCGCCGTGGTTCCACATGTCCTCGAACGTCGACCAGTACTCGTTCAGGTAGCGCTCGTCGCCCGACCAGAGCGACTTGGTCATCGACGGACAGGAATCCCGCGCGACGAGGAAGCCGCGCTCGTGGTCCTCCGTTACCGAATTGCCCTGCTGATCGACGATATCGATGTCCATGCCGAGCCCCGGTCCGCCGAGCGTACAGGGTTTGAGCGGCTGGTTCGGCATCGGCATCAGGAAGCAGCCACAGATTTCGGTGCCGCCGGAGATGTTGATGATCGGTGCCTCGCCGCCGCCGACGTTCTCGTAGAACCACAGCCAGGATTCGGGGTCCCAGGGTTCGCCGGTCGAGCCCAGCAGGCGGAGCGAGGAGAGGTCGTGGCCGGAGAGCCACTCGTCCCCGTGCTTTCGTAGCGCCCGAATCGCGGTCGGCGAGATGCCGAACTGCGTGAGTTTGTGGCGGTCGATCATCTCCCAGAACCGATCCGGCTCGGGGTGGTCCGGCGCGCCCTCGTACATGAAGGCCGTGCCACCGAAGGTGTGGGTGCCGATGAGGGTCCACGGGCCCATCATCCAGCCGATGTCGGAGACCCAGAAGAAGCGATCGGAGGGCTTGAGATCCATCCCGAAGTAGACCTCCTTGGCGCACTGGACCTGCACGCCCGCGTGGGTGTGGACGATCCCCTTCGGCTTGCCCGTCGTCCCCGAAGAGTACAGCAGCATCGACTCCTGACTCGAGTCGAGCGACTTCGACTCGTAGGCGTCGTCCTGCGTTTCGACGGCGTCGGTCCACCACTCGTCGCGGCCGTCGTTCCACGGGATTTCGTGCTCGCTGGCCGTGTCACTGGAACCGAGTCTGTCGAAGACGATCGTATCTTCGACGTGGCCGGCCTCCGCGATGGCCTCGTCGGCCGCCGACTTGAGGAAAATCGGCTTGCCGCGCCGGTAGAAGCCGTCGCCCGTAAACAGCACTGAACATCCGGAGTCCGCGATTCGGGTTGCAGCTGCGTCGACGCCGAAGCCCGAGAAGATGGGGACCGCGATCGCACCGACCTTGAAACAGCCATAGAGGATCGAAACGACCTCCGGCACCATCGGCATGTAGAGCCCGACCGTGTCGCCCGTCTCGATGCCGCGTTCCTCGAGTGCGTTCGCGACCTGATTCGACTGCCGGTGGAGTTCGTGATACGTGACTTCGCGGACCTCGCCGTCTTCGCCCTCCCAGATGGTCGCGACCTTGTTCCGGCGCTCCTCGTCGACGGCGGCGTGACGATCCACGACGTTGTGGGCGACGTTGAGCTCCCCGCCGGGATACCAGTCGGTGAACTGCGGCCCCTTGCTGTCATCTCTAACCTCGTCGTAGCCCTCGTAGAACTCGATGTCGAGGTAGTCGACGAGTTCGTCCCAGAACCAGTCGACGCCGCTCTCGGGTTCGCCGTCGACCTCGCTCGTCGTTCGCTCGATGAGATCGTCGTAGTCGTCGATCCCGTACGTCTCCATGAACTCGTAGACGTTGGTCGACTCGACGAACTCCTGACTCGGTTCGTGAACGATTGTATCGACGTCCTCGAGGCTCGGGTCGGTAGTGTTCCCCGTCATCGTTACTCGTACGTTAGGGTCATGCCGCCATCAAACAACAGGTCGCCGCCGTCGAGGTGTCGACCGAGATCCGAGAACCCGATCATGTAGAGGTTGGCGACGTCGACCGGTTCCATCATCTCCGTGACGCGGGACTGGCCGAGCATCACGTCTTCGACCACCTCGTCGACGGAAATGCCGCGCTGTTCGGCGGTGTCCGCGAGCTGGTCCGTCACGAGCGGCGTTTTCACGTAGCCGGTACTGATCGAGAACGCACGAATGTCGCCGTCGCCTTCAGCGGCGATCGATTGCGTGAGTCCGCGCAGGCCGAACTTCGAGACGTTGTACCCCACCTTGTCGCTGGTGACGTAGTGGCCGTGAACCGAGCTCATGTTGCCGATACAGCCCCGTCCGTCCTCGGTCTCCCGGAAGTGTGGCATGCAGAGCTTCGAGAGGTAAAGCGGGGCTCGAAGCATGATCTCGTGCATCCGATCGTACATGTCCATCGGGAAGTTCTCGATCGAGTCGATGTGTTGCATCCCCGCGATATTCGCGAGATACTTGAGGTCGCCGTACTCTGCGGCCTCCTCGACGATTCGCTCGAGATCGTCGTCGTCGGTCAGATCCCCAGCGATAGACTCGATCTCGCCCTCGAGACCGAGTTCCTCGCCGCGTTCGATCGTTCCCTGGAGGCCGTCTTCGTCGATGTCCGTCGCGGCGACCGTGAGTCCGTTTCCAGCGGCGGCAAGAGCCGTCGCCCGGCCGATCCCCGATCCGCCGCCCGTTACGAGACAGACGTTTCGACCCGTAAACGCGTCGTCGTCGATCGATTGAATATCGTCTTCCGTCACCGTCGGCGGCGTAACCTGGTCCTGAGACATGTCTTGCACTCGATATACGTTATCTTGGAACACGCTAAAATACGTTTGTTAACATATTCACAGCGGTTTTGTCCGGTGCGTCTCAGTGGTCGGCGGTATCGACCGGCTTCCCGATACTGGCCGATAATATAATGTTTCTGAGAGTATGTCGGCGATTACTGATGATAAATATTAATACCTGGTATGTGACCCAATACCTAGTAATGATCGACCTCGATATCGACATGCGACAGTACGACTGTCCGTTTATCGACACGACTGATGACGTCGATATCGCGTTCTCGGCTATCCAATGGCAACTGGACACCAACGACGAGAAACTTGAGACCAGACTCATCGCAAAGGGGGAGTCGATGGGCGTCCTCGAGAAGGGGCTCCACGAGCTTCAGGAGCATCGGAACATGACGGAGTGTTATATCCTCTCGAAGCGCGATAATATCGCCGAGATCGGGACGAAAATCGAG
Organism: Natronorubrum tibetense GA33; assembly: GCF_000383975.1. Classification (NCBI taxonomy): domain Archaea; kingdom Methanobacteriati; phylum Methanobacteriota; class Halobacteria; order Halobacteriales; family Natrialbaceae; genus Natronorubrum; species Natronorubrum tibetense. The sequence continues at coordinate 547,043 of NZ_KB913017.1, read as the reverse complement.
GTAACAAACGCGATGCGGACGATCCAGCAAAACGGCGGCTACATCACTGGCCCCTTCCAGATCGAGGACGGCCGAGAACGGTGGCACGTCGGCTTCGACGAAGACGACGACGAGGACCGAGCGCTCGCTGAGCTTGAGCGCCACAACGAGTACACCGTCGAGGATCGCGACCAGTTCGGACCGACGATGCTGTTCGATCTCCTCGAGAACTCGGACAGCGCGATGGACCTCCTCGAGGGCTGTCGCTCGCTGACTCCGACGGAACGCGAGACGTTCGAGGTCGCCTCCCGGAACGGCTACTACGAAACGCCGCGCGGAACGACCCTCGACGACCTCGCAGAGCACTTCGAGATTTCGAAAACCGCCGTCTCGATGAACCTTCGGCGAAGCGAACGGAAGATCCTCCAGGCGGCACTAACTGCCCTGGAACAGCTAAACGGCACCGAAGAACGCTAAGATCGGCGGATAACCCATTCTTTCTGGCAGGGAAACCGACAGTGCGATTTCTCGCGTCGCTGATCGGGTTAGTGGCACCGCAAAAATGCGTGATCGCCGTCGCCAGCGGCTACTCGCCGCCGCCCTGCATCAGCATCTGGATCTCGTCGTCTTCCGCGAGTACCTCGGGATCGCCGCTGTCGACGATCTCGCCGCGTTCGATCACGTACATCCGATCGACCATCTCGGGAACGTGACTCGCGTTTGACTCCGCGATTAGCACCGAGATGTCTCGATCGATAATCTCGTGGATGTAGCTTTTGAGGTTCTCGACGACGACCGGCGCCAGCCCCTCGAGCGGTTCGTCGAGGATGAGCAGATCCGGTTTGAGCGCGAGCGCACGGCCGACCGCGGTCATTTTCCCTTGCCCCCCGCTCAAGTTCTGGACTTCGGCGTTGCGCCGGTTATCGAGTTCCGTGAACAAGTCGAAGATGTCTTCAACGGCCGCATCTTCGTCCTCGATTCCCCTGGCCGATCCGGCCGTCCAGATCGGGAGACGGAAGTTCTCCTCGACGGTCATTCCGGTGAAGAGATCGCGATTCTCCGGCTGGTAGCCGATGCCTCGATGCGGGATCAGTTCCGGTCGCAGATCCAGCAGTTCCTCGCCCTTGAACCGGATCGAGCCGTTTGCGACTGGTGTTAGCCCCATGATCGATCGGAACGTCGAGGTCTTTCCCGCGCCGTTGCGGCCGACGAGGGCGACCGCCTCACCCTCCCGGACCTCGAGGTCGAGTCCGTGGGTAACCTCGAACCCTTGGACCGTCGCCGAGAGGTTCGAGACCTCGAGCAGGGGGTCGCCAGTACGAGCAGCGTTGGCGTCGGTGTCCGTGTCGTCGAAATCGGTGTCGGGTTCGCTCATTCGTCCACCCCCAGCAGGACCCGTCGGAGTTCGGAATCGGTCTCGAGCAACTCCGGCTCGCCCTCCCGAAAGACGCTCCCCTCGTGGAGGACGACGAGTCGATCCGCGTACTCCTTGACCAGATCCATGTCGTGTTCGATCGTCACCGTCGTCACGCCCTCTGCCTCGCTGGCCTCGACGATCGTCTCGATGACGTACTCCTTCTCCTGGGTGGCGACGCCCGAGGTCGGTTCGTCAAGCAACAGGTACTGCGGGTCGAGCGCGAACGACATCGCCACGTCGAGCAGTTTCCGATCGCCGTGAGGCAGCGTTTCCGCGACCTCGTGTTCGATGTCCTCCAGCCGAAACTGGACGAGGAGGTCGTCGATCGTCTGCTCGACATCTTCGTGCCCGTCGTCGAGCGATCGCATGCTCAGCGTCCGATCGTAGCGAGACAGCGCCGCGGTGCGAACGTTCTCCCGGACCGTCATCTCCTCGAAGACGTGGACGATCTGGAAGCTCCTGACGAGGCCAGTCTTGACACGGTCCTCGGGTGCCATGTCGGTGATTTCGTCCTCAACGGAGGTGCCGTTCTCCTCGCTGTGGATGACGACCGAGCCCCGGTCGGGCTCCAGCAGCCCCGTCAGCAGGTTGATGAGCGTGGTCTTTCCGGCGCCGTTGGGCCCGACGATGAACACCATCTCGCCCTCGGTCTTCCCGAACTGGAGCGAGACGTCGTCGGTGGCGCGGAGTTCTCCGAATTCTTTCCGTAGGTTGCGTGCTTCGAGCATTTCAGTTCACCCCGAATATGATGATCCGCAGCGTCGTCCTGGCGCGGTCGACTGCTTGTCTGACGGTAGTTCCAGCTCCCCGAACGTCCTCTTGTAGGAGTCCAGGGTCACGACGTCTCGTCGAAAGCCACGTGCCGAAATCCGGGAGCGAGCCGACGATCCCCTTCGGCATGAAGAAGACGATCGCCAGCAAGACGAGTCCGGTTAGCGCGTGGTAGTAGTCGACCCAGAACCGCGCCGTTTCGAGCAGATAGACGAGGAGGATCCCGCCCACGAGCGGCCCGATGAGCGTCGTGAACCCGCCGAGGATCGCCATGAACAGAATCTCCCCCGAGACGAACACGTACAGCACGGGTTCAGGCTGGACGTGGAGCCGGAGCAGGGCGTAGACGCCGCCGGCGAAAGCCCCGTAGAGCCCCGAGATGGTAAAGGAGATCCAGACGTACTTTTCGACCGGGATACCGATGAACCGCGCTCGCGTTCGATCCTGCCCGATCGCGTCGAGTGCCCGTCCGAACGGCGAGTTGATGAGTTTCCACATCGCGAGCAACATGACGAGCATTATGACGATCGCCGTGTAGTAGAGGAAGAGATTGTAGCCGTGCGTCGTCAGTTCGAAACCGTACAGCGTCGGTCTGTCGCCGCCGACCCGGATCGGGAGTCCGTCGTTGTAGTTGAAGTAGCCACTGCGGAAGACGGTCGCGAATATCACCTGGTTGAACGCGAGCGTCAACAGTGCGAAGTAGATGTCCACGTAGCCCGCGACGAAGTAGCCGATGACCAGTGCGACGAATGTCCCGGCAACCACGGCCCCGAGCAATAACAGGAGTCCCTCGGACACGTCGTAGTGTGCGGCCAGTACCGCGACCGCGTACGCACCGGAGCCGAAGAACGCTGCATGCCCGAACGAGACGAGTTCGGTGTGACGCAAGAGCAGGTTCAGCCCAACCGCAGCGAGGCCGAACATGAGCCCTCTGAACAGTCGTTCCCAGTTCAGGCCGACGAGGCCGGCCAGAAACGGGAGTCCCAACAGGGCTACGACCCCGACGAGCGTCAACACGGTCTGCGTGAGCGTCAGGCCGAGTCCCCGCATTAGTGGCACGCGAACGATCGTCTGGCCGTCGCGTTCCTCGACGAATGGGAGAGAACTCATTCGATCTCACCCCACGTGCCGAACAATCCTTCGGGTTTGATTAGCAGGATGATCAGCATGACCGCGAAGGGCGCGGCCAGTTCGATGGCCGGGTACTGCCAGATCGCCCATCGGCTGATGACGCCGACGAGCAGTGCTCCGACGAACGCTCCTTTCAGACTGCCGAGCCCGCCGATGACGATGACAACGAACGACAGTACCAGCGGATCCAGCCCCATCTCGAGGAACGCCGTCCCCGGACCGATGCTGACCATTGCGCCGCCGAAGCCGGCGAAGAACGCGCCCATTGCGAACACCAGCGTGAACGTTCGATCGGTACTCACACCGATCGCCGTCGCCATATCGCGGTTGATCGCGGTCGCACGGACGATCCGTCCGGTCTTCGAGCGATCGAAGAACCAGACGAGCCAGAGGAACACTCCCAAACCGACCAACATCACCATAACGTTGTAACTCGGGTAGCCGAAACCGACCAGTTCCGTCGTGGGAATCTGGTTGAGGGAGCTGTAGACGCCGGGATCGACCGGTGTCGCGCCCCAGCTGACCTTCATCACGTCGACGAGGATCAACAGGAGCGCGTAGGTTAACAGTAACTGATAGACCTCGTCGCGCTCGTAGATCGGCCTGACGAAGACGGACTCGACGACGGCACCGATCGGGAGCAAGATTGCGGCGGCTGCCAGCGCCCCGGCCAAGACTACCAGGCCGAAGATGAGCGCCGAAACCGGACCGGTTGGACTCGCGACGAGCCCGGTTGCGTATCCGACGACGGTGAACGTCAAGAACGCCCCGAGCGCATATAGTTCGCCGTGGGCGAGGTTTAGGATCCCCAGCACGCCGAAGATGATCGTCAATCCCGACGCGATCATGAACAGGATGAACCCGTAGTAGAGCCCGTTTAACGTGTGGGTGATTAACGATTCGACCATCGGTATTACCCACCATATGGCGGGCCATCCTCGATTCGAGTGTAGGGTGTGTTACTCATTGTGGTGAGTTGAATCGGTACGCTCGACTCATTCCCAGCCCTCGATCCACTCCAGTGACACCTGGCCCTGTGGCGGCGACACGTTCTCCGGCGCGTAGACGTTTACGTCCTCGAGGACAGCGACATCCATGTCGTCGTCCCAGGCGAGTTCACCGAAGTGGGCGTTCGAGTAGCCCTGATGGTCTGGACCGATCGTGTGGTAGCCGGCCGGCGTGTAGAAGCCGTGGTTGGTGAGGACTTCAGCGAGTTCGTCCTGCTCGGGCCAACGACCGAGGATTCGGACGGCTTTCTCGGCGGCCGTCGCCCACGCGGTCACTGCCCCGTACCCGCTCATAAAGTGGGCTGTCGGGACCTCGTCGTACTCGTTTACGACCTCGTCGAACAGTTCCTGACCCGGATCCCATCGCTCCATGCTCGGCTGGTCCCAGTAGAAGTTGCGCGACCCCGATCGGATCGGTCCGTCGGTGAGTCCTTCGTCTAGATCGTTCGCGGAGCCGTACAGCACAGGTCCAACCATGAGTTCGATGTTGTCGAACATCCCGGCCCCATGGCCCTGCTCGAGCAGTAGGGTCGCGTCACCGCCCCAGCAACTCGAGAAGAGCACGTCGGGTTCTTCGCTATTGACCTGTTCGATGTGCGTCGACATGTCGTCAGTGCCGAGATCCGGTTCTCCTTCGTAGACGATCTCTGCGTCGGCCAGTTGCTCGATGCTCGCCGCGAAAATCTCCTGTTCGTCGAACCCGAACGCGTAGCCAGGGTTGATACCCGCGGCAGTCTCGATCTCGTCAGCACCGAGCAGTTCGACCGCCTCGACGGCAGCCGCCATCGCTTCCATCACATCGTGGTTCTGGAAGCGGAACGAGTACTGGTTATCCTCCGGCGGGTGGTCCTCCTCGTAGAGGGTCGTTACCGTCCCGTCGGTCGCGACGTTGATAACGCCTTGATCGTTGATTTCCGGGACCATCGCCTCGTGGTTCCCGCTCGAGATCGGCCCGAACGTAACGTCTTTGCCGTCGTTAACGAACTGCTGGTAGTTCTCGAGGGCCTCTTCGCCTTCCTCGATGACGTCCAGTTCGATCTCACGTCCGGCGATACCGTCGTTTTCGTTTATTCGATCGACGGCGACCTCGGCACCCATTTCGGCCTGGACCCCGAGGACCGCTGGTGCACCCTCGAGGAACGTCTGGAGCCCAGCTTCGATCGGTTCGTCCGGTACGTCGGCGTCCTCGAGCGGATCATCATCGTCCTGGAACAGGTCACCACAGCCGGCGAGTGCAACAGCGATCGCTGATCCACCGGCGACTTTCAGCGCGGTTCGTCGGTTCATTCCCCCGGATTTCGTGTCTGCGGTCGGTTCAGATGTCATAATTGAGTGTCATCCTCTCGTGGCCTGCACATCATATACATATTAAACGATAATACTCCTAATAGGAGGTCGTGTACATGTTAACATCAATCAGTATCACCGCCGACGCGACGGACGCTCGAGCAACTGTCCGCTCAGTTCGACAGTTCGAAGACGACCGCCTCGATGACCCTCCGCGCAGCGAACGGTTCTGAAGGCGACGTTGATGGGCTTCCAAAACATCGACGACGGCGAGATACACTGATTATCCCACCGCCGTCGACGCTGTGGCGTTCGAAGCGCTATGGAACGCGACAGTCACCGCCTGACCGTATCAGTCACAGAGATTATGCCGATCTAGTGACTGTCACCGGTATGGATCTCGATCTCAGCCATCCCGTCCGGTGGGCGATTATCTACCGAGCGCTCACGATCGGTTCACTCCTGGTCGGTGTGGGGATCGCCGTCTTCGGTTTTCTCGCCGGCTTTCGAACGGCGATCGTCCTGCTCGTCGCGGAGCCAATGAATCCGGGACCCGCGATCGAGCAGGCGAACCCCTCGATCACGCTGCTGTTCTGTCTGCTCGGAGTCGTCGTCTGGCGGTTCGGCAGGGCCTACGCGCTCTTTTTCACGCTTCCGCGCGCATCCGGCCGAGCCGCTGCACGGCGACTCGGCTCCAAGGGACGTTCGCGCGTGACTCTCAGGAAACTCGACGAGCGACTCGCCGGCATGGAGGCCGAAATCACGGAGATGAGACGGGAGATTCAAGCGCTTGAACGCAGCGAGACGAGCACGCAGTTCGACGAACGCGATCACCTCGAGTCGGACGCTGTCCCCGATGCGTCGAGAGCCGAGCAGAAACGCGATGAATCGACGGGCGACTCGAGCGACCGATCCGCGTCCGATCCGGTTTCGGCACCCCCGTCCTCGAGCGTTGCTCCCGACACGAGTCGTGACGACGGTTCCGAACGCGAGGAGGGAGAGTAGTCAGACCACGCGACCGATTCAGGCCTCGAGAATCTCGTCCTCGTCGTCCTCGGGGACGACCAGCGAGCCGTCCAGAACGGTCACGCCGCGGCCGCCGACCTGTACGGCGCTTCCGACGCGAGCCCGAACCAGCCCCGGGCGGTCGACGTAGTGGCCCTGCTCGAGGCGGAGTTCGTCGGGGAAGTCGTCGTCGAACGCGCCGAATCGGTCGAGATACGCACTGACGGAGCCGCTCGCGGTTCCGGTGACCGGGTCCTCCGGCACGCCGGCTCCCGGTGCAAACATTCGGCCGTGGAGCGTCGACTCGCGGTCGAGCGCGTCAAACGTAAAGAGGTAGACGCCGGTGGCGTCGACCTCTTCGGTGAGCTCTTCGATCGCGTGCATATCGGGATCGGCGCTCCCGAGATCCGAGAGGTAGGTAATAGGGACGATCAGGAAGGGGAGTCCAGTCGAGGACACCGCGAGCGGAATGTCGTCGCTCGCACCCTCGAGGGCCGCCTGACCGACGCCGAGCGCGTCGGCGACGCGGTCGTAGCCGACATCGACCTCACGGATCTGCGGAGTGTCCTGTGTCATCCAGACCGCGCCGTCTGACTCGAGTTCGATCTCGAGTTCGCCGACGTTCGTCTCGAGGGTGTACGTCCCGGCCTCGAGCCCCTCATCGCGGAGGTGGGCGAAGCTGCCGATCGTCGCGTGCCCGCAGAGGTCGACCTCCTGAGTGGGGGTGAAGTACCGAATGCGATAGTCGGCGGTCTCGCTCGAGCGAAGGAACGCCGTCTCGCTGACGGCCATCTCGGCGGCGATCTGTTGCATCTGGTCGTCGGAGAGTCCGTCGGCCTCGGGGACGACGCCGGCCGGGTTCCCGGCCAGCGGCTCGTCCGTGAAGGCGTCGACCTGTACGATTCGAATCGAGTCCATACCACCTCCGTGGGACGAACGACGTATCAATCTGCTGTCCTCGGTATCGTCGTGATCGTCGGCTCCGGACGGCACAGTACGTCGACCGGTCCTCAGTCGTCGCCGACCTGTTCGAGGGAATGGTTGTCGTCCCCGACTGTCGGCAGATCACTCGATTCGTGCGTTCCGACCGGCGGACGGTTCACCTCGGCTGCGGGGGAGGTCTCGAGATCGGTGGTCGACTCGAGTCGCTCCATTTCCCCGCCCTCCCGTACGTCCTGATCGATCCGCATCGAACAGAACTCCACGCCGCACATCGAGCAGAAGCGGGCCTCCTTGTAGTTGTCCTCGGGGAGCGTCTGGTCGTGGTAGTTGCGGGCGCGGTCGGGATCGAGCGCGAGGCCGAACTGCTCGCGCCACTCGAAATTGTAACGGGCCTCCGAGAGCGCGTCGTCCCAGTCGCGCGCGCCGGGTCGTTCGTTCGCCACGTCGCCGGAGTGGGCGGCGATCCGGTACGCCGCGAGGCCATCGCGAACGTCTTCCTCGTCGGGGAGCCCGAGGTGCTCTTTCGGCGTGACGTAACACAGCATCGACGCGCCGGCCTCGGCCGCCATCGCGGCCCCGATGGCGCTCGTGATGTGGTCGTAGCCCGGCGCGATATCCGTCACGAGCGGCCCGAGGACGTAGAACGGCGCGCCGTCACAGACCTCCTGCTGGCGCTCGACGTTCTCGGCGACTCTGTGCATCGGGACGTGGCCCGGCCCTTCGACCATCACCTGCACGTCGTGCTCCCAGGCACGACGGGTCAGTTCGCCCAGCGTATCCAGTTCGGCGTACTGGGCCTCGTCGCAGGCGTCGGCCAGACAGCCGGGCCGGAGACTGTCGCCCAAACTAAAGGTGACGTCGTGTTCGGCGAAGATCTCGCAGATCTCGTCGTACACCTGAAACAGCGGGTTCTGTTCGCCATGCGTCTCCATCCACGAGGCCATGATCGAGCCGCCCCGGGAGACGATTCCCGTTTTGCGACCGTCGGTTAGGGGCAGATGCTCCGCCAGAATACCGGCGTGGATCGTCATGTAGTCGACGCCCTGCTCGGCCTGTTTCTCGATGACCTCGAGGAGCAACTCCGTCGTGATCTCTTCTGGACCCCCCGCTTGCTTCACCGCCTCGTAGAGCGGCACCGTGCCGATCGGCACCGGCGAGTGTTCGACGTGTGTCTCGCGGATCTCGTCGAGATCGCTGCCGGTCCCGAGATCCATCACCGTATCCGCGCCGTAGTGGACCGCGGTGTGGAGCTTTCGCAACTCCTCCTCGAGGTCGCTCGTCGTCTCGCTGTTGCCGATGTTCGCGTTGACTTTCGTCGCGAACTCACGACCGATAATCATCGGATCGACCGTGTCGTGATTGACGTTCGCCGGAATCACCGCCTGTCCCTCGGCGACCTGCTTTCGAACGAACTCCGGTTCGCGGTTCTCGCGTTCGGCTACCCGTTTCATCGCGTCCGTAACCGTCCCCTCGCGGGCGGCTTCGATCTGTGTCCGTGCCATCAATAACTAGGTTGTACAACCAAATTATATAGTGGTTGTGTTACTCGAGAGGAGACCGAAGTCACGGTCAGTAGACGTCGCCAAAAGGAGGCTGGTGATCAGTTCAGCATCGATAGCGGTTTCGGACGGCAATTCACATCGCGCTACGGATCGCGGCGAACTACGTCTGCCGTGTACTGACAGTAATCGGGTCTGACACGCACAGAGCGCGGCGGGTTTCAGCCCACTTATGGGCGTCGCCATCCTGGCACCGAGTAGGTGCCATCAGATGTCCGATCTACCGGACGATTTCGACTGTACGATCACTACCTGGGAGTACATCTACGGCCTCTGTCGCGATGTCAGCGACGAGGTTCGCGACGACGCGTTCGAACCCGACGTCGTCGTCGCGCTCGCCCGTGGGGGCTGGTTTGCGGGCCGGTGTCTCTGTGATTTCCTCGGACTGGACGACCTGACGAGCCTGAAGATGGAACACTACGTCGGAACCGCCGAGAAGAGCGGCGAACCGACCGTTCGCTACCCCATGCCGGAGGGCAGCGTCGAAGGGAAGGACGTCCTCATCATCGACGATATCGCCGACACCGGCGGCTCCATCGAACGGGCCTACGAGTACGTCACCGACCGCGACGCCGGCGAGGTTCGAACGGCGACGCTCCAGTTGCTCGGAACCAGCGAGTACCAACCCGACTACGTTGGCGAACACCTAGACGAGTGGACCTGGATCGTCTACCCCTGGAACTTCATCGAGGATATGGTCGATCTCGTCTCGAGCGTGATGGATCAGGCCGACCAGGAGTCGTTTACGCAGGAAGAGATCCGGCACTATCTCGCCGAGTTCCACGGCATCGACCGGATCGAAATGGAGATCGCTCAGCCGGACCGGATTCCGGAAGTACTGAACGAGATGGAACGGCGGAACGTCCTCGAGTCCGCCGGCCCGGGCGAGTGGCTGCTTGCAGACGACTGAACGGCCGGTCACTGCCGGCTGGCGGGCTGTCGCCGCATTGATCGCGATTCATGGACGTCGCTCGAAACCGAACCGCGCTTACGACGACCCGAGCGAGGGCGGGACCTCGAAGGCGACGACCTCATGGTGGGTCTCCCGGCGGTGATCGGTGCCGATTACCGTCGCACGCTCGCGCCCGTCGACCGCGTGTTCGAACGAACAGCCCTCGCACGTCACTAGGAACTGCTTCGGTCCGTCGTCCCCGTCGGTTGACTCCCTGTTCGTGAGCATACGCTCTCGTACACCGCCACACTGCTTGAGGGATTTTCCAAACAGATTAGGGTTGAACGAAAACCAGTAGGTGTTCGCGATTGAGAGGTGGATCCATCGAATCGGTTCTTGCTATCGGTTTCGACACCGTTTCGAACGGACAGATACCGAGTCCGACGCGTTCGTTACTCGGCGACAGATTCGGCCTCGCTCGAGTCGGGCGCTCCTGTCGTCGAATCCGACCCTTCGTCGCCTTCCTCGTCGAGCAGCGACTCCTTCCACGTGCCGCGCGTGAACCACGCGACGGCGGCGGTCGCACCGACGACATCGCCGATGACAACGCCCGTCCAGATCCCCGTCGTCCCCCAACCGGCGACGAAGATGAGGTAGTAGGTGACTGGGACGCGGACGATCCACAGGCCGATCACGGCGAACGCCAGCGCCGTCTTCGTGTTGCCCGCGCCACGGAACGCGCCCTGAATCACTTGCATGACGCCCATGAAGACGAACGCGAACGCGGCGAACTGGAGGTAGGTGACGCCGTAGTCGAGCGTCTCGGCTCGCCCCGCCTCCTCGGCCGTGAGGAACACCGCGACGAACGGCTCCGGGAAGAGGAAGGCGAGTGCGCCGGCGACGAACATGATCCCGGCGACCACGCCCGAGGCGATCCACGTCGCCTTCTCGGCACGACCGGCCTTGCCAGCACCCAGGTTCTGGCCGACGATCGAGTCCGTCGCCTGTCCCACCCCCATGGCTGGTAGGAACGCAAGCGAGATCAGCCGGTTACCCAACCCGTAGGCCGCGACGACCGCCGGCGGGAAGGTGACGACCATCGCGGTCATACCGACCAGCGCCAGCGCCGTCATCGACTGCTCGAGCGCCGTCGGGACGCCCAGCCGGGTGATCTCGGAGACGTACTCGAGGCGCGGGCGGAGGTGGCCGAACTCGATGTCGGGACCGACGTCCGTGTAGTACAGCAGGTAGAACCCGATCAGCGTTGCGATCCCTCTGGAAATGACGGTCGCGACGGCGGCGCCGGCGATCTCGAGGCGGGGAAGCGGGCCGACGCCGAAGATGAGCAGCGGGTCGATCACGAGGTTGATGACGACGCTGATGAACATCACCCGCATCGGCGCGCGGGTGTTGCCGTAGCCCCGCATGAGCGCGGCGAAGACGAAGAAGCCGAAGACGAAGGGCACCCCCAGGAAGAAGATCTGGAGGTAGTCGGCCGCCAGCGGGAGGATCGCCTCTTGGGTGTCGCTGTCGGCCGGGAGGATATCGAGCATCGGCTGGGTGGCGAAGTAGCCGATCATGCCGAGGACGACCGCGACGATCGAGATGAACGAGATCGTCTGGCCGGCGATCAGGCCGCCCTTTCCGCTGTCGGCACCCGTGTGCTGGGCGATCAGGATCGCGCCGGCCGTCGTGAACCCGGCACCGACCGCGATCACCAGAAAGAGCAGCGGAAAGGCGAGGCTCACCGCGCCCACGGCGTCGGGCGAGAGCGCGCCGAGCCAGAAGGTGTCGCCGACGTTGTAGGCGACCTGCAGGAGCTGGATGACCACGAGCGGCCACGCCAACTTGAACATCGGCCGGACAAGCGATCCCTCCGTGAGATTGCTCTCGTCCGGCGACTCGCCGGAGGACATACTACCTGCCTATCGCTCGACTTACTTGTTTTCTCGTGAGGTGTGATATCGACAACCACTATCGTACACACACACTAATACGAGTCGCCGTCGTCGAAGGCCCGCTCGACCTCGAGTGCCGTCCGCTCATCGTGGAGAGCGACGCGGCGGACGATCTCAGTTCCGGGTGTGTCACCGGGTTGCTGGCTGTATGCGGTATCACCGATCGGATCTGCCCTTTCTTTCCCTTTCCTCGAGTCCATCGACCCGTCCGCTCTGTCGACGGTCGATCCGGGCGCCGACTCGCGCGTCTCCCGCGATTCGGAGCCGCTCGCCCCATGCGGACCGACGTCGAGACAATCCGGACAAAAATCGTTGTGCCCCCAGGCGAGCGTATGAATCGGCACGCCGAGAACGACGAACTGGCGCGCGTAGCGGCGGTGCGTTCCGTCCTCGATCACCGCCTCACAGCGAACGCATCGGCGACGATCCGATTCGAACCCGTCGTCTTCGAATCGGTATTCGATTCCGAACGTGTGGGCAGGATACAGTGGCAGTCCCCGGAGCGTCCAGAGGACGAACAGCGTCCCGAAAAAGCACCCCATCGAGAGCCAGGCTGCGGTACTCGAGTCGACGACGAAGAGCGGACCGACGAGCGATCCCGCGAGGACCCCGACCGGGAGCACTCGCCGCAGGAGCGCGAACGTCTCGACGCGGACGCGAAACGCCGCGTCATCCGGCCGCCATCAGTTGGCCTGGACATCGGTCCGACGTTCGAACAGTGCTCGGTAAACGTTTGTGGCAGTTTCGCACTCGGTCGGTCCGTACCTGTGTGATCTGTGCCGTCTTCGTCCCCAATCAATCCGCAATCGCTTCGCTCGCTTCCGTCTCGACCGTTGCATCCTGGACCCAGAGGTCGCCGAACAGTTCGTCCTGCTCGAGGCGCACCCGGCCCCGGTGGGCGAGAAAGAGCAGCGCCAGGTAGGTCATCACGCGCGTACCACCGATACCATCGATTTCGGCGTACAGCACCTCCTCGCGGCCCTGCTCGTACTGGGACTCGAGTTCCGACTCGACATCGTCGATGACGGCCTCGATGTCCTCCTCGTGGGTCGTGTGCGTGACGTCGTCGCTCGTCGGCTCGTCGTCCACCCGGAAGTCGTCGCCCGAGTGGTAGTTCAGCTCCTGCATTCCGCGGTCGTAGCCCTTCGGCGAGTCGCTCGTGTCGTAGGTTCGGGACTCCTTCCACCAGGTTCCACGTTCGGCCCCGCGCAGTTCCCGCACCAGTTCGTCGAGCGTTTCGGGCTTCCCGCGGGCCTGTTTGCGCTCGAGGCGGCGTTCCATCTCCGCCTCGAGGCCCTCGACGGGGTCAAAGCCGGGCGGCCCGCCATCGGCGTCGGGGTCGCCGCCGTCCATCGGCCCTTCGTCCGCGAAGGGCGCTTCCCACGGTGGGAGTTCGTCCTCTTCGGGTTCGTCCGGCGCGAACAGTTCGTCGCTTTTCATCCGCAGGAGGACGCTCGCGTAGAACAGCGCCCGACCCGAGGTGCGCAGGTCGGCGTCGTCGAGCGCCTCGAGGAACTTGTCCGTCACCGCGACGATATCGATATCCCACGGGTCGATCTCGCCGTCCTTGGCGAGTTGGACCAGCAGTTCGACGGGCTCGACTTCGTCGTCAGAATCCGCACCGGATTCGTCTTCACCGCTCGCGGAGATTTCGCCGTCTTCGGAGAACTCGAGAACTGATTCGCCGGCGTCCGGCGCTCGGTGACCGGTGCTCGAGTTCGATGTTTGGTCCGACGGATCACCCGGCGGCTCCCGATCCTCGTGACCCGCGATGTTCAGCGGGATATCGTCCTTCCCGCCGTCCGTATAGAACTCGTTCTCGGGCCGGTCGCCTCGCTCACGGTTCGCTTCGCTCTCCGTTCGCGTATTCGAGGCCCCCTTCGTCGCCTTCGGCTCCTCGGGGCCCTCGTTAGTCACTCGCTGGCACCTCCTCGCCATCACCTGCGCCGTCGTCGCTCAGATCGATGCCGGTCACCGCGCTGACGTTGTCCTGTTGCATCGTGACACCGATCGCTCGCTCGGAGCGATCGAGCATCGCGCTGCGGTGAGAGACCACGACGAACTGGGCCTTCTCGGAGAGTTCGTCGACCATCTCGCCGATCCGGTCGGCGTTGACCGCATCGAGGAAGGCGTCGACCTCGTCTAACGCGTAGAACGGGGCCGGGTTGTGCCGTTGGATGGCGAAAATAAAGGCGAGGGCCGTCAGCGACTTCTCCCCCCCGGACATCGCGTCGAGTCGCTGGATCGGCTTGTCGCCCGGCTGGGCCTTCATCGTCAGCCCGCCGTCGAACGGATCGGCCTCGTCCTCTAAGTGCAACGTCCCGGTTCCCTCCGAGAGCTTCTCGAAGATTTCGGTGAACTGGGCGGCGATCTCGTCGTAGGAGTCCATGAACGTCCGCTTCTTCTGAGTCTCGTACTGCTCGATCCGGTCGCGGATTCCTTCGGCCTCCTCGACCAGCGTCGCCCGCGCGTCCTCGAGTTCCTCGAGATCGCTCCGGACGTCGTCGTACTCGTCGATCGCCAGCATGTTCACCGGCTCCATCGCCTCCATGTCCGCGGTGAGATACTCGATCATCTCGAGGACCGTCTCGTGGTCCGGCACGTCCTCGGGGTCGTACTCCCCGACCTCGCTCTCGAGGCTCTCGATCTCCCACTCGAGGTCGCCGACGGTGTTGCGGGTGTCCTCGAGTTTGCTTTCGACGGCGTTGACGCGGTCCTGTTGCTGGTCGCGGTTCGTCCGGGCCTCGGAAAGCTCCTCCTTGAGGTCGCCGCGCTCGTCTTTCAACTCGGCGAGTTCGTCTTCTAAGTCCGCGACGGCCTCGTGTTTGTCCTCGAGTGTCTCGCGTTTCCCCTCGATCTTTGTCTCGTACTCCTCGATCCGGTCTTCGTGCTCCGCTTTGCGGTTCTGTGCCGTCTCAATGTCGTCGTGGAGGTCCTCGATGGCGTCCTCGGCGTACTCCTTCTCTAAGCTCAGCTCGTTGAGTTTGCTGTCGATGTCCGAGATGCGGTCCTCGCGTTCGTCGATCTCGGCCTCTAACTCTTCGATCTGTTCCGTGAGTTCCGGAATCTTCGAGTCCGCGAGTTCGGTCTCGAGTTCGTCGATATCCGCCTCGATTGCCTCGACTGCGGCGGTCTTCTCCTCGATCTCGCCCGAGATTTCGGTCATCCGCTCGTCGACTGACTCGCGTTCGTCCTCGAGATCGGCGAGGTCGTCCTCGAGCGTCTCGATTTCGTCCTCGACGGACTCACGTTTGTCCGCGAGGCTCTCGAGGCTGCTCTCGATCGAGCGCACCTCGTCGGCCGCGTCGGTCTTGCGGTCGCGGGCGTTATCGAGCCGTTCCTCAACGTCGCGTAGCTCATCACGCAACTCCTCCCGTTCCTCCTGTAATTCCGTGATCTGTTTCGCGACGCGCTCGAGTTGGCCCTCGCCGCCGCCGGTGAAGGAGTAGCGCGAACCGCCGCCGGAACCGCCGGTCATCGCGCCGCTTTTCTCGACTAAGTCGCCGTCGAGGGTGACCATCCGGTAGTCGCCCATATAGGAGCGAGCGGTCTCTAAGTCCTCCACGACCAACGTGTCGCCGAGTACGTAGGAGAAGACGCCGCTGTACTGCCCATCGAACTCGACCAGGTTGTACGCGAAGTCGACGACGCCGGGATCGCTCGGCGCGTTGGGCAGTCGACGCTGGTTCATGTCCGTCATCGGCAGGAACGTCGCCCGGCCCGCGTTGCGCGACTTGAGGTGGTCGATACACTGCTGGCCGATGATGTCGTCGTCGACCACCACATTCGCGAGCCGACCGCCCGCCGCAGTCTCGCAGGCCACGGCGTACTCGCCGGCGACGTTGCCCAACTGGGCGACCGCACCGTGGACGCCGTTGATCCCCGCGTTGAGGATCGTCGTCACCGCGCGACCGAACGAGGAGTCACCGCTTTCGCCCGCGTTGGCCTCGAGTTCGGCGTACTCCTGTTGTTTCGCCTGAATATCGTCGTCGACGTCGTCGACATCCGACTGGAGGCGTCGCTTCTCCCCCTTGAGGTCGTCGACGACGCCCGCGATGTTCGCGCGGTTTTTCTCGGCCTTCTCGAGCTCTCGCTCGAGCTCCGAGCGCTTGCTCTCGATCTCGGGAATCTCTTCACGGCGCTGCTCGATCGTCTCCTCTTTCTCGCTGATCTCGTTCGACCGTCGCCGGGCTTCGTCCAGCAGCCGATCCTGCTCGCGCTGGAGGTCGTTCTTGCTCGTTTTGGCTTCCTCGAGATCGTCCTTTCGCTCGGCGAGATCCGCCTTGAGCTCGTCGAACTCGGTGTCGACGGCGTCGATCTCGGCCTCGAGCTCGTCGCGTTCTGCCTCCCGTTCCTGAATCTCGCTTGTGATCGAGGCCTTCTCGAGTTTGTGCTCGCGCATCTCGCCGTCGAGCTCCTCGATCGTCTCCTGTTTGCGGTCGATCTGGACGAACGCCTCGCGACGGTTGGATTCAGCCTCTTCGATCGCCTCCTCGCTGGCTTCGATCTTGTCCTCGAGTCGCGAGATCTCGCCTTTGATCTCCTCGATCTCGCTTTTGATTCGGAGCTGTTCGTCCTCACCCTTGCGCTCGATTTCGGCGTTTAAGTCCTCGAGATCTTCCTGGAGGCGAAGCACCGTTCCTTCGCGTTCGTCGAGTTCGCGCTGGAGCTCTTCTAAGTCCTCGGCGAGTCCCTCGGCCTTCGACTGGGCTGACTCGAGATCCGCACGCTTCTCCTCGAGTTCGCTGGCCTTCTTGTACCCCTCGTACTCCTCCTTCTCGCGGCGGAGCCGACGGTATCGCAACGCCTCCCGGCGTTCGTCCTCGAGCTGGGCGAGTCGGTCTCGCTTCTCCTCGATGCGCAACTCGGCCTCGTCGATGCGCTCCTCGACGACCTCGAGTTCACCGAACGCGTCCTCCTTTTTCGCGTCGAACTCGGCGACGCCCGCGATCTCGTCGATGATTTCCCGGCGTGCGTGGGGCGTCATGTTGATGATCTCGGTCACGTCACCCTGCATGACGACGTTGTAGCCCTCCGGCGTGACGCCGGCCTGTGCGAGCAGGTCCTGAATGTCAGAGAGATTGACAGAGCGGTCGTTGAGGTAGTAGTAGGAGTAGTAGTTGTCCTCGGTCTCTTTGACCCGCCGGCGGATGCGAATCTCGTCGACGTCGCCGACGTCGTCGCTACCGGCGGCGTTGACGACCTGCGTCCGCTCGAGGGTGTGATCGGAGTTGTCTAAAATCACTTCGACGGTCGCCTCGCGGGGGCCGCCGGAGTCGTTGCCGTCCTCGTGACCGGGGTTGTAAATGAGGTCGGTCAGTTTCTCCGCGCGGATCCCGCGCGTGCGGGCCAGTCCGAGCGCGAAGAGGACGGCGTCGATGATGTTCGATTTCCCGGAACCGTTCGGTCCCGTGACGACCGTAAAGTCCTCGTAAAAGGGGATCTTCGTCTTTCGGCCGAAGCTCTTGAAATTGTCCAGAACGAGTGCCTTGATATACATTCTCTTCTCGAGCCCTCCGTCTCCCGGGGATCGTGGCGGCTGTCGTCGCGGGGTCGGCTGCCGTCGATACCGCCGACGGTCGACCGCGGCCGCGCCGTCACCACGCAGTTATGCGACAATAATGTCGTCGCTACCTGAGTCTTCCGCTTCGTCCTGAGCCGTCGTCTCCTCGCCGTCGGCATCGGCTGCGGCCTCTGCGACCTCGTCCGGTGCGGCTTCCTGTGTCACTTCGTCTTCCGACTCCACTTCCTCGCCACCGCGCCGGTCTGGCACGCGCGTCGGCGACTCGGTGTCGAGTTCGGCCTCGAGCACGCGAATGCGTTCCTTGGATTCGATAAGTTCGTCCGTCAGCCCGTCTACCGTCGACTCGAGTTCCGCAACCGTCGACTCGAGTTTCTCGACGCGATTTTTCGACATATCTCCTAGGGGTCCGTCCGGCCACATAAACGTACGTCAGACAAAATTAATTCGTCTGGTACATTCTGTCTGAGTGACGGTCGGAGCGCCGTCCGGTCGACGCTACCGTTGTGGACGGGCGGTGAGAACGGGTGAGTCGGTTAGTTGTCGTCTTCGCGCCACTTGTGTTCACACTCCGAACAGATGAAAAAGCGCGTCTCGCTCTCGTCGGCCGACCGGATCTGTTGCATGTACCAGTAGGCCCGGTCGTGACCGCACTCGGGACAGAGCGCGTCGGTCTCCGGCAGGGAGGTCTCGCCGGAGGACTCGATAATCTCGCTCGCCTCCTGATCGTCCGTCACGATGTACTCGTCCGCGTCACCTTTCGGCTTCGTAAAGCCACAGCTGCCACACTCCCAGCGCCCGTCGTCGGCTTTCATCATCGAACCGCATTCGTCGCAAAATTCCATCAGTGTCCGGGCTACGTCGGCCGAGAGACTTAAGCGACCCGTTTGGAGCCACCGGCGGAGGCGGGGCGAACACGTTCGCACTCGCAGTTGTGAACGCGAGCGAGCGAACTCACTCTGGCACTCGAGTGTCGACCCCCGTGGGAGCCGATCTCAGAACGCAGGACGATGTTCCGATTTTTATATACCCGGTCGTGGTAGCCCCGGCTATGTTCGGAACGAGCGGAATTCGTGGCGCGGTGGGCGAGGAGGTAACGGCCGAACTGGCGCTTTCGGTCGGCCGTGCGCTGGCGTCCGAAGGGTACGAACGCGTCGTCGTCGGCCGCGACGTCCGCGAGAGCGGGACGATGCTGGTCGACGCGCTCAGCGCCGGGATCAGAGAGTGTGGCGGCGACGTGTTCGAGATCGGGATCGCGCCGACCCCGACCGTCGCCCGCGGCGTCGACTGGCTCGACGCGGACGCAGGCGTCGTGATCACCGCCTCGCACAACCCGAAGACGGACAACGGGATCAAACTCTGGTCGCCCTCCGGTCAGGCCTTCGACACGGAGCGCCGCGCGGCGATCACCGACCGAGTCGAGAACGAGCGCTACGACCTCGAGCCCTGGGACGGGGTCGGCGACCGGAAACGACACGAAGGACTGCTCGAGCGACACGCCGAGACGATCACGGACACCGTCGACGATCCCTCCGGACTGGACGTCGTGATCGACGTCGGCAACGGCGCGGGCAGCGTGACGGCGGAGGCGCTGGTCGACCTCGGCTGTGAGGTGCGAACGCTGAACGCCCAGCAGGACGGCCGCTTCCCGGGCCGGCCGAGCGAACCGAACGAGGAGACGCTCGAGGACCTCCAGCGACTGGTCGGCGCGACGGACGCCGACCTCGGCATCGCCCACGACGGCGACGGGGATCGGATGGTGGCCGTGGACGAACGCGGCCGGTTCGTTCCGAAGGACCTCTTGCTCGCGCTCTTCGCCCGCGAGGAGGCCGGCGACGGCGACCGGATCGCCGCGCCGGTGGATACGAGCCTCGCCGTCGACGACGCGGTGGCGACCGTCGGCGCCTCGGTGACGCGAACCGCCGTCGGTGACGTCTACGTCGCGGAACGGGCGACCGAACCCGACGTCGTCTTCGGCGGCGAACCCAGCGGCGCGTGGATCTGGCCCGACGAGACGCTCTGTCCGGACGGCCCGCTCGCAGCCGCGAAACTCGCCGCAATGACCAAACGCGCGGGCTCGCTCGCCGAGCTGGTCGACGACCTCGAGACCTACCCCATTCGACGAACCTCGATCGACGTGACGGACAAGGCGGCCGTCATGGAGCGCGTCGAGACGACGGTTCGGGAGCGCGACCTCGAGGTCGACGCCCTCGACGGCGTTCGAATCGATCACGGCGACGGCTGGACGCTCGTCCGCCCCAGCGGGACCGAATCGGTCGTCCGAATCACGGCCGAGGCGCGCGACCCGGACCGTGCGGAGGAACTGTTCGATGAGGCTCGCGAGATCGTGCTCGCGGCGACTGACGGGGGCGAGACGCGCGGAACCACCGAAACGCCGTCCGCTGAGTAGCGCGCGGTTGCGACTCGAGTTCGCGCCCGCTGATTCGAACGGGAGCGATACGCTCGAGCGTTCGCTGTCCCGCCTCTTCTTCGTACTCTTCGGACCAGTCGACTACCGTTCGCCGGCCATCGCCGAAAAGAGCCGCTCCTCGAACTCGGGTTTGCTGACGCCGTCGGAGGGACCGATTCCCTCCATGTGGTCGACGGACACCTGTCCGCCACCCATCCGGGCGTGGCCGCCAGCGTTGGCCATCGGGATGTCGCTGATGGCGTGGCGCAGGGTTTCGCCCATGTGGACCCGGTCGTCGCGCGAGCGACCCGAGAGGTGGATCGTATTGTCGTTCTGACCGTAAACGACGACCGCCGTGACGCCCTCGAGATGCATGAGTTCGTCCGCGGCCTGGGGAATCGCGTCGGTGTTCGAGAGCGTGCCGACGTCACAAACGGCAAAGGGACCTTCGACGCGTTTCTCGGTGATGGCCGTCGCTTTGACCCGGAGAACGTCGTCGCTGACCTGCGGGTTGGCGATCCGGTCGAGGAGGTCCTCGTCGATACCCGAAAACAGCGAGGCGCAGGCGTCGAACTCGGCCCGCGAGCAGCCGTTCGTCAACTGGTTCGTATCCGACTGAATGCCGTAGAGCAGTCCCGTTGCGAGCTCCTGGGAAATCTCAAACCCGTTGCCGCCCTCCGCCGCCATCGTCGCACCGAGTTCGTCCAGGTACTCGACGAGGATCGTCGACGCGGCACCGTAGTCGGTCCGAACGTCGGTAAACTCCGTCCCAGCCCCGTTGCCGGGATGGTGGTCGACGACCGCGATCGGTTCGACGGTTTGTGAGCCCGCAAACCCGCGCGGCGTGTTGTGATCGACGAGGACGACGGCGTCGGCGGCGAGCTGTGAGCTCGATTCGATCGACTCGAGTTCAAGATCGAGAACGGTTCGGAACGCGCGATTCTCCTGGTGGCGGATCTCGCCGGCGTACTGCAGCGTCGTCTCGGTGTCGACGGCCTCGGCGATGCGGGCGATCCCCATCGCACAGGACATGGCATCGGGGTCCGGGTTCGGGTGCATCAACACCACAATCTCGTCGTAGTTTCCCAGCAAGCGCTGGATGCGGACGCCGGGCGGTCGACGAAACCAGCGGACGACCCACCAGCCGCCGACGACGACGGCCACGGTCGCGAGGACGAGCAGGGAGAGCACCAGCGGCTCGAGGGCCTGGAGTTCGTCGACGACGCTCTCGACCAGCAAGGTGTCGGGCTCGAAAAAGACGCTGCTGGTCGAGGGGTCCCGGTCGCTCATACCCGACAATCAAAGTGAATCCTCAATAAATTTCCCCCTCTGGTGACCGTTTTTCGTCGGTATCCGCGCGTACGGCACGATAGCGCCGTCAGCGACCGCGATAGGCGTCGATCGCCTCTCGATACCCCTCCCGATACGTCGGGTACGCGAACTCGTAGCCGAGGTCGCGAAGCTTCTCGTTAGAACAGCGTTTACTGGTCAGAATGCGGCGTTTGCCGGCCTCGGAGACGTCTCCGTCCTCGAGTCGCTCGGCTTTCGTCTGTTTCGGCGGCTGTTCGACACCGCACTGTTCGGCGAGCCAGTCGGCGAACGTCCACTTGGGGGCGGGTTCGTCGTCGACGACCTGTACCACCTCACCGCGTGCGAGATCCTCTTCCAGAAGGTAGCGGACGGCTCCCGCCGCGTCGTCGCGGTGGACCATGTTCAGGTAGCCCTCGGTGACCGGCCCCTCGAGATAGCGCTCGAGGCGGTACCGACCGGGGCCGTAGAGGCCCGCGTAGCGCGCGACGGTGCCCTCGAAGCCGTACTCGGTGGGGAGTTCGAGGGCGATCCGTTCGGCCTCGGCGAGCACCTCGGTCTTCTCGGTGGTCGGATCGAGTTCGGTATCCTCGTCCACCCAGTCGCCGTCGTGGTCGCCGTGGACGCCCGTCGAGGAGGTGTAGACCAGCCTGTCGGGGTTCTGTTCGCGCTCGCCGAAGTGCCGGATGGCGGTCCGCAGGCCTTCGACGTAGACCTCGCGGGCTGCGTCCGCACCCCGGCCGCCGCTGCTGGCCGCGAAGACGATGGCGTCGACGTCGGGGACGGCCCCGAGCGCCTCGCGGTCGGTGACATCAGCCTGTACGGCGTCGAATCCGGCGGCGTCGATCGCTTCGACGCCGTCGTCGGAGCGACGCACGCCGATCACCTCGTGACCGCGCTCGGCGAGTTGGCGACCGAGTTCGAGACCGACGTGGCCACAGCCCAGAATTGCGACGTTCATACGCCGACTCCGGGTCGTGCGCACATAATTTCGGCGTTCGAAGCGAAACGTAACTGGTATTTCGGTAATCGCTCGGAGTCGAGTCGGCCGAGCCGGTTCGATGCCACTCAGACCGATTCTGCGGGCGTCGGTTCGGCGTTGATCGATTCCGACTCGGTCGAGTCGGCTCGGTCGACGTACTCCGCGAGCCCGACGAACGCGACGGCCCACACGACGGTGGCGAGCGCGCCGGCGGTACCGAGGCTCGAGCCCTGCTCGATTCCGGGGAACGCGAGCGAGCCGGCGGCGAAGAGGACGGCCAACGCGGCGGCGGCATAGACGAGCGCGCGCCAGCCGGTCGGCCGAAGGGCACCCAGTAGCGCGAAGAGACCGATCGAGACGGTCGCGAACAGCATGAACTCGAAGTGACCGAATGCGACGTGTTCGTTGGTGAGCGTCGTGTGGCTCGCGTACTCGCCGACGGCGACGGTCGCCATGCCGAGCGCGCCGACGGCGGCGAGTGCGATCAGGCGAGCGTCCATCCGCTCGAGGGTCGGGACGAGCTGTCGGCGAGCCGGATGCAACAGCGCGATGAGTAGAACCGGAATCACGAAGACGAGGATCTCGCCGGCCGCTGCGAGACCGGAGGCGACGACCGTGAGGACGAACGCCGAAATCGCGAACGCGATCGCGGCCTGGAGCGCCCCCACTCGCTTCGCCGGACGATAGAGCTGGACGGCGACCGTCGCGGCGAACACCGTCAGCATCCCGCCGATCATCATGTGGTGTACGCGGTGGACTGGGAACGCGTAGCCGTCGGTCCAGGCGGTTCCGACCATTACCATCGATTCGCGCAGCGCGAACAGGAGAAACGCGACGAAGGCGACCGTGACGAGATAGAAGACTGGCTTTCGCGCCCGGTGCGTACCGTCTTCGACGGTGCCCCGAACTCGGTCGCCGGCAGCCCTCGTCGACCTGGCGAAACTCATCGTCCCACCGCGCTGAGACGCGCGTTCACTACCGATACCTGCTGCTCGATACGTGCTGTTGATTCCATCGTAATCGAGAGTACTACGTCATCTCAGATAATAAATGAGCATTATCGATCGTGTAGAATATCCTGGCGTCGAGAGCGACTCTCTCGGGTGGTTTGCCCGAGGATTCCGTCGGTACCGTCGGCGAAGTTGGTCGATCGCACGCCGTCCACGTTCCGATCGACGATAGTAGCCGTCGGTTGTCCGTTGGCGGCTCCGCCTGAGTATCCCATTTGCTCCTAGCCGACGCCCGAACGATTCGGAGCGAGCGAAGACTCGATACTATCGATCGGCGACAGTATTTTGCGTATGGGTACCCATACATTACATATGAGCAAGAATATCGCCATCTCGGACGATGTCTACCGGGAGCTAAAGCGCGAGAAGGGGGATCGGAGCTTCAGCGAGGTGATCAGCGAGACGCTCGACGACGGCCGACAGCTCGCCGACGTAACGGGAGTCGGGGTACTCGATCCCGAGACACACGCTGAGGTGACGGACGAGATCGAACGGCTGAGCCGCGGCACGCTCTCGAGGCTCGACGATGAAGCTCTGTGATTCATCGGTCCTCGTCGATATCGATCGCGGCGGTGTCGGTCGACGCGTCGAGCGCTTGGACGACGAGGGCCGTCACGTCATCAGCACGGTTACGGTGACGGAACTTCGACTCGAGGTGAACAAAAAGTACGAGTCGGAATCCAGTCGATCCGATGCGATGGACGACCTCGACCGACTCCTCGCCCGGTTCGATGTCGTCGACGTGAGTCGGCCAGTCGCGACCGCAGCCGCCGATATCATCTCGGCGCTCGAGCGTCAGGGAAATCCGTTACACGATCTTCACGACGTATATATTGCGGCCACGGCGCGGACTGAGCAACTCCCTGTCTTGACGGCAAACGTCGACCGCTTCGATCGAATCGACGACGTGGATGTCGTCGACTGGCACGAGTACTAATACGGTTTGCTGTAACGGTTTACCGGTGCAACCACAGGATGGTCGCGGTTACACCGGAGATGATTCACACCAGACCGGATAAATCAGGGCGCGCCGTCGGCGATCACGTACTGGATATGGACGAACTCCTCGAGCGACATCGGCGCGCGCCGTTCGAGTTTCTGCTGTACTTCCTTGGCGTCCAGTTCGATCTCGAGTTCGCTTTCGATGGAATCGACGTCGAGGACGGCCGTCGACATCCCCAACAGGAGGTGGTCGCAGGCGATGGTCACCATCTCGTCCGGCTCGGGTTCGCCCGCTTCGAGCGACTGGATCTGGGCGACTTCCGGGAGTGTGAGGTCGGGCGACTCGGACTCGAGGAGCGCGTCGGCGGTCTCACGGTCCACGTCGGTCTGCTCGGCGACGGCGTCGACACCGTGCTGGTCGACGACGGCCCGCAGATCGTCCTCGTACTCGGCGCGGAGGTCGGCGGGCGAGTCGGGGGCGGTCATCCGCTGGTCGTAGAACATACGCGACGAAACGGGAATCTCGCTGAAAGGGATTGTTATTGCGGTGCTGGGGCCGTCCGTGTGCGGGCACTGACACCCCATCGATTGACCACCCCGTCCGCGAACGAGTACGTTCGTCCACCCTCGATGCAATTGTCCACCGGAACGTTCAATTACCCGTACTTACATGAAATCCGTATGAAAGTTGCCCTGATCGGCGTTGGTCAGGCCGGTGGCAAGGTCACTGAACGGCTCACCCGCTTCGACGCGGAGATGGGTTACGGAGCCGTCCAGGGCGCACTGGCCGTCAACTCCGCGGAAGCAGACCTCCAATCGCTCGAGTTCGCCGACACCCTGTTGATCGGCGCGGATCGCGTCAACGGACACGGCGTCGGCGGCGATAACGAACTCGGCACCGAAGTCATGCAGTCGGACATCCAGCAGGTGCTCGGCGCGCTCGACGGACGCGTCACCTCGAGCGCCGAAGCGATCTTTGTCGTGGCGGGGCTCGGCGGCGGAACGGGCAGCGGCGGCGCGCCGGTGCTTGTCCACCACCTCCAGCAGGTCTACGACGTACCCGTCTACGCGCTCGGGGTCCTCCCGGGGCGCAACGAAGGCGCGCTCTATCAGGCCAACGCGGGTCGGTCCCTGAAGACCATCATCCGGGAGGCCGACTCGACGCTGCTGATCGACAACGATGCGTGGCACGAACAGGGCGAAAGCGTCGAGGGTGCGTTCGAGACGATCAACGGCAAGATCGCCCAACGAGTCGGCTTGCTTTTCGCCTCGGGTGAGGCCGTCGAAGGCGTCGGAGAGAGTGTCGTCGACTCGAGTGAAGTTATCAATACCCTCCGATCAGGCGGCGTCTCAGTCCTCGGCTACGCGACCGAGATCGCGAGCGAGGACAGCGGCGAGAACATCAACACGGCGATGAGCGTCTCGCGACAGGCGCTTCTGACGGGGACGAGCCTCCCCGACGCGACGACGGCCGATTCGGCGCTGCTGGTCATCGCCGGCGAACCCGACCGAATTCCCCGCAAAGGTGTCGAACGCGCGCGCCGTTGGCTCGAGGACGAGACCGGCAGCATGCAGGTCCGCGGCGGGGACTTCCCGCTCGACAGCGATCGACTCGGCGCACTGGTCCTGCTCGGCGGGGCCGAACGCTCCGATCGCATCCAGGAGTTCATGAATCGCGCACGCGAGGCGAAAAAGGCCCAGGAACGCGACGAAGAGCGATCCGATCCCGCGGAGCAGTTCGCGGACGACCGCCTCGAGAACCTCTTCTAGCTCCCGTCGATACGTCGGAAGGGCTTTTTCGCTCGGGTTCCGTGGGTGTGTCAATGAGTAGCGAGTGGACCGGCGGCGTCGTCGACCGACGCACCGACGATAGCCCGCCGACGGTCGAGGAATGGCGGTCGGTCGCCGTCCCCGGTTCGGAGGCGGCGTTCGCGGACGCGACGGAACCGATCGCCTACCGAACGACGGTCGCGGATCCGCGAACGGACGAGCGCGAGCGCACACTGCTGGAGCTTCACGGAAGCGCCACTCGAGTCGAGATCTGGTTGAACGGAGCCAAGGTCGGTGACTGCACCCCGTTCGTCGGTCCGTTTCGAACCGCATTCGACCCGCAACCGGAGAACGAGTTGATCGTCGTCTGTGAGCGGCCGGGTGCGGTGGTCGGCACTGGCGGGACCATCGATGGGACCGAACACGCGACGTCCGGCGTCCCCTGGGAGGTCGACGTCGAAGCCCGGCCGCAGACGTTCTGTCGACGCCTCGAGGCCCGTCCCCGGTTCACCGAGGACGGCGGCGTCATCGACCTCGAGTGCGAGGTCGACGCGGGCGAGGCGGTCGACGACGCGATCACGCTCTCGCTGCGGCCCGAGGGGTTTCGCGGGAGCGCGGCGATGCAACGCGTACCGGTGCAGGCGGCCGAGAGCGAGCGGGTGACGGTGTCAGATACGCTCGAGATACGCGAGCCGTCGCCGTGGTGGCCACGAGGGTACGGTCCCCAACACCGGTATGCGGTGCGGGCGAAACTCGGCGACGACGTGATTTCGAAGACGGTCGGCTTCTGCGATGTCTTTCGCGAGGGCGATGAGTTCCGGGTTAACGGCCGGCCGATTCGGCTCCGCGGGTTCGTGCGGCTCCCGGGTGGGGATCCGGTTGCGGATGTCGAACGTGCCGCCGCCGCGAACGCGACGTTCGTGCGCGCGAAAGAGCACGTGCCCCCGGAGTCACTGTACGCTGCCTGTGACGAGGCGGGACTCCTCGTTTGGCAGGACGTTGCGGGAGTCGGATCGAACGATGAGCCGTCGGCCGACGAAGCCGGCGCGCTCGCAGCGACGCTCGCGAAACGGCACGCCCACCGTCCAAGTGCCGCGATATACGGCGTTTCCGACGAGTCACGCGATCCGTTCGACGGGCTGTACGGAAGCGGATTCCTGACGAAACTTCGATTCCGCTATCGCGCGTGGCGAGCGAACGCCGATCGCAGTACGGCGGAATCGATCGCCGAAGCGGTCGCAACGCGGATCGCTGAACGGGTCACCGAGTCGGCTGCCGAATCGACCGTCGAGCCGATGCCGGAGCAGCGCCCGGTTATTTCGAGTACTGGACCACCGGGAACCGATCCCGACGCGACACGCCTCTCGCCCGGTTGGGAGTACCTCGCGGCCGCAGATCTCGAGTGGCTGCTCGAGCGCGACCCCACGCTGGGACGGCTCATCGCGGAGTTCGGCGCGGGATCGCTGGCCGCGGACAACGTCGACCCTGCCGAGATCCCGGGGCTCGACGCGGCGGTACTCGAGCGACGCGTCGGGAGCGACGCCGGTCTCGAGGAGAGCCAGCGCTATCAGACGGAGACGCTGAAGACGGTCGTTGAGACGCTCCGTCGCCACAAGTCGGCGCTGTTGACCGCGGCCCCCATTCGCGACGCGGCTCCCGGCGGGGGGATGGGTGTCCTGAGCCGCGGCGGCGACGAGAAAACGGCGTATCGCGCGCTCGCTCAGTCGCTCGAGCCGGTGCAGGCCGTCCTCGACGGCCCGCCGACATCCGGACCCACCGGGATCACGCTCTGTAACGACACACACGACGCGCTCGAGGCGACCGTCACCTGGGTGGCCGGCGACGACGAGGGCGAGACGACGGTCGCGGTCGATCCCCTCGAGACGACGGCCGCTGGAACGGCCCGGATTCCCGGGACGGCGACCCGAATCGAACTGACCGTCGTGGCCGGTGATCGACGGGTTCGTAACCGATATCGTTTATAAGCGTCTCGGAAACCATGTTACAGGCCGACACAGTCCGAGGAGGCCCCTGCTAACGGTTTTCAGGGGTTGCCCTACCGGTACATTTAAATTGAAGGCGACAGTAGGTGTAGCTACCAGAACGCCACCGGGGCGCGTATCGCTCGACGATCGATGACAGGAAACTTATTCACCGAGGTTTCGCAGATCCTGAGCGGACGCTGTACACGGTTACTCGTCTCTTCCCTACGACACGCACCCGACCGACGGGTACGGGTCGTACTTGAGGCGGTCGACCGGCGCTCCGGTGCGGGTATGGCACAGAGGTTTGACTAACACATGGTAGACGAATCGAAAAACATCGAACTGACAGAAGACGACCTAGCAAACAAATCGAAAGGACAGCTCATCAAAATGGCCGGACAGCTGCGAGACCGGCGAAACGAGCTGAACCAGATGGCCTCCGACCGGGCTTCCAAACGCGACGATCTCAACGCCAAGACGCGAGAGAAAGTCGACGAAGCCCAGGAACACCGCGAGAAACGCGACGAGCTCAACGAGAAGGTCCAAGAGCACAAGGACAAGCGTAACGAGCTCAACGCCGAGGCCAACGAACTGTTCGACAAGGTCGAGAAGCTCAAATCGGACATGGAACTCGACGAGGGCAAGGACCTCGACAAGCTCAAAGAAGAGATCGAGCAACTCGAGTTCAAACAGCAGACCGAAGTCCTCTCGAGCGAGGAAGAAAAGGAGCTCATCGAGAAGATCGAGGGCAAACGCGAGGAGTACGAAGACCGGAAGGGAAAACTCGATCAGAACGAGGATCTCGAGGAGCTCGTCGAGGAAGCCGAGGAAGTGCGATCGGACGCCTCCCAGCACCACCAGAAAGTGACGGAGCTCGCTGACAAGGCCCAGGAGCACCACAACCAGATGATCGAGGCCTATCGCGAGGCCGACGACATCCGCGACGACGCCGACGACATGCACGAGTCCTTCGTCGAGGCCCAGGAGGCCGCCGACCAGCACCACGAGGACTTCGTCCGCGTCCAGAAGCGTCTGCGCGAACTGGACAAGGAAGAAGAGCAAGAGCGCAAGTCCGAGCGCGACAAGAAGAAAGAGGAGGCCAAGGAGGAGGCCGAGGAGATTTACCAGAAGTTCAAGGAAGGCGAAACCCTCGACACCGAGGACCTGATGAAGCTCCAGAAGACGGGGCTGCTCTAGGTCGATCTCGTCTACCGGCGCAGTTGCAGTTTTCTCTCGTTTCTAGACCGCGCAGCGTCTCGAGACACCGTCCGTAGCTATCGCTGGCCGGAACTGTAGGCATTGACGGACGACACCGACTGTCAGTGGCGACTACAGCTACCAACGCCGGGTGCAGCGACCGTCGGTAGGCTGCAGCCGTGGACACCGGGACGCGGGACGGAGTGAGAGCCCGGTACTCACCGCCAGATACGTCCACGTCGTATACTGTCTTCGAACTGCGTATTTTCATACCGTGTGAACGGAGTGAGCTATTTTGTGTGCTCGCGTTATCGACGTGAGATATCAGGACGATGGAGACGAATACGCATCGAGCGGCGGAGGAGACGACGAACCGGGAACTGCTCACCGACTTTTACGCCCGGTTTAACCACTTCGTCACGAACCGTGGTGGGCGTGCGGATGTGTCCACGGTGTTCGCCGACGACGTCACCTGGACGACAATGACGAGCGGCAGGGAGACGGAACAAACCTATACAGGTGTCGACGACGTTGTCGAAACCGTCGCCGCCGGACTCCGTGAGAGGGCGGATCACATACAAGCCCTTCCGGAGCGGTTCACGGAGGCGGGTGAAACCGTCGTAGTAGAGGGAGCATACGTCGGGACGGCCGACGGTACCCCGTTCGATATCGCGTTCGTCCACGTCTACGAACTCAACGACGAAACGGTCCAACGCTGTCGGGCGTACACCGACAGCGCGCTCGAACGAGAGACGTTCGATCGATAACGACAGCCCCATGATATCACACTCGAACTCCGACCCCCGATCCGAAGTATCCACCTCATACCGATGACAGTCGATCAGCATTCTTCAAGCATGCAACGAGACAAAGATGATGCAGGCGTCCTCGTCCCCGGGATCGACGCGCCGAGCACTGTGGCCTGTCTGCGGTCGCTCCGGCCGCGCGGCGTCCACACCGTCGTTGCCTCCGACTCGCCGGCGACGCCCGCGGCAGCCTCGAAGTACTGCGACGAGTTCGTCCGCGTGCCGGATCCGGCGGACGATATCACCGCGTACGGTGACGCGCTGCTCGAGCTCGCCGAGCGGCCTGACGTTCGAACGATCATTCCGGTCCGGGAGGAGGACGTCTACGTACTCGCCGACCGCAAGGCCGCGTTCGCCGAGGTCGTCGACACGAACTGGCCCGATTTCGAGACGCTGCGACAGGTTCAAGACCGCGTCGAACTCTTCGCCGCGGCCGACGCGGCCGACGTGGCGGTTCCCGAAACGGCGCTGCTCGACCAGTGGGACGACTGGGACAGCGAGACGATCGTCAAACCGCGGTATACGGTCGCCGCGCCCAATTACCTCGCAGCTGATGCCGGACGCGTCGAGATCGGCTCGACGGAGTACCAGACGCCCGGTTCGCCGCCCGATCCGCAGGCCGCCGTCGAACGACGCGGCCACATGCCGCTCGTCCAGGAGCGGATCCCCGACTCACGGGAGTTTGGCTTCTTCGCCCTCTACGACGAGGGCGAACCGGTCGCCACCTTTCAGCACTGCCAGCACCGCGGCTGGAAGTACTGCGGCGGCCCGAGCGCGTACCGAGAGGCCGTTTACGACCCAGAACTCGAGACCGCTGGGCGGGATCTCCTCGACGAACTCGAGTGGCACGGGCTCGCGATGGTCGAGTTCCTGCGCGACACCGACGAGGAGGAGTACAAACTCATGGAGATCAACCCCCGCTTCTGGTCGTCGCTCCCGTTTTCCGTCACCGCGGGCGCGGACTTTCCGCACTATTACTGGCAGCAGGCGACCGGCCAGTCGGTCGAGTCGGATGCGACGTACGAGCCCGGGATGGGCGGCCACCTGCTTCGGGGCGAGCTGAGCTACCTCCACAGCGTTGTGACGGAGGAGTACCCCATGGTCGAACGGCCATCCTTCCTCGGCGCGCTGCGCGATGTCGCGACGTCGCTCGTGCGCGAGCCGCGATTCGATTACGCGGTCGCCGACGATCCAGCGCCGTTCTTCCAGGACGGGCTGAACCTCGTGCAGGCGTGGCGGGCGAGTAGATCAGCGACACCGACCGACGACGAGGGGGTCGAGAGCGAGGACTCGAGAGCGGTCGTCGAGAGCGACACGCCGGAGCAGGCCGACCAGCCGGCCGCAGAACCCCACGGCGGACCGCCGTCGCAGGCGTCGCAGCATCTCGACGACTGACACCCGACGACTGGTAGTCGGATGAGGACTGCTCCTTCGAACGGATGACGAGCTTCCTTCTCACGGATACAACAAGTAGAGAAAGACGGCGTAGCCGAAAACGAGCCCAGCCCCATCGAGGCGCGTGAGTCGGCGACCGTAGCCCATCATCGCGACCAGAACGATCGTAAAGACGACCAGCACCGGGAGCTCGAGTCGGAGCGTACTCGTCGCGATTTCGATCGGCGTGATCAGCGCGACGATGCCGAGGACGGCGAGGATATTGTATATGTTCGAGCCGACGACGTTACCGATGGCGAATCCGGTCTCGCCGCGGAGGGCGCCGACGACCGAGGCCGCCAGTTCCGGCAGCGAGGTGCCGAGTGCGAGCACGGTGAGCCCGATGAAGAGGTCCGAAAAGCCGAACGCCGAGAGCAGGCCGGTACCGCCCGAGACCAGCCAGCGAGAGCCGATGACGAGCGCGAGCAGGCCGCCGCCGACGAGCGCGATGTCCCGGGGTGCGATCCCGTCGCCAGCGTCGGGATCGTCGGCCATCGGTGCTGGATCCGCGTTAACGGAGTAGACCAGATACCCCGTAAAACCGGCGAGAACGAGGAGGAGTATCGCGCCCTCGAGCCGCCCGATTGTGCCGTCGGCGCCGAGGGCGACGAGCAGGAGGGCCGAAAACATCATGAACGGGACGTGCCGACGCATGACGATCGAGCTGATTCGCAGCGGTTTGATGAGTGCGGCCAGGCCCAACACCAGCCCGATGTTGGCGATGTTCGAGCCGATCACCGCGCCGAGACCGATATCGGTCGAGACGTCCAGCGCGCCGATGGTCGCGACGAACAGTTCGGGCGCGGTCGTCGCGAACGCGATCACGGTCACGCCGACGGTCGCCGCCCGAAGGCCGATTCCCAGCGCGAGTCGTCCGGCACCGGCGACGAGCAACTCGGCACCACCGTACAGCGCGACGACGCCGGCGGCGAGGAGCACAAGATAGAGCGGAATGCCGGAGAGCATGGCGGCGGCTACACCCGAACAGCGTAAAAGCGGCCCGGAACCGGGTGCGACCGTCCGGCGATCGATCGGCACTCTCCGGACTCGTTCACTCGGCTACCGATCGCGATTGTCATACGCGGTTACCGGACGATCGTCACCGGAACGGCCGCCCGACGGACGACGCGCTCGGCGACGCTGCCGAGCAGGACGCGGCTCGCGCCGTCTCGGCCCTGACTCCCGATGACGATGTGATCGATCTCGTGTTCGTCCGCGTAGTCGACGATTTCTCGAGCGGGCTGGCCGACGACGGACTCGGTCGTGATCGACGCGTCGTGAGCCGCTGCGACCTCAGCAGCGTCCGCGAACAGGTCCTCCGCGGCCTCTTGGCCGGACTCGATCAGCGACTCGTAGGCGTAGATTCCGCCTTCTCCGTACCGCGACATGTTCGCGTCGACGACGTGTAACACCGTGATCGATGCGTCCGGATACTCGCGGACCGCATGTTCGAGTGCCGCGCGGGCCGGCTCCGAATCGTCGATGGGAACGAGGAGATTCATACTGGTAGTTCGGCGCATGCCATCATAAGTGACGGGACTAACTCCCGCACTCTGGTTGTCTCGTCTCGCGAAGTCACACCCGTTATATCCCCGCCGAATCGACTGTCCCGTATGGCTATGGACGTCTTCGGGTTGCTCGGCAACCCGGTCGGTCACTCGCTGTCACCGCCGATGCACGAAGCGGCCTACGACGAACTGGGGCTCGAGGCCCGGTACGTTACCTTCGAACCCGACCCCGCGGATATCGCGGCCGCGATCGACGGAGCCGAGGCGCTCGGAATCACGGGGCTGAACGTGACGATCCCCTTTAAACAGGACGTCCTCGAGTGCGTCGAGGCGGACGAACTCGCGACCCGAATCGGCGCGGTCAACACGATCGACTTTACGGGAGAGACGCCGACGGGTCACAACACCGACGCGATCGGCGCGCTCCGCGCCCTCCGGGACCACGACGTGACGGTCGAGGACGCGCGCGCGGTCGTCGTCGGCGCGGGTGGAGCCGGCCGGGCGGTCGCCTTCGGGCTCGCCGACGCGGGCGCGACAGTCGCGATCGCCAACCGAACCGAGTCGACGGCCCACGACCTCGCTGCGGAGGTGCCAAACGCGACGGGTCACGGACTCGAAACGGACGAACTCACCGACCTGCTCGCGGACGCCGACGTGCTGGTCAACGCCACCAGCGTCGGGATGGAAGAAGATGCGACGCCGGTGCCCGCCGAGGCCCTTCACGGGGAGCTTGCGGTTCTGGACGCGGTCTACCGGCCGCTCGAGACGCGACTTCTCCGGGACGCAGCCGGCGTGGGCGCAACGACCGTCGACGGCGCGTGGATGTTGCTCTACCAGGGCGTCGAGGCGCTCGAACGATGGACGGGGCGGGATGCGCCGGTCGACGCGATGAACGAGACCCTCCGTGCACACCTCTAAACCGGTGAATCGACCCGTATCGACCCGGTGGTGGATCGTATCAGGCGAATTTAAGTGATGGAACCAACTATATCGGCACAATGGCAATCCTCCAGAAGATAAAATCGCTGCTGGGGTTCGGTGACTCGGATCCGGAGCGAGGGCGCAGTCGAGAGGTCGGGGTAACAGTCGAGCGGGAAGGGGCACAGGAGGACGGATCCGACTCGACGACCGAGACCGAACCGGAGTCGGAACCGGCGGCACCGTCGAGTCCCGCTGACGTTACGGAGACCGAATCCAACGACGATGGCGACGTGGACGCTGACGCAGACGAATCGGCAGCCGCCGAGACGACCGCTGCCGCGTCGACGGGCTCGATGACGGAACCGACGGACGAACCCGAGGAAGCCGCCGAGCCCGCCGAGGCGACCGGCCCGTCCTCGGCGGACGCGACGCCGGAGGACGAGAAGACCCCCGATCTCTCCGAGGAGGAGGTGCCGGTCGAGGAGGCCGAGCCCGAAGTGCTGGCCGACGAACTCGAGTCGGACGACTCCGACACGGAATCGGTCGACGAAGACGAAGCTGAAACCGAAGACGAAGCTGAGACCGAATCCGAGACCGACGTCGACGAGACCGAACCGGAGACCGATGTCGACGAGACCGAACCGGAGACCGATGTCGACGACGCAGACGAGACGGACGCGGACTCAGAGCAGGAAACGGAGACGGAGTCCGACGCGGAACCGGACGAGCCGGCGGACGACGCTGGCAGTCAGGAGCCGGTCGATTCGATCAAGGGCATCGGACCTGCCTACGCCGACCGCCTCGCAAGCGCGGGCGTCGAGACCGTCGCCGACCTCGCCAGCGCGGACGCGGCCGAACTGTCCGGACAGACCGATATCTCCGAGAAGCGCCTGCAGGGCTGGATCGACCGCGCGGAAGTCCGATAACGATTCTCGCGTCTCGAGTCGCTCCATCACACTCGTCTCTCCTCCAGCGATTCACCGGCCGTCACGAGGACGGTCGATTACTTCTGTTTCTGCTGCGCGCGGATTCCGCGTCCGAACCGCAAGAAGATTAGGCTCCCACTCCCTCTCGAAGCACATGAGCGATTCGCGCGTCGTCACCTCGCTCGAGTCGTTTCGAGCCGCCCTCGGTGATCGGCTCGAGACAGAAACTCGAGGAGCACCTGAGGCGACGACGCACAGCAGTGGAATCCGCGTTCCCGTCGAACTTCGAGTCTCCGTCGACGATCCGTTTCTCGCCTACCGTCGAGCACGCGTGCCCGAGAGCCACGGCGGCGTCTTTCTCGAGACGACCGGCGGGCAGCCCGGCTGGGGTTATTTCGGCGTCGACCCCATCGATCGACTGAGGGTTGGACCCGACGCGGTTACGTACCCGCGAACTGATGACGGCTCGCCGACGCTCGAGGCGCTCGAGGCGCTCCTCGAGCGAGACGAACTGGTTCGCGGCGACTGTAACGTCCCCTACCCCTGCGGCGCAGTCGGCTGGCTCTCCTACGACGTCGCCCGAGAACTCGAAGCCCTCCCTGAGTCGGCCGTCGACGACCGCGACCTGCCGCGACTCGAGGTCGGCGTCTACGACCGGTTGGCCGCCTGGGAGGCACCTACGGGCGACGAGCGGGCCGAAGAGGTGACGCTCCGGGTGACGGCCTGTCCGCGACTCGCACTCGAGGCTGATGGCGACGTGGCTGTTCCCGACGACGAAACGATCGAAACGGCCTACGAACGCGGTCGGGAGCGCGCGCTCGAACTCGCGCGGGCCGCCCTCGAGGGCGATCCGGCCATCGGCGAGCCGCCGCTCGAGACCCCGGAAGCGACCTTCGAAAGCGATTGCGGCCGCGAGGCGTTCGCTGACCGCGTCCGGAAGGTCAAAGGGTACATACGCGACGGAGACACCTTCCAGGCGAACATCTCCCAACGGCTGGTCGCCCCCGCCGCGGTTCACCCCGTGGCGGCCTACGACGCGCTCAGGCGAGTCAACCCGGCCCCCTACTCCGGACTGCTCGAGTTGCGTGCGGCCGATCTGGTGAGCGCCAGCCCCGAACTGCTGCTCGGGCTCGGGGAGCCACGCGCCCCGGATTCCGCTCGCGATCCGCGAGCGCGCGGCGGCGAGTTCCTCCGTACGGAACCGATTGCGGGCACGCGACCGCGCGGCGAGACGGCCGCGGAAGACGCGGCGCTCGAGGAGGACCTCCGGACCGACGAGAAAGAACGCGCCGAGCACGCGATGCTGGTCGATCTCGAGCGAAACGATCTCGGAAAGGTCAGCGAGTACGGCTCCGTCGAGGTCGAGGAGTACCGTCGGATCGACCGCTACTCCGAGGTGATGCACCTCGTCTCGAACGTGACGGGGCGTCTTCGACCGGAGGAGACGCTGGCCGACGCGGTCGCCGCGGTGTTCCCCGGCGGGACGATCACGGGTGCGCCGAAACCCCGAACGATGGAGATCATCGACGAACTCGAGGCGACCCGGCGCGGCCCCTACACGGGGAGTATGGGGATCTTCGGCTTCGACGGCCGGGCGACGCTCAACATCGTCATCCGGACGCTGGTCCGCCACGCCGAGGAGTACCACCTCCGCGTCGGCGCGGGTATCGTCCACGATTCGGACCCTGACCTCGAGTACGACGAAACGCTGGACAAGGCTCGCGCGCTGATCACCGCCGTCGACGAGGCGCTCGGCGAGCGGGCAGGGATGGCCCTCGATACCGATGGAGGTGAAGCAGATGAGTGATACGACGGGCCCCGTGACCCGAATTCTCGTTATCGACAACTACGACTCCTTCGCGTACAACCTCGTCCAGTACGTCGCCGAAGCGATCGCTTCGGCGGGCCCTGCGACGCCGTCCCAGGACGCCGGCGAGGTCGGGGACCGGGTCGTGGTCCGGCGCAACGACGAGATCAATCTCGCGGACCTCGAGGCGATCGATCCGACCGGTATCGTCGTTTCGCCGGGTCCGGGGACACCGGAGGAGGCGGGGATCTCGATTCCGTTGTTTGCCGAGACCGAGTACCCGATTCTCGGCGTCTGTCTCGGCCACCAGGCCCTCTGTGCGGCAAACGGAGCGCCGGTCGTCCACGCTCCCCACGTCGTCCACGGCAAGCCCTCGACGGTGGACCACGACGGCGAGGGGCTTTTCCACGGACTCCCCGAGACGTTTCAGGTCGGACGCTACCACTCGCTGGCGGTCGACCGGCAGGACCTCCCCGACGAACTGCTCGAGACGGCCCGGACGACCGACGAGCGCGGCGTGTTGATGGCAGTTCGCCACCGCGAGAAGCCCCATATCGGCGTCCAGTTCCACCCCGAGAGCATCCTCACGCGCAGTCACGACGAGGCCGCGGACGGGGACGGCATCTCGCTCGAGGTCGGCAAGCGGATGATCGCGAACTTCTGTCGGTTCGCCGCGGAGGAACAGCGTGGCTGACGAGCGCGACTCGATCTACCACGTTGACGGCGACCTCGTCCCCGCAAGCGAGGCGACGGTGAGCGTCGACGACCGCGGCTTTCGGTACGGCGACGCCGCCTTCGAGACGCTGCGGGCCTACGGCGGGACGGTTTTCGAGTGGGGGGCTCACCTCGAGCGACTCGAGGCTACCTGCGAGGCGCTCTCGCTTGCACACGGTCTCTCCGGCGACGACCTCCGGGGCCGTATCGACGAGACGCTCGCGGCGAACGACCTCGAGGACGCCTATGTCCGACTCTCGATCACGCGGGGCGTACAGCCGGGCAAACTGACTCCCCGGCCCGAGGTCGACCCGACGGTCGTGATCTACGTCAAACCGCTTCCGCGCGGGGGAGTCGACGGCGACCCCGTCTGGGACGACTTGGCGACCGTCCGGACGGTCGAAACCCGCCGAATCCCCGAAGAAGCGATTCCGGCTGCGGCGAAGACGCACAACTACCTCAACGGGATTCTGGCGCGTGCGGAACTGCGAGCCGAGAGCGAGGACGGGGCCGGTGAGGCGGACGAAGCGCTCATGTTTGACCTCGACGGATACGTCGCCGAAGGCGCGACGAGCAACCTGTGTTTTGTCCAAGAGGGCGTCCTGCACACGCCGACGACCGACGCCGACGTGTTGCCGGGGATCACCCGTCGAATCGTGCTCGAGTTGACCGCCGAAGCCGATATTCCGGTCCGAGAGGGGCGGTACGAACTCGCGGACGTGCTCGCGGCCGACGAGGCGTTCCTGACGAACCGCACCTGGGAACTGCGGCCGATCGCGACGCTCGACGGAGGGATGATCGGGAGCGGCCCGATCACGGAGCGACTCTCGAGGCTGTACGACGAGCGCGTCGAGCAAACCTGTTACGAGTAATCGAGTTCGGTCGAGGGTTCAGCGCACTACCGAAGGAATCGTAGCAGTACCGCGCCACTGAGGAACGTCGCTACGAACGCGGCCGCGGCGTTGTGGGTCGGATCGGTGACCAGCGTACCGGCGAGCAGGTAACTGCTGGCGAACAGCCCGCAGGCGACCGCCGACGCGCCGACGGTCCACAGTACGTCTCGCTTCCAGCTTTGATTCTGTGAACAGTACGTTTCGTGGGCGTAGGGGACGAGTACGCCGATCGTCAGGAGCAGCAAGAAACCGGCGGCGAACTGGTCCCAGTACCAGCCGCTCCCGAGACCGACCGCCATCGCGAGCGGAACTGCCGTGAGGATGACCGGCAACGATCCGGATCGGAGATCCTCCCGAAACCGATCACGGAGCGTCACCTGTTCGGAAGACATTGTGAATTACTGAAATGACGGGGGCGGATATAAATCCACTCGAGGACGCAACCGAACCGATTCGCTCCGGACCGGTGATCACGTCGAGTCGGCGGAGCGAATCGGGAGCAGCGGCACTCCGAAGGTGAATCCGATCCCCATTCCGATCGCGGCCGGGAGGTATCTCGTCCGCTCGAACCGACCCAAGACGAACAGTTCGAAACACGCGATCGCGACGTAGGCGAAGACGGCCCACAGCACGAACGAGAGAACGATATTGCGGACGATCCACTGACTCATTTATTCGTGAATCGTTCGGAGAGCGAGCGGATAGTCGTATCGAGACCGTGCTCCCAGTCTCCGATCCGACGACCGCGGTTCGCCTCGAGTGCCGCCTTCACTAGTTTCAAGCGTCGGAGGAGTCGACATCTTCGTGTGTTTCCCGGCGGACGACGACGGCTGTTCGCGGTCTGGCGGCGCATCTTCGACCTCTCGTGGCCGGTGATGGTGGAGCAGTTCCTCCGGACGCTGATGCGGACGACGGATATCGTCGTGACGGCGCTGTTCTCTCCCGCGGCGGTCGCAGCCGTCGGCCTCGCAGACCTCTACGCTCGACTGCCGCTCCGGATCGGGTTGGGGCTCGGTAGCGGCGTCATCGCGCTTTCGAGTCAGGACACGGGCAGCGGCGCGACGACGAACCGGGACGAGGCGATCACGCAGGCGATCCTGATCGGCGCGCTCGCCGGGGTGCCGTTCGTCCTGTTCGGCTTCCTCTTCGGTCGGTGGGCGATCGACGTACTGGGGGCCGAGTCGGAGGTCGCCCGTATGGGCGGGCTCTATCTGGCGATCATCTTCG
The DNA here is from genome assembly GCF_000383975.1 of Natronorubrum tibetense GA33. Classification (NCBI taxonomy): domain Archaea; kingdom Methanobacteriati; phylum Methanobacteriota; class Halobacteria; order Halobacteriales; family Natrialbaceae; genus Natronorubrum; species Natronorubrum tibetense. The sequence goes on along the minus strand of NZ_KB913017.1, from coordinate 507,734 downwards.
CGACGAGCCCGGCCAGACACGTCACGCTGGTCGCCGCGCGGTCGATCCAGGGGGCCGGCGACACGCGGACCCCGATGTACGTCAACGGCGTTTCGAACGCGCTCAACATCGTCGGAACGCTCGTGCTCGGACTGGGACTCGGACCCGCCCCGGAGCTACAGATCGTCGGCGTCGGCATCGCGACCGCCTTCGGAAACGTCTTCTCCGCGCTCGTGCTCGTCGCGGCCATCCAGCGGTCGTGGACGCCCGCGGGATTCGTCCGCCCGCGCCAGTGGACGATCACGAGACAACTGCTCGCGATCAGCGCGCCGCGAATCGCGGAGGGGCTGGCGACGACCATCATCGAGTTCCCGTTCAACTCGATCCTGCTGTACTTCGGGACGGAGGTCAACGCGGCCTACCAGATCGGACGCCGGGTTTACCAGCAACTCACGGGGCCGCTCTCCCGGGGCTATCGCACCGGAACGAGCATCGTCGTCGGCCAGACGCTGGGGGACGGCGACCCCGCCGGCGCGCGGTACAACGGCTGGGCCGCCGCCGCGCTCGCCGTCGTGACCATCGGTTCGCTCGGCGCGATCCTCTTTGTGGCCGCCGAATCGCTGGTCGCGCTGTTCACCGACGATCCGGAGACGCTGTCCTACGCGAGCGGCTTCGCCCGTGCCTACGCGCTCGCCGCGCCGGTCACCGCCCTGTACATCGTCCTCGCGGGCGCGCTCACGAGCGGCAGCGACACGCAGACGCCGCTCATCGCTCGCGTCTCGGGAATGTTCGTCGGGATGCTCGGCGTCTCCGCCGTGGGTGGCATCTATCTGGGCTACGGCGTACCGGCGATCTACGCTTCGATCGTCGTCTACTACGTCTGGGCGACGGTCTACGTCGCCGTCGGCTTCTATCGCGGTGCCTGGATCGAGCGAACGCAAACGATGATGGACGAGCGCGGCAGCACGCCCAGTAAGGACTGAATCGCTCGCCGCGGCCCCGTTCGTCGAAATCAGTGGTCGGACTCGAGCGCCGACCGCTCGGGTTTGCCGGATTCGCTCGGCGCCGCGAGGAGTTCGCGGTCCGTTCCCGTCAGTTCGAGGACGAACTCGCTGCCGAACGCCGACGCCGGCGTCTGGAACCCGGCCGGAACCCGTTTCCGGGACCGGTCGTGCCCGTTGAGGAGCCGTTCGGCGGCGGTCACCGCGCTCTCGGCTGTGAGCGCGTAGGGGTTCGGCGTTCGGACTCGAGCGCGTGCGCGACGGCCGGTCGAGGGGTCGATCGCTTCGCCCCAGATCGTTGCCGAATCGGTTGCAAGGTCGCGTTCCGTGGGGCCGCTCGCCTGCGAATCCACCAGCCGTTTCAGTCCGCGTTTGACCGGGCGTCGCTCGAGCAGCCAGCTTAGCGAGTCGACGGCAGCCATTCCACGGGTCGCCCACGACGGCACGGCCGCGTACACCTCGATCGAGTCGATTCCCGTACTGTGTGCGGCGGTGACGACGTCGGCCCACGGGACTGAGACGGCGTGCTCGGGACCGGTACCGAAATCGATCTCGCGCGTCCGAAAGCCTACTGGCACCTTGATCAGCCGACCGTTCCGGCGAACGACGCCGTCGGTTCCGAGCTGTTCGACGAACGTCCGGGCGGTTCCCCGCGAGAGGGGCCCGTTACCCTTGACGCCCAACGAGAGCTCGGTCGCCGACGGAACCTGCTCGTGTAAAAACGACGCTAGACAGTCCGACGGGACGACCTCGAAACCGACGCCGGGAAGCAGCGTCACGTTCGCGTCTCGAGCCGCCTCATCGCGGCGACGCAACCGCTCGAAGACGCGGAACTCGCCGGTGATGTCGAGGTAATCGGTTTCGGTCTCGAGACAGGCCTCGACGAGCGGATCGACCGTCTTCACGAACGGGCCCGCACAGTTCAAGACGGCGTCGAAATTCCGGATATGGGAGGTGACATCGTCACCGAGGCCGAACGTGCGTCCTTCCACGCCGAGTTCGTCCGCCTGACGCGCGACGGCGCGTCCGTCACGACCGGCGATAGCCGGCGATCCTCCTCGAGAGACGGCTTCGCGGGCGATTAGCCGACCGGTGTAGCCGTACGAGCCGTAGATGAGAAGGGAGTCCATTGCCCGTCGTTTGGTTCTCAGGGTGTTAAACTTGCGTCAGACGGGTACCGTATCGAAACGTTCAGGATCGCCGGTCAATAACCGGGGCGCCAATGGATGTCTCAGAGCGGATCGCCGCGCTCGAGGAGGTGCCGACGGAGTCGACGCTGCTCTTTCGAGTGACGAACGACGAGGGCGAAACGTGGGAGGCGATTCTCGTCGCGAGCGACGGCGCTGACGGTTCGTCCAGCGACTGCGACGACGGCCCACACGACGGCTGTGGGGACGATCGGTCCGCCGAACGTACCGGTGGCACGCGGCTCTCTTGCTGGTTGAACTACTGTCAGCACCTCACCCACATCAAGATCGACAAGGGATCGGGTGCCCCAATGCGAGACGGCGAACTCGTTTGTGCTAACCACGGTGCGTACTTCGATAGCGGCTCGGGCGAGTGTACGCACGGGCCCTGCGAGGGAGCGTACCTGACAGCCCTCGAGATCACCGTCGACGGCGGCGACGTCTATCTGACTGACGACGAGTACTCGTTCGTCGGCGAGGGACCGATCGAGGACGACGGCGATCTCACGTCGACCTCAAACGTCAAAATCTAGGTTCTGGTCAGCGGAGTGCGGCGGGGGAGACCAGATCCCGTTCCTGATCGTACTCGAGCAGTCCCGCATCGACCAGTCGGGGAAGGTGATCGTGGTAGAGCGAGATATAGACCTCGTGGACGCGCTCGGCCGAGATGTTCGTCACCTTGCAACCGGTTTCGCGAACGGCGACCTCCTCGGCGGCGTCCGGGAGGGTCAGCGATTCGCCGTACGTACGCATCACCTCGAGGAGGAGCCGTCTGCGCTGGTCGGAGAGTAGCCCGAACGCCCGGTTGACCGTCGGTGCCGACGCCTCACAGGATTCCAGGTTGTCGAGGACCGCCAGCACGAACTCGACACAGTCGGACTCGGTAGGGGGTGTGGCAGTCATGTGTATATTCCGTGAGACCGCTCGGAACGAACGAGCCCCCGTAACGTGAAGACGAGAGGTGGGGGAACGATCGGTCGGACCGTCGGGGTCGACCGTCCGTCGCTCGAGGGTTCGTACCGATTTCTCGCCTCCACAGTAAATATTAGTATCGAATCCGTTTCAGGTTGTCAGCGAAAACGGATTGTCCCGTCGACCGGTACGTCTCACTCGATCGTCAGCGTCGGCTCTGAGACGGCCTCACTCTTGCAGCTGGGGCATCGGGACGGTAAATTCAACAGGTCGTCGAAGTCGTCGAAACCGCAGTCGCGACACGTCGGCGGTGCGACGAGTAGCTGTTCATCCGTCTCCGCGCTGTCTACCGACCGGAACACGTGTTCGGCGTGTCGGAGCACCGAGTGGGGCGTAAGATCGAGCTCGACGGCGAGTTCGCTCGGCGTTGCGGGTTCCTCACGGAGGGCGTCGGCAAGTCGCTGTCGCGTCGTTTCGTCGGCCTCGCGCATACTCGAGACACGAGCGTCGAGCCCTTACATGTCCCGCTCGCGTCCGGCGACTCGAGAACTACTGATACTGTCTGCTGTGAGTCATTTCCGGTGCGACCGCGACCGTCCTGCGGTCCCACCGGTACATCGGTACAGCAAACCGCATGAAAGGACAAACCACTTACCCCACGCAGGTGAACACCGTGACATGAAGGCCGTCGTCCTTGCCGGCGGATACGCGACCCGCATGTGGCCGATCACGAAGCATCGGCCGAAGATGTTCCTCCCGATCGGTGAGTCGACCGTCATCGATCGTATCTTCGCCGAACTCGAGGCGGACGGACGAATCGACGAGGTCTACGTCAGCACGAACGAGCGGTTTGCGCCCGACTTCGAGGCTCACCTCGCCGACAGCGAGTTCGAAAAGCCGACGCTGTCGATCGAGGAGACGAGCGAGGAAGACGATAAGTTCGGCGTCGTGGGAGCGCTCGCACAGCTGATCGACCGCGAGAACGTCACCGACGATCTGCTGGTCATCGCGGGTGACAACCTGATCAGTTTCGACGTGAGCGACTTTATCGACGACTTCGAGCAACGAAGGGCACCGACGTTGGCCGCCTACGACGTCGGCTCGCGCGAGAAAGCCAAATCCTACGGGCTGGTCGAACTCGACGGCGAGCGGGTCGTCAATTTTCAGGAGAAACCCGACGACCCAAAGAGTACGCTCGTCTCGATCGCCTGCTATGCGTTCCCCGCCGACTCGCTCTCCCTGCTCTCGACGTACCTCGAGGACGGGAACAACCCCGACGAGCCCGGCTGGTTCGTCCAGTGGCTCCAAGAGCGCGAGGCAACCTACGCGTACACCTTCGAGGACGCGTGGTTCGACATCGGAACCCCCGAGAGCTATCTCGACGCCGTCGCCTGGCACTTAGACGGCGACTCGCTGGTCGACGACTCGGCGACCCTCGAGAACGCCTCGATCGGCGACAACGTCCACGTGATGGCCGACGTCACCCTCGAGAACACGAACCTCGATCAGGCGGTGATCTTCCCGAAGGCGACGGTTCGCAACGGCGACATTCGCCGCTCGATCATCGACGAGGGGACCCACCTCGAGGAACTGGATCTCGCGGGCGCACTGATCGGCGCTCACACGACGATTACGAACGGGTCGCCGCAGTGAGCAGGCGTCGGTGTTCTCGCCAGCGACCCCCGACGGACAGCAGTTGAGCCACTGCTGGACGATACAGCTATACGTCTCCCGTGTGATGTGTGTCGACAAGCTACATGTCCGAGAGGGTGCAGTCGATCCTCGACCGGCACGCCGAGGGCGTTCCCTGCGAGGACCTCGCAGCGGCCTTCCGCGAGCATCGCCGCTGGAGCGGCGACGATCCCCGGCTCCTGCTGGCCGAGGCCGCCGCGTCGACGACTGGACAGGGGTTTGTCGGTGGCGTCAAGCCGACCGTCGAACGGTTCCGCGAGGCGTTCGTGATGACCGGTCGCGTCGATTCGTTCGACGCGCTGGCGACGCTCGATCTCGAGGACGAGGACCTGATCGACGCGTTCGGCGCGCAGCGAAAACGCCACGTCCTGCTCGAGGCCGCCCGCGTGCTCGCGGATCGGCCGGAAACCGACGATCTGGCCGCGCTCGTCGGCTGGGCGAGCGCGGCGGACCCCTATCGCTACGACGCGGATCCCATCGGTTCGATCGCCGGCGTCGGTCCCTCGAGTTTTCAGTCCCTCCGCCAGCTCGCGGGGATCGAGGCGATCACGCCCGATCCGACAGTCGTGGCCCTGATTGACGCCGTCGACGACGACCTCGAGTCGTCTCCCCTCGATACGGCGACCGATCTGCGGACCATCGCCTCAGGCGAGTGGCTGGCCCTCGAGTCGTCGTACACGATGCTCGAGGTCGACCGTCTCGCGTGGTGGACGTTCACCGACGGGGACGTCCGCGAGGCAGTTCTCGAGGCGGCGGGATCGACCGTCGATCTCGGCTGATCGCGACTCGGTGAACGGGTCCTCGAGTTCGCGGTCGATGCGGTAGCGTTCGCGAAGCTCCCAGACGAACAGGTTTTTTTCGGGTCAGCCTCCGGTTGACTCCTCGAACAAAAAATCTGTCTGGCGAGAGCACGCTCTCGCTGTTCGCTCGCGGTAGTGTGATCTTAGACCAGTTCTGCATCCGTAATCCGCAGCCGTCCCCGCGTCCCCTCCCACTCAATTTCGTACTCGAGGTCGATCTTTCGGTCCATGTGCGGTCCATCCACTACCAGCGTCTCGAATTCGCCGCCCTCTCCGAGGATGTGGACGCCGTACTCCTCGTGTAGTTCCTCGAGTTCCTCGATGGCTTCGCGGTCGAGCGTCCGACCGAGCCACGACTCGTCCAACCCTTCCGCCGCGACCTGGATGAGTTTGATCTCGAAGCCGGCCTCGAGCATCGCGTCCGCGAGTTCGCGGGGCTCCTCCTGCCAGAGCGGGGCGTACAGCTCGCAGCCGAGTCGGTCGCACATCCCCTGGATGCGGCTCGTCTGGTACTCGCTCTCGACGGCTCCCGCCGTCACGCCGGCGATGCCGCCCTCGAGTTCGCTATCGAGTTCGGTCAGGGCGGCCTCGAGCGGCTCGAGTTCGTCGTCGCCCTGCGTTCCCGAGTCGGCCGCGTCGGCGGCCTCGAAGTCCTCGGGCTCGACGTCGACGAGCGGAATCCCGGTGCTCTCGGCCGCGAGCGCGGCGAGAGCCGTCGCGGGGACGTGGTACATGTAGGAGTCGCCCGTCGGGTGGACCGTGACGAGGCGGGAGACCTCGAGTCCGTCCTCGAGGGCCTGATACAGCGCCCAGGAGGAATCCTTGCCGCCCGAAAAGAGACTCACCCACGTGCCGTCTGTGTCGCTCATGGTCGTCAGTACGCGTACGGGAGTAAATGGGTACCGAGTCGTCCTGCGAGCGTGTTACTCCCTCGAATCCGGTTCGTCGTTCGAACCTGGCTCGGACGCGGGGTCGGCGGTCGGTTCCGAGTCGATCGCCGGGGAGGACTCCCTCGCCGGCCCGCCGTCGGTGAGTTCGGACGGGGAGTCTGCGCTCGACTCCCGGTCCGGTTCGGCGATCGTCGACCCGGAGCCGTCCGCGAGTTCTGCTTCGTCGCCGTTTCGAGTCCCGCTGAAGTACGACGCGACCCGCGCGCCGACGAGACTGATCACGATCGCGACGACGACGAACAGCGCGAGTCGCTCGCCGGCCGTGATCGTGAAGCTCTCGTTCGATACCACGCCGAACTCGTAGGCCGGCACCGAGAACGGCTCTTCGACGCCCTGTTGCTCGAGGAAGTACGCGGAGAACCCGCGAACCACCAGCGAGACGGAGACGACGATAAAGGGAAGATTGAGGAAAGACGTCCGGATCGGCTCGTCGCTAATAGCCTCGTCGAGCAGTCGGCCGGCGCTGGCCGTCAGGGCGGCCATCGCGAGCCACGGGACGGCGTCGAAGGCGAACTGCATCGCCGGGATCACGACGCCCGGTGGGTCATCGAGACTCGAGACGCCGAGGACCCCCGCGAAGAGGCCGACGAGGGTCAAGCCGGCGGCGACGACGTAGGTGACGACCGAGACCTGCCCCGAGTACAGCGATTCGCGAACCTGATGGCCGACTCTAGCGATCCAGTCGTCGATATTGAACCCCTTGTAGAGCAGGAAGATGCCGATGACGGTCGTGATGGCGGCCGCTCCCTGTGCGGGCCCGAGGAACGTCGCGAGCATCGGGAAGACCAGAAACGTCAGCCCGATCGGCACGAGCACGGTCTGGCGCAGTTCCTCGTCGGCGAGGAACTGCTTGAGCAGGTAGTAGGTCGACTCGATGTCCCGCGCCTGTCGAACCACGACGCGGTCGACCGAGTCGACCTGGACGCGGCTCTCGACGATCGGCACCAGTCGCTCGTCCTCCGCGCTGTCGATGACGACGACTGCGGAGTCCGGATCGTACGTGGCCACGAGTTCGTCGATCTGCTTTGCGACGGCTCGGTCCGCCGAGACCATCGACTCTCGGTCCCCCGAGACGACCGCGACGACGACCTCTTCGTTCTCGTCGCGGAGATCCTGGGCGACGCGCAACGTCTCGAGCAGGGAGTTGACTCCCGAATCCTCCGGATCCGCGAGTCCGACGTCGGTCACGAGCGCGCGGACTGCCTCCCAGCCGACGACGGGCGACCGAAGACCGGTCTTGCGTCCCACGTCGTCGGTCCGGTCGAGACAGACGACCAGCGTTGTCACGGTTGCTGTTCCATGCTGTGTGACGATAAAACCACTTACTCGTTCGAATTGTTGGCGGACGGCGTTCGGCCTGCGTCGACTCAGGTCCGCAGTCGGAACTCGCGGTCCCCGGCGAGCCCGGAGATACCGGCTCCAAAGGCGTAGGCGATCTGCTGGGCACCGGTGCCGACGCGGGCCATCAGCGGACGGTCGGGTTCGAACTCCTCGACGGAGACTTCGTCTCGATCCAGCCGGTCGGCCAGTTCGGTCTCGATCTCTCGGCGCGTCCCGAGGTGGTCGACCAGGTCCATCTCGTAGGCCTCCTCGCCGAGATAGATGCGAGCCTCCGTGTCCCGGACGAACTCGCTGTCAAGGTCGCGGCCGTCGCTGACCCGCTCGACGAACGTCTCGTAGTAGTCGTCGATCAGTCCCTGCAGGTAGTCGCGTTCCTTTTCCTCGAGGTCTTTCAGTGGCGTTCCGGCGTCCTTGAACTCACCCGCCGCAAACCGCTCGTAGGAGAGTCCGACCTTCTCCGCGAGGTCGCTCGCGTTCACCCGGGAGCCGATGACGCCGATGGAGCCGACGATGCTGCCGTCTCGAGCCCAGAGTTCGTCACAGCCGCTGGCGATCCAGTAGCCGCCGCTGGCACAGACGTCCGTCGTGTACGCGACCGTCGGGCCGTCGAAGCGTTCGGCCGCGAGCCGGATGTCGTCGCTCGGGACGACCTCGCCGCCCGGCGTGTTGAGTTTCAAGAGTAAGGCGTCGACGCTCTCGTCCTCGTCGGCGCGGTCGATCTGGTCGACTATATCGTCGGCCGGAGTCGAGCCCGGACTCGAGGGAAATCGTCCCCCGCCGCCGTCGCGGGTGATCGGTCCCTCGACCGCGACCTCGGCGACGTCGTAGCCCGGGAACACCGAATTCGCGATGTTCCCCGCGATGCGGAGCCCGACGAGTACGACCACGAGCGCGAGCACGATGCCCACGAGGTCCGTCATGTTCGCCGGCGCGACGACGAACAAGGCGACGCCGAGGGCGGCGAACACTGCTGCGCCGAGCACGACAATCGCGAGTCGACCGAGTCCTTCACTGCTGACCATAGCTCACACCTCGAATCATATCGCAACCTGTGGGTGGCATCCGTTAAGCACTGGTGGTTTCGGTGAATCGGCCGTCGCGACGGACGCTACTGCTCGTAAAATGAGCTCACAGCGGAAACGGCGTCGCCTCCTCGCTCCAGTCGCCGGCGGCACATCGGGACTCGAGTCGGTCCAGTCGCGGCCCGACGTGTTCGCGAACGAGCATCGCAAGGGCGTTCTCGGACCCGTCGCCGGTGATCCCGGTCACGTGCGGGTTGTCGGTCGCAGCCGAGTCGTCGATCGTTACGAGCAGCACTCGTTCGCGGTCGGCGAACACGACTCGCCCGTGGTGGACGCCGTCGACGGGATAGTTCAGCCAGTCGAACTGCGGCTCACAGACGGTCGCCTGCGGCACGGCGGAGCGAACGGCGTCTCGGACCTCCTGTGACCGCGACCCGATGTAGACGTTGACGCCGCGCTCGGCGGCGGCCCGCCAGCGCTCGAGACAGCCGTTCTGGATCATCCCCGCGTCCGGCACCGTCACGAACAGTTCCTCCTCGGCGCTGTCGGCGATGTCGTGGGCTCGGCTCACGACGTTCGCTCGCCCCTCGATCGTCCAGCACGCACCCGAGGCCGACGAACCGAGCGCGGACGCGGGATCGAATTCGGCCCCGATCGAGCCGTCGGCGAACTGTTTCCGGGCCGGCTCGAGTCTCGCGGTGATCTCCCCGAGCGGACTCGCGGCCAGCCAGTTCGCTCGCCACTGCGGGGCGTCGGTCGCGAGCGCGACGGTCTCACTCGAGGCGTCGTACTCGACGAGGCCGACGTCGTCGAGGGCTGGCAGGTGATTGTGTGTGAGCGTCGTCTCGACGGGACTCCAGTCCGTCTCGCTGACGTCGACGAGTCGGGTGTCTTCCTCCCGAGCGACGAGCATCGCAGCCAGGTCGGCGACCGGAAGCGACTCGTCGTGTCTCGAGAGTACGGCACAGGCGATTCGACGACGTGCGGGTTGGAACGCATCGAGCGTCCGACTCAGCGTCCCTTCGTCGTATTCCGGTCCGTCGGTCGAGGTTTCGAGGAGACGGCTGACCCATTCGGCCTCGAGAAGCGGATGGTCCGCGAGGGCGATGCGGCGTGTCTCGTCGTCGCCGACCTCCCGAAGGACACCGAGGTCGAGCAGTCGCGGGACGTGATTGTGGACGAGTTCGATGTGTACCGTCCGGGACTGGGCTTCGGTGACGACCGGAGACCCGTGCTCCCGGACCGCGACGTCGGTCGCGAGCGTCTCCAGAGAGAGCGGTTCGTCCTGTTCGAGAAGCGTCGAAAGCACACGTCGGCGGCCGGAATCGGCGAGAACGTCGAACGCAGTAGTCGTCTGCTCGGTAGCGAGGTCCAAATTCATTGCCGGATAGAAACGATGAGTGCGGGAAAGGAGTGTACCAGCGTGCTCTGGTATGACCGGGAGATATAGCTAGAGAATCGTGACGGTTAGTCGTCGCCCGTCTCGCCGTCCTCGAGGTACGCCGTGAGGAGTTTCTCCTGTGCGACCCGGAGATGCTGGTGGAACGTCTGGCGAGCGATACCGAGTCGGTCGGCGATCTCGCTCGCGTCGCTGTTTCGCGTCGGCCACTCGAAGTAGCCGCCGTAGTAGGCCGCCTCGAGCGCGGTTCGCTGTTTCGTCGTCAACTCGTCCTCGAGCCGTTGGCGGAAGTCGCTGCGGGGCTCGATCGACTGCTCGTCCGTGCGTTTCGAGACGAGTCGCATCTCGGGGTAGGCCGACGTCACCGCCTCGACAACGTCGCGAACCTCGACGTCCGGACTGACCTGGACGACGCAACTCGCAACGCCGTCGTCGACGACTTCCGACCGTATTCGAGCGCCGTAATCCGCAAGCAGGCCGGTGACCGTCGGACCCTGAACGACGAACTCCCAGTGGCTGTCGTCGCGGCTGGTGTCGATACGTCGGACCTCGCTGATCGATCCGTGATCGCCGGCGACCGAGCGGATCCGTTCCGGATCGGTGTCGCCGACCGTGACGTAGTAGACGTACCGCTCGTCGGTCAGCGGCAAGACGTGCTCGAGGGAGAGGCGACAGCCGGTTCGGGCCGAGAGGTCGATGCAGACGTCCTGCCGGTCGGTCGACTCGAATTCGAGTTCGACGACAGTATCTAAATAGAGGAGTCGACGGACGGCCATCGCGTTGATCGCGTGCCCGATCGTGCCGCCGAACTCCTGGAGGACTTCCCGCTCGCGGTCGGCGAACGCGGCCGATTCGCGGGCCGCAACGACGAGTAGGTCGTACGCGCGCCCGCTCGCGTCGATCGGGACGACGGCCACCGAACCGTAATCGCGATCTCGCGCGTCGGCTCGCCGCTCGTCGACATCGCTCTCGCGAAGGTGTCGATAGCACTGGACGGCTCCCGTCTCGAACGGCGATTCGTCCGGATAGTTGGCCGGCTCGACGAACGACGAGCGGACGTTCTCGACGCCGTCCGCATCAATTCCGGCCCACGCCTGTGGCTCCCACCGAAGCCGATCGAGCGCCACGCCGGCGTCGACCCGGCCGATGATGGCGAACCGGTAGGCGTCGGCGGCGGCGAACGCCTCGACGATCGCCGACTCGATTTCGTCACGGGTCTCCGCCGCGACCATCGTCTCGTCGATCGTTCGAATCGTCGCGTTGAGTCGCTCGAGGCGCTCGAGTTCGCGCTCCCGGATCTTTCGGTCGGTGATGTCCCGACCGACGCCGGTAAAACCGAGGACGGTCCCCGTTTCGTCGGTGATCCGCGCGCTGTTGAACTCGTACGGAACGGTCGTTCCGTCCTTCGTCAGCACGCGACCCTCGGCGGTGACGCGCTCGCCGTCTTCCATGATCCGTTCGATCGCCCGCTCGATGTGCTCTCGGTCCGGCGGCGCGATAAACTCGAGCGGGTTCATCCCCTCGAGTTTGTCGGTGTCGTAGCCGGTGAGCTGTTCGAACTGGTCGTTCCAGTGAATCAGATCGCGGTCGGTGTCGTAGGCGTAGAGGAGGTCCGGCTGGGCCTCGAAGACGCTCTCCGTGAGCGCTTTCTCTTCGCGCAGTTCTCGTTCGCGAGCCTTGCGGTCGCTCACGTCCCGGCCGATACCGGTAAAGCCGAGGACGGTTCCGGTTTCGTCGGTGATCCGCGCGCTGTTGAACTCGTAGGGGATTCGGGTGCCATCTTCCGTGAGAAGATCTGCTTCGGCGGTGACGTGGGTGTCCTCCTCGAGAACGCGCGTGATGGCGGCGGCGATCCGCTCGCGGTGCTCCGGTGCCACGAACTCGAGAGGTCCCATCTCGGCCAGTTCCGCGTCGGTGTATCCCGTTACCTCCGGTACTCGATCGTTCCACTCGATGTAGTTCCCGTCGGCGTCGAACGCGTAGACGATGTCGGGCTGTGCTTCGAAGACGCTCTCCGTGAACGCCTGCTCTTCCCGAAGCTCCCGCTCCCGTTCGTACGCCGCCGTCCGATCGTGGACGAGTATCGCGTAACCCAGCAGTTCGCCACTCGCCTCCCCGACGCGCCCGGCTGACGGCACCTCTCGGTCGGACGCCGTATCCGTTTCACCACCTCGAATCGATGCGATCACCTCGCGGACCCAGAGCCGGTCCCCGTCGCTCCGGAGCCGCCAGCCGTCGTCTTCGACCCGTCCCTCGGTACGAGCCCGCTCGAGGAGTTGCTCCGGCCGTCCGGTTTCGCGACTCTCCGGCGGGAAAAAGACCCGATACTGTGTTCCGACGATTTCACTCTCCTCGTGTCCCGTCAGCGCCGCCGCCCGTTCGTTCCACGTGGCGACGCGACCGTCGGCGTCGAGCAACCAGACGGCATGGTCACTGACAAAGTCGGTCAGCTGGCGAACGTCGAGATTGATTCCGTTCGGAAACTCGGCGTCTCCCGTCGGGTCGGCGTCGTCCAGGCTGTCACCGGTCTCTGACAGTGACTCGCTTGTCGATTCGTCACTCTCCGGCGAGGAATCGGTCGCTGAGTCGTCACACTTCGACGGGTAATCAGTCATAGGTAGTTGAACGCGATGGGAGGGGCGACGATTATCAGCAATGATTATGCAGGTTACTAACGACTATTCCCGAACGGGAAAAACCGATGGTAGCCATCGCCACGGCTTTATGCCATAGCGGCGGTAGCGACGCTGACACCCGGCGAACAACTATCCGAAACCGACGACGTTACCGGTCCCCAGTTCGCGTGTGCGAGTATGACCGATCTCGCTATCGTCGAGAGTCGGGCTGATCGCGCGTCGGTCCACATCTGCGACCAACTCCGCGAACTCGCCGACTGGGAAACCGTGCCCGACAACTCACGGCCCGCCGCCGAAGGAGGTGGGACAGTCTACCGACTCGACGGCGTCGAACTTCGCTCCTTCGAGGCCCTCCACCTCGAGCTCGAGCGCCCCGCCGACGCCTTCGACTGCGACCCCGATCTGCTCGTCTTCGCCTCGCGTCACTCCGGCGACACGGGGCCGTTGTTGACGGGCCACGTCACGGGAAACTTCGGCCCGGCCGAGTTCGGCGGCGAGGACGACGCCGTCGCCGAGACACCACCGAACGCGCTCGCCCGGTTGCTCGAGGCGTTCGACGAACACGCACCGGATGGCTACGACGTCGGGCTGGAGTGTACCCACCACGGCCCCACCGACGTCGGCTGTCCGTCGCTATTCGCCGAACTCGGCAGCGACGACGAGCAGTGGGACGACCCCGAGGGCGCGGCCGCCGTCGCTCGCGCAATCCTCGGGCTTCGGGGGGTCGAACCGCACCGGAGTAGGCAGCTTGTCGGCTTCGGCGGAAACCACTACGTCCCGCGATTCGAGCGCATCGTCCGCGAGACGCCGTGGGCTGTGGGCCACGTCGCCGCCGACTGGGCGCTCGAGGCGATGGGCCATCCGAGCGCCCACCGAGACGTCCTCGAGGCGGCGTTCGATGCCAGCGGGACCGACATCGCCGTGATCGACGGCGAGTGGCCGGTGCTCGAGGAGACGCTCGCGGAGCTGGACTGCCGACTCGTGACCGAGACCTGGTTGCGCGAGGTCGGCGACCGCTCGCTCGACCTGGTCGGCGACGTCGAGTCCGCGCTCGGGAGCGTCGAGGACGGAATCCGGTTCGGTGATCGCCGGGACGCCGCGTTCGACGTCGTCGACCTCCCGTCCGACCTGGTCGACGCCGCGGAGGGGATCGACCCCGATCGCGTGCGGGAGATCGTCGAGACAAACGCCGTCGCCTTCACGACCGAAAACGGCGGTAGTCGGGTCGGCGCTCGAGTCGCGATACCAGAGGCCGGCAGTGACGATTCGGCCGACGACTCGACCCTCGATTCGGGGGGCGCGCGCGAGACGATCGTTGCGGAACTGGCGACCGTCCTCGAGGCGAAGTACGACTCGGTGACCCGCGATGACGACGCCGTGATCGCCGAGCGGAGCGCCTTCGACCCGGCGCTGGCGCTCGAGGCCGGCGTTCCGGAGGGACCGAAGTTCGGCGCGCTCGCGAGCGGCGAGTCGGTCACCGTCGACGGCGAACCCATCAATCCCGAGAGAGTTCGTGCGCGACAGACTGATCATTTTCAGATACAACCGGACCGAAACGAGCGGTAATGGCCGTATATCGGGTCCGGTATCGGCATTTGAACCGTCAGTAGACGCGTAGTAATCGCTCCGTACCGTGTCAGACATCCGTCTGACGTGTAGGGGAAAGGTAATTATGCTCCATCTTCTAGACTGGGTCAAGAATGGACTCCATCATCGACGACGCCATCGACGAGGCTGAAGACGGGGAGTCGGGAGGCGCCCCCGACGATGCCCCACCGCAGGACGGGCAGTCGCCGACCGGAGACGAATCGAACCCGACCGGAACCATGACCGACGACGAACTGGAGGACGTACTGCAGGACCTCCAGACCGATATTACCGTCGTCGGCTGTGGCGGTGCCGGCGGAAACACGATCAATCGAATGCACGAGGAAGGGATCCACGGCGCGAAACTCGTCGCCGCGAACACCGACGTCCAACACCTCGTCGAAATCGAGGCCGACACAAAAATCCTGATGGGGAAACAGAAGACCAGCGGCCGCGGCGCTGGCTCGCTCCCACAGGTCGGTGAAGAGGCCGCCCTCGAGAGCCAGCAGGACATCTACGACGCTATCGACGGCTCCGACATGGTCTTCGTCACGGCGGGTCTGGGCGGCGGCACCGGAACCGGTTCCGCCCCGGTCGTCGCCAAAGCCGCCCGCGAGGCCGGCGCGCTGACGATTTCGATCGTCACGACGCCGTTTACCGCGGAAGGTGAAGTTCGGCGCACGAACGCGGAAGCCGGCCTCGAGCGTCTGCGCGACGTTTCCGACACCGTCATCGTCGTCCCGAACGACCGCTTGCTGGACTCCGTGGGCAAACTGCCCGTCCGACAGGCGTTCAAGGTGAGCGACGAGGTGCTGATGCGCTCGGTCAAGGGCATCACGGAACTCATCACGAAACCCGGCCTCGTCAACCTGGACTTCGCCGACGTTCGCACCGTCATGGAGCGCGGCGGCGTCGCGATGATCGGACTCGGTGAATCGGACTCCGAAGCGAAAGCCGAAGACTCGGTCAAGACAGCCCTGCGCTCGCCGCTGCTCGACGTCGACATCTCGGGGGCGAGCTCCGCGCTGGTTAACGTCACCGGTGGTAACGATATGGCCATCGAGGAAGCCGAAGGCGTCGTCGAGGAGATCTACGACCGGATCGACCCCGACGCGCGCATCATCTGGGGGACCTCGATCGACGAGAGCCTCGAGGGCAGCATGCGGACGATGATCGTCGTCACCGGCGTCGAGTCGCCACAGATCTACGGCAAGCCCGACGGCGAGGCCGTCCAGCCCGAAGCGCCCGCACAGGGCGAAGACATCGACTTCGTCGACTGAGTTCAGTCGGCAGTCACCGCTCGCAAACGGGAGCAGACCGGGAGGAGTCCATTTTCGTCACTCGAGGGGACGATCAATTCGGCGAGTATTTTTATACGCACAGCGGGTGGGACGGCGAACGGCTCCCGAAAACGTTCTTGCACGCGACGCCAGTCAGTCGAGATAGATGGCACCACTCGAGCGGCTGTGTCTGCACGAATCGGTCGGGACGAAGATCCCGAAGGCGGCGTTCGTCGACGCGTTCGACGGCCTCGACGTTCGGGTCGAACTCGTCGGGGACGAGGCGTCCTACGCCTCGACGGACGCGGTCGCCTCGTTCGAACCGCGCCCGGAATTTCTCGAGGCGGGCTGGGTCCACTGCATCCGCGCGGGATACGACGCGTTCGACACCGACGCCTACGAGGGCGCCGGGGTACCGCTCACCAACAGCTCCGGGATCCACGGCGAGACCGTCGGGGAACTCGCCGTCGGCTACATGCTGTCGCTGGCGCGACTGCTGCACGTGTACCGCGATCACCAGGGAGAACGAGAGTGGCACGACCCGGCCTACGAGCGCCCGTTTACGCTCTCGGACGAACGGCTCTGCGTCGTCGGTCTCGGAACGATCGGCACTGCTATCGCGGAGCGAGCCGACGCCCTCGGCATGGAGGTCGTCGGCGTCCGTCGCTCCGAGGGGTCCGTGCCATCGGTTTCGCGGATCTACGACCCGCCCGCGCTCGAGGACGCTGTCGCCGACGCCCGATTCGTCGCGCTCGCGGCCCCGCACACGCCGGAAACCGAGGGGATGATCGATGAGCGGATTTTGGACGCGATGCGGACGGACGCCTACCTGATCAACGTCGCCCGCGGGCCGCTCGTCGACGAGGCGGCGCTGGTCGAAGCGCTGGAAACGGACGCGATCGCCGGCGCCGCACTGGACGTCTTCGAGACGGAGCCACTGCCGCCGTCGTCACCGCTCTGGGACCTCGAGAACGTCATCGTGACGCCACACCGCGGCTCGGCGACGAACCGCTACCACCTCGATATCGCCGAACTGGTCCGCGAGAACGTCCGCCGGTTCCAGGCGGGCGAGTCGCTGAAGAACCGCGTGGCGTGATCGGTCCCAGATTCTCGTGTGCTCGTACGAACCGGAGTCGTGGGTGACGAACTATCGGGACAGGAGGATCATTGCCGCGCCGGCGAAGGCAGCCGCGATCACGAACCCGTAGAGTGCACCTCGACGTATCGAATCGCCGAATAGAACGGACAGCCCGAAGAAGACGAGGAAAACGACTCCGAAAAGGATCGAGGATTGAACGGCCAAACTGTCGGATGAATTTTCGAACATATTGTTGTGTATATTGTGTTGGTAGGTACTAACAGTAGCTCATCTCCGTGCAGGCGGTTCTGGAAGGGGGCGTGCAACCGAACCGTTGGATGAAATAGCAGACGGCTGCAGTGACCCCTGCACACACGATGAATCCGGTGCCGAACGTCGTCACACCAGCCAGTAAGCAGAGTGCTGCAGCGCCAACTCCACAACCTACGACGCAAGCCAGATCGAAGATCGTTCGACAGAGGTTACAACTCGTCGATTGCACCGTTACGGACGCCGTTTCCGCACCTGTCGTTTCATGGCCGGCTGATGTCTCTGGGTCTTCCGGATCGTTTATTTCGACTGATTCCTCCGACTCTTCGATATCGCCCTCGCGGACGCTGATTGAGGTAGCGTCGGTAGGGATATCGCCGTCATCGAACGAAACGATTGTTGCTTTATTGGAGACAACACTCGAGCCACGGAGCGTCACAGCGAGACTGTACTGCGTATTCTCGTTCGATCCCTGACCTCGACGCTTCGGGTAAAACGAGACGACCTCGTACGCCGTTCCCTCGGGCCCTTCAGCCTCGAACACTCTTGCATCCCGAGATGGGACGATGAGATCGTACGCGTCACGAAGATACGATTTGAGCTCCTTGAATGCATCCGATCGCCTCGCACGACCGATCGCCTTCCTCGCCTGCCCATTGTCGACCTCGGTGACTGGTGGCTCGTCGTTCTGGGCTGCCGAAACAGTGGAAGTACCGATACTGGCGCCGAATGCAACTGTACTCCCGCTTATACCTTTTAATAGCGTCCGACGGTCAAGTGGTGATTCCGTGGTAGCCACTGATTCGACCCCATCAGTATTTTTGTCAGACATATACGAGTTGGCTCGAGTAAAAATGTATAATTCTTGTGTAGTAAAAAGCTAGCCAAAAACTGGTCGGGCGTAATGGGAAGGCTCGAGCACTGCCGACAACGCCTGGATCGAACCCGGCTGTAGATATCGATTCGAGCGTGCAGTTCAGCGTCGCGGACATGGTTGAACCCCGGTCCTGATGCAGTAGGGTTTCAAAATTCCATCGACCCACACTTTTCTGGGAGAGTACGCCTTGAACTCCGATTCCCGGCTGTTGACGCGAGACGGGTTCCGCCACTCGGTAGTGGGAAACTTCATAGCGCTCCGATCGGATGAGAAATGATGTCCCGTAGCGGACGTCGCGTTAATCGTCCGCAGCGGCTGTGTCACCCGTGGCGCTGCTCTCGAGATCCCCCTCGATGCTCGGCGGGTACTTCCCGCGATCGAGTTTCAGGTCCGACTGCGGGCGGGCCATACAGGTCAGTGCGTAGTTTTCCGCTTCCTCCTCCGTCAGGCCTCGAGCCGCAGGCTGGGTGACCTCGCCCTCGAGAATCTCGGCCGAACAGGCCAGACACATCCCGACGCGGCAGGAGTACTCCTGAGCGATACCCTCCTCGAGACAGCGACTGAGGATGGTCTCCTTGTCCGTGCAGGTGATCGTCTCGCCGGTTCCGACGAACTCGATCGCGTACTCTGTCATACAGGCAGCTACGAACGACCCCACTAAAACTCTTTATCGACTATCTGTCGTATCCGGCACAACGAAAATCGCCGATCGAAACCTGTTCGGCCGGACGAACGCCGCCCGCGCGTGTCGATACCAGTGGACGGATTCACGGCCACCTCCATCTGGCTCTCCGAGAGCGACAAATCACACATAAAACGTTTTCTTCCCGTGGTCGGACAGTGTGGGTATGAGCACGCAGGAGCAGTCCGCCACCACCGCCACGTCCGAAACTCGCAGCCCGGACGTGGTCGTCGTCGGTGCCGGGACTGCAGGATGTTACGCCGCAGCGACCGTCGCACGCGAAGGCTACGACGCCGTCGTTCTCGAGCGCAAGACGGAGACAGAGGCGGGCCACATCGCCTGCGGGGACGCACTGAAGGGTGCGGACGCGTTCCCCGAGGCGATCCCGAAGTCGAAACTCGAGCCGGCCTTCACCAATACGGGCGTCGACCACGGACGCTTCGAGATTCCCCAGGAGGACACCGTCCTCGAGATTCCCGTCCCCGGCGAACTGGCGGTCATCGACCGCTGGGAGTACGGCCGACGCATCATCGAGGGTGCCGAGGACACCGGGGTCGAGTTCCAGTACGACACCGTGGTTACGAACGTTAGACAGGCCGACGACGGCCGCGTGACGGGCGTCGACACGATCCGCAAGGGCGACCCGATGACGTACGAAGCCGACATCGTCATCGACGCGGCCGGGTCGCTGTCGGTGTTGCAGGACAACGTCGACTTCTCGGATTCGACCTTCGATACCAACGTCAACTACTCGCACTTTTGCTCGGCCTACCGCGAGATCGTCCACGTGGAAGAGCCCGTCGAGTGGGACGACGCCCTCGTGTTCAAACCGACCGAGCGCGCCGCGGGCTACCTCTGGTACTTCCCGCGCACCGACACCGAGATCAATGCCGGGCTGGGCTTCCAGATGACCGAGGAACCCATGAAGCTCGTCGCGGACCTCAAGAAGGACCTCGAGAACCGCGCGGAGTTCGAGGGCGCAGAAGTCGAGGACAAACTCGGTGCCGCCCTCCCCACCCGCCGGCCCTACGACTCGGCCGTCCACCCCGGCTACATGGCCGTCGGCGACGCCGCGGGTCACGTCAACCCCACCACCGGCGGCGGCATCGCCGGCGCAGCCTACGGCGGCAAGTACGCCGCCGATCAGGCGATCGAAGCACTCGAGACCGGCGACTTCAGCGAGGCGACCTTCTGGGAGTACAACGAGCGCGTCATGGAGCATTTCGGGGCGCGCTACGCCGCCTTAGATGTCTACAATATCCTCTCGACGGCTATCGACGTCGACGACCTGATGGGGCTGCTCGCAGCGATGCCCGGCGACAAACTCGCCGAGGCGCTCTACTCGGGGAGTACGGATATCGGCCTGAAGCTCAAACTCGAGTCCCTGATCAAGAGCCGCGGTCACTGGGGGACTATCTGGAATCTCTACCAGACCAAGCGCTGTGCCGACGACCTGCTGGCCCACTACGAGCAGTACCCGACCAGTCCGGAGGGACTCGCGGGGTGGCAGGACCGACGCGACGAGTTGATGGAAAACGTCTACGAGACGACCGGGGCGGAGCCGAAGTACTAACACCGAAATTTTACTCTGTCGTTCGAGAGAGCTTCGGCCTCTCGTGACTGAGCGAATCGAAGATTTGCGAGGTCCGCGAGACCGAAGATCTCGCTTGATGACGAAAGACGCCGGAGGCGTCTTTCGAACCACGGTCTGTCGCGCTGACGGCAGCATAGCTGCCCCACAGCGCGATGTCCCTCGGTGAGATCTTCAAAAGAGCGCCTCGCGCTCTTTTGGACTGGGCGATCCCGACGGAATCGCTTGCAGTCGGCGCGAAGCGCCGACTGCTCGAGGGACCTCTGGTCCCTCGCCGCTCCGAAGAGCACGCTCTTCCGTAGGGTCGCGGACTCCTCGCGGTGCTCGGAGCCCGCTCCCGGCCAGCAAAACTCGAACAACTGTGCATCTCCCTGGTTGACGTAGTTAACTTTTGCCGATCTTAACCATCTAATGACTTAAATATGATTTGGCCAAAAACCTACTTAGTTAGGAGTCTTGGCTATTCGTGTCGACAGGTTATGTAGTGGTGATGGTAGAAAACCACACGCGCCGACGTGCACTGTCACTGATCGGCACAACCGGGGTCATCGCAGTTGCGGGTTGCTTAGGTGGCGACGACGACGCAGCGAACGACGACGCGGACGATCACGCCGACGACGGACACGACGATGACGAGCACAGCGACGACGAACACGACGACGAGATGGACGACCACGACGCCGGCGTCCGCGTCGCCCACCTCTCGCCCGACGCGCCGAACGTCGACGTCTGGGTCGACGGCGAACCCACCCTCGAGGACGTGCCCTACCGCGCGGTTAGCGACTATCTCGAGCTCCCGCCCGAGACGTACGACGTGATGATCACGGCCGCGGGCGACGCCGACACCGTCGTCTTCGACGACGAAGTCGAGGTCGGCGACGGCGACTACACGATCGCCGCCCTCGGCGAACTGGCCGAGGAGAACCAGCCCTTCGAGCCGGTCGTCCTCGAGGACGACCTGAGCGATCCCGGCGAGGACGCACGGGTCCGACTCGTCCATGCCTCGCCCGACGCTCCGGCCGTCGACGTAACGGTGGGTGACGGCGAGACGGTGCTGGTCGAGGACGCCGCCTTCGGCGACGCTGCGGCCGTCGAGGTCGCCCCCGACGCGTACACACTCGAGGTCCGCCCCGCGACCGAGGACAACGACGGCGACGTCGTCGCGACGTTCGATGTCGAACCCGAAGCCGGAACCGTCTACTCCGCGTTCGCGGTCGGCTACCTCGAGCCCGACGCGGCCCCCGCTGACGAACCCTTCGACCTCGAGGTCGTCGTCGATTACGAGCACGACGACATGGACGACGACTACGACGGCGACGAAGACGACGACTACGACGGCGACGAAGACGACGGCTACTGATCGCCGGTCGCCGCCGAATCCGGCGTCTCGAATCGCAGCCGTTCGATCCGCTTTTTTGTGGGTGGATGCGTTCCGAGCAGCCGCCGAGCCACGAACCGCCTCGAGCGGTCGAAAAACCGGTGTTCCTCCCACGGCGGCGGGACGATAGAAAAGGCCGCTGTCGAGTGATGAGTACGGAGGTCACGTGAGGGACGACGAGTGAATTCCTGGTCCAATGTCTCGAGGGCGCTCGCGAGCGCCGCCGGGTCGCCCGTGAGTGCGACAGCACCACGGTCGGCGACGTACTCGCGGTATCTGGTGACAAGAATCACCGACGCTCGCGTGAACGCGACGATCGGAAGCGCAACCAGCAAGAGCATCGGATGGGCCTGTATCGGGGTTGCTGAGTCGTCGTGTGGGTCCGCGAGTGCCGTCTCGAGCATCGTCTCGAACTTCGCGTTGGGCAGGGCCAGCGCGGTCAGAACCGCCGCATCCCGATTGACAGCGTGGGCGAGTTCGTGTGCGAGCACGGCCTCGAGTTCGCGGGTCGAGAGCGCGGTACAGAGGCCGACCGAGACGATGATGGTCGAGGTGCCCGGTCGGAAGCCGACCGTCGCCGCGAACGGCACTCGTTCGCGGCCGAGCCGAACGGTCGGTGCGGGGGCACCCGCCTGCGCCGCGAGGCGATCGACGCGCGCCTGAAGCTCCTCGAGACTGTATTCGGCCCCACCGGCTAGTTTCTCGGTAGCAGCCGCAGTAGTCTCGAGGACGTCGATATCGTCTACGAGTTGCGCTTCGACGACTCCCCCGCGGCCACGTTCTTCGGTGATCGTTTTGCCCGTGTAGTATGTCGCGCTGCCGACACCGATGACCGTGCTGACCACGAGGAGTGCGTCAAACCTCGAGATCAGCGTGATGGATTCGACGATTGCGACTCCGACGATCCAGACGACGAGCGCGGACAGCATGAGTGCGATCGGCCGCCTCTCGAGGCCGTCCCTGGGGTTTGTGACCTGGTGTGCGACCTGCTCGAGCTCGCCCAACCACTTGTTCGAAATTCGACCAACGACCAGCGAGGTCGGCATCAGCCGGCGGTAGAGTCCCGCAGTGAACACCCAGAGCCCGATGAAAAGCAGCAACATGGCAACTGCAAACGGGGCCAGCACAAGCATGAACATCGACATCAGCGTGATGGCTGCGACCTCGATGAGAAACAAGCAGACGAACCCGAGTGTGGCGATCGAACCGGCGGCTACTATCCGTAGCCAGAGACCCACTCGTACTCGAGTCCGCTGGAGTGTCTCGCTTGTCCTCGTCATTGACAAACCGCACAGGGCTGTTCCTGCCAGTTGTTTCAACACTTATATGTGGTATAGAAAAGCGTTTGCATGTCTCGATGCCGGCGGTATGAGACCAGCCTGGGTAGCAGGGTAGTCCAGCCTACGGCTATCAGTCGCGGCTGATCTGCTCAACTGCGCCGGTAAGCACGTCGACGCCGTGCTGGAGGCTCTCTTCGTCCACGTCGAACGTCGCGCTGTGGTGGCCGCCGGGGTGGTCCGTGCCGATGCCGACGTAGCAGGCGTTGCCGCCGTTGTCCTGGACGGCCTGCATCAGGAACGTCGCGTCCTCGCTGCCGCCGAGTTCGTCGCGCTCGAGGACGCTCGAAACTCCCTCGGTCCGGCCCGCGACGTCGGCGACGATATCGACGAGTTCCTGGTCGCTCGTCGCGCTCGGTGCTTCGGCACCCGTCGAAAACTCGACGTCGCAGCCGTGCATGTTCGCGGCGTTCCGGACGATGTGGCGGGCCTTCCGGTCCATGTAGTTCATGAGTTCGGTCGTCTCGCCTCGGACCTCGGCGAGGATGCGCGCCTCGTCCGGAATGATGTTGGCGGCGCTGCCGCCTTCGACGACGCCCGCATTGATTCGGGTCTTGCCGTCGTTGTGCCGTGGGATGCCGTAGAGGTTCTGGACGGCCGTCGCCATCGCCTGCACCGCGTTGCGACCCTGTTCAGGGTGGCCGCCCGCGTGGGCCGACTCGCCCGAAAACTCGATCTCGAGGTGTTTGACCGCGAGAAAGCCGTCGATTCCGGCGACGATTTCGCCGGTCGGGTGGTCGAGGCCGATGTGGATCGCGAGCAGCGAGTCGACGTCCGTGATGTGCTCGCTCTCAGCCATCGACTTCCCGCCGCCGACGACCTCCTCGGCGGGCTGGAAGAATACCTTCAACGTGCCCTGAAAGTTGCTTTCGGCGATTCGCTCGAGGACACCGATACCGATCGTCGCGTGGGCGTCGTGGCCGCAGGCGTGCATCGCGCCCTCGTGTTCGGAGCGGAAGCCTCCCGCGGCGGGTGCGTGGTCCGGATCGTCGCTCTCCCTCCGGGGGAGGGCGTCGATGTCGACGCGGAGGCCGACGGTGGGCCCCTCGCCGCGCTCGAGGACGGCGACGGCCCCGGTGTGCCCGCCCTCGAGTCGCTCGAGGACGGCCTCGTCGGCACCCGCTTCGCGGGCGCGCTCGAGCCAGACGGCCAGTTCCGAATCGTCCGGGACGGCCATTCGATGGTCGCCCGCGATGGCGTCCGGACCGACGTGGAGTTCGTCGAGGTCGACGCGCTTCTCGAGTTCCGTAACGATTCGTGCGGTCGTATAGAATTCACACCAGGCCGGTTCGGGCTTGCGGTGCAGGTCTCGGCGAAGGGAAACGAGATCGTCCGTGCTCATACCCGCTCATCGTCGTGAGCGCTGAAAATGCTACCGACCACCGGCGGCGACTGCGAGGGGAACGGCTCATACTGTCTGCTGTAAGTCAGTTCAGCTGGGATCGCGAGCGTCTTGCGGTCCCACCGGTACAGCAAACCGTATCAGTTTCCGCGGCCCGCGCCGTGGATCTGCTCGACTTCGGCTTCGATGTGGACCGAATCTGGGAAGTTCTGCGAGGCGATGTTGCGCGCGAGGCTGTCGTGGCCGTGGATCTCGAGTTCGCGGGTGAAGACGGTGTAGTCCCACGAGTCGAATCGTCGGTGGTCGTCGCCGTGGAGTCGACACCGCTGGGGGACCGACAGTTTCTCCGGCGGGTGGGAGTGTGGCCCTTTCAGTGCGGCCCCCTTGCGTTCGGCGGAGGTTTTGATGTCGTCGACGATGCCGTCGAGCGCGGCTCGATCGCCGCTCTGGAGCGTGAGACGGGTGACGAAGGTCATGTGGGGAGTCGTCCAAACGTGGACGGTCGGCGCGTAAAAACCTGCTGAGATTCCTTTATCGCGGACGAACAGTCCGATATTCTCTTAACGTCGCACCTGTTAGCCCAGTTAATGGCAGTCGAAGCTACGAGCGCAGGCGCGATCCTCTTCCGCGATACGCGGGGCCGGCGCGAGTATCTTCTACTCAAGAGCCGCCCAGGCGATTGGGAGTTCCCCAAGGGCGGTGTCGAAGGAGATGAAGAGCTACAACAGACGGCGATCCGCGAAATAAAGGAAGAGGCAGGTATCGACCAGTTCCGGCTACTCGACGGCTTCCGGAAGGACTACAACTACGTCTTCGAGGCGAACGGCACGACGATCCACAAGACCGTTCACCTCTTTATCGCGAAGTCCTTCGAGGCGAGCGCGGAACTTTCGAACGAACACCGCGACCTCCAGTGGCGCGACTACGAGCAGGCAGTAAACACCGTCACCCAGGATGGCCCGCGGGAGATTTTAGAGGACGCACACGAGTTCCTCGACGAGTGGGAGGAGGAAGACGAAGAGTAGGCCGTACCGATTCGTCGCTCGACTCGTCCGCCGCCGGCCCGCAGCGACGCTTTTGGCGCTCCGTGCGCGATGACGATCAGCGCGCCGGAGACGCGGTCGCGGATGCGACCGTCGTCCAGCAGCGCGAGCCTCGTCGTCGGTGAGCAGTATTGACGCGGTCGGGATCGACACCACGAACGGATCGAGTAGCGTTTTTCGTTCTCCGCTCCGAACGGCAGGTGTGGCTCGTCACACTGCCGAGTTCGGCTTCGAGTTGCGGACCTGCCGGTGGGCCGAGCGCGCCTGGCCGCTCGAGTCCGCGAGCGACGACCGTGCAATCGTCGTCGCCCGCCAACTCGGGACGAAACGCCGGCGTTGGGATACGATCGTCCTCGAGTGCGATCCCGTAGGCCTCCGCGAGCGCGCGAGGTTCGGTTCGGACCGACTCGACAGCAACCTCCTCCACGTCGTCAGCAACGCCCCCGCGGAGTGGACCTACTACCGCGACTGTCTGCCCCATCCCGGCTACCCGTGGCGATACGTCCGCGAGGCGATTCACGAGGCCGACAGCCGCGATATTCTCGAGACCCGAAAGAGTGGGAACCGCATCGAGATCCGCCGGAAGTGGCCGTATCCCGACTGGCTCGACCGAATCGTCGCCATCGAAAACAAACCGGATCTCGACGCCAGCGCCGCGCGTGCACTGAGTTCACAACTCGAGTACGACGTCGCGATAGGACTGGCCGACGAGGTCTGGGTCGCCACGCGCGAGACCGGCGACGCCGTCGAACCCGCGCTGTTCGAGGGACTCCCGGTTGAAGCGGGCATTCTGACGCTCGAGCCAGAGACGCTCACGGCAGAGGTCGAGTGGTACCCCCGGACGCTCAGCGCCGACGAACCGGGGACGCGAATCCTCGAGCGCCCCGACGGCGGGCAGCGGGACGGCTCGGCGGCGAGATTCGAGTACGTCGATCCCGCGGTAAAGGCCGACAAACGCCTTGCGATCGCCGAACGAGCTTACGAGCGCGGCTGGCGCTCGTTCGTCGACACCATGCGGCCAGACTGCCGGCACTTCCAGTTGCGCGCACAGGACGGCGTCCAACTGCAACCCCACTGTGCCGATAAGCGCCGCTGCCAGACGGCCGCCGAGTGTTCCGGGAACTGTCCCGCGTTCGAACCGGAGCCGCCCGTCTGGCGAACCCGGGGGTGGCCGATCGAAGGCGGCCCTGGAAAACGGTGTCAGCAACTGCTCGCGGATCGGCGACGACGCCGGCGGCCAGGACAGGACTCGAGTCGATGATGGCCAGAACGGGAGTTTCCCGCCAGTAATCCAAACGGTCTGCCAGCTATCCGACGATGACGGATACCTCCTCGAGGTTGACGTCCCGTGTGTCGCCGTCGCGCGACTCGAGTTCGACGTCGCCGGTTTCCCGGAACCGATTCCCGAGGATCACCTTCCAGGGGACGCCGAGGAGATCGCTCTCGGCGAACCGTTCGCCGATCGTCTGATCCCGATCGTCGAACAGGAGTACGTCGCCCCCGAGGGTCTCGTACAACTGATCGGCTACCTCTCGAAGGTCGCCGTCGTACTCGAGGGGGACAATCGAGACGTCGAAAGGAGCGACGGTTCCGATGTCAGCGCCAGCGTTGGGCCAGTTACAGCCCGCTGCGTCGCCGTGCTGTTCGACGAGGACGTGGAGGAGCCGTTCGATGCCGATTCCGTAGCTCCCCATCACCACGTTGCGTTCGCCGCCTCCGGCCGTGTCAACGGTCAAGCCCATGGGCTCGGAGTAGCGCGTCCCGAGTTCGAAGACGTGTGCGATCTCGATACCCTCGCCGGCCTCGAGGCGACTCCCACAGTCAGGACAGGCGTCGCCGGCCGACAGCCCGCTGTGGGGCGACTCGTCGGTAACGCCGAACCGGCAGTCGGTCGCGGAACACAGGCGAAGCGCTAGCGTTCCCTCGTCGGCGAGCGCGACGAATTCCTCGGAGCTCGAGCCACCCATGACGCTATTGTCAGCGGAGGTGATAGCAAACTCGAGGTCGAGCGCGTCGAAGATCCGGACGTAAGCCCGCCGAACACGCTCGTAATACTCCGCCAGCGAGTCGTGGCTCGTGTGGAGGCTGTAGGCGTCTTTCATCGTGAACTCCTTCGTCCGGACGAGGCCGTTTCGCGCGTGGTCGTCGCGGTACTTTGATCCCACCTGGTACAGTAAGAGGGGCAGGTCGTCGTAGGAGCGGACGCCAGACTTGACGAGGTGTGCGACGCCCTCCTCGTGGGAGGGAGCCAGGCACAGCCGCTTTCCATCGCGGTTCTCGAAAGTAAACATCTCACCCTCGAAGCTTTCCCAGCGGCCGCTCCGTCGCCAGATGCCGCTGTCGTTCAGCGAAGGGAGCCCGATCTGCTGGCCGCCGATGGCGTCCATCTCACGCTGGACGAGCGAGACGACGTTCTCGCGGACGCGCTGACCGGTGGGCGTAAAGCCGTAGAGGCCGCTGCCGAACTGCCGGACGAGTCCGGCCCGTAACGTCCTCGCGACGGTCTCGTTTTCGTGTCCGTCAGCCTCGCGGCTCGTAAACAGGAGCGCCTCGCTACGTCGCACCGCGATCACCTTCGTTGTGAGCGACGTACTCGCCGCTGTGAAGTGTTGCAATCAGTCGATCGACTACTCGGATAGAACCAGTACTGCCGTTACGATCTTCGCGGAACCCAGCCGTGGGCCACACCGGACCCACGGTTGCTGAGTCGTGCATTTCGATGCATGCAACCGGAGTGTTGAACGGCGAACATAAAAAGATTGGGAAGAACAGGCCCAATCAGTCAGCGACCGAAACCTCGAGTTCATCGCGCTCGACGGCCAGTCGGAACGTGGGGACGGTGCGGTACTCGACCTCGACGACGCCCTTGCGACGGAGGCTCTGTAGCCCCGAACGGACGTCCTCGGAGTCGGGATCGACGTCGAACTCGTCCCGGAGGCTGTGCAGGACCGAGACCACGCTCTCGGACTCGTCGTCTGGACCGGCCAGCACCGCGACGATCTGGCGCTGGAGTTCCGGAACCCGGATCTTCGAAGGGACGCCCTCGGCGTCCGGATCGCTCTCGATACCTGGTTCGACGTCGACGAGGTCATTTGCCTCCGCTGTCGCGCGGATGAGGCTGTTGTCGTCCCGAAAGTAGTAGTCGCCCAGTTCGTTCTCGAGGTACTGGTGGACCTCGCTGCCGCCCTCCATGTCCCATCGCTCCTGTAGCTCCGAGTTCTTCGTCGGCTGTAGCTCCACCACGTCCGCCAGTCGTTCTGTGGCCTCCTCCGAGAGCGTCATCGTCGAATCGTATGCGCATCCGCTACTTTTGCGTTGCGTCCCGGCGCGACCCGCACCGACGGAGCGCTCGGTGGCTCGAACCGCCGCTATACGACGCTCACACGTCGGTATGGGAGCTACGGACCGACCTCGCGGACGAACGTCCGCACGTCTTCGACGAACAGATCGGGAACTTCCATCGCCGCGAAGTGTCCGCCCGCGGGCAGCTCGGACCAGTGGACGACGTCGTAGACCGCTTCGGCCCAGACGCGCGGCGTCTTGTAGATCTCCGCAGGGTACCGCGCGTGACCCGTCGGCACGTCGACCGACTCGGGCGTCGCCGACGCGATGTCGGTCTCGTAGTAGACGCGCATCGAGGAGCCGATCGTCCCCGTCAGCCAGTAGATGCTCAGGTTGTCGAGCAGCCGATCGCGGTCGAACGAGGACTCGAGGTCGCCGTCGCAGTCGCTCCAGGCGCGAAACTTCTCCGTGAGCCAGCCCGCGAGTCCGACCGGCGAGTCGGTGAGTCCGTAGGCGACCGTCTGGGGTTTCGTCGCCTGAATCTCGTGGTAGCCGGTCCCGGTCTCTCGAAACGCCTTCGTCGCCTCGTAGTCGGCCCGTCCCCGCTCGTCCAGCAGTTCCATCGGCTCGTCGAGCGTCGACGGCGTCAGAAAGAGCATGTTCGTGTGGATCGCGTCGACGCGGTCGGGGTAGTTCGCACCCAGCAGCGCCGTGATCAGTGCGCCCCAGTCGCCGCCCTGCGCGACGAACCGATCGTAGCCGAGGCGGTCCATCAGCGTCGCAAAGGCGTCGGCCATCCGCGGAACGTCCCAACCCTGTTCGGTGGTCGGTCCGGAGAAGCCAAAGCCCGGCAGCGAGGGCGCGACGACGTGAAACGCGTCGTCGGGGTCGCCGCCGTGAGCGGCCGGATCGGTTAGCGGGCCGAGAACGTCGAAGAACTCCGCGACTGAGCCGGGCCAGCCGTGGCTCAACAGGAGCGGAGTCGCCGACGGTTCGGGCGACCGAACGTGATAGCAGTGGATCCGCTGGCCGTCGATCACGGTCGTGTACTGGTCGAACTCGTTGCAGCGCTCTTCGAAGGCGGACCAGTCGTACTCCTCGCGCCAGTACGCACAGAGCGACCGCAGCGTCTCCCGTTCGGTTCCGTACGCCCAGCCTGCGTCCGGCAGTTGGTCGGGCCAGCGCGCCCGCTCGAGACGCGTCCGAAGGTCGTCGATCGCGTCCCGATCGACCGTCAGTTCGAAGGGCTCGATCGACTCGTCGGCTGTCGTCATACGAGTCGGTACGGTATCGTATGCCAAAGGGGTACGGGCTCCGGTTGGCGCTCGCGTTTCGGTCGGTCATACTGTCGGACAGAACTACGTGAAGATCGGTCGCTCTACTGCGGCCGTCTCCGACGGCGACGTCCGCAGAACGGATGCGTTCTGCTGGGCATCGCAACCCACGGGGTTGCTCAACGGCCGCGAATTCGCGATCGACTTCGTGTTGACTTCTGTCCGACAGTATCAATCGTTCCCGACGACCGGGACCGGCCGCGTGGTCTCGAGGGTCTCCTCGATCTGGGTGTAGACGAGAATCGTACCGAAGACGGCGAGGACGGTGCCGAAGACGAACGGCACGTAGAAGCCGTAGCCGACCAGCGCGCCCGAGGAGAGCGGGCCGATGGCGATCCCGTAGCCAAAGGCCATCGTCAGAATCGAGAGCTTCGAGCCGGATTCCCCTTCGCCAGCGAGGTCGCCCGCCAGCGCGAGCGACGGTGCGAACACCATCGCGCCCGCGATACCCTGTGCGAGGCGGGCGACAAACATGAGTTCGGACGTGAAGATGAACCCCTGGACGAGCGTCGTCGGGATCAACAGGATCATCCCGCCGACGATGAACGGCCGCCGTCCGTAGTAGTCGCTGGCCCGCCCGATCGGCGTCTGCAACAGGACCTGTGCGAGGATGAAGGCCGCAAACTGGAGTCCGAACCAGGTCGATCCCTGCTCGAGGCGAGCGTTGACCTGCGGCTGGATCGTCGCGAACAGGGCGATGGCGGCGGCCAAGAACAGCGAGGCGACGCCGAGGGTAAAGATCGGATCGAGCAGCCGTTTACCGGTCGGGTCGCGGATCGCGATCGAGAGGTCCGCGCCCGCGTTCGCCTTCGTCGCGTCGGGGTCGGAAATGAGGACGGTGACGAGCAGGTAGCTGATCAGCGCCGTCACCGTCGCGATGTAAAAGACCGCGTCGAAGCCGGTGACCTCCAGGCCCGTCGGTATCGTGTACGGGCCGAGGTTGACGACCGCCCCGGCGGCGATGGGACCGGCACCGAACCCGATCAGTCGGAACGTATTGTAGACGCCCATGTTGCCACCCCGGTCCTGTGTCGTCGCGAGTTCGTTGACGAGCGCGATCGATGCGGGGACGATAAAGGAGACGCTGACGCCCTGCAGGCCCCGAATCACTAGCAGTGAGAGATACGACTCCGCGAAGATGTACGAGAGATTCGTCACGGCGAGTCCGCCGAGTCCGATCAAAATGAACGGCTTTCGACGGCCCACCCGGTCGGAGAGGCGACCGGTAAACGGCTGGAAGCTACTGTTCAAGAAGCCGAACAGAGAGAGGATAATTCCGATGATCATGGCCTCCTCGAGGCCGAACGTGGCTCCGCCGACGATGTCACTCGCCACGTACAGCGGAATGACGATGATCAGAAACGAGTTACCGACGCCGTCCGCCATCCGGGCGAACGCCAGCGCGAGGACTCGTCGGTCGACGGCAAACTGCGCGACGATCCGACGAGGGAGGTCCCGCATCGGCCGTATCTGCGATAGCCGGGCCGATTATCCTTTCGAATCGAAATATCTGCGTCCCAGTTCGTCGTCACTCGTTGGCGATGCGTCTCGTCGCCTCGAGCAACGGAACGAAAAACCGGAGGACACGGCCGATCCGACGGGTCGTCCCGAACGGGACTTCGTCAGTTGATCGTCGTGTGTTCGGACTCCTCGTTCAGCGCGAGGTTCGCCGCAATCTCGGCGTTTCGCATCGCATACTGGGCGGTCTGCTGGAGGCTGACGAGCACCTCTCGGATGCGAAGCAGATCCTCGTTGTCCATCTCGGGCAGTTCCGCGAGGATCTCTTTTTCCTGGTCGGAGATCTCGTGGAACAGCGTGCGAACCTGATTGGACTTGTCGTAGTCGCGCTCGACGGCCGCCTCGACGGCGAGCGATGTGATCTCGTCGACCGACTCGTTAAGCTCGCGGATGTCGCGCATGATCGAGCTATCGACGTTGAGGCTGTGGCCCTCGGTCTCGATGACGATATCGGCGATGTCCTCGCCGTTGTCGGCTGTCAGTTCGAGGTTCTTTGCGATCGACCGGTAGCCGATCAGCGGGAACCCGGTGTTGAGACCGACCGCGCGCGCGAGGTTCGGGTTCTGGTAGGCCGTAAAGATCAATCGAAGCAGGAGCACGAAGATCTTGTTCGCCTGTCGCTCCCGGTTGAGCGCGCGCTGGGCCAGATCGGGGTTGCCGTGGGCTAAGGCCTTGATACCTTCGCCGCGCATCGTCTGTCCGGTTCGCTCGAGGCGCTCCAAGAGGTTGTCGAGCGTGAAGTCCTCGGGGTCGACCGAACATCGGATCGAGATGCTCTCGGGGGTCTCCTCGATGACGCCGAGCCCCATCAGCTGGGTTTCTGCCTGGTAGACGGCGTTGATGTGATCGGACTCGAGGGCGCCATCCTCGGTGTCGATCCGAATGACGCGCCGGCCGAGTACGTACTGTGCGACGATCGCACGTTCGACGGCGTTGGCGTCTAAGTCGTCGGCGTGGATGATCGCCTCCGTTTCCTCGGAGCTGGCCGATTCGGGCATGACGGTGAGCGTCCCTTTTCCGCTGGTTCGCAGGGAGACTTCGTCGCCTTTCTCGACATCGTGTTCGGAGGCCCATTCTGCGGGGAGGGTCATGGCAAGCGTCGACGGACCCAGTCGTTGCACTTTCCGCGTTTCCATATGTGTTCCATAGGAAGGACCGGACCTTAATCTTGACTATATGGACATTATGTCCGGGTCGGATAATTATATGGTTGATTACGAGGCCGATTCTCGCCCATACCTTAAACAACTTTGACGAGACGAGTCGTAAACCGGCCCGTTCGGACCTGAATCCACCCTCGAAGCTCATCGTCGAGGTCGCGGTCGTCGGTATCGACGCGCAGTGCGTCGATTCCATCCAGTTTCGTTCCCGAGGCGACGACCTCGATCTCGTCGGCGCGCCGGATGACCGCCGGCGAGAGTTGGTGATTGCCGCGGCCGAAGAGAAACCCCTGTCCCCCAATCGGTGAGACGACGATCGTCACCGGTTCCTCGAGCACCTCGAGGATCTCGCTTTCGGACGCGTCGCGGGCGAGCAACTCGCCGTCGCGCCAGACGTCGACGCCGAGCGGCGAGGTGTCGATTCCAAGCTCGCGTTCGATGGCACCGACGGTGCCGCCAGGACCGAAAACGTACGTCCGGTTCGCGTCGATTTCGCGGGCGAACCCGGCAGCCAGCGAGTCGACGTTCCCGCTCGAGACCTGCTTGCTCGACTGGACGTCGGACGCGACGGGAACCGGGACGACGGCTCTGAGTTCCGTCCGGACCTCTCCCTCGCGGTAGGCCTCCTCGTCGATATCGTTGACCTCGCGGTCGGCGACGCGGTCGAACTCCGCAACGATCCGGCCCGCGTCGGCGGGCGTCACCGCAAACACCGAGGAGTAGATCTTGACGCCGGCCGGGACGCCGAGCATCGGGGTCGCGTCGTCGCTCGCTTTTTCGAGTACCTGGGCGACGTCGACGGCCGTCCCGTCGCCGCCGACGAAGAGGACGAGGTCGACGTCGTGCTCGAGGAAGGCCTCGACCGCTGCTCGCGTGTCCGCCGCGGTCGTCTCGGCAGTTTCCGGAGTCGTCCTCGACTCTTTTGCAGTCGCCGGATTCGTCTTCGACTCTTCTGCAGTCGCCGGCTCCGCTGCCGTCTTCGACTCCGCCGGGGTTGCCAGATCGTAGACCACTACGGGTTCGTAACCAGCGTCCTGCACTGCACGCTCGCCCATCACGTTCGCGGCCGTGTAGACGGTTAGCTCGGGTGTGCGCCGGTGAAGCGCTTCGAGAGCTTCTCGCGCCCGATCGGGTGCACGCGGCTCGGCCCCGCGGCGTCGCGCCTCCTCGAGTTTGCCGTCGGTTCCCTTCAATCCGACCCGACCGCCCATCCCCGCGATCGGGTTGACAACGACACCGAGAGACTCCATATCGAACCTAGGGGGAGCCGATCTAAAAGCCGTGTGGTATTTTTGGCGCACGGACTCGAAGAAATCGGCGGGTCCCAACCATCATAAAAACGATATGAAGAAGCGGCCTGGTCTGGATTCTGAAAGATTAAGAGGGATGGGAACACACCGCCGAACATGAACCAACTCGCGTTCGCCGTGCTCGAGGCGGAGACGGAACTGCCGATGGAGATCGCCGGCTGGGGGGTCCTGGCGCTGAGTCTGCTCGTGACGATCGGCTGGCTCGCCTACCTGTACCGATAATCGATACAGCCGAGAGCGTCGTCCGACGCTTTCACCCTTAGTTCGGACTTTCGACGCGCTCGCGCAGCCACGCCGCGGCCGTCGCGACGGTCGCTTCGTCAGTCCCCGTGAGCGAGAGTCGAACCGATTCACCCGGGTAGCTGCCGACCGTGACGTCGAACCGTTCTCGGACTTCCGCGATTCGGTCGAGTAGGGCGCTCTCCGGTTCGTCGGCGACGACCTCCTTGCGGTACGTCGCGGTCCCTGAAAACTCGGCTTCGATCGACTCGAACATCGCTTTCATCTCCGAGGGGACGCCCGGGAGCACGTAGATACCCTCGAGGACGGCTCCGGGTGCGACCCCGGTCTCGTTGTGCAGCGCGCGTGCCCCCTTCGGCAGGTCGGCGGTCCCTTCGGTCAGGTCCGCACGCGAGTAGCCGTCGTCTTCGAGCCAGGCGAGTGCGCCCTCGTGTTCCTCGAGCGAACGGCCAACGGCGGCGGCGACGCCCGCCATGGTGACGTCGTCGTGCGTCGGTCCGAGGCCGCCGGTGACGATCACGGCGTCGTACTCGGCCCGGTATTCGTTGACGACGCGAGCGATGTCGCTGATTCGGTCGGGGATGGTGGTGACGCGTTCGACTGAGACGCCACTGTCGCTAAGTCGGTCACAGAGCCAGGTGGCGTTGGTGTTCATCGTCCGCCCGGCGAGTAGTTCGTCTCCAACGGTGACGACCGCGACGTTCATGACTCCTCGTTCGGGCCGTGGGTTAAAACGAGTATCGAGGCGACGGTTCTCCCGTGATCGTCGTTTCGCTGGCGAGCACTATCTTCATGTCAGAAGGAGACACTTTTCGGTGGTTGTCGCTCGAGCTTATAAAGCCGGTCCCGGAACAACCACAAGATTAAATCTTGATAATTCAGTACACAGTGAACGATGTCTCATAGTCGGAGGGAACGACCCGAAGCGGACTCGACTGCGGTCCTTTCAGCACTCGGGAACAAATACAGCGCAGAGATCCTCTGTGCTGCAGGCACACCGAAATCGGCACAGGCACTGAGTAACGATATCGAGATTCCGATCGCGACGTGTTACCGTCGGATCGAAGAACTCGTCGACGCCGGACTGTTGACCTGCGAAGGCCGACAGCTTTCCGAAGAGGGTCGGCGGACGAACATCTATCGGCGGACGCTCGACGAAATCGAGGTCGACTTTTCCGACGAGCGCCCGCAGTTCTCTCGGAAACGCCGAACCGAAGCCAAAAACAGGCTTCAGGACCAGCTCAAGGACTGAACCCCTCGCAAACGATCGCAGTCGGCACATTACACGGTGGAAGGTGGTGGTGAGGGCGGGCAGAGTCGAAAGCGGTCGGCTGCGCCGCGCTCGCCGTTTCTGACCGCGGTTTCGCAGGTATATCGACATTTTTGAGCCGTTTCGAGTCTTCTCGCTAGCGATCGCGTCACGTCGCTCGAGCCCCGCCCGTGCCAGTTCGTGTGATAGCGCGTCGAGTGGATCATAGTTAAGTACTCCTATGAGAATACCCAGATATGATTGGAAGAGCAACGACTCCCGATCGACGGGACGAAATCGGTGCCGAAAGCGATGAGGACGCGATTACCGGGACCGAGCGCGTCCTCCACGTCGGACGGGACCGACCGATCAGAATCAGCGCCGGGCACCGGATTCTTCATCACGACGGCAAGTGTTCACGCCCCCACGGCCACAACTACGAGGTCGCCGTCACCGTCGCCGGCGAACTGACCGAGGAAGGCTGGGTCGCCGACAAAGGCGATATTACCGACGTGATCGACGAGTGGGATCACATGTTCCTCCTCGAGAGGGGCGATCCCCTCGTCGAGGCCTTCGAAGCAGCCGGTGACGACGACGGGATGATCGTCCTCGAGCACCCGCCGACGGCGGAGGTGATGAGCGTCATCCTGGAGCGAAAGCTCGAGGCGGCGCTGCCCGAGAACGTCACCGAAATCGCCGTGCAGGTCAACGAAACGAGCGAGCTCTGCGGTGGGAGTCGGTTCTGAGATGCCGGTCTCAGACTCGGTCGATCGGGAGGTCGGTACTACGGCCGACGGCGAGGACGTGACTGACGGGCTCCCGATCAACGAACTGTTCTACTCTCTGCAAGGGGAGGGGACGCTCGCCGGCGTTCCGTCGGTGTTCGTCCGTACGAGCGGCTGTAACCTCCGCTGTTGGTTCTGTGACTCCTATCATACCTCCTGGGAGCCGACCCACGCCTGGCTGGATCTCGAGGCGATCGTAGCGGAGATCGAGTCCTACGACCGAGCGGAGCACGTCGTCCTCACGGGGGGCGAGCCGATGATCCACGAGACCTGTGTCGACCTGCTCGAGGCGCTCGAGGAACGTGGCTATCACACTACCGTCGAGACCAACGGGACGATCTTCCGCGACGCGCCGATCGATCTCGCCTCGATCAGTCCGAAACTCGAGAGCAGCACGCCGACGCCCGAACGCGATCCAAGGAGCGAGATTCCGGAGGAATCTCGGAGCGATGAGCGGCGACCGACGGGAGCCGCGAATCAGGGTGGAGGAGAGTGGGCGGAACGCCACGAGAACGATCGGATCGATCTCGAGGCGCTCACCGACCTCATCGAGAGCTACGACTTCCAGCTGAAATTCGTCGTCACCGATGAGGAGGATATGCCCGAGATCCTCGAGTTGCTCGCCGACCTCCGAGACGCGGCGGCCGTTCCGATCCGGGGCGACGACGTCCTCCTGATGCCCGAGGGCGCGACGCGAGAGCGACTCGAGGAGACCCGCGCTGAAGTCGCCCAGCTGGCGATGGACTACGGCTTCCGGTACACGCCACGACTCCACGTCGACCTCTGGAACGACGCCCCCGAGACGTGATTCGCAATGACTGATATCACTGACACCGACACTGTGACCGACGAATCGACTTCGAAACGCGCCGTCGTCCTCCTCTCCGGCGGGATGGACAGCGCCACCGCGGCCTACGAGGCCCGCAACCGGGGGTACGAAATCTACGCCCTGCACACCTCCTACGGCCAGCGGACGGAGGATCGCGAACTCGAGTGTGCCCGCCGACTCGCCGACGAACTCGACGCGGAGGATTTTCTGCGGATCGAGACGGGCCACCTCGCCGAGATCGGGGCCTCGAGTCTCACAGACGACGAAATGGCCGTCACGGACGCGGATATGGATAGCGACGAGATCCCTTCGTCGTACGTCCCTTTCCGGAACGCAAACCTGCTCTCGATGGCGGTCTCCTACGCCGAAGCTAACGATTGCGGAGCCGTCTTCATCGGCGCCCACAGCGAGGATTTCGCCGGATATCCGGACTGTCGGCCCGAGTTCTTCGAGGCCTTCGAGCGGGTCGTCGACATCGGAACGAAACCCGAGACCGAAATCTTGATCGAGGCCCCGTTCGTCGAGGACTCGAAGACGGATATCGCCGAGCGAGGGGTCGCTCTCGAGGTCCCCTACGAACACACCTGGAGTTGTTATCGCGAGAACGAACCCGCCTGCGGAACCTGTGACTCGTGTGCGTTCCGGCTGCAGGCGTTCCAGACCATCGGCGTTCGGGATCCGATCGCGTACGCCGAACGTCCCTCGTACGTCGACGAGGTCGGCAAGCAATAAGTCGCATCGGTGAACAGCGGGTCGCAGTCGATCCTACCGACATAATTATTGATCAACACGTCCAACCCGATAGCAATGGCCGTCTTCCTCCTCGAGTGGTTCCGCGATGACGGTGGGTGGACGACCCCGAACGGTCGCCGCGGCGAACTCGTCGCTCTCGTGCTCGGCCTGCCGATATTTTGCTTCGCTGTCACGCGTCAAACGGGGCTCCCGAACGCCTTCGAGAGCCCCGGCGCCGTGCTCCTCGGAACCGTCTGTGGATTCTGCTATGCGGTGTACTGGCGCCAGCGGCTCTGTGCACTCATCCCCGATGGGCTGCGGAACTTCGTGCTGGGATCGCTTCTCAGCGGTGGCCTCGGACTCTCGCTTCTCGAGATCGTCGACCTCGCCGTTCCGACGGTGTTGTTCGTTCTGGCGGCGATCGGTACGGTTCTCGCGATTTACCTCGCGTGGCTGCTCTCCCCGATGCAGGACGGACTCCAGCCACCACGCCGCGGCGTCAGTCCGCCGCAGTCTGTGGAATCGACGCCGTCGAATCGCTGACCGGCGAAACGTCGGTAAACTCCCGCCACGCGCCTCCACGCGCCGCCAAGCGCCTACCACGCTTGTTCGAGTATCTCCTCGATATCCTCGACCGACGGATCCAACCCCGGCGGCACGTTCTCCATGAGCCAGTCGGACAGCACGTACTCGGCGACCGCGGTGAACTCGTCGGGCTCGGGACCGTCGACGTCACGAAGCCGCGAGGGAAGGTCGAGTCCGTCTCGGATCTCGGTGACCGCCTCGACGATCGCAGCGCCGTGATCCGCGGCGTTGTCGACGCCAAGCGCGTTCGCAAGCATTTCCTCCCGCGCGTCGACTCCCTCCTGCTCGAAGAGATAGTCGAGGACGTACGAGACGACGACGGCGTGGGCAGCCCCCTGCTGGACGTCGTAGGTGTGGGTCAGGCCGTGACCGAAGGCGTGAACGATCGAGAGTATCGACCCGCTGGGTCGCGAGATGCCGTACTGGACGAGCACGATGCCCTCGAGGATCGTCTCGAACGTGTCGATATCGCGGTCGCCGTCGCCGAACCCCCGGAGGCCGTCCTCGAGTTGCTCGAGGCCGTGTCTGGCCGTCGCGTCGGTCACCGGCGTCGCGTCGGCCGCATAGATAGCCTCGATCCCCTTGTCGAACCCGTTCATCGCGGAACCTGCAAGGATCGAGTCGGGAGTCGTCGCGACCAGTTCCGGATCGTAGACCGCCGCGGTGGGCATCAACCCCGTCGCCGAGAGTCCGCCGCTGATCTCTTCGTCGACCAGTCCGGAGTCGGGCCCGGCGGTGAGCCCCGCGGACATCGAGAGGTCGGCCCCGGCGAGAGTCGTCGGAATCGCGACGATCGGAACCAGTCCGTCGTCCGGGACCGGAAGCGTGCCGGTTTCGGCGAACTTCCGGCCGGCGGCCGCCGGACCGAAGTCGGTCGCCGCGAGGACGCTAATTGCCTTCGCGACGTCGAGACTGCTGCCACCACCGAGACTCACGAGGACGTCGGCGTCCGCGTCCTCGAGTCGGTCCCGGCCCTCGAGGGCTGTCTGCAGGCGCTTCTTCGGCGTCGTCTCGTCGAACACACCGGCGAGTCGGCCGCCGAGGCCCTCCGTAACGGGATCGATGACGTTGGGCGTGCTCCCGACGGTTGAGCCACAGACGAGCAGCGCGCGCTCGAGTCCCTGCGTCTCGAGTTCGCTCTCGAGTTCCGCGGCACAACCGGTGCCGAACCGGATCGTCGCCGGATCGTACTCGAATCGGACGGTCGAGTCCCGCCGATCGTCGCTCGAGTGAGTCGGTGTCATAGGCGACGGTACGAGCGGAGCGGTGTTAAAAGCGAGAACTGCGGCGATCGACGGAACACTCCTCGAGGGGGCAGCGCAAGAAGAAGACAGGGCGGCTGACAATGGACGACGGCGATACGTTCCGTGTAGTTTGATAGTCATTGACTACCAAGGTTCAGTTATGGACCGTCGACAGTTCATCACCCTCGTGGGAGCGGGCGTCGGGACCGCTGGCTACGGGGGCACGGCGGTAGGTGCACAGGCGGACGATCCGGCGCTGTTCGAGGTGGTGTTTCTCGGGACGAATTCGCCCATCGGCGGCGGCGAACTGCTCTGGGTAGACGGGACCATCCAGAACGTCGGTGGTGAAACCGGCACGACCGACGTCGACTTCATCGTCGGCTACGATCCGGTGGTCGAAGGGAGCCAGACGCTGACGCTCCCACCTCACGTTCGACAGCCGGTCGTCTTCGAGTTTCAGGCCGGACAGCCCTCGGGCGGTCACGAGGTGTTCCCGGTTCGGCTCGACACCGGCGCGCACATGGTCACCGAAATAGTCACCGTCACGGAAAACGGACACGAGACGGTGGATCCGGCGCTGTTCGAGGTGTCGACCGTCCGGACGAACTCGCCCGTCGGTGGCGGCGAACTGCTCGAGGTGAACGCCATCATCGAGAACGTCGGTGGCGAGACCGGGCGGACGAATATCGACCTCGTCGTCGGCTACGATCCGGTGATCGAAGACTCGCAACTGCTGACGCTCGGCGCGGGCGATCAGGAAACGATCACGCTCGAGTTCCGGGCGGGACACCCCGCAGGCGACGGCGAGTCGTTCCCCGTCCGGGTCAATACGGGCGCGCACAAGGTCACCGAGATGGTGCTGGTAACCTAAGGGTGAACGGACTCGAGACTGGGTCTGTTTCCGTCCGCAAAAAACGTGTGTTGTTGAATCTCGATCGGCTGCGATCGCCGAGTCGCGATTACTCGGCCGCGACGTCTTCTTCGTCGACGTCGACCGCGGTCGCTTCCTCTTCGGCGACTTCCTCGGGACGGGCCTCGAGGGTCGTCTTCTGGATCTCGACGCGGCGCAGCGGGTAGATCGTCTTGGCTTCACCGTAGATCGCCGAGGAGAGTCGACCCTCGACGACGCTGTCGACGAGTTCCTCGAAGTCGCGCTCGGCGGCAGCCTCCTCGATCATCGCGACCATCTGTTCGCGGATGGCCTTCTCCTGGCTCGCGTCGGCCTTCTTGGTCGTGAAGGCGACGGGCTGGATCTGGACGCGGTAGTCGTCCGTCGTGAGGACGGTGACGTAGGCCTCGACCTTCGAGGCGCCGCGGCGAACCAGCGATCGCAGGTAGTCTCGCGTCAGCGAGTGCTCGACGAACTCCGTGTACGCCGAGTCGCTGCCGACGTCGGTGACCTTGAAGGTCAGCTTCGTGTTGTTCTCGCTGGCGTTGTTCGTCAACTCGCCGAGCGTCGTGACGATTGTTCGGTCGTATACTTTCTCCGGTTCGTCAGCGGGGGTCTCGCCGAGTTCCTGGCGGTCGAACTGCTCCGGTGCCAGGATGGTGTACCACCGCTTTTCCTGTTTCGCTCGTGAAACTGATCGTTCACTCATGATGTATCGTGTGTGGTGTTGCTGTCTGCGTCGGACACGGTCCCCGTGTCCTCTGGTCGGTCGCGCTGTTCGGCTCCGTACTGTCCCGTCCGAGCGATATCGATTACGACCTCGAGGTTGACCACGTAGTCGTCGACGTTCGAGTGGAGTCCGCCGGTCGTCTCGCGTTCGATTCGCGTGACGACGGTACCGTCTTCGACTTCGGTCTCCATCTCGTCGGTGTTGTCCGGACGTAGCGCCCGGGCGACGAGTTCCGGATCGTCGTGGGTCGTTCGAATAGTCGCGCGTCGGCTCACAGTATCTCCCTCACTGTCGCGATGATCGTCGACTCGTCCACGTCGGCGTCGTATCTGAGATAGCCGCGCCGTCGGCCACCGTCGTAGGCGACGTCGGGGATCCCAACATCTTCGAACTCGCGGGCGACGGCCTCGACGGTCGCGCCGAGGGACTCGTCGCCCCGGGTCGCGACCGCGGCCTCACCGTCTGCGACGGCGAGAAC
Organism: Natronorubrum tibetense GA33; assembly: GCF_000383975.1. NCBI lineage: Archaea > Methanobacteriati > Methanobacteriota > Halobacteria > Halobacteriales > Natrialbaceae > Natronorubrum > Natronorubrum tibetense. The sequence continues at coordinate 465,985 of NZ_KB913017.1, read as the reverse complement.
CGACGGCTCCGGCGATCGGAACGCGACGGCCATGCGAGCGACCGCGTCGACCGGGCCGTCGTCGATACCGACGACGAACAGGCCGTCGTAACGGCCGGTCGACGCGCCCCCGAGCGCCGCGTGGGCGTTTCGGCCGTAGGCCCGCCAGGCCGCGAGCGCAGGCTCGTGGGCGTCGTGACCCATCGCGAGCGCCGCGCCCGTTCCCGGCTCCGTTCGCGCCGTCGCCTCGAGGACATCCGCGTAGCCGCCGACCGTCGCAAACCCGTGGTCGGGCGTCGCGTACGGCCGGAGCGCGCGCTGGATCGTCTCGGCGGCGACCGGGGCCGCGTCGTCGTCGCCGATCACGTCGAGTGCGACGGCCGAGCCGATCGCCCGGTGGTCGTCGCCGTCGAACGTCTCGGGGGCCTCGAGGTCGATATCGAGTCCCGCAAGTGCGTCGCGCGTCGCGTCGGTGTTGCCCGACCACGGCGCGTGTAGCCGCGTCGAATGGGCGAGCCCGTCCACCGGATCCGCGGTCGGAACCGCGACTCCGGGGCGACGGTCGACGAGCCCGCGTTCGCTGGCGGTCTCGAGGAGCCACTCGCTCTCGCCGGCACCCGGCTCTACGTCGGCGGCGACGAGGCCGGCGAGTGCGAGTACGGGATCCGGCGTCGCATCGAGGTCGCGGACGAGATCGAGCGCCGCGAGCGTGGCCGGTCGATCGGCCGCCTCGAGGCTCGTGATATCCGCGTCGACGGCTCCGACACCGATTGTGGCGTCGTCGGCCGCCGGCTCTCGGTCGCGAACGCGTGCCGTTCGGTCCGCGACAGTCCGTCCGACGCTGACCTGATACGGCGTCTCTCGTTCGCGGAGCGCCCTCGCGAGGAGGCCGCTCGCCGCGAGCGCGTCGCCGTCGGCTCGTGCCACGATGTGGACGAAGCCCGCACGCTCGAGGACGCTCGCGGTGGAGGCGGACGACGGCTCGGCGGAACGACCCTCTGTGGACATTAGTGAGGTTGGGTTACTCGTCGAGGAGGTCCTTCGCGACCTCGTAGGAGTACGTGAAGTCCGGCTCGAGCTCGTTCCCTCGGTAGTAGGAGACGAGTCGACGGACCTTCGATTCCGTGTTCTGCAGCGCGCGCTTGTTCTGGTAGTCCTGCTGGTTCTCCTGGATGTGCTCGCGCAGTCGAATCGCGCGTTCCATCAGGTTCTCGAGGTCCTCGGGGAGGTCAGACTTGGCGTCGTTCTCCTCGAGAATCGCGGTGAGCTTCTTCCCGGTCGCCAGCTTGACGTCCGGGATGGGCGTGCCCGTGACACCCTCGTCACGCAGCTTCATCCCGATCTGGCTGGGATCGTAGCCCTGCTCTGCCAGTTCGACGACGCGGTCTTCGATCTTGTCCGCGTCGACGTCGCTCCACTCCGGCGGTTCGTCTGCCGCTGGCTTGTCCGACCCGGACGAGCCTCGGCGGCGGGTATGCATTCGTGCCATTGGTGAGGATAGGAACCGCACTGACCGCTCGATTGTGCGATAGTCGGTCATCCGACTACCGTTGCACTTCCGCAATCCCAAGCCATCCGAAAGAGTGGACGGCGCAGTCAGATTTGCGGCCGTGCGCTTCCCACCAGCGCTTTCGCTCGGACGGACTAAAGGGTTTCTAGACCGGAACCGGCTCGGGAGTCGTGGCTCTGGTGGGTTTGGTCCGAAGAAATGGTGGTCCGTCTCGCGTGTGGCTACAGCAACGCCCTGATCTGGCTGGCAGTGAGCCGACAGCCACAGGGTTGTGCGTTGTGGGTGTGCGGGCCCATTGTGGTAACCCACGCGAGTTGCCCGTCGCAGCTGGGACAGCGACCCAACAGCGGGTTGGGCTCTTCCTCACTCATGCTGGCCTCCCAGTGGTGCGTGGGAGGGGTGTGTCTCGAGTGCGATGCGACTGGCTTGCGGGACGTTTATATCGACGTGGTTGGAACGTAATCATGGCTTGCAAACCGCTCGTTTGGAAGCCACGTCTCGGGTGCTGGTACACCCGGGGCATTTCGGCGCAGGCCCCCTGCGGCGGATCGGAGTCGTAGCTTCCATACGGGTCTTGTCTGGATATTAACTTATAACTACTGGAATGTGGGTTCGCGGGTACTGTGCGTGTTAGCGTCAGGGGTGGCTCGAGCATTTCGAGGGGTTTATCTATTCCCGAGGAAAATGGAGGAATGCGAACGAGGGCTCGTAGATCAGAGGTAGATCACTCCCTTGGCATGGGAGAGGCCCCGGGTTCAAATCCCGGCGAGTCCACTCCAATTTCTCCGTTATAATCAGGGTTCGACACCGCAAGGTGCGGACCTCAAGGAAGACGACGCCTAACGAGACCGGAGCCTGATTCCTCGCGAGCGACGTCAGCGTCGCCACGTGGGATTCAACACGATGCGGCGAGTACGAACGTTGTGCCATCCGATAGATACCCTCACTCGGAGACGAGCCCCGACCCGAAGTCCACCGACGGCGGTCGGATATCTCCCGCAGCGATCGTCGATTCGATCCGCACCGCGCCGGTACCCGTCGTGAACACGCAGTATCTGGCCGACGAGCACGACGTTTCGGTCGACAAAATGTTCGAACAGCTCTCCGCAATGGTCGAAGTCGGGACACTGAAACACCACCGCGTCGAGGATCGGTGGCATCTCTGGTGGCTCCCGCTCGAGACCGAGCTGGATAACTGACGAGCCCTACTCGTCGCTTGTATCCGCGTCCCGAGCGACGATCGCCCGTTCTCGAGCCTCCTCGATCTTCTCTTCCAGTTTTTTCAGAACGGTGTATTTGAACTCGTCGGGCATCTGCCCGTAGCTGATATCCATGGTCACCATCGCGTCGCAGTCGTCGACGATCTCGGGTGCCCAGCTTCCCTGGGCGAGTTTCGAGGTTTCGGTGACGACGGCCTCGCCGTTTTCGACGTCGATGAACGCCGTGACGGTGTTCCAGATGTTGGGATTCGTCGTCGTCGTCTCGTCGAACAGCCCTTCGAGTCGTGACTCCTTGATCGGCTCGTCGGCCACTTCCTCACGCAGGTCCTCGAGCGCGTCGGCTAAGGCCTCGTACTCCGCGGCGGGACGCTCGGAATCGTCGAGGATCATCGGGACCACCTCGAGTCGGTATTGAGACGCATGTTGGGAGCACGTTGGGACCGGACCACTAAGTCTCCCGTCCTTCGTCGGCCCAGGTTATTCGGACACCGCGAACCCGATAGTACGTCTGTCTCCCATCACAGTAGGCCGATCACCGTCAAGTTACAGTCAGCAATTGGGTGAATACTCGTTTTCGTCGAAAACCAGTCGGCCGTCTCAGTAGTCGTTCGAACACCTACCGCAGTCTACGACGTTCGTCAGCGGTGTCACGATACGCGCCCCGATATAATGTTTCGAGCCACTGGATCGGTCAATATTGCCGTACTCGAGCGAACGATCCGTTTCTATTAGATTTAGTGACATCCTATTTAATAACGGTCACCTCGACGCCCCATCCGTGGCGATGACCGACCAGTTTGTTGGTCGTGTGCGGGCAGCGAACCGGGGTTCGGCAAGTGCGACGTATCACTCCGGTACACGACGGTGGCACGAACCGCGGACCGAGGCCGCCGCCGATTCGCTCGGACTCAGAGGGGTGTGCTCGAGGCACGATCCCGGACGCGACCGACACGAGCACGGAATCGTGCAGGGGAGGGCGGGGCGTGGCCGGACCGACGAACGCGATACGAACGCAGATCCAAACCAACCGATGACCAACTACGATTCGAAGCGAGAGAGACCGATGGACTCACAACGGGATGCGATTATCGTCGACGTCGTCGAGGCGTTGGCTGAAGCCGACCGACTCGAGTTAGAGGAGGTCGAGTACACCCTCTACGAGTACATCAATCCGATGGTCCTGACGGAGTTAGCCACTCACGATACGGGCACGTGGACGTTCCGGTTCGACATCGCCGACCACGAGGTGACGGTAACGAGCGACGGTCGGTTGTTCGTCGACGGTGTCCTCTGTCGCGACGACCTGCTGGTGGATCGGTCGTCGACCTGTACCCACAGGTAAGGTTCGACTCGGACGTCGGCGAGTCATCGGTCCGATCCAACGCTGTTGTGGACGACTGTTATTCGACGTGACGCTATCGCTTCGGAGCGACTGCTGTCCGTTGCGAAACGATTCCTCTCGAGGAGGTCCGCTGGGAAGACGCCCGCGGTGGACGTCCGATTGCTCCCCGCGTCTCGCTCACAGCAATAGCGAGACGATCGCGAGCACGAGGAAAATCAACACGAGCCACTTTGCGATGGACATGGACATGCCTGCGACGCCGCCCGCGCCGAGCGCACCGGCGATGATCGCGATTACGAAGAACAACAGTGCGAGTTCTAACATACCTCAACGTAGGTCAGTTCGATGGAAATGAATTCGGCCTGAATACGCCACAGACGCGCTTCCGTATCGGTGATATCGTCGCGTCAGTCGACATCGAGCCGGTCCGTGTTTCGGTTTTCGGACCTGTTCCGTCTCGCTCGCGCTCGAGCAATTATTTCCCGACAGTCAACACTGGCTCGTCCAGCAGAACCCGTGGGTCGGAACGAGAGAAATATCGCGAAGCGAATCGTTCAGTATCAGGGTACGACCGAGGGACGGTCGTCGCCGATGCCGTCGAGAGTCCGCTCGGAAGTCCGCCGCCGGTAGCCGCTACTCGTTGAGATGCGAGCGATAGCCTTTCGGTTCGAATCCTCGCCGACAGATAACTCGCTTGCGGCCGACGGTAATCGCGCTGACCTGGCCGTCGTCTTCCATGCTGTTGATTACGTCCTCGAGGTGGTCGTCAGTCCAGCCGGTCTCGTTGCGGACCGTCGACCGATCGACGCGACCGCCGCGTTTGACGAGCAGTCTGAGAATCTTATCCTCGTCGGGAAGATCACGTTCGTCGACACCGTACTCGATCTCTTCGGCGTAACTCAGTGTTTCGTCCTCCGTCTCAGCCGATTCGTCTGCCGCAGCGTCACCGTCCGCCGTCTCGCCGGTCGAATCGGTCGACCAGAGCGACGAGAGGCGAGTCCAGAGTGTATTGAATACCATTGTCGATCACCCGCTTCGGAACCGAACGCCGTTCCAACGCGTACTGTCCGTGTATTGTTGTTTCATTTGTTACCTATCCCTGTCGCTGCTCGTTACGGTATGACTATCGTAATGTCACCACCGTCGAATAGCGACGGCCTTGCGACCCGCAAGTCGGTTATCACTTCAACGACCCGACACACATGGTGTGTGTGCACAGTACTCATAGTCGATCACGCACCCGACGAACGATTTCGTCGACGTCGTACGTCTCCTCGTGCTTTTCGAAAACCGGTTCGTCGTCGACACGGACTGCGAAGACCCCGTTCGCGCCCGTCACAAGCGTCACCGCCTCGAGTTGCTCGCCGAACGTCGACAGAAGCGCGTGCTGGAGGTCCTCGGCCCGCTCGAGGAAACCACAGGGGACGCAGTACTTGATCTCGACGCTCGTCATAAGTGAGGATTCATCATCCCGCTACAAATCAGTTCGGTAGCCAGTGCATTCTCGCCGTCGGAATCTCAGTCTCGGTTATGGCTATATATCGACAGATTGTCGATCCGTTACGTTTCCAGTCTCGAGATACGCCTCCGCGAGCGCGCTGAGCGCGTCGTGATGGTTCGTCGAGTGCGGCGCGGTGAGCGGCGAGACACTGATTCGTCCCTCGACGACGGCTCGTCGGTCCGTTCCGTCGGCATCGGGAAGCGTTTCGGGGTCCATTTGCTCCCAGATGCGGTCTCGCATGTGGATGCGCGTGCCGTTGCGCTCGGCGTCCATCTCGTAGCGTTTCGAGGGCCTGGTGATTTCGATCGGTGCGGGATCGCCGTCGGCCACCGGAACGTTGATATTGAGATACCCGGCGTGGTCGAAGACGCCGGCTTCGAGCGCGTTGTCGACCAGATACGACGTCACGCGGGTCGCTTCGGCGTACTCCTCGTGACTGAGGTCGATTTCGGACAGCGGCGTGTCCGAGACCGGGACGTACATCGACGTCGCGATGGCGGGGACGTCGAAGAAGGCGGCCTCGACCGCGGCGCTGATCGTCCCCGAGCGGCCGAGGACGTACTCGCCTAAGTTCGCACCCTTGTTACAGCCCGCGACGACGATGTCGGGGTCGGGGCCGAGTTCGGCCAGCCCGGCGACGACGCAATCGGCGGGGGTGCCGTAGACGGCGTATCCCAACTCGCGCTCTTCGACATCGACTTCGTGTGACATCGAGCGGCCGCAGGCGCTCTGGTCGGTCGCCGGAGCGACGACGGTCACGTTGGCGTGCTCGGCGAGGGCGTCGTGTAGTGCCCTGATACCTGTACTGTGGATCCCGTCGTCGTTCGTCAACAGGATCTCGAGAGGGTCGCTCATAGCTGTCGGGTGGGAGGCCGGCGCGAAAAGCCCACCGCTTCGACGGATCGGGAGCGCACTGCTCCGGCGAGTCGACGTGGTTCGGAGCCGAAAAAGCGGTGAGTCAGCCGATACGGTCCACGATCGTCTCCTCGTCGACGACCAGGTTGTACGCGCCTTCGTCGTCGTTCCAGAGCGCGAGGATCTGTTCGAACGAGCAGATCTCGCCGTAGTCGGCCTCGAGTAATGGTTGATTGAGCGACGTTTCACCCGTGAGGACGGCATAGTGGTCGATAGACTCGCTCCCGTCGCTGATCTTAAACAGCGGATTCGAGCGGCCTGAGCCGTCCCTGTAGTCGTCGTCATCGTCGCCGCTCAGCGATCGACTGAGTTTCGCCGCGACGAGATCGATCCGGTTCGTCACGTGTTGGTCCATGTCGGTCATGCGCGCCCAGTCGCTTGCCTCGAGCGAGACGTTCATCCGCCGTTGCCCGTCGAGGCGCAATTGCGAGTAAGAGAACTGGACGTCGACGTTGACGAACTCGCCCGGTGCGTGTTCCTCGTCGTGTTCGGGCGTCGCCTCGTCGAACTTTCGCTGAAAAGATGGGACCTCGAGATCGGGTCTGGCGTCGAACGACCAGCCGCGATCCGTCGGTCGTGCGCCGGACCAGAGCCGAACGGTGGGTCCGTAGACGGTGACCCGTCCGTGTCGGCCGGCGTCGTCGATGCTCTCGCCGTCATCGTCGCCGCCGTCGACATTCCCGTCGGATTCGCTCTCGCCGACCCCCATCTGCTCGGGCGTCCAGATGCGCTCGTCCTCGAGTTCCCGCTCGACCTCGCGTAACTGGATGCTCGTGTTCTTGTCCGCTGGGGATGTTGCGAGCAGCGTTCCGTCGGGAGCGAGCAACTCGAGTGCGGAGCGCGTCACGGCGACCGGATCCTCGAGTTCGCTCAGCACGTTCGCGGCGATCACGAGGTCGAAGCCGTCGTCGGGCGCCGTCGGATCGAAGCCGGTGGCGCCGCCGTCGTCGCCACCGCCGGTTTCGCCGTCGGTCCCGTTCGCGATGACGCTCGGATCGAACGCCTCGACCGTCGTTCGGTGAATCGTCGGGTGGACGTTCCGCCCGGTCTCCTCGAGCAGTTCCTCGAGGACGTCTGCGGCTGCGCTGGGTTCGATCGCGTGATAGTCAACTAAGGCGTCGTCGGGCAGATAGTCACAGAGCCCCAGCGCGGGACCGCCGACGCCCGCGCCGATGTCGAGTACGCGGAGATTGCGACCTAGTAGGCCGCTTTCAGCGAGGTCGTCGAGCGCGTACTGCACCGCGGCGTAGTAGCCCGGCAGGTGGTAGATTGCGTAGCCCGCCGCGACGTCGTCGTCGTACTCGACGTGCTGGCGCTCGAGGTATCGTGCTTTGAACCGTCGAACCGTCGATCGCAGGAGTTCGCCGGTGGCGTCCTCGTGCCAGTCGACGCCGTAGCGATCGACCAGGAAGTCCTCGAGTCGGCGTTCGTAGGCGGCGGGAAACCGCTCGACTGGACCCCGGTTCGGTCGAACCGGCTCGTCGTCGACGGGAACGAAGGTGCCGTCGTCGCCCTCGAGCAGTCCGAGGTCAGGGGCCTCTTCTCGGAGGAGTTGGCGGACGACTGCCGGGTGGGGGCTCCCGTCGATGTAGTCACAGATTTCGTCGGGATCGATCGGTCTGACGTTACGAAGATACTTTGCGTTCGAACGGACGGCCTCACGTTGGTCGGTCATTTGGTGGTGGTCGTATCGTCGGTCGTCTGGGTGCGGTCGTGCGCTCCGCCGTGGTCGGCCGTCTCGGTCCGACCCCCTGCATTGTCAGCGTCGCTTTCGGGCTGCCACTGGCTGGCGGCTTCGCGGTACAGCGACTCGAGTTCTTCGGCGTCGGCGTCGGCGACGGCCGCGGCCGCGTCGGCGACGGCGTCGGCACCGTCGAACGTCTGTTGGATATCCGCGTAGACGCGAGGGGTCCCCTCGGTGAACTGCTCGACCAGGGTTCCCAGCCCCTCGTAGATCGGCGTCTCGAACCCGTCAGGAACCGATTCCGCGGCGAGGGCGAAGGAGAGGACGGCGGCGTGGGTCGTCGCCTGGACCGTCTCCATCGCGTCGTCGTGTTCGGTCGCCGTCGTCTCGATGAGATCGTTGCCGCCCGCGTCGAAGGTCTCGAGCAGCGTCTCGACCGTCGGTCCGGCCTCCTCGCGAACGACCGCGATCGACCCGGGCGCCCGTTCGGGCGCAAACAGCGGGTGGAGGCTCGCTCGCTCGAGCCCCGGTGCGTGTTCGGCCATCGCCTCGAGCGACGGTCCCATCACGCCCGAGATGTCGACGATCGCCCGTTCGGCCCGCTCGGCGTGGTCGGCGACCGCGTCGACGACGTGGGTCATCGGCACCGCGATGCAGACGACGTCGTAGCTGTCCGTTCCCTCGAGTGCCGTCGTCTCGGCGCCGCTCCCCACTCGTTCGGCTGCCGCGGCCGCGGCGTCGGCGTCCACGTCGGCGAACGTCACGGTGGCGTCCGTGGCGCGGCCGAACCACGTCCCCATCGCGCCCGCGCCGACGATCAGTACGTCCATCGCTCGCTCCTACCGCCCGGCATCGCAAAAGCCGTTCGATCGATTTGCTCGAGTGACTGTCCGCGAAGCGGGTCGGTCGTCGGTTCGGTGACGCAGCAGCCAGCCCGACCTCGATTCGGGACTGGCGAGCAATCGGCTCGGTCGTCGAGTCGGTATCGACAGAGGGTCGGCTCGAGCGTCTGTTCGGTGCCGACGTGGGATCGGCCCGTTCCGTCCGGTCAGTAATTCGTCGACAGTGTGCCAACACTACCCAAGCTCTAAACCCGAGGTCGTCGTACCGACCCTATGGGAGCGATGGAGCGACCGGCGTTTTCCTCGGACGCACGCAAACGGCTTTACGAATACGTCGAACGGAACGGGACCGTTAAGCGACACAAGTTACTGGACGTCGTGTCGCTCCCCTCCGAGGAGTTTCGGGAACACCTCGAGGGACTGAAGTCGGACGGCTATCTGCAAGAGGAGGACGGAACGCTCGAGATCGCCCTCGAGTTCGGCGCGGTCACGGAGTACGAGACCGACGACTGCACGTTTCTCGTCCGTCCCGGCAGACAGGCTGATTTTGACGGACTCATCGACACGATTCGGGACGTGACGGCGGCGGAGACGTACGTCGTCGCGGAGACCATCGCGGAGGAACTGCTCTACGAGGACGCCGTGACCAGACACAACAGCGTCAAGTCTCGGATGTTCTTCGTCGCGACGGTCGACGGCGACGTCGTCGGCTGGACCCACCTCGATCTGCCCCAGATCGAGCACGCACAGGGAACCGCCCAGCAGACGATCGGGGTCCGCGAGGCCTACCGGGGGAACGGCATCGGCACCAAACTGCTCGCCCGCGGGGTCGAGTGGGCCGAAGCCAACGGCTTCCGGAAGGTGTACAACAGCGTGCCGATCACCAACGAGCGCGCCCTCGAATTCCTCACCGTTCACGGCTGGGACACCGAGGCAATTCGGCGGGATCATTACGAAATCGACGGGGAGTGCGTCGACGAGGTGATGATGGCCTACAAATTGTAGCCGACGGCTCGTCCGGTGAGTGGCCCCGAGTTCGGTTCCTGTAGGCCTGCAATACATACCCGAGGGGGCCGGAGTACCGGTATGACCACGATCGGAATCGTCGGTGCCGGTGCGGCGGCCGCAGCCGCGGCGTACACGCTCGAGAAGGAACTCGACGCGCCCGAGATCACGGTGCTCGAGAAGTCCCGCGGCCTCTGCGGGCGCGCGGCGACCCGCCGCCGGGACGACGTGATCTACGACTACGGCGCGAACTACGTCAAATCGGACGACGAGCGCGTCGTCGAATTGCTCACGGAGACGCTCGACACCGAGGGGCTGGTCGACATTACTGATCCCGTTTGGACCTTCGACAGCGCGGGTGAGGTGTCGGCGGGTCGGGACGCGGACGAGCACAAGTGGACCTACGAGACGGGGCTGACTCAGATCGCAAAGCGGCTCTTCGCCCGTACTGAGGCGACGATCCACCGCGAGACGCGCGTTGAGACACTGCGGCGGGACGACGACGATGGAAGTGGGATTTGGCGACTCGAGGATGCGGACGGGAACTCTTGGGGGCCGTTCGACGCGATTTTCCTGAGTCCTCCCGCGCCGCAGACGGCCGAGTTGCTGCGGACGGCGGCGTGGGACGCCGACATCCGCGAGGAACTCGTCGATGTCATCGACGACGTTTCGTATCGAACGATCTGGACGGGGGTCTTCCACTACCCGTTCGAACTCGAGCGACCCTACTACGCGCTGGTTAACACCGACAAGGCCCACGATGTCGGGTGGATCTCACGGGAAGAGTGCAAAGCCGGCCGCGTCCCCGACGGCGAGTCGCTGCTGATCGTACAGGCAAGTCCCGGGTGGTCCGCCGATCGGTACGACGAAGAGCCGGCGGCGAATCTCGAGGCACTCGCCGAGTTGACTGCGGCGATAGTCGACGACGAGCGCCTGCTCGAGCCCGATTGGACGGATCACCAGGGCTGGCGGTACGCGCTGCCGGAGAATGGCGTCGACCGGGACCCTCTTCGGCGCGCTGAGGACGCGGGCCTGTACTGTCTCGGCGACTGGGTCGCCGGCGAGGGACGGTTACACGCCGCGTTACGGAGTGGACTCGAGGTCGGCGAGCGGGTCCCGGTCGACGAATAAGATCTCGATTCGAGTCGACAGCCCGCCTAAAACAGTCCGAGACCGCGTGCGAGCCAGAGGTACGTCCCGAAATAAACGAGATAGAACGCGAGCGTCGAACGTGGAGCCAGGGACCACTGTCCGGATGCGTCACCGTGTGGGTAGCCGCGGACGATCGTTCCGGCGGCGTCGACGATGAGGTAGAGTCCGGTTATCACGAGCGACCAGTAGACGAGTAGCGACGCAGCCGTTATAAGGGGGTCAGTACCGCTTCCGAGTGCAACGGTCGTACTCGAGACGACGATCAGCCACTCGAGGACGTGTCCGCCAGCGACGAACCGATACTGCTGGTGTACGTTGGTCGTGTGAGTCGTGAGGAGGTCGAGATACCGGTCGAACGCCGACGGACTCACGGGTGTTCCATCGCCGTCGACGAGTGCAACGTGTGGCGGGATCGACAGCAAGCGGAGTCGCAGTCGGTCGCGCGGAATCCCGATCGACAGTCCAGCGAGGTAGTGTCCGCTCTCGTGGACGGTAAACAGGACGCCGATCGCGAGGGCGTTGATCGCGATCGTCGCTGCGAGGTCGATCATCGTCTCGGTCTGATTGTCGTTTATTCTGTTAGTATGTAAAAAATAGCCGTTCGATACGAACGGCTCAAATCGGGCGTCGCGAACGCCACGTCGACAATCAGTTGTACGGTGCTGTATCGCATCGTTGCCCGCGATGGACTCGAGGTCGGAGCACGCGTCCGAATCGGTCGAGTCGTGCCAAAACCCGAGCGTGTATGCGACGGCGGATCATCGATCGGAACTGCCTCCTCGTCGAGGCCGGTAGCACGAGGAGCGTCATTGATCAGTAGGTAGTCGTTCCGAATCCTCGCGTTCCTTTTGTAGCATTCGGTCCGGATATTTGCTTGCTGGTGCAACCCGTGTGATGAAACGAACTCGCGCTGGACGCTCAGACGGAGGTCACTAATGGCATCACCACAACGACGACCGGACTCCTCGAGTCTCGCCGAAGTGCTCGACCGCATTCTCGACAAGGGCGTCGTCATCGACATCTGGGCGCGCGTCTCCGTTGTCGGGATCGAGTTACTGACGATCGAAGCCCGCGTCGTCGTCGCTTCGGTCGACACCTTCCTCCACTACGCGGAGGAGATCGCGAAGATCGAACAGGCGACGGCGGAGGGCGACCTCGAAGAACTGGAGGTCGAACAGCGGGCGGAATCGTCGCCCAAGTCGGCGGCCGAGTGACGCTCGACCCGCCGAATCGTCACTCGCGCTTTGGCTCGACTCGCCGAGCCGTCACTCGTTTTTTGGCTCGAATCCCACGCGATAGTCGGTCAGGTTCTCGTAGCCGTCCTCGGTAACGACCACCAGGTCCTCGATTCGTACTCCACCCACCTCGGGATCGTAGATGCCGGGTTCGATCGAAATTACGTGGCCGGCCTCGAGTTCGCCGCCGGACGGCGAGACGCTCGGCTGTTCGTGGATGTCCAGTCCGACGCCGTGGCCCGTGCTGTGAATGAAGCCGGTCTCGGTGCTCGGATCGCTCCGGAGCGTCTCGTAGCCGGCGTCCTCGATGACGTCGCAGGCGATGTCGTGGACCTCGGCTCCCGTAACGCCGGCCTCGACGGCCTCGAGGGCGGCCTCGTAAGCCTCTTCGGTGACCTCGTACCGCCGCCGGGCCTCCTCGCCTGGGTCGCCGCGAGCGAAGGTACGGGTCATGTCTGCGAAGTAGCCCGTCTCCTTGTCCCGCGGGAAAATGTCGACCACGATCAGTTCGTCCGCCTCGAGCGGGCCGCTGCCCCGATTGTGCGGGTCCGCGCCGTCGGCACCGCAGGCGACGATGGTATCGTCGAGCCCGCAGCCGTGGCGAAGCAGGGTAATCTCGATCTCCTCTTTGACCCGTTCGCTCGTAAGCGCCTCGCCGTCGTGGACGAGCGTGCCGTCGTCGGCGATATCGGCCGTCGCGATCAACTCCTCGGCAGTCGCCATCGCCGCCTCGTTGGCGTCCTGGGTCGCGTCGATCTGTGCGAGTTCCCACTCGTTTTTTGTCGCCCGAATCTCCTCGACGATCCCCTCGGGTTCGACGGTGACCTCGAGTCCGCGCGCTCGCAACCCGTCCGCGGTTCCGGTCGGGAAGTTTCGGGGCACGGCCAGCGAGTCGATGTCGTGATCGTCCAGAAACGCCTCGAGCAGTCGGCTCTTGGCTTCGTAGGGGCCGTGTTCGGCGACGAGTTGCTGGTAGTCGTAGTCGGCTCGACGCGTCACCGAATCGGCGCTCGACTCCTTGCTCGCGCGGCCGTACTCGAGCCCCGAGACGAGCAGGTGTACGCCCTCGGACGTGACGAGCGTCTGGTAGGGGTCCGGTGCGGTGAAGCCGGAGACGTACCGCTGGTCGGAGTCCGACGCGTCGTCGTCGATCAGGTAGCCGTCCGCTCCGTTCGCCTCGAGCGACTCTCGCAGCGAGGAGAGGTCGACGTCGATATCCATACGTCGGAGTGTGGCCGGGGTGTACATAATATCGCGGATCGCGGTCGATGCCGAGCGATCGCAGACTGGATTCGGACCCACAGACTTATGATTTGACGACAGTCATCCACCCGTATATGAACCGTCGACGGGTTCTGGCAGCGGGAGCCACACTCACGCTGGCTGGCTGTCTCAGCTACCCCGGTAGCGATGCGGACGAACCCGCCGACGAGGAGTTCGCCGCGGAACTCGTCGAGGATGCGATCGCGACGCGTCGAGGAATGACCGATCTCGCGGCTCGTCGAACGATGTCGGTCGAAACGCCCGACGGGACCGTCGAACGTACCGAAGACGTCGTGCGAGCGCCACCTGCCAAACAGCGGATCGAGGTGGTCGAGTCGACCGATCCGAACGCTCCTGTCGGCTCCGTCACGGTGACGAACCGCGAACGGACGTGGGAGTACAATCCGGAGACGGGGATCGTCGATCTGCAGCATCATCCGTACAAGGTCGACACCGACGGAACGCGGCTCGTCCTCGAGGCCCTTCTCGAAACGGATCGGCTGGGGTAGGACGGGACGACGACCGTCGACGGACGCGAGGCACATATCGCCGAAACCCGTCCGCCGGTCGACGACATCGGTCGCTCGCTCGACCTCGTTGTCGGGGATACGACGTACGTCGTTCCGCTGTCGGCCGCCGATCTCGAGGGGCTCGACGTCGCTCGGACGATCTGGATCGACGACGAGTACCGGTATCCGGTCGGGGAGCGGAGCGCGGTTGAGGACGACGGCGAAACGAAATACAGCGTCTCGGTCGCGTACGAAAACCTCTCGATTGACGACGGAACGGATGCGGAGACATTCACGTACCAGCCGCCGAGGGAGGCACGGGTCGTCACCGACGGTCCCGAGCCGGACGGCATCTTCGAGTCGCGAACGGAAGCGGCGGACGCCGTCCCGTACGAGCTGCCGGATCCCGACGTTCCGAATGCGTACAGACTGGACCGGGTGACCGTCGTCGAGAAGGCCGAACGGTTCGGAACGACGACGACGCTGTGGTACAATGATCCGAACGCGGTCGCTCGGGAACTGTTCGTGGTCGTTCGGGAGGTCAGACGGTTCAGCTCGAACGTCCTCGAGGAAATCGAGGTCGACGGCCTGACGGCCTACTACCGGGATGGCCGGATCCAGAGCGTCTTCTGGGAGTGTGACGACCTGAACTACGAGGTCTCGAGCCTGACGGTCGACGAACCGATACGGGACATCGCGTCTTCTATCGGCTGTCCGTGATGCGTGTTCCACCTTCAGGACGCGTTGCCGGTACCCGGTTTCCGGATTGGCTGGGCAGGGCTCGAGAGTCAAAGCGTAACCGCTCGCTAACCATCACAATTATTTATGTTCTACCGCACGAATGAGCGAGTATGACCGGAGTACGTTTCGAGAACGGAAAGCGGGTCATTCGCGGCTGGAACGCCGTTTTCAAGGCCCTCTCTGCCGAGCCACGTCGGCAACTCGTCGTCTCCTTGCTCGACAGTCCAGCCGACGAATCCGTTCCGCTGCCGGAGAGCGCGGTGAACCCAAACGTACCCCCTGATCCGGACGACCTTCGACGGGAACTGTTCCACTGCCATCTCCCGCTGTTGGCGGACATGGAGTTCGTCGAGTGGCACTCCGAGCCGTTCGTCGCCTCCCGCGGCCCCCGATTCGACGAGGTCGCCGTCGTTTTCGACGTCTTACAAGCGGAGGCGACCGACATTCCCGATTCGCTAGTCTTCGGCTGTCAACGACTCAAGCGGGAACGCGAGCTCCAGTCCGGAGACTAACACTCCCGTTGCTCTCCTGTTGCGTTCGCGGTCGGGGCCGGAGTTCGACGCGCGAAACCCGATGCTCGACTTCTGGGATCGGTATCGGTATAGGGAGGCCACCCCACAGACCGAGCATGAACGTCAGTATCACGCCCTCGAGCGTCGAGGGAGTCGCGCGGGCACCGCCGTCGAAGAGCTACACGCACCGGGCGATCCTCGCCGCGGGCTACGCGGAGCAAGCGACCGTTCGAGACGGCCTCTGGAGCGCGGACACGCAGGCGACCGCTCGCGCCGTCGACCTGTTCGGCGGCGACGTGCAGCGACGCGAGGACGGGACCCTCGAGATCGACGGCTTCGACGGCCGGCCCGACGTGCCCGCGGACGTCATCGACTGCGACAACAGCGGAACGACGATGCGTCTCGTGACCGCCGCGGCAGCGCTCGCGGACGGCTCCTCGGTACTCACCGGAGACGAATCGCTGCGCACGCGCCCGCAGGGACCGCTGCTCGAGGCGATTGCGGACCTCGGCGCTGAGGCGTTCAGCACTCGGGGCAACGGGCAGGCACCGCTGGTCGTCACCGGCCCGCTGTCGGGCAGTACGGTCTCCATTCCGGGCGACGTCTCCTCGCAGTACATCACCGCGCTCCTGATGGCCGGTGCGGTCACCGACGAGGGGATCGAGATCGACCTCGAGACCGACCTCAAGTCCGCACCGTACGTCGACATCACGCTCGAGGTGCTCGCCGACTTCGGCGTCGACGCGCGCCAGACCGAGGACGGCTTTGCGGTCGACGGCGGGCAGTCCTACGAGCCGGTCGGCGGCGAGTACGCCGTTCCGGGCGATTTCTCGTCGATCTCGTACCCGCTCGCGGCGGGTGCTATCGCCGGCGCGGACGGCGGAAGCGTGCGAATCGAGGGCGCGAACCCGAGTGCGCAAGGCGACACGGCCATCGTCGATATCGTCGACCGAATGGGAGCCGACGTCGAGTGGGACCGCGAGGCGGGAACGATCGACGTCTCGAGCGCCCCGCTCTCGGGTATCGAGGTGGACGTCGAGGACACGCCCGACCTGCTGCCGACCATCGCCACACTCGGGGCCGTCGCCGACGGCGACACCCACATTACGAACGCCGAGCACGTCCGATTCAAGGAGACTGACCGCGTCAGCGCGATGGCCGAGGAGTTGGGCAAGATGGGCGTCGAGACGACCGAAGAGCGCGACTCCCTGACGATTCACGGCGACGACTCCGATCTCGTGGGGGCGACGGTCTCCGGCCGTCGCGACCACCGGATCATCATGTCGCTCGCGCTCGCCGGACTGGTCGCCGACGGCGAGACGACCGTCGAGGGGGCCGACCACGTCGACGTCTCGTTTCCCGGCTTCTTCGGACTGCTCGAGGATCTCGGCGTCGCGCTCGAGCAACTCGAGTAACGAAGCTAAGCAAACCACCGCGTGACGTTTACGGTGGATAGCATATAGTCGGAGATGTTACCGATGTACCTAGCTATATGTGCATACAAAGATGGTGATAAACCATGGCAGACACCACACCGGTAATCGTTAGTGCGGTCCGAACGGCACAGGGAAGAGAAGACGGCGCGTTGTCCGAATTCCGGAGCGAGGACATGTCCATCCCGCTGGTCAACGAGATGCTCGCGGAGACCGGCCTCTCCGGGGACGATATCGACGACCTGATGTGGGGCTGTGCCCAGCAGCGCGACGAACAGCGAGCGAACATCGCCCGGCAGATCGCCCTCTTCTCCGACCTCGGCGAGGGGGTTCCCGCGACCACCATCGATCGACAGTGTGCATCCTCAGCACAGGCGATCATCAGCGCTGCGGACTCGATCGCCGCGGGCCGACAGCAGGCGGTGTTCGCGGGCGGCGTCGAGAGCATGAGCCGCGTGAAGATGGGCTCGGCCGAGAGCGGGAGCATGCACCCGAAACTCGACGAGGAGTACGGCATGCGCAACCTCCAGATGGGGATGACCGCGGAAAAGGTCGCCGAGAAGTACGGCGTCTCCCGTGAGGAACAGGACGAGTACGGCGCGCGCAGCCAGCAGCGCGCCGTCGAAGCCACCGAGGAAGGAACGTTCGACGACGAGATCGTCCCCCTCGAGACGGCGGACGGAATCCACGACGAGGACGAGGGCCTGCGTCCCGGAACAACTCCCGAGAAACTCGCCGAGTTGCCGGCCGTCTTCAAAGAGGACGGCACCGTCACACCAGGTAACGCCTCCCAGATCGCCGACGGTGCAGCGGGTCTCCTGCTCACCAGCCGCGAGTTTGCCGACGAGAACGACCTCGAAGTTCTCGCCGAAGTCGGCACCAGCTACGTCGCCGGCGTCGACCCGACCGAGATGGGCGTTGGACCCGTTCCGGCCACCGAGGGGCTGCTCGAGCGCGCCGGCCGGGAGATCGACGACTACGGGCTCGTCGAGATCAACGAGGCTTTCGCGAGCCAGACGATCTACTCCCAGCGGGAACTGGGGATTCCGGACGACCAGCTGAACGTCAACGGCGGTGCCATCGCCATCGGCCACCCGCTGGGTGCCTCCGGCGCGCGCCTGCCGGTCACGCTCGTCCACGAGATGAACCGCGAGGGCGTCGAGCGCGGCATCGCGACCGAGTGCGTCGGCTTTGGACAGGGGGCGGCGATCGAGTTCGAACTGCCCTGAGACGATCCGAACACCGCTCTGACGCCGATCGAATCGTCCCGACGACCAGATGCTGGTGCCGCTGGCAGCTGCGAGTTCGACGAGTTGGTGGCCGCATGGTAGCTCGTTCCTCCGATTCCCAGCACGCCATGGCGGTCGTCGATCGGTGACTGGACCGACGGGACACTGAATTCGAGTCTACTCGAGCGTCCGGACCTGGGCGGTCGATACACCCTGACCGTCAGCTGCGTCTCTGAGGGGACCGTCCTCGGTAACCAGTGTGAGTTCTTCTCGCTGGGCGACAGCGAGATACGATGCATCATAAAATGTCAGGCCGGTCTCCTGAGCCACATCAATCGTCTCCGACCCCGTCGCTACTGCGAACCCCATCTCGCGCTCGAGCCGATCGAGGATGTCGATCGCCTCCTCGATCTCTGAATCGCGTAGTTCGTCTCGAGCGACGCCGATTTTCCAGACCGCGTTCGCCGCCTCGTATCGCGTCAAATCGAGCCAGTATTCGTCGAACAGGAGGTCGATCCCGACGCTTGCTCCGCCTCGTCCGAGAACCACATCGACTACTGAGCTCGCATCGAACACATACGAAGCAGACATCCGTTATCGCTCCTCGCGCGTCTCTCGGATAGCAGAGACGATCTCGTCCGTCTCCACACCGTCACCGACGTCATTCCGAAGGGAAGCGGCGTCGTTTCGAAGCTTTTCCCGTCGACGCTCCGTTACCTCGTTCTCGAGTGCGTCTCGGATGACTTCACTCACGTTGATATCTGCGTCATCGATATCCCGTTTCAGCTCGTCCGGAATCTTCGCGGAGACTGTCTCAGTCATACGGAGTAGTATTACGCTTCAGTATTACAAAAGCGTTTGCCAGAACGTACGGTATCCGTTCTATCTCTGGCAGTAGTCGCCGCTGTGGGATGAAAACGTAGATTCTCGGTTCGGAGATGTCTATATGGCCGGGTGAATCAACAGTGGTCGCCGTCGGACTCGTTCGTTACCTCGAGTCCCCCGCCGACACTGACGAACAGGTCAGTTCCGGGGCAGGGATCGTCAAACGACGATTCCTCGAGATCGGTCGTGCTCTGTTCCTCGCCGTTTACATCGACGGTGATCTCGTACTCGTCCCGCTCGTGGAGGAAAACGGCGACGTGCGCCTCGGGGTCGAGATCGTAGCTCCCGTCGAACGACGTGGTTCCGTCGGCCGACTCAATCTCGAGGGCGACGGCGCGCCGATCGTCGTCGAGGTTCCAGAGGCGGACTCGATGGGGCGGCTCGTCCTCGCTCTGGGAGCCGATCGTCGCTCGGGCGATCGGATCGTCCGGATCCGCGGGTGGTTCGGGATCCGTTTCGTCCTGGGTGGCTGCCGGATCGGCGAGCGAGAGACAACCCGCGAGGGCGGCACTCGAGGCGGCGACGCCGGCGAGCAACGAGCGGCGATTCATGTTATGACATGACACATCGTTCCAAATAAAGAGCGTTGGGGATGGATGTGCAGCGTGGATTTCCGATCGGAGCGTCCGAGGCCTCTTCCCGATTTCGGACCGTTGCGGAATCACGTACCGCTAAGTGTCCCCGTCCCCGAGAGGGGCGTAATGAACGGCAACCGCTTCGGTCGCCTCTTTCAGGTGACCACGTTCGGCGAGAGCCACGGGGAGGCCATGGGCTGTACCGTCTCCGGCTGTCCCGCGGGGCTCGAGCTTTCCGAAGACGACATCCAGGGCGACCTCGACCGACGCAAACCCGGCCAGTCGATGATCACGACCAGTCGCGGCGAACCCGACGCGGTCTCGATCAAGTCGGGGATTCAGGACGGCTACACCACCGGAACGCCGATCGGGATGGTCATCCAGAACAAAGACGCCCGCTCGGGCAAGTACGAACCTTTCATCACCGCGCCGCGACCCAGCCACGGCGACTTTACCTACTCGGCGAAGTTCGGCACGCGAAACTGGGGCGGCGGCGGCCGCTCGTCCGCGCGAGAGACGGTCAACTGGGTCGCCGCCGGCGCCATCGCGAAGAAGCTGCTCGCACGAGAGGGCATCGAACTCAAGGCCCACGTAAACCAGATCGGCGACGTCGAAGCGCCGGCGGTCAGTTTCGAGGAGATGCTCGAGCACAGCGAGGAAAACGACGTTCGCTGTGCCCACCCCGAAACCGCGGAGGAAATGCAAGACAGAATCGCCGAGTACCAGGAGGAAGGCGACTCCATCGGTGGGAGCATCTACTTTGAGGCACAGGGCGTTCCCGTCGGCCTCGGGGCGCCGCGGTTCGACTCGCTCTCCGCGCGTCTTGGGCAGGCGATGATGGCGGTCCCGGCGACGACGGCCTTCGAGTTCGGGCTCGGGACCGAGGCCGCAGAGTGGACCGGGAAGGATCGAAACGACGACTGGGAGTTCGACGAGGAGGGCGACCCTGTGCCCGTCGAGAACGACCACGGTGGCATTCAGGGCGGCATCTCGAGCGGCGAGCCGATCTACGGTGAGGTCACCCTCCACGCGCCGACATCGATCCCGAAAACCCAACAGACGGCCGACTGGGAGACGGGCGAACTCACGGAGGAGCAGGTCATCGGCCGCCACGATCCTGTTCTCCCGCCGCGTGGCGTTCCCGTCGTCGAAGCGATGCTCGCCCTGACGCTCGTCGACTTCATGCTGCTGTCCGGTCGACTCAACCCCGACCGCGTCGACGGCCAGCCCGGCGAGTACGACACGGAGTATCACCCGAGTAATCCGAACAACCAGTAACGACCGTTTTCGCGATTCCGGGTTTTCGTTGCCGTACTCGACACTCGATGGGCTCGAGTGTCGCCCTCGAGCCGACAATCGCCCCATTCTTCGCTCGAGTGAGTCACGAATCGCGCACCGACGTTTCGGACGGTGTCAGGTCGTTCAACATCGGAGACACCACTGAGAGTACTCGAGAGCGCCGTCATGAGATCGTATATAATTATTTCTGCTCGCGCAAGTATGGCGCCACGGACGCTGCTATCGGTCGTTCGATCGTTCACAAACAATAGATAAAACCACTAGTACACCGAACGTTCACGGTCAATAATTGCGTATATTGTGTGGTTGTTCATTCTTCACGATAGATGCATGATAATCTATAGCAAAGGCTTTAGGTCACGTAGATCAAAATCAGGGCACGGTTGGCCATATCGGCCACTGATCTACTATGAGCGACGACGAACTTATCTGGCGAGTTGCAGGCGGTTCCGGAGACGGGATCGACTCGACGAGTCAGAACTTCGCGAAAGCGCTGATGCGCTCGGGGCTCGACGTATTCACCCATCGGCACTATCCGTCGCGTATTCGCGGCGGCCACACCTACGTCGAGATTCGAGCCGCAGCCCACGAGGTACAGTCACGAGGGGACGGCTACAACTTCCTGCTCTCGCTGGGCGACTCCTTCGCTCGCAACCCACAGGAAGAGGCCTACTACGGCAACGAGGAGATCAAACCCCTCTCCGAGAACTTAGACGAGCTACGGGATGGCGGCATCATCGTCTACGACGAGGGGCTGGTCAACGAAGAGGACGTCGAGGAGATCAACCTCGAGGAGCGTGCCGAAGAGAACAACTGGCACGTCTTCCCGATGGATCTCCGCGGCCTCGCCAAAGAGCACGGGCGCGAAGTCATGCGCAACACCGCCGGTGTCGGTGTCACCGCGGCCCTGCTCGACATGGATCTCGAGCACATCGAGAATCTGATGTCCGACGCCATGGGCGGGGACATCCTCGAGGCGAACCTCGAGATTCTCCACGAGGCTTACGAGATGACCAACGAGGAGTACGAGTTCGAACACGACCTTCGAGCGCCGACGGGCTCACACGACACCGAGCAGGCGCTGCTGTCGGGATCGAACGCGATCGCCTACGGCGCGATCGACGCCGGCTGTCGGTTCATCGCCGGCTACCCGATGACGCCGTGGACGGACGTGTTCACCATCCTCAGCCAGAACTTCCCCGACATGGGCGGGATCTCCGAGCAAGTCGAAGACGAGATCGCCGCCGCGGCGCTCGCCCTCGGTGCGAGCCACGCCGGCGCGAAGGCCATGTCCGGTTCCTCCGGCGGTGGCTTCGCGTTGATGAGCGAACCGCTCGGACTCGCCGAGATGACCGAAACGCCGCTCGTCCTCGTCGAATCGATGCGCGCCGGTCCGTCGACCGGCCTGCCGACGAAGCCCGAGCAGGGTGACCTCGAGTTCGTCCTCTATACGAGCCAGGGCGACTCCTCGCGGGTCGTCTTCGCGCCGGGGACCATCGAGGAAGCCTACGAACAGACCAGACTCGCCTTCGAGATCGCCTGGGACTACCAGCTTCCGGTGATCGTCATCTACGATCAGAAGCTCTCCGGCGAGAACAAGAACGTCGACGTCGAGTTCTTCGACCGAGAGCCCGCGCCAGATCTGGGATCGACGCTCACCGAGGAGGAGCTCAAAGATGCCGCTCACGACGCGAGCGGCAAGTTCAAGCGCTTCAACCACGAGGACGCCGAAAACAACGTCGCCCCGCGGTCGCTGCCCGGCCAGAAGGGCGGCCGCTACCTCGCGACCGGGAACGAACACAGTCCCGTCGGACACATCGAGGAAGACCCGGACAACCGAGTCGCGCAGATGACTCGCCGGATCGAGAAACTCGACACCATTCGCGACGAACTCGACGAGGAACACCCCTCGAACCAGACCTACTACGGCGACGACGACGCCGAGTACGGCATCATCACGTGGGGCTCGAGTCACGGCGCAGTCGCCGAAGCCGTCGAACGCCTCAACGAGGACGGCCACTCCGTCAAGGGAGTTACCGTCTCGGATATGATGCCGTTCCCCGAGGCAGAGATGACCGAGTTCTTAGAGAGCGTCGACGAGGCGATGGTCGTCGAGATGAACGCCACCGCACAGTTCCGCGGTCTCATCCAGAAGGAACTGGGTCTCTTCGGCGAGAAGATGACCAGTCTCCTCAAGTACAACGGGAACCCGTTCGAACCGGCGGAAGTCGTCGAAGGCTACGAGGTCAACCTCGCCGAGGAGGACCGCGAGCCGACCGCACAGGTACGAATCGAACCCGCTGCAGGTGACTAATCATGAGTGCATTCAACGCCATCGGAGAGGAGCGAGAGATCGACCGGGACGAGTTCACGCCCGGTGTCGAACCGCAGCCGACCTGGTGTCCTGGCTGTGGCGACTTCGGCGTGCTGAAGTCGCTCAAGCAGGCCCTACCGGAAGTTGGCAAGACGCCCGAAGAGGTGCTGACGGTCACCGGAATCGGCTGTTCCGGCAAGCTGAACAGCTATCTCGACACGTACGGGTTCCACACGATCCACGGCCGCTCGCTGCCCGTCGCTCGGGCTGCAAAGCTCGCCAACCCCGAACTCGAGGTCATCGCCGCCGGCGGCGACGGTGACGGCTACGGGATCGGCGGCAACCACTGGATCCACACGGCCCGGGAGAACCACGACATCACCTACATCGTCTTCAACAACGAGATCTTCGGCCTGACGAAGGGCCAGACCTCGCCGACGAGTCCGAAGGGCCACAAGTCCAAGACTCAGCCCTCGGGCAGCGCGAAGATGCCGCTGCGTCCGCTGTCGATGTCGCTGAACGCCGGCGCGAGCTACGTCGCTCGCACGGCCGCGGTCAACCCGAACCAGGCCAAGGAGATCATCGCGGAGGCCATCGAACACGACGGCTTCGCCCACGTCGACTTCCTGACGCAGTGTCCGACCTGGAACAAGGACGCCCGGCAGTACGTCCCCTATATCGACGTCCAGGAGTCCGAGGACTACGAGTTCGACGTCCACGACCGGGTGGAGGCCGCCGAGATGATGCGCGAGACCGAGGACGTCCTCAACGAGGGGACCGTCCTGACGGGTCGGTACTTCGTCGAGGAGGACCGACCGTCCTACCAGGAGGAGAAGGCCGCAGTCGGCGAGATGCCCGATCAGCCCCTCGCCGAGCGCTACTTCGACGAGGACAGTGAGTGGGAGCGCAGCTACGACCTGCTCGACCGCCACAAATAACCCTCGAGGAAGTGTTTCGACGCCGCTCGAGACGAGATTCGATTTTTACCCGTAATAGTCCCGATGAGCTACCGCGTCCGGTAATTGTCTCCCGTTCGCCGTCGCGCTTGATCGTCACCTCGAGGGTCGCCGTGACTTCGGCCGGCGGCTCGGCCGTGACGAGTTCGCGCGTCGGCTCCGGTCGTTAACACGCAGACGAGACTGACTCTCCGATCGAGATGGCTGTCTCGCTTTCGTACCCGTCGCCGGCGAACACGGAGTAGTACAGGTTGTCACACGACCACTGGAGTTCGGTTCCCTCGTCGGTGTGGGCGATCGTTCCCGTCGCGTTCCCGACGGCGACCGGATCGCCCCCGGTCGCGAACTGCCGCTGGCCGTCGCTCGTGGTGACCGCGATCGAATCGCCGTCCCCGTTCCGATAACTCAGCGTCACCTGGGTTCGGTCCTCGTCGTGGAACTCGTACTGACTGATCTCCTCGAGTTCGACGCCGTCGGAAAGCACGTCGGCCTCGGGTTCGGCGACCGAGAACGGTGCCGCCGCGTCGGCCTCGGCGACGGATTCGTGGTGAGTAATCGTCGGCAGCACGAACTCCTCGGAGTCGGCTCCGTCGTCGGTCTCGGGCGGGTCGAACAGCCCCTCCTCGAGCGCCTCGTCGAGCGAGAGGGATCGATAGGCCGTCTCCAGTTCGATCCCGTCGCCGGCGATGGCGTGTTTGACCGGGAACATGGTCTCCTGATCGAGCCAGAGTTCGACCCGGTCGGCGCTTCGCTCGGCAGTATCCACCTCGCTCGTCTCGAGCGGTAATACGTACTCGTCGGGACCGAGCCGGACGCTGATCGAGCGGTCGATCGTCTCGTTCGCCGGCGGATCGAACACGACGCGGTAGGCGTCGCGGCCGTCGACCGTCGTCTCCTCGATGTCGGTCACGTCGTAGCTCTCGACGTACCGCTCGGGCTGTTCGTAGAGTCCCTCGAGGGAGGATGTCGCGGTCGAATCGAGCTCGTAACTCCACACGGAGTTCGCCTCGCGGTCGTGGAAGTAGCGCTCACTGCCGTCGTTGATGATAACCATCTCAGCGCCGTCTTCGGCCGTCTCGATCCGGCTCGTGCCGTCGGCGCGCAGCCAGACGGTTTCGGTGTGCGTGGTCACTTCACCGTCGACCGTCTCGGTGACTTCGACCGTCGCGGCGACCGCCTCGGGCGGCTCCGTCTCCGCGAATCGGTCCTCGAGGTGGTCTTGCGAGACACCCTCGTCGGGAAGAGCGACGCAGCCGGCGCTCAGACAGGCGAGCGCGACGACTGCCAGGAGGAGGGCGGATCGATGAGTGCCGTCGCCGGGAGACATGTTTGGTTTATTGACACTCGTGGCATATTACACCACCGGTCATCACCGGGTGGGCCGACGTGCGACGAACGCTTTCACCCGCGGTAACCGAACCCGCGTGCGAACAGTTTCGTGAGGTAGCTCAGGACGAGCAACGCCACGAGGAGCCCGCCGAGTGCAACGGGCTGGAAGCCGTAGAGCATCTCGCGGATCCCGTAGGCGACGACGAGCGCGCCCATGAGCAGGGCGGTGCCGCCGGCCCACCGCGAGACGTACGCCGGATCGACCGACTCGTCGTAGTTCGCGTGCAGGTCGGCCCGTCCGCGGATCGCGATGAGGTAGCCGAGAAACAGGATCGCGATCCCACAAAGCAGCCAGACGGTCCCGCTGATGAGGCTCGGGTCGACCATGTGCTTCTCCGAAACTCGGGTCAGTACGCGAATAAGTCCCTCGGTCCCGTCCCGGTGGACGACGCGACGAACTGCCAGCGAGATCGTCGGTTCGCTCCACATCCGAATACCGGCGGCTGACCGGCCCAATGGCGGCGTCATCCCCGGAATGTCGGCCGTTTTCGTATACAAAAGATATTTTTCCGTCGGAGCAAAACAGTATCACATGAGCACACAGGCGACGGAGGATCGCATCCTCGACGTTCTCGAAGAGGATGCCCAGGCGTCCTACGCCGAGATCGCCGACCGCGCGGACGTCTCGAAGCCGACCGTTCGAAAGTACATCAACAAACTCGAGGACGAGGGCGTGATCGTCGGCTACTCGGCCGACATCGACCCGAAGAAGCTCTCGAGCAAGACCATCGCCATGGTTGGGATCGACGTCGCGAGTGAACGCTACGTCGAGGCGACGAAGGCCCTCAAGGACCTCGACCAGATCGAAGCTCTCTACAGTTCCAGCGGCGACCACATGCTGATGGCCGAGGTTCGCGCCGCAGACGGCGACGCGCTGGGCGAGATCATCTCCGAGGATATCCTCGAGATCGACGGCGTCACCGCGGCCCATCCGTCGTTCCTACAGGAGCGACTGAAGTAGTCGGGAGTTCGGCCGAGACACTGTTCGGCAGTTTCGTTTTCACGCCGGCCGCCGTGGGTACAGCTATGCCGACCTACAACCGCCAGAGTACGATCGATGCCCCGCTCGAGGATGTCTGGCAGTTTCACTCCCGAATCGAGGGACTCGAGGCCCTCACGCCCGACTGGATGGGGCTACGCGTCGAGTCGATGATCGGCCCGAACGGCGAGCAAGAGCCCGAGATACTCGAGGCCGGCACCGAAATCTCGCTGTCGACGCGGCCGTTCGGCGTCGGTCCGCGCCAGTACTGGACCTCGCTGATCACGGAGCGCGAGCGGGACGACGGCGTCGCGTACTTCCGCGACGAGATGGTCGACGGCCCGTTCGACCACTGGCTCCACACCCACACGTTCTTCGCCGACGGCGAGAAGACGATTCTGCGGGACCGCGTTGAGTACGAACTGCCCTGTAGCGGCGTTCCGGGTATCGGCCAAGTCGTCGATGCGGTCGGCCCGTTCTCGAAGGTCGGTTTCGAGGGCATGTTCCGAACGCGCCATCGGCTGACGAAGGCGCGACTCGAGTGAGCGATCACGCCGTCTCCCACCGAGCGACAGTCGATTCGACGGTCGAACCACGTGCGTTTTGGTGATCCGACCGATAGCCACACGTATGACTGAACGTGATCGGCTTCCGCTCGAGCGGCGGCGACTGCTCGGGCTCCTCGGGGCGGGTGCGATTGCGGGGCTCGCGGGCTGTAGTGGCGATGACGACGAGGCCGACGACGAGGACGAGGACGGTACCGACGAACGGCTGATCGAGCCGAACATGGAGCATCCGGGCGACGATCCGGTCGATTTCACCGGCGATCAGGACTGTCCGGTCTGCGGGATGCCCCCGACGAACTACTCCCGGTGGAACGCACAACTGGCCCACGAGGACGGGACGGGAGCCATCTTCGACACGACCGGCTGCCTGTTCGCGTACGTCGCCGCGATGGCGTCCGACTCGCCGATCGAAAACGCCTGGACGATGGACTACGAGACGCGAGACCTCGTCGACGCGACCGAGGCGCACTACGTCCTCATCACCGACGAGACCGCAGTCGACGATCCGATGACGATCAATCCGCGGGCCTTCGGCGACGAGGACGACGCCCTCGAGTTCGTCGAGGACTGGGACGCAGAGGAGCTAACGGAGGACGACATCATCGGTCTCGAGGATGTCGATCGCGACGTCGCGATGATCTACCGGGCGAGCCGAATATAGGGTCGACCCGCCCGTTTGACGACCGACGAAGAACGATTTTGCACTCACGTTCGACGGTGAATCAGGAGGACGCCGACGACGACGAGTCCGCCGCCGAGCACCGTCGTGGCCGTCACCGACTCGCTGAGTATCGCCGCGCCGAGGACGACGGCGACGGCCGGTTCGGCGGTGCTGACGATGCCGGCCCTGCTCGCCCCGAGCCGCGGCAGTCCGGCGTACAGCAGGAGGATCGGCACCGCGGTCGAGAGTATCGACAGCGCGGTCAGTACGCCCCAGGCTGTCGTCTCGCTCGCCGACGGCACTGCAAACGCGTCCATCGCGACGCCGATGGTGAGGAAGGCGACACCGGCCGCCGGCAGGACGTGTGCCGTCAGGAGCTCCGGGTCGACGGACTCGAGGACGCGCTCGCTGCCGATCACGTAGCCGGCGTAGCTCACGGCGCCGCAGAAGACGATGAGCACGCCTCGCGGATCGGCGCCGGCCGGATCCGCGCCGACGATGAGACCGACGCCGCCGAGCGAGAGACAGAGCGCGGCGACGAGCGTTCGACTGACGCGGTTCGGGTTCATAACGATCGTTACGACGACGATGATCGCCGGATACGTGTAGAGGACGATGGCAACCAGCCCCGCGGTCAGATACTCCAGCCCCCAGAAGTAGAAGCCGCTCATCGCACCGAATCCGGCGACGCCCAGGACGGTCGCCTGGCCGAGCGTGGCGCCGGTGAGCAGTCGCGCTCGGCCGCGGAGCGCAAGCAACAGCCAGAGGACTGCGGCCGCAATGACGAACCGGAACACGAGGACGGTCGGGATCGAGAGACCGATATCGCTCGCGAGCGTGCCGAAGATCCCGGTGGCTCCGAACCCGACGGCAGATGCGAGTACGCACACGGTGCCGACCGTCCGCTCGTCCATACGAGCACTCCCGCACTCGGCCCTTTAGCAGCAGCGATCCGGACCCGCCGATCTTTTAACAACAGCGATCCGGACCCGCCGATTTCACGCTCGAACCGGGGATGACTCGAGGTCGGTCGGAAGATCCTCGAAGCACCCCGTTTCGGAAGGGGTTTGAGATTCCGCTGAGTGTCACGAACCGTGCGCAGTTCCGATCTCGAGGTAACGCCCGTCGTCGCGCTAGCATTTGCCGTGTTCGCGGCGAGCACCAGCGCCATCCTGGTGCGCTGGAGTGCGGCCCCGAGTTCGGTCGCGGCCTTCTACCGGGTGCTGTTCACGACGGCGCTGATCGCCCCGGTCGCCTTGCTCCGCTACCGCGAGGAGTTCGGTCGACTCTCGAGTCGGGACCTCGGCTTTGCGATCCTCGCGGGGGTCGCCCTCGCGATCCACTTCGCGGCGTGGTTCGAGAGCCTAAATCACACGAGCGTCGCCGCGAGCGTGACCATCGTCCAGAGCCAGCCCATCTTCGTGGCGCTGGGGGCGGCGCTCGTCCTCGGCGAGCGGATCAACCGCGAGACCGTCCTGGGGATCACCGTCGCCATCGTCGGCGCTGCCGTCATGTCGTTCGGCGACGCCGGTCAGGCGCCGATCTCCGATTCGACACTGTACGGAAACTCCCTCGCGCTGCTCGGAGCGGTCACCGTCGCGGGCTACGTGCTCGCCGGCCGGTCGATCCGCCAGCGCGTCTCGCTGTTTCCCTACGTCACCGTCGTCTACACGGCCTGTGCGCTCACGCTGTGTCTGCTCGTCGGCGCGCAGGGCCACGACTTCCTGGCGTATCCGCCGCGGGAGTGGCTGCTCTTTCTCGGCATGGCCGTCGGTCCCGGCGTCTTCGGACACACCGTCATCAACTGGGTGTTGAAACACCTCGAGTCGGTTGTGGTCAGCGTCGCCTGGCTCGGCGAACCCGTCGGGGCGACGCTGCTCGCGTTGGTGTTGCTCGCGGAGGTTCCCGACGCAGTGACCGTGGTCGGCGGACTGGTCGTCCTCGCGGGGATCTACGTGACGACGATCGAACGAGAACGGCGACAGCGGCCGGAATCCTGATCGTTGGGACCGAGCTATCGCTACTCAGAAAGCGTCTCGAGGTGTCGCTCGCCGGTGTCCGTAATCGCGTACACGCCGCCCGAAATCTGCCGAATGTGGCCGTCGGACTGCAGTTCGTGACACTCCTTGCTCACCGTCACCGGATGGACGCCGAGTGCGTCCGCAAGCGACGTCGTTTCGACCGCCCCGCGCTCGTCGAGGACCCGGAGGAGCACTCGACTCGAGCAGTTGGTCATGCTGTATAACCACCTACTAGGCGAAAATATGCATAATTGTTTCGGTGCCGTATCGGCCTGAGAGAAACTCAGAGTTTCGTGTGAGAATGTGGGATCGAAGCGAACGATCACCCGAACACTGCTACGTGGGTTCCGGTAGCCGCTCAGTGAGCTGGTCGAGACCGTTGATTCTTTGGTACCAGCGTCCAAGAGTGAACTATTGTGAGACACCGAGGGCGCCGGATCGGACTCGAGAGCGCCGGCCGTTTCGAGCGCGTGTCGAAATCGGATCCGAATGACGGACGGTGGTCGCGATGAGACGACGGGAGTTCGTGATCGCCGGCGCGGGGACCGTTTCGATCGCTTGTGCCGGCTGCCTCGACAGCGGAGACGACGATTCCGCCGACGAAAGCGAAAGCGAAACGATCGACGACTCGCCGCCGTTCGAACTCCAAACTCTCGACGCACCCGGTAGCGAAGCGGGAACCGTCACGATTCCGCGAGAGGGGCAGGTAATACTCATCAACTTCACCCGGACGGATTGCCCGACCAGTCTGGGGTTGCTGCCCGCGATCAACGAGGCGAGAGCCGAACTCGAGGCCGCCGAGGCCGACGTCGACGTTATATCCCTCTTCGACGACTCGGCCGGCCCGATGAACTCGCCGGCGGAACTGGCCGACTGGTGGGACGAACACGACGGCAACTGGACGGTCGGTATCGACGAACGCGGCGTGCTCAACGACTACTACAACGTTCGGGTCCTCCCGACGTTGATCGCCATCGACGGCGATGGCGAGGTCCACTGGCGCAACGAAGGCGGCACGACAGCGGGGAACATCGTCTCCGGCGTCGAGAACGCACTCGAGGCGCAGGCGTCGGCTGACGACGGAGAGACGGACGGCGACGGCGAGGAACCGACGGACGACGAAGGAGAGGAAGACGGCGACGAGGGATCCATGGATGACGGCGACGAAACGGCAGACGATTCTCAGGACTAGTCGCGCGCCGGATGCTTCGGGTACGACTGGGTACCACCGCTCGAGTTCCGAGCCACGAGCGTCGCGACCGCGGCGATACCGCCGGAAACCGGTCGCCGTCGTTCCTCGTAGGAGAGGATCGTCAGGTCGAGACACGCCCGGAGGAGGTCGTTCGACCGGTACTGAAACCGCTCGCTCGAGGGACCCACCTCGACCGCGTCGCTCGAGCGCAGGTGGTGTTCGTAGACGAGCACGCCGCCGGGTGCCAACGCCTCCTTGAGCGCGGGCAGGTGCTCGAGCGCCGCGAAGAAACTCACCGTGATCACGTCGTAGGCGTCGGTCTCCAGATCGAACTCGGCCAGGTCGGCCCGGATCCAGTTCACCTCGAGGTCGCGTTCTTCGGCGCGGGCCCGTGCGTCATCGAGCGCTACGTCGGAGATATCGACGGCGTCGACGTCGTAGTCGTTGGCGGCGAGAAACCGTGCGTTCCGCCCGGTACCGGTCGCGACGTCGAGTGCGCGCCCGTCCGGCAGGGTCGCGAGCCGTCGCTCGAGTTCGGGGATTGGGGTGTCAGGAAGGCTCCACTCGACCCGGTTGTACTTCTCGTTCCACCGCTCGCGGTCGTCGCTCATGGTCGTCCAAACGGGTGAGCACTACTTGGTCGTTCAGTTCCCGCACTCGACTGCGTGAGCGGTCCTATCGATCCCCACCGAGCCGCGTGAACAGCCCGGAAATGGAGTCCGTCAGCGACGCGCTCGAGTCACCGATCGTCGTGATCCCGGCCTCGCCGACGACGCAGAGCCGACCGCTGGCGACGGCGAGCGACGAGACGGGACCCTCACACTGGTGGTGCCACAGTCGCGTGCCGTCTGCGGTCCCCAGCGCGGTGAGACTCTCGCCCTCGACGCCCAGATATACGGTTCCGTCGATCGCGGCGAGGTCGGTCGTAACCTGACCGACGGGGACGCGCCAGCGCTCGATTCCCGTCGCCGCGTCGACGGCGTAGACGCTAGCGTCTGAACTGGCGACGTAGGCCGTCCCGTCGGCGACGGCGGGTGGAGTCTCGATCCGACCGCCGGTGTCGAACCGGCACTCGCGGGAGCCGTCGGCGCTCGAGACCGCCACCAGCGTCTCGCCGCAGGTCACGTACACCCGGCCGTCGTCGACGGCCGGCGTCGTTCCAATGGTTGTCTCGAGGGTCGTCTCCCAGCGCGGACTCCCGTCGGCGGCCGCGACCGCGAACAGCCGGTCGTCGACGGCGGCGTACACCGTTCCGTCCGCAATCGTCGGCCCCACGAGCGCCTCGCGTTCGGTGCCGGCCTCGAGATCGACGGTCCAGACGGGTTGGCCGGTTTCGGCGTCGATCGCGTGGAGTTCGTCGCTACCTACGTAGACCGTCCCGTCGACGGCGATCGGTGCGGTTCGGACGCGACCGTCGGTCTGATAGCGCCAGGCGCGCTCGCCGGTCTCGGCGTCGAGCGCGTAAACGGCGCCGTCGTCGCTGCCGACGTACACCGTCCCGTCGACGACCGCCGGTTCGGATCTGACCGGGCCGCCGGCCTCGAACCGCCAGTGTTCGTGGCCGTCCTCGATCGCCAGCGCGCTCACGCTGCCGTCGTCGCGCCCGACGACGACCGTCTCGCCGACGAGCGCGGGCGCGGTCTCGATGTCGACATCGTCGTCGCAGTCAACGTGCCACCGTTCGCTCGCTCGCCGGTCGAGCGCTTCGCCGGCGACGTGGCCGGTACGCGTCGGTCCCCCGCGGACCATCGGCCAGTCTGGCGTGCCAACCTCGTCGTCTTCGTCGGCGTCGCGCTCCTGTACGGCCTCGAGTCGCGTCGTCGCGTTCGACGCCGCCTCGGCGACGCTCGGCACGGGATCGTCGGCGAGCGCCTCGATAGCCGGCAGCGAGTCGGTATCTTCGAGCGCCGCGAGCATCCGAACGGCACGGCCTCGAACGCGGCCGTCGGGATCGGCGAGCGATCGACGGAGCGGCGTGAGGTGGTCGCCGGTCGCGTCCTCGAGACTGGGCCCGGCGTCGGCTTCGGCGCACGCGGCCAGCGCGGCCGCCGCGGTCGCCCGGACGTCGCCGTCGGAGTCCTCGAGCGCGTCGACCTGCGCAGGGAGCGCCTCCTCGAACCCCGTCGGATCGTCGGCCGCCATTGTCTCGAGGACGCGTCCGGCGGTGACCCGGACGACCGGGTTCTCGACCCCGAGTCCGTCAGCGATCTTCGCGACGCCGGTCGGTCGGAGACTGTCGGACTCGTCGGCCAGCACGGAGAGTGCAAGCACGGCGAGGCCGGCCGCCCAGGGATCGCCGTCCAGCCGCCGTCCCATCCCCGAGAGCTGTTTGTTGATGCCGTCGGTGTGGGTCGGCGTCTCGCCGCCGGTCGCAAGCGAGGCGGCGTCGAGCAGGCGATCGTCGACGTGTTCGAGCGCCGATCCCAGCGTCTCGCCGTCGTCGTGGCCGGTGATTGCGAGCGTGCCGAGCGCGAGCGCGGCGTAGCCGCGAATCGCCTCGTCGTGGCCGGGCCCAGACCGACCGTTCGCGTCGTCTCCGGCCGCGCCGGCCTCGAGAAGGGCGCACAACCGGTCCCGTTCGGCGACGACATCGTCGGGCGTCGTCGCGGCCAGTCGAGCGATTTCACCGGCGATCGCGCGTCGATCCCCGTCGCTCTCGAGTCGGTCGAGCAGCAGTCCCGTTACGGGGTTGCCGTCGCCCGCTTCGACGACCGTCGTCAGCACGGACAGGAGCGCCCGTCGTTCGCGGCCCTCGGCCGCGTCGAATCGCTCCAGCAGCGGTGTGGCGGCGTCGCCGACGAGTTCCGGATCGCTCCGGACGATGTCGGCGAGTCCGTCGGCGACGGCGGCCACGCGCTCGTCGCCCGCTTCGAGGACCTCGAGGACGGCGTCGATCGGCGTTGGTTCGGTGTCGATATCCGCCGAGAGCGTCGACTCGAGCGCGGACAGCGCGGCGGCGCGAACGGCCGGCGTGGGATCGACCAGTAACTCACAGACCGCATCGATCACGGCCACGGTTTCCTCACCGGTGTCCGCGCCGAGGGTTGCAAGCGCCTCGCAGGCGGCCACCCGGACCCGTTCCTCGTCGGCAGTCGTCGCCTCGATCGCGAGCGCCAGCGGTGGTCGACAGTCGTCCCCCCCATCGGAGACGATCGTCCCAAGGATGTTTCGGACGGTCGCCGCGATCGTTCGGTCTTCGTCGTCGAGCGCGCCGAACAGCGACACCAGTACGTCGGCCTCGCGGATGTCGGCCGGATAGCGCTCCGCGAGTCGTCCGAGCGTGATCGCCGCGTTGTTCCTGACCGTCGCGTCGTCGTCGCTCAACCGGTCGCCGAGTGCGGGCACAGCGACGCGAACGTCGTTCGGCTCCTCGGACGCGACGGTGACCAGATCACGCGTTGCGGCCCGGCGAACCGGGGCCGCGTCGTCCTCGAGCCGTCGGCACAGCGACCGAATCGCCGGGTGGGCGTCGGCGACCTGCGCGCTGGCCACCTCGGCGAGTGCGCGAGCCGCGTACCCACGGACCCACTCGTCGCCGTCGTCGAGTCGGTCGACCAGCGCGGGGACGTCGGGGTCGTCGTCGGCCTCGCCGGCCTCGAGCGCGATGGCGCTCAGGGCGTCAGCCGCGCGGTGGCGCACCGGTTCGTGCGGATCGTCGAGTCGATCGGCGAGATCCGGGACGACCGGCCGGACCGCATCGGGCGCGGCTTCGGAGACGGCCGCGATGGCGCGAGCGGCGTCGAGACGGACAAGTTCGTCTTCGTCGTCGAGAACGCCCGCAACGTCGGTTACCACGGGTTCGACGGCTGTCGGTCGCTTCGACGCGACGGCTGCGATAGCCGCGACGCCGTGCGCTCGGAGCTCCGGCGACCCCTCCTCGAGCCAGTCAGCAAGCGCCACGACGGCATCGGTGACCGCGGTCGGTCGCTTCGACGCGACGGCCGACAGCGCTCCGGCCGCGTCCGTTCGCACGCCTGCTCGGGAGTCCTCGAGTCGCTCGACGAGTTCCGGGACCGCCGGAACGCCGGCGACGGGATCGTTCTCCGCGACATCACGGAGCGCTCGGATGGTCTCGCTACGAACCTCGGAGACGTCGTCGAGCCTGTCCGCAAGCGGTTCGACGGCCTCGCCCACTGCATCGGGGCGCTCTGCGGCGACGGCGGCGAGGGCGATTGCGGTGTCGGTCCGGATTCCCACCTGCGAGTCCGCGAGCCTGTCGGCGAGCGGGTCGACTTCGGTCGCGACCGCCTCCGGCGCCTCGAGGGCGATCGCCCGGAGGGCACGCATTGCGTTGGCTCTGATAGCCTCTTCGTCGTCGAGCCGGTCGACGAGCGGCGTGATCGTCTCGAGCACGTCCTCGGGGCTGTTCGTCGCGACCGCGGCGAGGATCGCCGTCGTATTCTCGCGGACGGCAGCCGTCTCGTCGTCGGTCGCCTCGGCCACGTCGACGACGACCGTCGCGGCCGTTTCGGGGTCGGCGTCGGCGATCGCGGCGAGTGCGTCCGTCGCCCGGACGCGAACGCGTTCGTTCTCGTCGGTGACGTGGGTTCCGAGTGCATCGGTCGAGTCGGCGACGATCCGGGGCTCGTCATCCGCGACGGCGGCGAGCGCGTCCGCCGCGTCCGCTCGGATCGTCGTCGAGCCGTCGAGTCGATCGGTCAGCGCCGATACCGAGTCTCGGATCGCCGCGGGATGGGTCGTAGCGAGAGCCGACAGCGCCGCGGCCGCGTGGGATCTGATGGCGGGATCGTCCTCGAGGCGATCTGTCAGCGCCTCGACGGCCGAACGGACGTCGTCCGGTCGCTCCGTGGCCTCGTTCGCCAGCGTCTTGGCGGCGTACTCCCTGACCTCGGGATCGTCGGCCGTCAGAAAGGCCTCGAGTTGCGTGATTCCGACGGTCACTTCGATTCCGTCGCCCTGGTCGTCCAACTGGAGATCGGTCGGCGTCGTGTCGTTCCCTGTCATGTATCCAACCCGTGTCACGACGCGCGTGAGCGAACCACACGTCGTCGCGCAGATAGTTGTGCATACGGACACACCAAGTTAATTCTATCTCTGAATGACTGGTTTCCAACGGGACGCTACACCGGCGATAGCGCCGCTGGGAGCGTTGCACAGGACGGAATCCGTCGTTCACTCCGTCGAAAACGAGTTCGTCGCGAGCGTCTCATACGGTTTGCTGTACCGATCTCCCGGTGAGACCGCAGGACGGTTGCGGTCCCACCGAAAATGACTCACGGTAGACAGTATCAGGCCTTGGCCTGCCAGGACCGGACGCGTTCGGCGCTGACGCCGTCGACGTCCGCAGCGATGGTGTCGGGATCGGCATCCGTCAGATCGTCGAGACTCTCAATTCCCGCGTCGGCGAGTTTCTCGACGGTTTTCGCGCCGACGCCCTCGAGCGCCTCGAGATCCGAGCCGGTCTCGCTCTCGCGGGCCTGGAACTCCTGGTAGTTACAGATCGGACAGCCGAGTTCCCAGGGCTCGTCGCCGCTGTGGACGACGAGTTCGGGGAGTTCGTGCTCCTCACAGTGCTCGTCGGTAACCTCGATATCGCCGCGCCGGGGCAGCGGCAGCGAGTACTCGCAATCCGGATAGCGGGTACAGCCGACGAGTCTCGAGCCACTCTGGAGGGTCTTGATGGCAAGTTCGCCGCCTTCTTCGGCGGTTTCACCGCCTCCGTCTCGCGACGACGGAGTCGTCGCGCTGTCTTCGCCGCAGTCGGGACAGGTCCCCAGGATGGGGCCCTCGCCGGCGTCCTCGGCCTTACAGAGCGGACAGCCGTGGACGAACGTCTGGCGGCCAGCGAGCATTTTGACCTCGTTCAGGCCGTGGTCCTCGCACTCGCTTTCCATGATCAGCGGCTTGCCGGTCGACGGCAGCGGGAGCGTGTTCTCGCAGTCGGGATAGCCGTCGCAGCCGACGAAGTACGAGCCGTGGCGGCTGCGTCGGACCAGCAGGTCCTCGCCGCACTCGGGACACGGACCCAGCCGCTTGTCGTCCTTGAGCGACTTGCGCAGTTGGTCGCCGATCTCCTCGCGCGACTCCGCGAGATTGGCGAAGATCTCCTCGAGCATCTCACGGGACTCGTCGGTGACGTCGTCGAGCGTCGCCTCGCCGCTCGCGATGGCGTCCATGTCGGCCTCGAGTTGGGCCGTCATCTCCTCGCTGACGACGCGGTCGGCGTGGTCCTCGGCGGCTCCGACGACGGCCATCGCGAGGCGCGTCGGTCGCGGCGGATCGCTCTCGACGTAGCCCCGATCGTACAGTTTCTCGAGGATGTCGTGACGAGTACTCTTCGTCCCGATTCCCAGATCCTCCATCGTCTCGATGAGCCGCGACTGGCCGTATCGACGGGGTGGCTGGGTCTCTTTCTCCTCGAGTTCGACTTCCGAGAGGTCGAGTTCCTCCCCCTCGTCGACGCCGGGGACGAAGTTCTCGGTGCTGTTGAAGTAGGGATAGACGTCGTGGTAGCCCGCTTCGACGAGGCGCTTGCCGTTGGACTTGAGCCGGTAGTCGTCGACCTCGGTGACGACCTTGAGGTGCTCCCAAATAGCTGCCTCGGCGACCGTCGCGTAGAATCGGCGCACGACGAGTTCGTACACCTCCCACTCGTCGTCGCTCACGTCGCCGCCGCGGGACGGAATCTCGCCGGTCGGGTGTATCGGGGGGTGGTCGGTCGTCTCCTCGTCGCCCTCGGTGGGGACGATTTCGTCGTCCGACTCGAGGAGGCTCTCGGCCGAGTCGCCCAGCGTGGGATGGCCGACGAAGTCGTCGAGCAGTTCCTCCGGGTCCAGGTCGTCGGGGTAGACGGTGTTGTCGGTCCGCGGGTACGTGATGTAGCCGGCCGTGTAGAGGTCCTCGGCGATCGACATCGCCCGTTTCGCCGAGTAGCCGATCGCGCTCGCCGCGCGGATGAACTGGGTCGTGTTGAACGGCGTCGGCGGCGTGTCGGTGCGCGTTCGGCGGTTGACGTCGACGACCGTCGCGCTGTCGCGCTCGGCGAGGGTCTCGTAGACCTCGCTCGCGGCGGTCTCCTCCCAGACGCGTTCAGCCTCGTTGCCGTCCTCGTCGCGGTAGAAGTACTGCGCGTCGAAGGGTTCCGTCTCGCCCTCGCGCTTCCGGAGGTCGGCGAACAGTTCCCAGTACGTCTCGGGGTCGAAGGCTTCGATCTCGCGCTCGCGGTCGACGATCAGCTTGAGCGTCGGCGACTGCACGCGGCCGACGGAGATGAAGTCGTTTCCGAGCTGGCCGGCCGAAAGTGAGAGGAATCGCGTGAGTGCGGCCCCCCAGATGAGGTCGATGATCTGGCGGGCTTCGCCGGCGGCCGCGAGATCGAAGTCGAGATCGTCCGGTTCGTCGAACGCGTTCTGGACCTCGTTTTCGGTGATCGAGGAGAACCGAACGCGTCGGATCGGGACCTCTTCGTCGACGTCGCGGACGATGTCGTAGGCCTCCTTTCCGATCAACTCGCCCTCGCGGTCGTAGTCCGTCGCGATCGTCACGCGGGTCGCCTTCCGCGAGAGGATCCGCAACGTCGCGACGATGTTCTCCTTCGTGGCCGTCTTCTCAACCGACGCGTCGATGAGTTCGACGGGTTCGACGTCTCGCCAGTCCGAATACTCCGAGGGGAAGTCGACGCCGACGACGTGACCCGACAGCCCCACGCAGCGCTTGCCGCCCCACTCGTAGACGTTGACGCCCTTCTCGCGACTCGAGTCGTACGTGCCCCCGCTCAGGATGTCGGCGATCCGTCGCGCGGCGTTGTCCTTCTCCGTGATGATCAGTTCCACGACGGCTCACCTCCGCAAGCGGTCGGTGCCAGCCGGTGCGGGCGAGTGGTCTGCATTGTCGGCCGGTACGACTGAGGATCTGATAACGCTTTCGCCGAAAACCCGCCGACAGCGCGGGTGTGCGTGCGGTGGGCGAGCGAGCGCGCTCGAGCGATGCGCGTGTGCGAGAGGACCCCGCGTCGGAGACCACCCCGCGTCGACCGCACCACGTCGGAGTCGAACTGCGTCGAAGCCGAACCGTGTCGACCGCAGCGAAGCCGACACCGTACCGAATCGGCAGCGTGGACTCGTTCGCGCTCGAGCATCGCGGAGCCGGCAACCCACCCCGAGAGCCGAGCCCTTTTCACGGACCCGGGAGAGGGACGAACGAAACGATATCGTGGCAGAAACGGATTCACAACGCAAGCGCGTCGATATGACGACGGGGGCGATTCCTCCGAAACTGTTACACCTCGCGTGGCCGCTGGTCCTCGGGAACCTGCTCCAGACGTTCTACAATCTCGCGGACATGTTCTGGGTCGGCCGCGTCAGTAGCGACGCTGTCGCCGCCGTCTCGCTCATGTTCCCGCTCTCGTGGCTGTTCGTCTCGACGGCGATGGGGATCACCGCGGCGACCATCGCCTTGATCTCCCAGTACGTCGGCGCGGACGACGACCGGATGGCTGACAAGGTCGTCGGCCAGACGATCCTGCTCACGCTGGCCGTCTCGAGCGTCCTCGCGGCCGTCGGATTCTACTTCCGACGCCCCCTCCTGACCCTGATCGGCGCGCGCGATCAGGTGTTCGTCGAGGCGCTCGCCTACATCGAAGTGATCTTCCTCGCGTTACCGCTCACCTTCCTCTTCTTCGCGTTCCGGTCCTCGTTACAGGGTGCCGGTGACACGAAGACGGCGATGTGGCTCGTCTTCATCTCCGCCGGGATCAACGTCGTCCTCGACCCCTTCTTCATCCTCGGCTGGGGGCCGTTCCCCGAGATGGGAACCCGCGGAGCCGCCGTCGCGACGTTCATCGCCCGCGCGTTCGCCACCGTCGCCGGGATCTACATCCTGCTCGATGGTCGTTTTGGGGTTCGACTGCGACTCGAGGATCTTACCCCCAACGTAGCCATCCTGAAACAGCTGGTCGACATCGGCTACCCCTCGACGATCGACGGCTGGGCGCGAAGTTTCGCGTCGGTCGCGATGGCCGGCTTCGTCGCCCGGTTCGGGGCGAACCCGACGGCTGCCTACGGGATTGGCGTCCGACTGATGTCGGTCACGTGGGCCGTCTCGGGAGCCGTCGGCAACGCGACCGCGACCGGCGTCGGGCAGAATCTCGGTGCGAAGACGCCGGACCGTGCGGCGGCCGTCGCGCGAACCGCGACCGCGGGGACGATGATATTGATCGCGGCCATCGCAGCCGTGTTGATCGCCTTTCCCGCACAGGCCATGCGGATCTTCGTCGCCGATCCCGACGTGATCGCCGAGGGCGTCGTTTTCCTGCGGATCATGGCCCCCTTCTGGGCGCTCTTCGCGGGCGTGATGGTCATCCAAGGCGCGTTCCGCGGCGCGGGCAACACCCGCGAAGCGATGGTCCTCTCGTTCCTCTCGCGGTGGATTTTCCGGGTTCCCGTCGCGCTCGTGCTCGCGTTCGCCTGGACGGTGACGGTGCCCGTCTTCGGCCTCGAGATCAGCGGACTCGAATGGGGCATCGAGGGGATCTGGTGGGCCTACTCGTTCGGGATGGTCGCTTCGTTCGTCGTCGCCGTCGGCTGGTTCCGACTGGGGACGTGGACGGAGGGTGTCATCGGCGAGGATCAGGAGCCGGCTGAGGGGATGGACGGACCTCGGGATCGGTCCTCGAGCGGAGACACCTCGTAGACAGCCGGACGGCTTCGTGGCTCAGTCCGACTCGTTCCAGCGGCAGGTGACAGCGTCACTCGCCGCTTGACCGTCCGTTCAACGGTTTCACACGATCCACGACAAGGAGGACGACTGCATCGAGGTGCTGCTGACGCATTGAGACGAGAGTTCGACGTTCGAGGGCCGCCTACCGGCTCGGAATCCACTTCCTGAGCGTGGGACTGAACTCGGCGGCCATCTGGGCGTCCGCGTCGGTGAAGGCGTCCGTTACGATCAGCGTGAGCAGGTAGGTGCCGACGACTACGATGGGGAGCATGGCAGCGATGAGTAGATCGGACTCGAGGAAGTAGGCGATCGGTGCGCCGGCGATAGCTGCGGGCACGCCGGCGCCGACGACTTTGGCAAAGTCCCGGGTAAACGGATGAATACCGTCGAAGTAGTAGATTTCGACGAGGGTCAGACAGCCCACGAGAAAAAGCGCGGTTGCCGACCCGATCGCCGCCCCTTCGATCCCGATGAAGGGCACGAGCGTGAACGAGACGAGGAAGTTCGTGACGAAGAGGACGAGCGTGTTTCCGAAGACGACCCGCGAGTAGCCAAGCCCCTGTAGCAACGAGCCGTCAGGGCCGCCGAAGGTGACGTTGAAGAGGAACGCAACGGCGAGCAGCGCGACGACGGCGCTCGCTTCGGAGTACTGAGGCGTGTACAGCACAGCGAGGTACGAACTCGCACCGAGCGAGAGGAAGATGGCGACGGGGAGCGTGATCGCGGCGATCCAGCGGGCCATGATCCGAAACCGCTGTTCGACCAGATCGATGTCGTCCCGCGTCTCGGCGATCAGCGGCTTGAAAACGGGCGACAGCGAGTTGAAAATGATCATCAACCCCGATCCGAGCATGTAGCCGACGCGGTAGATGCCGACGTCGTCGGAATCGAGGAAGAAGCCGAGGACGAAGTAGTCGACGTGGCCCATCAGGACGAAGACGACGCTGGTCATCGCCAGCGGGACGGAGTACTTGACGAGTGGGGCCGGCGCGACGAGTTCGATCTCGGCGGTCAACAGCCCCCAGGCCTTGTAGACGAAGACGGCCGCGCCGATCGTGATCGCGACGAAGAGGCCGACGACGTAGCCGGCGATGAGGCCGAGCAGTCCGTAGCCGACGAGTAAGAGCCCCGCGGTGACGACGAAACGGACGATCGGCCGCACGATATCGCGCATGATGACGCGGTACTGGAGCTTCTTGATGCTGTAATAGGAGGTCAACAGGACGTTGTAGATGGCGAGCATCGGGATCGTCACCGAGAGCAAGAGGAGCCCGATCCCCATCGCCGGCTCCTGGAAGAGTTCGGCGATGTACGTGGCGCTGACGGCGAGGGCGAAGGCGACAAGCGAGGACGTGATCAGCACGGTCGCGGTCACCTGTACGATTACGCCCTTGGCCTTCCCGTGCTCGCCCTCGTCTAAATACTGCGGCACGAAGTAGTCGATCGCCAGCGGCAGACCGAGGTTCGCGAACACCTGCATGAACAAGATGACCGAGGTCGCCAGCACGAACAGCCCGTAGACCGAGGGGCTGACGAACCGGGTCATCAGCATGACGATCGCGAACCCGAGCGCGCCGTTGATGAGGTTGCCGACGAACGTGATGCTTCCCTGTTTCGCGAGCGTCGAAATCCCCTCGTCGCGGTCCGAGTTCGGGTCGCTCTCCGTCTCGGTATCGGCGTCCGCGCCGAGACCGAGTCCGGCGTCCGAGCCCCCATCGGGATCGACACCGTCGTCGCGGCCGGGATCGGAATCGCGGTCGGAATCCGAGTCGCCGTCGGTCATGACACGGCCCTCCTTCGTCCGCCCGTCGCGACCTCGGCTCCCGACGGCTCACTCGAGCGCCTCGCAAGCGAGCGCGTTCGGTGCATCCACCTCATGCGAGATACCATCAGACCCCCGTTGCCGGCTCGAGTTCGTACGTCGTGACCGCCGCTGCGTCCTCGCCGAATCTGGGAAACTCGACCTCGAACGGCCACTTCTCGCCCGACGAGACGTCGGCATCGACGTTCTCGATAACGGTCTCGAGTTCCTCCCCCTCTTCGTCGAAGAACGTCGCCCGGACCTCGAGGTACGAGAGCGCTCGATCGCCGACGTTCCTGACCGCACCCCAGACGACTACCCGCTCGTCGTCAGTCCCCGGATTGTCGCGAACGAGGTCGTGCCAGACGATCTCGACGTCGCCGGGCTCGGTGATATCCTCGCCACTGTCCTCGAGAAACTCGAGACAGCCCGACAACGGCACGAGAGCGGCACACGCGAGAAACGCACGACGATCCATCGATACTGCGTATGTGGCGGTGCGGCTTCAGCGTTCTGGAGACCCGATATCGAGCGGACTCGGGTCACAGGCGGTGACCGACCCCGCCCATCACGAATAATCGTGTGCCCAGACGGTTCAGCTACTGAGAGTTTCGATCTCGACTAACCGGTCCCGATAAACTTTTCACCACTGAATGTTACCACCTAGTTGTATGAGCGAATTCGAACAGTTCAGTCAGGTTGGCGAAGCCGACGTAACGCGTGCAATCGGTCAGGAGTGGACCGAGGAGTTCATGGACTTCTCGGACTCGGACGTGATCATCGTCGGCGGCGGCCCCTCGGGGCTGACGGCCGCGAAGGAACTCGCAGAACGCGGTGTGAAGGTCATGGTCGTCGAGAAGAACAACTACCTCGGCGGCGGGTTCTGGCTCGGCGGCTTCCTGATGAACAAGGTCACGGTTCGTGACCCGGCCCAGCAGGTCCTCGACGAACTTGAGGTCTCCTACAAGCAATCGCAGGACAGCGAGGGGCTGTACGTCGCCAACGGCCCCGAGGCCTGTTCCGGGCTCATCAAGGCCGCTTGCGACGCCGGCGCGAAGATGCAGAACATGACCGAGTTCACGGACATCGTCATCCGTGAGAACCACCGCGTCGGCGGCATCGTGATGAACTGGACGCCGGTCCACGCGCTGCCCCGCGAGATCACCTGCGTCGACCCGATCGCGGTCGAGGCCGACCTCGTCATCGACGCGACGGGCCACGACGCGATGGCCGTCAAGAAACTCGACGAGCGCGGCGTCTTAGACGCCCCGGGCATCGCCGACGCCGAGGCCAACGCGACGGGGATGGATCAGACCGGCGACGACAGCTACGGCGCGCCCGGCCACGACTCGCCCGGTCACGACTCGATGTGGGTCGGCAAGTCCGAGGATGCCGTCGTCGAACACACCGGCCTCGTCCACGAAGGGCTCATCGCCACCGGGATGGCCACCGCGACGACCTACGGCCTCCCGCGCATGGGCCCGACCTTCGGGGCCATGCTCGTCTCCGGCAAGCGCGCCGCCCAGGTCGCACTCGACGAACTCGAGGTCGACGCCGAACCCGTCCAACTCACCAGCCGCGCCGCGCCCGCCGACGACTGAGTCGGCCCTCGACTCCGTTCCCGCATTTTTTGCGCTCGACTCAGGACCGGCCGGTCTCGTCCGTCCGGTCGGTAGTCGAAAAGTCGTCGGCTAACGGTTCCTCACAGTAATCACAGACGCCGTCGACCGTCGTACGAGCGCCACACGACGGACAGTTTGTTTTGGACGGCTGGGAGGACGACGTCTCGGAACTCGCGACCGCGTGCAGCAGTTCGAAGTCGACGAGAACTCGGAGCAAGAACAGCACTCCAAACACGGCTAGTACCGCGACCGCCACCAGCGATTCGGCGGTGCTGGAGGTGACGAGAAATACGATTTCGTTCGTCGAGACTGTCACGTGAATCCTGTCTATTTGTCGAACTGTATCGTAACTCTTCGGATCCAGTGGTCGCTCGAGACGGTCGTTCGAGCGGTCCCAGCGTTGGCGTCGGCACACCGGAATCCACACCGTTTTCGCAACTCGCGAGCACCATTTCGGCATGAAACTCGTCGTCACCGGCGCGACCGGCGCCGCGGGGAGCTGGATCGTCGATCACTTCGCGGAGGCCGGCCACCAGGTGATCGGGATCGACCTCGAGCGACCGCCGCGCGAGCGCGAGAACGCGACCTTCCTCGCGGCCGACCTCACTGAACAGGGACAGGCGGTGGAGGCGATCCTCGACCCCGAACCGGATGCGGTGATCCACTTCGCGGGAATTCCGCGCATGGGAATCACGACCGGTACCGAAACGTTCCTGACGAACGTCTCGAGCGCCTACCACGTCTTCGAGGCCGCAGGCCGTGCCGGTGCGGACGTGATCTGGGCCTCGAGCGAGAGTCTCTATGGTACGGCCTTCGCGGCAGAGCCGTTCCTGCCTGACTATCTGCCGATCGACGAGTCCCATCCCCAG
This sequence comes from Natronorubrum tibetense GA33, assembly GCF_000383975.1. Classification (NCBI taxonomy): domain Archaea; kingdom Methanobacteriati; phylum Methanobacteriota; class Halobacteria; order Halobacteriales; family Natrialbaceae; genus Natronorubrum; species Natronorubrum tibetense. Next base: position 421,106 of record NZ_KB913017.1, on the reverse strand, counting down.
CGGCCCGAAGACGGCTACGGCGCGTCGAAACTGGTCGGTGAGGAACTCGCCGCGAAGACGGTCCGGAAGTACGGCATCTCGGTCGCCTCGATCCGGCCGACGTGGATTCAGTACCCCGGCGAGTATTACGCGATCGACGAGTGGACGCCGTTCGATCCCGAGACGGCAGACCGGAGCGGCTGTTTCTGGTCGTACGTCGACGTCCGCGACGTGGTCTCGATCGTCGACGCCGCCCTCGAGGCCGATATCGACGGCCACGAGGCCTACCTCGCGGCCGCTGCGGAGAACGGCATCGGCCGGTCGACCGCGGACGTCGTCGAGTCCGTTTTCGGCGGCCTGCCCGACGACTGCGACCTCGAGGGCGAGGAGTCGGCGTTCTCGACGGCGAAAGCGCGTCGGGAACTGGACTGGGGGCCGGCACACTCCTGGCGTGAGGCGCGGGAGGAGGCGGTCGACGGACCGGCGTTTCTGAAATCGTAGACCGCCGGTTTCGAGGTCCCAACCCGACGAGCGATCCGCGACCGTAAGCGTTTCACCGAGTGGTACGACTAGTGAATACATGGTCGATAGCGTCGTTCTTTATCGCGCCCCCTCGACGGTCGCCGATGTCGGCGAGATCGGGAAGTGGCTCGAGTCTCGAATCGATGCCTCGGTGACGATTCGCGACCGGTTTCTCGATGTCCATCGAACTGAAGACCTCGCTGAACGGTTCGCCGAGGCACGGGTCAGTTCCCCCTACGAGCGTGACACCGGCAACACGATGCTGGGAATCGTCCGCTACGAAGAACGCGCCCTCGAGAACCCCGACCGCGAGGGCGGGGTGCTCTACGACGGCCTACAGGTTCAGCGGGCCCTCAACAGCGCGTTACCGGCCGACGAACGCGGCCTCGAGACGCTTCACGTCCCGATTCTGGATCGGGCCATCGGCACTTGGGGCGACCACGACGGCCGCTGGCACAAGCGCGTGAACGTCCTCGGCCAGCCCGCGCTGGTGTCGGTGCCGGGACTCTACGAGGCACCGGCAAAGCCCGAGGCGTACTACAAGGAAAAACAACGCCACGCCCTCCTGTCGGGGGATACGCCGCCCCGAGAGGTGCTCGAGAATCAGGTGGAAGGCGAGTTCCTGATCGAGGACGACCCCCGAACGACCGACGCGCTCAAAGGCTACGTCCTGCAGACCGTGCACTACCTCGAGACCGGGGAGGCGTTCTGCGACCGCGAGGACTGTCGGCTCTTCAACGCCCACTACCACGAGGAACTGATCGACGCCCAGTTGCGCGAGCCGCCGTTCTGTACGGACCACGCACGCCGCTACGAGTAGCGGCTTGTCTCTCGAGGACGATCGCGTATTCGCACGAGGGCAGAACGATTGCCAGAACCGCAGCCCTCTTTTGTACCAGCCCGTTTCCCACACACAATGAACGATCCGTTTACTGTTTCTGTCCCCGTCCGGTACCGCGATCTCGACCCGCTGAACCACGTCAACCACGCCGTCTACGCGAGTTATCTCGAGGCCGCCCGCACGGACTACCTGGAGGAGGTCGTCGGCATCGCCGCCGAGAACATCTCCTTTGTCATCGCGAACCTCGAGATCGACTACCGACAGCCGATCGTCAAGGGCGACGACCCCGAGGTCTCGCTACGGGTCGGTCGACTCGGCAACTCGAGTTGTACCATGGAGTACGAGATCAGCGTCGGCGACGACGTGGTCGCGACGGCCGAGACGACGATGGTCCACATCGATCCCGACACGAAGCGGCCGTCCCCGCTCCCCGACGAGATTCGGGAGCCGATCGAGGCGTACGAGGGGGTCGAAGCGTCGGCGTAGGCTTCGAGACCGTTTCGCTCATCCTCGCTCTGCCGTCGACCGCCTCGAGACCGTCAGCCTCGACTGGTTCGTGCGCCGTCACTCGAGTCGGCCGCCGGTCAGTCGAACGACGCCGAAGACGTGGGTCTCGTCGGCGATGGCGGCCGATCGCTCCCGCAATCGTCGGTGTGCGGCATCGATCTTCGCGTCGAGTCGCAGATCCGGCTCGTTCTCGTAGCGCAGTTTCGTCGTCGGCGGCGTCGAGAGAACGACGATGGCCTTGAAGACCGCGTTGACCGGCGGCGCGTACCACTCGTCGCTCCGGGCTGCGTTGGCGAGGACGACGTGGCCGTCGGGACCGACGAGGTCGCACCAGTCGTCGACCGCGCCAGTGGGGTCCTCGAGCATCCCGACGACGAACGTCGCGAGGAGGGCGTCGATGTCTTCGACGTCGAGCGGTGGCTGGGTTGCGTCGGCACGAACGACGTGAACGTTGTCGTACTCGGCCGTCAGGTCTCGAGCGCGCTCGAGCACCGGCCCCGTAAAATCGATCCCGATGACGGTCCCCTCGGGACCGACCCGGTCGCGCAGGTACGGCAGGTTCGCGCCCGTTCCACAGCCCATCTCGACGACGGTGTCGCCGGGCTCGAGTCGACAGGCGGCGGCCGCCCGCCGGCGCAGCGCCGGGATACCGGGCGTTCGACGCGCGATAACGTCGTAGAGGCCCGCCCAGCGGCCGTAGAACTCCTGTGCGGTCTCCGGTTCCATCCGCGGAAGCTTCGATCGGAGGTCCGCCATCTCAGATCAGCGACCGGACCGTGTCGGCAACTGATTCGGCGTCCGATCCCAGGACGTAGATCAGCGGCTCGATCCCCATCGCGCCGGTCTGGTACAGCACCGTCGCATCGGGTTCGTCTTCGATGGCCGCACCGACGCTCGAGGCGACGTCGCTTCCCTCGTCGAACTCGGCGGTGACGTGGCCGCGCTCTGTCAGTTCGGCGAGCAGTTTCGGATCGTACGTGACGTTGATCGCCGCCGAGACCTCCGCGCCGTGATCGCGCGCGACGAGCAACACCGAGGCGACGTGTTCGGAGACGCCGAACTCGGGATCCGACGGCACCGTCGCCTTCCCTTTAACGTCGAAGATGCGGCCCGGGACGCCCGCGACGTCGTCGACGTCGCGGGCGTCGGGGATGCAGGCGACCAGATTCGAGCCGACGGCGGGGATCAGCGTCGCGAAGCCGCTGGCGTTCTCGAGGATGCGCAGCCCGCGCCGGAGCGAAGAGAGCACGCGCTCGCTCGTTCGCAGGTCGCTCTCGGGGTCGTGGACGCGGAAACTCGAGCCGTGGTCGGCGAGTTCGGGGACGGCGTCCTCGTGGAGCTGTGCCAGCAGGTCGCCGCCGGTCTCGAGTTCCCGGACGAGCACCTCGATTTCGATCAGCGCCTGTACCGGGGTGGTGTCACCTGCTGCCAATCCGTCGGCGAGTTCGTCGACGAGGGCCTCGACGCGCTCGTCGTCGGCGATTCGGTCGTTGGTCGCGACGTCGCCGTGGGCGTACTTCGAGACGGCGCTCTGGCTGATCCCGAGGACGTCGGCGACCTCGCTCTGAGTTAGCCCGCGGTCCCGGAGTGCTCCGGCCAGGAGCGACCGAACCGTCGGGAGAAACTCATCGACGACAATTTCTTCGACGAATTGCATTACCGGCGGCTACGGCCGCCGTCGAAATAACTTGTGGGTCTCGAGAGCGGTGTTCGCTCGGTTTTTCCGAACCCCACTTCTGCACGCTGCTGAGGCGTGCGCTGGGTCGCAGTGAGCGAACAGCGAACTGTGACAGCAAACCGTGCGAGGGATGAGTGAGCGGAGCGAGGCGCGAGCAACGCGAGGGCCTCGGAAAGCGAACGAATCGGCTAGGGATCGTGTGGAAATCCTCGTCACCACGAAAGTAGCGTGTTCACCGCCGTCATCGAGACACCGGTAGAACGGGCGACAGCGCACCGACCGTTACTCGTTTCGCTCGAGTTGGTCTCCGCCGAACTCGTCGTCGCTCTGAATCCGGGAAGCCTGCGGGCCGTCCTGATCCTGATACTTCGAGCCGCGGTCGCTGCCGTAGGGCCGTTCGGCTTCGGTTTTCAGTTCCGTGAAGGTCAACTGCGAGATGCGCATGCCGGGCGTCAGTGCCACGGGAGCCGTCCCAAGGTTCGATAGCTCGAGCGTGATCTGGCCCCGATAACCGGGGTCGCACAGCCCCGCCGTCGCGTGCACCACCACGGCGAGCCGACCCAGCGAGGACCGACCCTCGACGTGGGCGATCAGATCCGCGGGGATCTCGACGCGCTCGTAGGTCGTCCCCAGCACGAAATCGCCGGGGTGCAAAATGAAGTCGTCGCCGTCCTCGACGATGGTCTCGGTGACGTACTCGTCGACTTCCTGTTCGGAGTTCGGGTGAATGCAGGGGATGTTCGTCCGCTGGAACTCGAGGAACTCCTTGCCGAGTCGGAGGTCGACGCTCGCCGGTTGAATCTGGAGGTCGAGGTCGTCTATGGGCTCGATCACGAGGTCGCCGCCCTCGAGGCGCTGCAGGATGTCCGCGTCGGAGAGGATCATATCGAGTAGGAGCGAACACGGGGTCCTAATACTGTCGGAGCGGAGTCAGCGCACAATCGATCTCGAACGTTCGAACGACCGATTTTCGATCGGTCCGTCCGACGGGCCAGCACACCCCGATCCGACGACGGTGAGACGTAATAGAAATCCGGACTCTCTCGCGTTCGGGCCGAATCGGTTACTACGACGGATCTCGAAGACTCGTTCTATGGCGGGGCAACAAGAGCGGTTCAACGGCGATACGCAGCTCTTGCACCAACGAGCGGTCAGAATACCGCTTCCCGACGCGGACGCCGAGCGTGTGTTTCACGAGAACATGATGACGATCGCGGCGGCCAAAGAGCGGAAAGCGGATCTCCTCGCGGACCCGGACGTGCCGCTGCTCGCCGCCTACGAAGCGGAACTCGAGCACGCCGCCAAGGGCTTCGAGCGCCGACTGGAGCGAATCGCGGGCGACGACTACGAGGAGGTGGCGATGGCGTACTATCGGGGCGAGCGCGACGATCGAATCGCCGAGATCGCCGCGTACTACTTCGAAGGTGCCTGGCGAATTCAACAACGAACCACCGTGACCGACATGGTGTACGCTCCACTGCTCGTTCGCTATCCCGATTGCTTCACGCTGAACATTCGGTTCGCCAGCGGACACACTACGCCGAAATCAATTCACTACGAGTCGCCGGAACACGCTTCCGAGGAGTTAGGTGACGAGTACGTCGAGACCTACTACGAGGAGAGTCAGTACTCACAGCGACAGGCGGCGGAATACGTCAGGGACGCCGCAGCGATGATTCGCGAGGAGTTCCCCGATCCGGGCGAAACGTCCTTCGAGGAACGGAAGTACGGCGGAATCGTCTCGGCAGAGGGTCGACGTGGGTCGGTCTTCTCGACGGTGGTCGAACGCGTCGAACCCGACCCCGACCGGTTTTCGGAGCCAGCCACCGAGCCGACGCTCGTCGACGCGGGAGCGGAGGCGAGGCGAACTGAACGAGCGCTCGGACTCGACGACGAAATCGTTCACTGATAGTCGACGAACATAGCGCTCCGTCGTCCAATAAACGGTGCTCCGATGTGAATCGCTGCTCCGGTGCGAATCGCTGCTACATGAGTGCAACTGGAAGCAACAACAGCCCCGCACAGATCCCGGCCGTGAGCAGCGCCGTCGACGTCGCGGTCGAGCGCTCGAGGCCAAACCCGTACCGGAGTCCGCCCCGCCAGATGTAGGCGGCCCAGCCGCAGGCGAGGAGCGTGAGCGGGACGAACACCAAGACTTCGGGTTCGAGCGAGACGACAGTCGGATCGATTTCGAGCGCCGAAAGCGCATAGAGGAGCAGGTTCGAAATTGCCTCACCGGCCAGCATGGGGACGAGGCCCCACGCCGCGAGCGCCAAGGTGTCGGCCGGCTCGAGCCTGGCACCGAGTGCGTAGCCGAGCCCGTACAGTAGTATCGTCGGGACCACCCAGTAGAGTAGCGTCGCCTCGAGGGTCTGGAGCAGATACAGTAGCGTCACGGGCTCGACGTTGATCTCAGCCGTGGCTCGCCAGAGGAGTCCAACGGCGAGCGAGCCGACCCAGTAGACGAGCACGAGACCGATCGCGCGCGGGAGGGACCCGGCGTCCACGCGAGTGAAGTACTCGTCGGGATCGACGAGCGGTGTCATCGCCATATTTCAACGCACAAACTAGTTCATCAAAACCGTTCGGATTCGCGCTGCTGGTTTCGCTGCGGCTATAGGGGTCGACACACTCAGTAGAGCCATGAAACAGGCCATCGTCGCCCGCACGGACATCGGCATGGGACAGGGAAAACTCGCCGCACAGGTCGCCCACGCGTCGCTGTCGGCCTACGAGAAGGCGGACGATCAGCTCCGGAGCCAGTGGAAACAGGGTGGCCAGAAGAAGGTCGTCCTCAAGGGCGAGAGCGAACGCCAACTGCACGAACTCTCGGCCATTGCGGACAGCGAGGGGATCCCCAACGCGGTCGTCCGGGATGCGGGCCACACCCAGCTCGAGCCCGGCACCGTCACCACGCTGGCCGTCGGCCCGGCGGCGGACGACCGGGTTGATGCCGTGACGGGCGAGCTGTCGCTATTCTGACCGACGAGTCCTGATCAGCGGGAGTCGGGCACCGGAGGAGTCAGCCTCCGAATCGCTCGAGGCAGATCGTTTTCCGCTGCGATAATCGCTGACCCGCCGTAGAGCCGTGGGCCCGTCCCGCTACCGACCCCCGATGGTGCTTGTCGATCCGTGAGGGAGTTCACTCCCGCTATTTCTGGCCCCGAATGTCATAGAAAAATATATACAGGAACTCTTAGATGTACTAGCCGTGAAACGTCCCTCCAGACGGGGCTTCCTCGCCGGAAGCGCCGTCACGGCAGTCGGCTTCGCCGGCATCACGGGCGGATCGTACGCACAGCAACTCGAGAGTCTCGACATCGATGTCCCCGACGGGGCTTCGAACGCACTCGCGCTGGTTCCGTCGCAGTCGACCGCGGACGCCGACTTCCGAATGGTGCTCCTCGCCGATGTTACGGAGGTTGACGACGAGGACGAGTACGGCTACGAGGTGCGAGACGTACTTCGATCGTTCGACGACCTCGAGGTCGGTGACGTCTCCCACGTCGCCGCGGGTCACAGCATGGATCCCTACGGACGGCTCGGTGTCGCGGCCGGCTCCTTCGATCGGCCGACCCCGGGCGAGGAGACCGACGAGGAGGACGATTGGCGCCTCGCGGAAGCCAACGATCGAGCGTACGCAACCGCCGACGACCGCGCAGCGGTCGCTCACGGCGAGGAAGCCGCGGCGCTGACGAACGCGACCGTCGACGTCGCCGCCGGCGACGCCGAGCCGTTCCTCGCGGGCCGCGAGGACGCCGCGACGGCGTTCGAACTGCTTGCCGACCAGCCGCTCGTCTACTTCGCAGAGAGCGTCGAGGAGATGGGCTTCCCCGGCATCGATTCGGACACCCTCGAGGCGTTCGCGGCGGGCTTCGCCGGCGATCCGAATCTGATCGAGGAAACCGCCGAGAACCGGTACGTCCTGTTCCCGGCCGACGGCAGCGAGCTCGATGACGAGACCGTCGAGGAAATCGTCACCGAACTCGAGACCGGCATCGTCGTCGAGATGGATGTCGACCGCGAGGACGACCTCGTTCACACGACGGTGGTCGCCGAGGCGCCGCCGGAACGCGATCGTGAGGCGGCACCCGACGCACAAATCGTCGCCGAGGTCGATCACGACGAGGAGGTCGTCGTCTTCCGCCATCGCGGCGGTGAAGCGATCGATACCGACGATCTCGAGCTGTGGCACGACGGTAACCTCTCCGACGATGGACCGGCCGACGCGTTCGACGTCTTCGAGGAGGGAGACGAGCTGACCGTCGCCACCGACCCGCTCGCTACGGTCACCCTCCGCTGGTTCGACGAGGAGGCGAACGCGTTCTACACGTACGATAGTTACCTCGTCGGACGGGACTCGTTCGAGGTCGATCACGAGTTCGACGCGGAGCGACTGGCGCTCGAGTACGTCGGTGATCGTGAGGCCGACCCGTCGAAGCTGATCCTCCAGTCGTACTCCGGCGTCGATGTGGGGTCGCTCGACGGCTTCGCCGACCAGTACGACACGCTGACCGCGGGCGACGCGATCACCGTCGATGGCGTCGGCGTCGACGACCGCGTCTCGTTGCAACTCGACGTGCCGAACAAACCCCGCCGGTCGCCGACCCAACTGGTCAGCCACCGAGTGCGTCCGCCGCGGCTTTTCCTCCGTCGGTATCGGGAGCGCGGCGTCGTCGCGCAGTATCACGACGAGCACGAGCGCGACGCCGCGGCGTTCCGTCTGCTGGTCAACGATCAGAAAGCCGAGACGCAGTTCGAAGATCTCACAGACAATCTCAATCCCGGCGACGAAGTCGAACTCGGCGACTACGATATTGGCACGACGCTCACCGTTGAGTGGACCGAGCCGGACGAACCGATGGAGATTGGCGACCTGATCGTGCGCCCGAACGTGCGGGTCGACATGGAGTACGACGCCGACGACGGAGAGGTGACGATCGGTCACAACGAGGGCGATGCCGTGGACGTCGGGGACCTCGAGTTGCGCGTCGGCGGCGATATGACCGATGTACAGCCGGCTGACGAGTACGATCGGTTCGAGCCGGGCGACGAACTGACGGTCGAGGCGGAACCGTTCGTGGAGGTCACCCTGGCGTGGTCCGTCGAGGACGCCGACCGCGAGTACACGCTTGGTCGGACGGTGACCGCCGCAGACCGCTTCGAGGCGGCGTACGACGCCGATTCGGCCGAGGTAGAACTGGCCTACACCGGCGAACAGCAGGCCGACCCCGAACGCCTGGGTGTCGTTCGTCGGGTTCCGGAGTCCACCGGCGTTCACGAACCACAGCCACTGTTCGCGGAGGAGCATGATACGCTGACCACGGGTGATACGGTCGTGCTGGGAGACGTCGATGTTGACGAGCGCATCAACGTCGTCCTCAACGACGACGAAGGGCGGTACCGCCACCACATCTTCAACTTCACACCGAAACCGCGATTCGCGTTCTCCTTCGAGTCTCGGGAGGGAGAGATCGTGGCCGTCTACCGTGACGAAGTAGCCCGCAGCGCCGACGCGTTCCGCGTTCTCGCGGACGGCGACGCGACCGACGTGCAGCCGGCCGACGAGTACGACGAACTCGAAGGCGGTGACGAGATCGACCTCGGTACGTTTGAGATGGGGACCGAACTCGTCGTCGAGTGGACCGTTCCGGACGACTCGGTCGAGGTGAGCGACCACGTTATTGCCCCCGACGCTGCCTTCGATGTCGCCTTCGACGAGGACGGAGTCCTGACCGTCACCCACGAGGGCGGCGACGAGCTCGCCGCCGCCGACGTTCAACTGTACGCTCAGCCTGCTCGAGCCGATCCGGTGGTGTGGGACGACGACGGCACCATCGAGAAGGGGGACAGCCGGACGGTCGAACTCGACGACGATCCGAAGTTCGTTTTCGTCGTCTTCCGCGAGCGCGAAATTCTCTACGAGGAGCAATTCGACGACTGATCGCCGACTCATCGCCGTGCTAAGCGATGGCCCACGAACCGTGGGCCGTTCTCGTCCGTTCCCTCCGCTCGCCACTGTGTGGACGGAGAGCCGATCGTGATTTCTTCGTAACAGAACAGAAAGCATATAATTGGCGTCGCCGAGGAGACACCTACAATGTCTGTCCTCTCGACCGAAGACGAAGGAAAGTTTCTGATGGATGTCAGAGGCGAACAGATCGGGATCGTCACCGAAGTCGATCCGATCGAACAGGTCGCCTACGTCGATCCCGAACCGACGCTCACGAACGCGTGGATTCAGAGCCTCGGCCGCGGCGATGCCGGCGAGGACGACCTCGAGATTCCGAGCGACAACATCGAGACGATCACGGACTCGGAGGTCCGCGTCGACGCCGATCTCAGCAGCGACGCCTGATCGCGAACATCGAGGCCATGGGGGTCAGTACAGCCACCACGCGGCCCCGAGCAGTCCTGCGGACAGGACGACGGCACCCGCGCGAGCCGTCCGCACCTCGAGCGGGCCGTTGATAGCCGACAGCGCGAGTACGACGGGGAAAACGAGCAGCGTACCGACTACGAACCCCGGTCTGAGACCGTCCCCCGACACGAGCGAAACGAGACCGATGCCGACAGCGAGTCCGACCGTCAACGCGAGCGCCGGTCGGACGTCTTTTCCGTCCATACGTTCCGTTCGATCGACCTGTCAATAGCGAGTTTGGTTTCGGAAGCGCGGACTCGAGTGAACGGGCGCGATACCTGCGCAATCGCGATCGAACGTCGTTTTCCACGGGATACTGGTCAGTCAGCGACGGACTGCTCGCCGGTAAGGTCGTACTCCGAAACGAAGTGACTGACGACCTCGCGGTGCGTGTGGCTCCCGACGAGATGGTCGTCGAGACTGCGGTCGGGAGCCAGCGTCTCCTGACAGATCGGACACGTGGTCGGCAGCTGGAATGTCATGGTTTACTGTTCAGACTCGGCGGACAAACCGAAACAGCCTGCATACGCTCACCTGTTGGCGTCGATCCGCGGCCATCACCGTGGCGGATGGCTACGATGATTCGTCGTGGTAGAAACGAGATAGTGTTCTCGACGGATCGAACAGACAGCAGAAATCCTCAGTGGTCGGGCGAATGCGAGTGCTTGACGGGGACCGTCGCTCGAGCCCTCGCCGTCGCGAGAACGAACCGATTTACCTCCAGCCGCCGAAACGTCGCCAATCAGCATGCGTCCGGCACACCCCACAGAGCAGGCCGTCGGGATGGACCACTACGTCAGCGACGCCGACGGCGTCGGCGGCCACCTCCGCGAAGAGGACGAGCACTTTCGCGTGCGCGAACTCGAGCGATTCTCGACACAACCGGTCGACGCGCCCACTGACGCCTACCCCCACCTCGTCTTTCGGGTGACGCTGTCCGGCTGGGACACGAACGACTTCGCGTCTCGACTCTCCAACGCGCTCGAGATGTCTCGAGAGCGTGTCAACTGGGCCGGGACGAAAGACAAGTACGCGGTGACGACGCAGCTGTTTTCGGTCTACGGTGCCGATCCCGGAGACCTGCCGGACGTCGACGGGGCCGAGATTGAGGTACTCGGACGAGCGGGCCGCAACCTCGAGTTCGGCGACCTCGCGGGCAACGCGTTCGAACTCGTGGTCAGCGAGCCCGACCGACCCGACAACGCGAGCGAGATTACGGACGAGCTTCACGAATTCGGCGGCCTCGACTCTCCCAACGCTGCTGGAGTGTCGGTCGGGGTCCCCAACTTCTTCGGCCAGCAGCGCTTCGGCAGTCGTCGCCCAGTTACGCATAAAGTGGGCCTCGAGATCGCCCGCGGAAGCTGGGAGGGAGCCGTGATGGCCTACCTCGGCAATCCGACGGACGAAGAGCCGGAGTCCACCCAGGAAGCCCGCGCGTTCGTCCAGGAGACCCGCGACTGGCAGGAAGCCCTCGAGCGGTTTCCCAATCGCCTGCGCTACGAACGTTCGATGCTCCACGGGGTCGTCGACTGCGACGGCGAGCCGGGTCCCGAGGACTTTCGGGCTGCCCTCGAGCGCGTCCCCTCGAACCTCCAGCGGCTGTTCGTCCACGCCGCACAGTCGTACGCCTTTAACCTGATGCTCTCCGAGCGCCTCGAGCGCGGACTGCCGTTCGACGAACCCGTCGAGGGCGACGTGGTCTGCTTCGCGGACACCGACGCGCCGGAGGGGCTCGAGTTGCCCGACACCGACCGCCTCCAGCGGGTCGACGAGCGTCGCGTTCGGTCCGTGACGCGCCACTGCGAGCGTGGCCGAGCGTTTGTCACCGCTCCGCTGGTGGGTACGGAAACCGAACTCGCCGACGGCGAGCAGGGCGAGATCGAACGGGCGGTGCTCGACGACCTCGGTCTCGCGCCCGAAGACTTCGACCTCCCTGGCGAGTTCCACTCAACTGGCACCCGGCGAGCGATGCTGGTTCGGACCGATCTCGAGGTCGAGACCGACCCGCTCACGCTCTCCTTTGCCCTCCCGAAGGGGTCGTACGCCACGGTCGTCCTTCGGGAGTATCTGAAGGTCGATCCCGTTGATCTCGGCTGAGGTCGACGGCCGTCGGATCGATTCAGATCACACTGAACAGTAGATTCATGCCAATACCGCGAATAGTCACTCGGGAGGTAAAACCGCGCTACGAGACACCGTGGGCCATACATGGATCGCCGAGAGACAGATGATCGGAACGGACGAGGACACCGAGCTAATCGACTGGGAGAAGACGACTGACGACGGGGTTCCGGTGTACATTCTGGAGTACGACGGTCCCGTCTCGGCACCGACGGGCCGGCCGCGGACGTTGTTCGGCGCGAGCAGCGGCGGGACGGTTCCGGCGGGCGATCAATACGTCGAGTTACCCGACGGCGAACGGCTTCCCGCGACCGAACTGACCTACGAGACCGAGGGAACCACGCTCCGAGTCCGTCACGAGTCGCCGTCGTTGCTAGATCGATGTCTGGAATATCTGCCGTGGTAGACTCGAGCCTGAGTCGAGCGCTGAATTGCAAAGATAGCGACTCAGTCGAGAACGTCGCGGAGCACCGCACCGAAGCCGACGGCGCCGACACAGAGCGAGACGAGACCGCCGATCCCGGTGAGCGCGAGCGCGCCGTTGAACCCAGCCGCAACGAGTACCGGCTTCAGCCAGCCGTCCTCGTGTCCGACCAGCCGGTCGGCGATGGCGAGGTAGCCAACGACCGTTCCGATCGCCCACAGCAGGTACGCGACGAGCAATAGCGGGATGGCAACGAGGATTCCGACGAGCGTGATGAACAGAAGGAACGCCAGCATAACGATTCCCACGATAGAGAGGATGCCGTAGACGAACGAGCCGACGGGGTTCTCAAGCGCGTCGGCCATCATGCGCTCGGTGAACGCGGGCGCGACTGCGATCATGATCGCACCGACGATCAGCGTCGTCAGGAAAGCGCTGACGGCGCCGCCGAGGAGGCCGTCGGTCGCGTCGATTTCGATGCCGATTCCCGGATACGTCTGTGCGACCAGTAGCCCGGCCAGTACGGATTGTGTCGGTTCTATCACGAATGCTGAGGATCCGCCGCAACCAAATAAACGGCCCTATCGATCCTCTCGGGTGTCCGGACGTGGACCGCCACACCGTTTTCGTGCTGCGTCGTCCGCGCTGATAGGCTTTTGTTCGCTCGAGTCCTCGCATCTCCCATGAGAAGCACTCGGCTGCAACGCCAGATCGACGACCTCGTCGCCCAGGGCTGGAAGATCGAGGACGAGGACCGCGACCGCGTCGTGATGGTCGATCGGGAGTTCGGTTCGGTCGGCTCGCACATCCTCGTCGCGATACTGACCGTCTGGTGGACGATGGGGATCGGCAACGTCCTCTGGGGAGCGTACAACTACGTCTCGAACTCGAGGCGACAGGTTCTCTGGGAGGAGACGACGGGTTGTCCGTCCTGCGGGGCGGACGTCTCGGTCGACGCGGCGTACTGTCGTTCCTGCGGCGAGGATCTCGAGGCTCGAATGGATCGGGCAGCGGGTGCTGGAGACACGATGCCCTGTCCGGAGTGTGACGCGGTCGTCGCCGAAGGCTCGCGATACTGTCGCTCCTGCGGGACGAAGTTGGCGGACGCGATGGGAACCGCGAGCTGATACGACGCTGGGGACCGCGAGCCGACGCCGACGCGGCGGAGCGCGCCGAATAGGTACTCGTATCCAGCCCGAATCCGAAGTTAGGGTATGGACCAGGACGACGGACCGGAAATTCTCCTGACGAACGACGACGGGATTGACGCGCCGGGTATCAGAGCCCTGTACGACGCGCTCTCCGAGGTCGGCTCGGTCACCGTCATCGCACCCGACCGCAACCAGAGCGCCGTCGGTCGGTCGCTGTCGTACGGACGGACGGCGACGGACGCCGACGATCCGGAGCTGACGACGAGCATGGCCGATGGGCTGTTCACCTCGCCGGTTCCCCACGCCGACCACGAACTCGGCTACGCCGTCCGCGGGACGCCCTGTGACTGCGCCATCGTCGGCGTCAACGCGCTCGACCCCGAACCCGATATCGTCGTTTCGGGCTGCAACAAGGGGGCGAACCTCGGGGCCTACGTCTTCTCGCGCTCGGGGACCGTCAGCGCCGCGATGGAGGCTGCCTTTCTCGGGACGCCCTCGATCGCGATCTCGATGGACACGCTGGGCATCGAGCGCGACCTCGAGCCCGCGGACTTCGAACGCGCGGGCGAGATCGCGGCGAAACTCGCGAGCGGCGCGCCCGGCACGGGGCTGTTCGACCGCGTGGACTACCTGAACGTCAACGTCCCACGGCCCGACGTGGCGTCCGACGGCTTCGCGCTCACTCGACCGACCGAGGTCTACGAGATGGACGCCACCGTCGAGGACGGCGGCTTCCAGTTGACCAACCGCCTCTGGCAGCAGATGGCCAATCGGGACATCCCCGATCCCGATGATACGGACCGCCACGCTGTACTCGAGGGAGAGGTCTCGATCTCCCCGATGCGGGTTCCCTACGACATCGTGGAGACGCCGGAGGTTCGGACGATCCTCGAGAAGTTGCTGTAGCGCCCGGTGTTCCCGAGCGACGCGATCGAAAACACCGTCATTTTACACGCGTCCCTCGAACCACGGCTATGGAGTGTCGCCACTGCGCCTCGCCGCTCGAGAAACCCGGCGATTTCTGTCTAGTCTGCCGGGAGCAAAATACCGCGGCGATCGTTCTCGAGGCGGGGCGAGAACGGACGACACTGACGATGCTTGCAGACGACGGCGACGAGGACACGGAGTCGGCGAGCGAACCTTCCGATCCGGTACTGGGTGAGACGACGATTACGACGACGCCCGAGGAGGGCGAAAACGAGGTCGTCGAGCTACGAAATTTCGCGGGGCTGATCGGCGACGAAATCCGCCGCAAGCGCCCCGAGGAGGTCTACGCCGGCGGCGAACGGGCGGTGATTCAGGCCGTCCGCGAGGATATCCACCACCCGTTCTACCGCGTCGCGGACGACGACCCCGTCGAGGCGGTCCTCGAACGTCGCGGCAAACCCGCACTCGACGTCGTCGAGACGCCGCCAGCCGACAAGATCGGGGGCAGTCACACCACGCTCATCGGCGGCCGTACGGGCATGCGGGCGATCCACACCGTCGCGGATCACCCCCACGTCAAGAAGGTCATCCCGGGACCCATCGACGCTGGCGGGAAGGGCTCCCAGTCGGGATTGCGGGCGAAAGTCACCCGCGCCGACGACGGCGGTAACGTTCGCATGCTCCTCCGAGACGGCTCGAGCGTACAGGAAAACCGAGTCGTGACGACGGCTCGAGACCGAGAGATGGGCGAACGGATCCGTGAGGATCTGAACGACGTGCTGTCCAACGCGGAGTTCCAGTAGCCGTCCGTCGACTACTGTCGTACAAGAACTGTCACGACCTCGTGGAAGTGACACTGGCTGCTGGTTGTCAGGCCCTTTTCCGACCGGGAGTAATGAGATATAATTAGCCATGCTCGAACGACCCGACGCCGTCCTGGCTGCGATTCCGCTGCTCGCCATGAGTGGACTCGCCCTCCGTACGGTCATCGCGGTGACGGGTGCCGGAACGGGGCTCCTCGCCGCACCATTAGCGCCCGTCGGCTACCTCGCGGCGCTCGCGCTGGTCTTTCGGGAGTTGCTCACCGGTCCGGTCGCCGAACAGGCGGAGAACGGATCGGCGTAACTCAACAGGTTTAAGAATCCGCTGACGATAGCTACCACCATGTCTGATAAAGGAGATGTCGGGAGTGCAGGCCGCTTCGGCGCGCGCTACGGTCGCGTCGCCCGACGTCGCGTCAGCGAGATCGAAGACGACATGAACAGCGCCCAGGTCGACGGCGACGACGTCAAGCGCGTCGGAACCGGTATCTGGAAGAACGAAGAGACCGGTGAGGTTTTCACCGGCGGTGCCTACCGTCCCGAGACCCCTGCCGGCCGAACCGTCAAGCGCTCGATCCGCGCTGCACTCGCCGAAGACGGCGAATAATCCCATTACCCTGTATGAGTTACAAGTGCTCCCGCTGTAAACGCGACGTCCAGATCGACGAGTACGGTGGCGTCCGCTGTCCGTACTGCGGCCACCGCGTGCTCCTGAAAGAGCGCAGCCGCGACGTCAAGGAAGTCGGCGTCAACTAACGACCGCGCGTGTCTTCTCACGATGCGACTCTCGAGTTCGACTACGAGACCGCGTCTCGCGCCGCGCTCGTTGCCGAGAGCGTCGCCCGCGAGATCGGCGAGATCGACGACGACCGCTCGCGTACGACGATCGAGCGCGACGGCGCGACCGTTCGAGTCGACGTCGTGGCCGCGGACGTGATCGCCCTCCGAGCCGCGCTCAACACCTGGTTCACGCTGGTCGACGTCGCCGAACGAACGGCCGAACTCGGCGATTCGGTACTCGAGTCGTAGCAGTAGCCGGCTTTCGTCTATTGATTCTCGCCGTCGGACCCGCTCGCCGACGACAAAGCTTGGCTTTATCAGTGCGGAGGGCGACGGTCGAGATATGCAAGGCAATCTCCCACCGGAAGCACAGGAGAAAATCGAACAACTGCAGGACCTTCAGGAGACGGCCCAGACCGTCGCCATGCAGAAACAGGAGGCCGAATCGAGCCTTTCCGAGGCCGAGAACGCCCTCGACGAACTCGAGAACATCGACGAGGAAACCGGCATGTACCGAAAGGTCGGCGAACTCCTCGTCGAGACCGAGTACGACGCGGCCGAGGAAGACCTGCAGGACAAGGTCGACTCCCTCGAGATCCGCCTCGAGACCCTCGAGAAGCAGGAAGACCGAGTCCAGGAGCAGTTCGAGAGCCTTCAGGACGAACTCGAGGAGCTCCTCGGCGGCGCGGGCGGCGGCATGGGCGGCCCAGCAGGCCCAGGCGGTCCGGGCGCAGGCGGCGCATAAATGTCGACCGGCGAGCCGACTGACGACGAGGTCGTCCAGACGGCCTCCGACGCTGCGGAAGGCTACGTCTTCTCGCAGTACAAGCAGTCCGCGGTGCGCGACCTCGACGTCACCGTCACCTTCGAGGAGGGCGTCCTCGAGGTCGACGTCTATCTGAACGCACCCGAGACCGAGGACGGACCCGACGCCGAACAGGTGGCGGACGACGCCGCGCTCACCGCGCGTGAGGCGGTCGACGAACTGTTCGGCGAGTAACGCTCTCGGCTGCAGTTTTTGCGGGGCCGTCACCGATTCGAACGAGAGTTGCTACACCAGGGATCACGTCGTCGGGTAGCTGTCCTCACGCTCACCGTGATGCCAGCCACAACTAATTTGTAGCTGACGGAGTATGTTCGATGTAGGCCGATGGAGACCTGTTCTTCCCACTGAGCCGGGTCCGCTTGACCGACGTGTCGCCGACGGAATCGACGAGTTGCGACGCGCGTGAGCAGCCGGTTCGTATTCGTTCTGATGACCCCTGACCCCGTAGCGGCGGGGCTCGGCACCGATCGCAAACAGTGATGAACACAACACCACCACTATGTCACGAAATCGCAGCACAGGACGTCGTACAGTCGTCGCGAACCGATCGACAACCACCCCCGTAGAGACCCGCGAGATACGGGCCCTCACCCGTGCCGCCGGCGACGAGGTCGTCGCCGAACTAACCCAGACCGGCCCGGCGGATTCCGGAACGTACCTCGGGCGTGGCAAAGTCGACGAACTCGCCGAAACCGTCGCCAGCCACGACGCCCAGTGTGTGGTCGTCGACGGCGAACTGACGCCGAGTCAGCACCACACCCTCGAGTCACTGTTGCCCGACGAAACGGTCGTCATCGACAGATATCGGCTCGTACTCGATATTTTTGAGGAGCAGGCCGGCACGCGACGCGCACAACTGCAGGTCGAACTGGCACAGCTCAGATACGACCTGCCACGGATCATCGAGTCCGCGGACGAAGGCGCACTGAACAAACAAACCGAGAAGGGGTCGCCCGTCTACGACGTTCGCGACCGGATCGACCGTCTCGAAGGCAAACTCGCCGACCTCCCGAACCCGGCCGAACAGTTCCGCGAACGCCGCCGCGATGAAGGGTTCGATCTCGTCACGATCGCGGGCTACACGAACGCCGGCAAATCGACCCTGCTGCATCGGCTCGCCGACGACCTCTCGCTCGAGCAATCGCGGACCGACGACGATTCGAACCCGGATAGCTCGGACAAGAACGCCACCGCAGCGATCGAAAATCGGTTGTTCAAGACGCTCGAGACGACGACTCGGCGGGCGACAATCAGCGGTCGACCCGTGCTCGCGACGGATACGGTCGGCTTCGTCGACGACCTGCCCCACGACCTCGTCGAGTCGTTCAGTTCGACGCTTTCGGAGGCCGCGACGGCGGACGTTGTCGTTCTCGTCGCCGACGCGAGCGATCCGCTCGAGCGGTTTCGCCGACGGCTCGAGGTGTCCGACGAGGTGCTCTCCGCGCAGAACATTGCGGACGAGCGGATCGTCCCCGTGTTGAACAAGGTCGATCAGCTCTCGGCGAACGAGCGAGAGTGCCGGCTCGAGATTGCCTCGGAATCGCTGTCCCCATCGACACCGGAGCCGATTCCGGTGAGCGTGCTCGAAGGGACGAACCTCGAAGCGCTTCGGACGGCGATTCGGGATCGGCTCCCCGAGGAATCCGCGACGATACGAATGCCCAACTGCGACGAGGCGATGGCGCTCGTCTCGCGGGCCTACGATCGGACGTCCGTGGAGACAGTCGACTACGAGGGAGCCGAGGTACGACTCGAGTGTCGTGGTCGACCGTCGGTGCTTACGCAGCTCCGACGTCGGGCCAGGGAACTCGAGACGGCTCGATCGTAGCGACCCTGCACTCGCAACGCGGGGTGAGCGCGGACACCGACGCGAGACACCGTTTTCAGCGGCCGGCGTCTCAGCGGTCGGGTGCCAGAATCTCGATCGGATGCGGAACGGTACGTTCGAGCAAGGTCTCGAGTTGGTCGCCACAGGACGTCCCCGAAGCGACGACCGTCTCCGCCCCCTCGAACTCCCGAGCCAGCCGGTCGCCGACGTCCATACTCACCTCGTAGTACTCCCGCTTGTAGCCGAAGGAGCCGGCCATCCCGCAGCACTCGACGCTCGAGGTCTGGGGGGCGTAGCCACAGCGCTCGAGCAGGGCCGTCGTCGGGGCCTCGAGGCCGAGGGTGCGCTGTTGACAATGGGAGTGGTAGGCGATCGGTTCGCCGCGGTCGCCGTCCGCGTGATCGTCTCCCGCGTCGCTCCCGGTTGACAGAAGCTCCGCGTCGGCGCCGTTCTCGACCAATCCGTAGACGTACTCGCAGATCTCGTAGCTGTTGTCCCGAATCCGCTCGAACGACCGCTCGGGCAGGAGTCGCTCGTACTCTCGCTGGAACGCCGCCAGATCGGAGGGTTCGACGACGACGAGGTCGCGGCCGGCGTCGAGGTCCTCGGCGACGGCGCCGTAGAGTCGACTGGCCTGTCGGTCCGCCGTCGCGACCATCCCCTGTGACAGCGGCGCGCGCCCGCTCTCGGGAAGGTCTGGGACGCTGACCGGGATGCCGAGAGTCTCGAGTGTCCTGACGGCGGCCTTTCCGCGGTCGGTGTCGACGTAGTTCGTGTAGACGTCGGGGTAGAGGACGACCTCGCGGTCGATATCGCTCCCGTCGCCGCGAACTGCGGCTCGTTCCGCTCGCTTCCTCGAGGCGTCCGCGCCCCCTCGCGTCTCGAACCAGTCGACGAGGGACTCCCGCTGGAAGGTCGGCAGCTCGCGACGGCGGTCGATTCCGAGGGTTCGCTCGAGCAGCGTGCGGACCGGACCCGTTTCGGCGAGCCAGTTCGAGACGGGAGCCGTCGCGGAGCCGAGTTTCGCGGCCGTCCCGACGTTGCCGAAGAATCGCTTTCCGAGGTCGAGCCCGCCCGCTTCGGCGTCCGGAGTCAACCCATCAACGAGGAAGTCGTAGGCCTCGGGCTCTGCGTCGCGGTTAACCCGGTCTCGGACGACGGTGTTGATCCACGGAATGTCGATCTTCACCGGGCAGGCGTCGACGCAGCGCGTACAGCCCGTACAGAGGTCGTTGAACTCGGCTGCAGAGTCCTGGCCGTGGACGCCGGCCTCCCAGCCGGTCGCGATCCCGCCGGAGTAGGTCTCGCCGCCGAAGCCGTGGCCGCCGACGGCCTGGAAGTTCGCACACGAGTTCGAACAAGCGCCACAGCGGATGCAGTACAGCGTTTCCCGAAGCTGGTCGTCCTCGCGCATGTCCAGCCGCCCGTTGTCGAGCAGGACGAGGTGGAACTCGCGGTCGCTTTCGGGACCATCGCCCGTGGCGCTCGAGTCGACAGACTCATGATCAGGGCCGGCGTTCGCGAGCGGCTCGTCAGGCTCGTCGAAATCGAGCGTGGGCGAGTCGGTCGGCGGCGTCAGCATCGTCACGTACTGAGAGATGGGCTGGCCGGTCGCGCTCTTGGCGATGATGTCGACGAACGGCTCGAGGTCGCGAGCCGACGGGATCAGCTTCTCGACGCCCGCGACCGCGACGTGCGTGTCCGGCGTGACGGCGCACTTCCGGGCGTTGCCCTCGTTCGTGATGAGGGTCATCGTCCCGCTCTCCGCGGCAATAAAGTTCGCGCCCGTGATCCCCACGTCCGCCTCGCGGATGCGCTCGCCGAGGTGATCGCGAGCGAACCGGGTGAGCTCCTCGGCCGTCTCGAACGGCTCGTCGGGATCGAACCGCTCGTTGAACAGGTCGGCGATCTCCTCTCGAGTGAGATGCATCGCCGGTCCGACGATGTGAGAGGGCGTGTCGTCGGCCACCTGTAGCACCCACTCGCCGAGATCGGTTTCGTAGACGTCGATGTCCTCGCGCTCCAAGGCGTCGTTGAGATCGATCTCCTCGGTGGTCATCGATTTGGATTTGACGACCGAGGGGTCTGCGTCCGGCGGTGCCTTTCCGTCGACCACCTCGGAAATGTACCGATTCGCGTCCGCGGCATCGTCGGCCACGTAGACGGTCCCGCCGTTTTCTTCGACCGCCTCGCGGACCGTCTCGAGCAACTCGGGCAGGCGATCGATGGCGTCTTCCTTGATGGCCCGCGCCTCAGTTCGGAGGGCCTCGATGTCGTCAGTCGCCTCGTAGGCCTGTTCGCGACGGAGGTTCGACACGCTTACGTGTGCGTGAACTGCCTCGCCTTCGGTCTCGAGGAGGTGACGAAGCCGCGCGGCAGTCTCGGACCGCGTCTCGGGTGGATGGGTGCGCTCCGCCATCGTGCTCACCGATCCTCCAGGACGATCACGTTGACTTCTCCGGGGCCGTGGACGCCGTGGACGAGGTCGCCCATGTCAGCCGTCGCGCTCCGACCGGTCGCGAAGACGACGCTGTTGCGATCGGCGAACTGCGTTTCGAGCCGATCGAATCCGGCCTCGAGATCCGGGAGGACGTCGCTCGCAGCGACGACGGCGACGTGTCGGTCGGGGTAGACGCTGATCGGTTCGTCGCCCGCGGGCCGCGACTCGATCGCGAGACTCCCGTACTCGGCGATCGCGAACGTCGCGGGGGTGACGCCCGTCCGCGCCGTCGCGACGTCGCCGTTGGTCGGTTCCGTCGTCACCGAATCCGGCTGCGAGACGCCGTCGAACAGAAGTGGCGTTCCGACCGCGGGTGGTTCTACCACCGATGCGATCCGCTCGCTCGCGTCGGCCGCCGACGCGCGCTCGAGACCGACCTCGAGGTCCTCGAGTTCGCGTTCGAATCGGCTGACTGTGTCGGTTGTCATCGTCTATCGCATTTGGGGCGACAGTCAATATACTGGCGGTCGGTTTCGGTCGACGAACGCGCGGAAAACGAATGCGAGGGTTAGCGACGGCGTGATCGGGCACGGTCGTAGCACTGGGTGTCGACGGGCGTTACGCCTCAAGCGCTTCGTAAACGGTATCGACTACCTCGGGTGTCGCTTCGGCCATCCCGGCAAACCAGCAGTACTGGGCTACCGGATAGGTCACCGACTCGGAATCGATCGATTCGCCTGCAGCCGATCGAAGTGACCGATCGGGTTGATCGAACCGTGCTGTCAGATCGAACGCGGTCTGTCGCTCGAGTGGCCGCGAGTCCTCCTCGAGCAGCGATTTGATCCCGTCGATTGCCTCGATACGGTAGGCGTCCACGTCGTCGGCGTCGTCGATCTCGATCGAATCGCCCCCATCGATCCGGGCTCGAACTCGTTCGAAGCCGTCGAGGGCGAGGAGTGCGCCGTGGGCGTACTGGACGTACCGCGCCGGTTCGAAGTCGATCGAGGGTGCTCCCCGTCTCTCACCGCGCAAATCCCAGCGCACGTTCGCCAGGACGGATGCCGACGTCGAATCCGGGTCGATATCTCGGTCGACGAGTTCGTGCGCGTCGTACTCCGGTTGCAGCATCCACCACTCGCCGGACAGTTCCGCTTCGAGCGTCTCGGCAGCTTCGGCGATGACCGTGGTGTCGGTTTCCTCGAGCGAGTCGACGTACCGCGAATACACGTGTACTGCATCCTCGAGGGCTACACGTCCCTTTTCACGATGAGCGGCCATCTCGCCGACGGCCAGTGACTCGACCGGTTCGTCGATGTCGGTGACTGCCGTTATCTCCTCGAATGCCTCGTCGGTCAGCCGACTGGTGTCGGCGTAAGTAAAGACCGCCTCGAGCGGATCGTCGCCGACGTGATACTCCCACTCCTGATCGAACTCCAGTCGTGCTGTCCGCAGATCGGCAACCGACTCGGAGACATCGTCTCGCGTTTGCTCGTCGTCGACCGCCTCCCAGATACCCGCAGCCTCCGCGCCGCTCCCGTGTGCGTTTCGAAGCCGCTCGAGGAGGTCGCGGCTCGTCGGTTCGTCGGGAGCGGCCTCGAGGTCCTCGGAGGCACGTTCTCGCCGCCGTTCGATCCGCTCGCGAACCGCTTCGTTCGGAATCGTTTCAGTGTCGATAGGCTGTGGGATCGACTCAATCAATTCGCCGACCTGCTGGACGCTCGCTTCGACGTGGTCGTCCGATACCGGAAGCGGGTACTCGTGGTCGACGGTCGGCACGTCGGTGTCGTCGACGATCGCCGCGAGCCGGTCACCGTTGATCGAGGGCGACGACCGGGACCAGAGTTCGGTACAGCCAGCCAGCGGAAGACACCCGATCGCCGCGAGGAGACCGCGTCTCGTCGAAGCCGATCGCTCGAGTGGATCCCGACTCCGGCTCATCGGTCGTCACCGTCGGTAGACGTCTCGTTTCCGGCACTTTCGCCGCAGTCGACGCTGCAACTCGGCTTCCGTTCCACGGATTCCGTCTCGAGGGCTGTCAGATCCTGACAACCCGCGGCGCTCGCGAGGAACCCGCCCGTTCCGCAGAGAACACCCCAGCGGCCCCAATTCGTCATTGTACCTACCAATGACTCAGTCAATTAAAACCTTTCTTTCGAAGGGGAATTGCGGGAACGGAGACTGGCGAACGGAACCGAGGCCATGCCCTTCTTGTCCTCCCAGCCGTTCTCGCGGAGGGAGGACTCGAAGTCCGGAAACTCGAATTTGAAACCTCCTCGAGTGCATCGATATCGACGCTGTAGCCAGACCCATTAAACACTGTTTGTCGTGATTTGCGATCAGTCCGGAAAAGCTATTTATTACGGTATATGGTGGGTGGGATATGAAACGAAGCGCGTTCCTCGCTTCCGTGGGTACCGCCGGTTCGATTGTCCTCGCCGGGTGCCTCGGAAGCCTCTCGTTCACCGAGGAAAGCGCCTCGAGCGAGTGTCCCGACCTGAACCTGGAAGGTCCACTGGAGTACGACGCGTTCGATTTCGAGGGGGGAGTTCTAGAGACGGACGAGGAGGAAGTAGTGAAAATCCTCACGAGTCGCCAAGAGGTAGAACAGTTCCTCGAGGAGACGACTATTCCGGAAGCGATGGAGTCGGTGGACTTCGCAACGCAGTACGGCGTGGTTGTAGAACGCTCACTGCACGGAAATTGGGGCTCTCATCACGTGATCGGAGTCGATCAGTACGCCGAAGGGACGATCGAATTGCACGTGTGCACACCCGAACGGCCAGAATCGCCGCCGAACGACGTAGTAACGACGATGTCCATCGGTCTTCTCGTCGAACACGACGGAGAACTGCCGACAGACGGCCGGATACAACATCACTACTAAACTGCTATCGGCGGAACGTGTCGTCCGGCCGTTGTACTTACGGCGAGTGACTACTGCATCGCCTTGACCCAGCCGGGAACCGAGGCCATGCCCTCCTTGTCCTCCCAGCCGTTCGCACGGAGGGAGGACTCGAGATCCGTGAACTCGAAGCCGAACTGCTCTTCGAGCGCGGGGATGTCGGCGCTGTAACCGACCTCGTTGAACCACTCGCACATGACGGTGAACTCCTCGCCGAAGCTCTCGTAGGCGTCCTCGATGGGGACGTGGACCGGATCGACATCCTGGCCGGTGACCTCGCTCAGCAGGTCGGCCGTCTCGGCGAGCGTCAACTCGTCGCCCGCGAGTTCGACGTGTTCGCCGACGAACTCGTCGGGATTCTCGAGTGCGACTGCGGCGGCGTGGCCCACGTCGTCGACGTCGATCATCTGGAGGGAAACGCCCTCCTCGAGGGGGAGCGCGATCTGGCCGTCCTCGACGACGTCCTCGGCGAAGGCCTCGAAGTTCTGGAAGAAGAACACGGGCTGGAGGACGGTTAGCGGGAGGTTGAGCTCCTGTGCGTGCTGGTCGATCTCCTCGGCCGAGTCGAAGTGGGGTACGCCGGTGTCCTTCTCGTGGCTGCCGACGCCGCTGAAGACGAACTGGTCGACGCCTTCTTCGCTCGCGACCTCCGCGATGTTCTCACCCTGCTGGACCTGTTGCTCGTAGCCTTCCGTCCAGAAGTTGGTAACGGCGAAGACCGCGTCGACTTCGGCGACGTGGGGCGCGAGGGAATCTTTGTCGTTCAGGTCCCCTTCGACCATCGAGACGCCCTGCTCGGACAGTTCCTGTGCGCGGTCGCCCGACGCATCGCGCGTGAGTCCGTAGACGTCGAACTCGGTGTCGGATGCAAGGAGGTGTTCGACGACGCTGCCGCCCTGATTGCCGGTCGCGCCGGTGACGAGGACGCTCGTGGTCATCTCAGTTCACCTCCGACGTGAATTTCCGGGTAGTTGTCGCTGATACGGTCACGCTCGAAACGCTGCTCGAAGCTGGTTTCATCACGTTACCTGATTCGCCTGCGAACTACATATACGCTTGGCGACACGAGCGATACCAGCTTACACCGGTGTTACCAATGCGTCCGCGAGAGCGGACGAGACAGCAGACTACCGGATACTGCGGATCGGGGAAGGTCGAGTTCTCGAGGATCGGGCCGATCGCGGATCGGAGCGGCGAGAGTCCGATCGACTCTCACGCCGAACTCAGGCGTAAGCCTCGAACTCCTGGCCGAACAGCGCGAAGTAGCCCACGCCGACCATTCCGATAACCGAGGCGACGACGAAGGAGAGTTCGGGGCTGGCGAACTCCCAGAGGAGGCCGCCGAGCGCGCCGCTCGGGATGACGATCAGGTTCCGCAAGAAGTAGTACGAGCCCGTGACCCGACCGCCTGCGTCCTGTTCTGCGGGTCCGACGACCAGCGCCTTGTGGGCCGGTAGACCGGCGAATCGAAGCCCGGAAAACGCAAAGAGCAGGACGAGCATGGTCGCGTTTTCGGGAGCGAAGATCAGGAGGACGGGGAAGATCGCGTAGACGAAAAAGCCCAGCCCGACGACCGGCTTGAGCCCGGTGTACTCGGCGACCTTCGCCGTGGGTGCCATCGTGACCAGCGCGACGAACATCTCGACGGCGAGCAGGACGCCGAAGAAGGCCGCCGGCGAGAGCGAGATCGCGCCGACGAACGGAAGCGTGATCGAGAGTCCGATCCCCATGAGCTGGGTGATGACGAGGATGAAGAAGACGTAGACCATCCCGTTCGCGAAGCGGACGAACGTGTCGGCGACCAGCAGCGGTCGCAGTGGAGCCGGCATCGCGCGCAGATCCGAGCGGATCTGGCCGAAGCCCTCGAACTCCTTGCCGATGGTGTCTTCGGCCTCGTAGAGGAAGTGCTGGGCGAGCGTCCCGAGCGCGCCGAAGACGACCGCGATCGCGAGCACGAAGAGAAAGCCCGGCATGAGGCTGTCGGCGACGAGCACCGCGACGATCAGCGGCGCGAGCAGGAACGCCGATCGACGGAACGTCTCGGTACTGGCGAACCCGCGCGCCAGCCGGTCAGGGGGCACGCTCTGCTTGACGATGGCGTAGGTCGCGCCGACGCCGAAGGACTTCCAGCCCTGTGCGAAGAGGAGCCCGACGAACACCCAGATCCAGGGCTCTACGACGATCACGCCGAGATCGATCGCGGGGACGAACGCGCCGGCCAGCCAGATGCCGAAGCCGAGCGTCGAGAGCAGGCCGAAAAGAGTGAGCGAAAGCCGCGAACCGAACCGGTCGGAGACGACGCCACCGTAGTAGGGGAAGACGGCCCCGATCACGTTCCCGAGCGTGGCGTAGAGGCCGACGACGAAGCCGGTTGCCCCGAGGAAGACGAGGTAGTCCGGCAGAAACCGGTTGGTCATCTGGAAGCCCAGACTGAACGCGAACATCGCGAGCGAGAGCACCAACACGTCGCGCTCGAGCGAGAAGAACTGCCGGTAGACATCTGCCGGACCCGTCGTTTCTCCCTGCGTTTCGGCCATGATCGAAGATTGGACGGAGGTGGTTAAGAAACTCGTGAACCAGAAAATACTGGAAATTGGTTCGGACGGTTGCGACACTCCGTGGTCGGTCCCAACCGGGTCGACGAACGCTCCCGTCTCAAGCGAGCCTTACTGCTCGCAGATCTCGAGGAAGTTCTCGAAGATCTCGTCGCCTTCCTCGGTGTGGGCGACCTCGGGGTGCCACTGGACGCCGTAGAGGTCGCGGTCGGTGTCGCTCATAGCTTCGACGCCGCAGACATCGCTTTTCGCGGTGAGTTCGAACCCCTCCGGGAGTTCCTTCACTTCGTCGGCGTGGCTCGCCCAGACGCGGGTCTCGGGGTGGAGCGAGCCGGTCAGCGGATCCTCCTCGTCGACGATATCGACGGTGACGTCGGCGTAGCCGCCGTACTCGCCGCTACCGACGCGGCCGCCGAGTTCCTCGGCGATCAGCTGCATGCCGAGACAGATTCCGAGGACGGGAACGTCTCCCTCGAGGTACTCTGCGGACCGGCCGATTCGGTCCATATCCGGTCCGCCGGAGAGGACGATACCGTCCGCGTCGACCTCTTCGGGAGGCGTTTCGTTGTCGATCAGGTCCGTGTCGACGCCGAGGTCGCGAAGCGCCCGGCGCTCGAGGTGGGTGAACTGTCCGTGATTGTCCACCACGACGATCGTCGTCATTGACGGTCCCTAGCCAGTCACCCGGTAAAAACGGTCCGGAACGCGTTTTCGGGTCGGCGTGACTCGAGCGAGAGTCGACCCGGTCACCGCGAGAGGGTGTGCAACAGCGGTAGTTCCGTCCTTCAAATTAGTACCGGCAATAGAATCATTTGTTCGGTGTTTCCCTCCGTATTTCGATACCTTCAACCACAGCGTGTGGTGATACCAAAACGTTCATGCTCTCGAAGATCAATCAGTAACTATGACACTCGAGGCCGAAGCAGTCGGGAGTCAGACCGAAGACGACGGCGACGTCGTCGCTGCAGTCGACGAGATCGACGGGCAATCACACCTCGTCATCGCCGATATCGCGCGGGACAAGACATGGCTCTCGATGGTCGAGCGAGATGCCGCCTCCCTCGAGGCGTGGCGGTAACTGTCGTCAGTGCCGCCATCGCGCTGAAGTCGCCGATCGATCCCAATTTTCGGTACGTTTATACTCGTCTCACCGGACGGTAGCAGTATGGCAGTCGATCTCAACGAGTTCGAGCATCCGGCGTGGCTCACCGCGGTCGGAACCGGTATCGGTTATCTACTGATCCTCGCGGTGTTGACCGTCGCCCTGTTCATCGTCCCGTGGCTGATCTTTGCGGCCCTGTAGCGGGTCGGATTCGGCACTGAAAACGGTCGGCTTCGAACGGGTCGTTTCGTGCGTCTCGAAGCACTGATCCGACAGTATCGATACGCTGAGTTGGTACTACCGATATTTTGTCGCGTCCTCGAGCGCCGAGCGGGGACGCTGGGCTAATTACTGAGCTGACGCTGGTGCTGTCGGATGCTGGCAAAACAGGAGGAGAAACCGCCCGGTTCAGGCGAAGGTCTTCGAGACTTCGTCGTTGGTCTCGGAGTCGGCCTGGACCTTGTCCCAGGCGTTACGGAAGTCCTCCATCCGAATCTCCGTGCGGTCGTCGCGGATGGCGAACATTCCGGCTTCCGTACAGATGGCCTTGACGTCGGCCCCGGAGGCCTCCTCGGCTTCGAGCGCCAACTCGGCGAAGTCGACGTCGTCGGCGACGTTCATGCCGCGGGTGTGGATCTGGAAGATAATCTCGCGACCCTCCTCGTTCGGCTTCGGCACCTCGATGAGGCGGTCGAACCGGCCGGGGCGGAGGATGGCGCGATCGAGCATATCGAATCGGTTCGTCGCAGCGATGATGCGGATCTCGCCGCGGTCCTCGAACCCGTCCATCTCCGAGAGGAGTTGCATCATCGTCCGCTGGACCTCGGCGTCGCCGGAGGTCTTGGATTCGGTTCGCTTGGCGGCGATGGCGTCGATCTCGTCGATGAAGATGACGGCAGGTTCGTGTTCGCGGGCGACCTTGAACAGGTCGCGGACGAGTTTGGCACCCTCGCCGATGAACTTGTGGACCAGTTCCGAGCCAGCCATCTTGATGAAGGTGGCGTCGGTCTGGTTGGCGACGGCTTTGGCGAGCATCGTCTTGCCCGTGCCCGGCGGGCCATAGAGCAGGACGCCGCTCGGCGGGTCGATCCCGACATCTTTGAACGCGTCGGGCTTCTCGAGTGGCATCTCGACGGTTTCGCGGACTTCCTGCATCTGCTCTTCGAGGCCGCCGATATCCTCGTAGCTGACTTCGGGGCTCTCAGTGACTTCCATCACGCGAGCGCGCACATCAGTTTCGTTGGAGAGCGTCTTGACGATAGAAAGGGAGTTGTTGACCGCGACGCGGGCATCGGGGTCGATGTCCTCGCGCATCTCGTCGGTGACCTCGGTGAGGGCCTCCTGGTTGTTCCCGTGCTGTTTGATGATGACGCCCTCGTCCGTGATCTCCTGGACGGTGGCGACGAACAGCGGGGACTGCTTGAGCTTCTTGTTCTCGTGGGTCAGCCGCTCGAGTTTCTGCTGGTACTTGTTGTTCTCGGCGTTGGCATCGAGGAGCTTGTCCCGCATCTCCTCGTTTTGCGCCTCGAGGATCTCAAGCTGGTCCTCGAGTGCCTGAATCTTCTCCTGTTGGGACGCCTCGTCCTCGTCGTATGGGAGGTCGACGTCGTCCACGGTGTCGCTCATCACCCGTCCTTTGGGTGTTGGTTCATAAGAGACTTCGGGTCGGTGTACCCCCGCCAGATGTATAACCAACAGACATTTTTTGAAACAGAAAATATTATCACGCTGTATCGGCTAGGGGGTAGTGATGAGTGCTTCAGAGTCGCTGCGACACGAGACCGACAAGCGGGGAACGTGGGACGACGTGCGGGAGCTTCCACCGAGCGCCAAACTCGTCGCGAAGGTGCTCGAGTACAACGAAACGATGACCCAACAGCAGATTGCCGACGAGACGCTGCTTCCCTCGCGGACGGTGCGCTACGCGCTGAATCGCCTCGATGACGAGCACGTGATCGACTCGCGCTTCTCGTTCTCGGACGCCCGGAAGCGCCTGTACAGTCTCGATATCGAAGCCTGACCGGATTCCCGAACGATCATCGCTCCGGCGGTTCGATCTTCTCACCGTTTTCTCCCGTTTGTCGCCCAGACCAGTCGCCAATATCGATCGGTACCACCGTCTACCGACGCCCGTTTTCCGACGGTGAGAGTAGCATTGCCGGGTTAGCGTTGGGTGGTGGCGCGCGCTGTCGTCCGTCCGAACGGTAGTGAGGGCGGACGATACCACCGTGCGAGGGATGAGCGAGCGACCGAAGGGAGCGAGTGAATCGGTTGGGGAGGACGTGGCAATCCTCGTTGCCAGTGTGAGAGCAGTATATGTCTCGTTTCCATACGTCCTCGAGAACACGGAAAGACACCGACGAGCGTCCTGCTACCGTGAACACTATGATTGCCACGTCCTCCCCAACCGATTCGTTCAGTCGCGACGCTCCTTCACTCATCCACTGGAAGACGCTTTGCGACTTCCAGGCTGCTCGAAAACGTGACGCGTTTTCGGCATCACGAAACGGCTTTGCCGTTTCGAACGACGTCGCTCGTTACACTCACGACGACCTCGAACGGTCTCGAGTCGCGCCTCGTTTACCTCGCCGCGACTCGGCGCGCGCCACTGCACGAAACTGATCTGCTGTTGTGGTGTCTTTCCTCGCTGCCACGATACACCCACCCACTGCACACACTTCGTTTCACTTCCACTTCGGTCGCGGAACCCCTTTAGGGCGGGCCTGCCAACGAGGCGACAATGACGCGGGTTATCCACACGGGCGACACCCACATCGGGTACCAGCAGTACAACGCGCCCGAGCGACGACAGGACTTTCTCGAGGCCTTTCGCTCCGTCGTCGACGACGCGGTCGCGGACGACGTCGACGCCGTGATCCACGCCGGCGACCTCTTTCACGACCGGCGACCGGGGCTGATCGATCTGCAGGGCACCGTCGAAATCCTCCGTACGCTCGCCGACGCCGACATCCCCTTTCTCGCCGTCGTCGGCAACCACGAGTCGAAACGCGACGCCCAGTGGCTCGACCTTTTCGCGGATCTCGGACTGGCGACGCGACTCGGTGCGGAACCCGAAGTCGTCGACGACGTGGCCGTTTACGGCCTGGATTTCGTCCCGCGCTCGAGACGCGACGATCTCGAGTACGACTTCGCACCCGTCCCCGACGAGGCCGAACACGCGACGCTCGTGAGCCACGGCCTGTTCCAGCCGTTCGCCCACGCCGACTGGGACACCGAACGATTACTCGAGGAGTCGACGATCGACTTCGATGCCGTCCTCCTCGGGGACAACCACAAGCCGGACACGGCAGAAGTACTCGACACCTGGGTCACCTATTGCGGATCGACGGAACGCGCGAGCGCCAGCGAACGCGAGAACCGGGGCTACAACCTCGTCGATTTCGAGGACGACGCCGTGGGGATCAGTCGCCGCGGCCTCACCGACACCCGCGAGTTCGTCTTCGTCGACGTCGACCTCGAGGCCGGCGAGGGCGTCGACCGAATTCAGGAACGGGTTCGGGAGTACGACCTCGAGGACGCGGTGGTGGTCGTCACGGTCGAGGGCGACGGAAAACCGATCACGCCGGCGACGATCGAGGGGGCTGCCATCGATCGCGGCGCGCTCGTCGCTCGCGTGAACGACCGCCGAGAGCTACCCGACGAGGACGAGGAAGTGTCGGTGAGTTTCGCCGACCCCGACGCCGCCGTCCGCGAGCGGGTCCGAGAACTCGGCTTGAGCGACGCCGCACGAAACATCGACGAGACGGTCCGGGACGACGGTCTCGTCGACGCGAACGTCCGCGAGACCGTCGAACGCCGCGTACGGGACTTACTCGAGGACGACACCTCGGCGTTCGACCCCGCACCGGAACGCAGCCCTGACGACGAGGACGTGACGACGGTCGCGGACCAACTCGAGGGCGGTGCGGAGGCCGAAGAACCGGCCGCGACCGAGATCGATAACATCGACGGGAGCGATGACATCGAAGAGAGCGCGGTTGAAGCGGTGATCGACGCGGCGGCCGCCGACACCGACGGCGGCGAGCCGACTGCGGACGCGACCGAGGCGAATCCCGACGAGCACGAACCGTCGTCGAACGGCTCGGAGACGGATACCGACGAACCGGAGACGGATATCGACGAACCGCCCGCGGAGACCACGGAGACGGACGCCGAGTCCGAGAGCGACGGTCCGGCTGACGCCGATGCCTCGCTGGGTGATTTCGCGTGAAAGTCGATCGCATCCGCCTGCTGAACTTCAAGTGCTACGGCGAGGCCGACCTCGGCCTCGAGCACGGCGTCACCGTCGTCCACGGCGTCAACGGCAGCGGGAAGTCGACGCTGCTCGAGGCCGTCTTCTTCGCCCTCTACGGTTCGAAGGCGCTGGACGACCGAACACTCGACGACGTGATCACGACCGGCGAGGAGGAGGCGGAGGTCGAACTCCACTTCACCCACGACGGCCGCGAGTACCACATCGAGCGCCACCTCAAACTCCGGGGCGATCGGGCGACGACCACGAAATGCGTCCTCGAGACACCAAGCGAGACGATCGAGGGTGCACGCGACGTTCGCCGGGAGATCACCGAACTCCTGCGAATGGACGCCGAGGCGTTCGTCAACTGTGCGTACGTCCGTCAGGGCGAGGTGAACAAACTGATCCACGCCTCGCCGAGCGACCGCCAGGACATGATCGACGATCTCCTCCAGCTGGGGGCCCTCGAGGACTACCGCGAACGGGCCAGTAAGGCCAGGCTAGGCGTCAAATCGGTGCTCGACGGCCAGCGGGAGGTCCTCGAGAACGTCCGCCAGCAGGTCGAACAGAAGGAAGACAAGGACCTCCACGAGCGCCTCAACAGCCTCGAGTCCAATCAGGCCGACGTGACCGAAGATATCGATCGCTTCGAAGACCAGCGTGAACAGGCTCGAAAAACGCTCGAGACCGCCGAAGACGTCCTCGAGCGCCATGAGGAGACGCGCGAGGAGATCGAAACGCTCGAAACGGATATCGACGATCTCCGATCGAAGATCGAGGAGACCGAACGCGAGCGCGAAGACGCGAAAGCGGAGATACGCGAACTCGAGGAGCAACGCGAGGAACTCGCGGCCGAGCGCGAGGAACTGCTGATAGAGGTCGACCTCGACGCCGGATCGGACGGCGGCGACCGAGCGGACGCGGTCGACGAACGCATCGCGGATCTCGAAGCTCGTGACGAGGAACTGCGGGACGACCTCGAGGACGTTCGCGTCTCGATCACGGAGACTAACGGGGAGATCGAACGGTTTCGCGAGGAGGCCGACGACCTCGAGATTCAGGCCGAAGCTGCACGCGAGGAGGCCGACGAACTCGAAGCGACGCTCGAGACCGACGAAGAAGCGATCGAGGACCGCGAATCGGACCTCGACGATCTCGAGGAGCAGATTGAGACCGCACGCGAACAGTTCGACAGCGCGCCGATCGAGTTCGGCGAGGCAGCCGACCATCTCGACTCCCTCGAGACTGACCGCCAGAAACTAACGAACGATATCGGCGACATCACGGCTGACATCCGAACCGTCGAGAACGCGATCGAGGAGGGCGAACGGCTGCTCGAGGAGGGGAAGTGTCCGGAGTGTGGTCAGCCCGTCGAGGACTCGCCGCACGTCGACGTACTCGACGAGAAGCGGGAGGAACTCGCCGACCTCGAGGAGCGACGCGAGGATCTCGAGGCCGAGCGCGACGACCTCGACGAGCGGATCGAGCACGCTGAGGAACTCCGCGAGGCCGAACGAACGGTCGACCGACTCGAGGAGAACCGCGACAACATCGAGACGCTGGTCGCCGAAAAGCGCGAGACCCTCACGGATCGACGCGAGCAGCGCGACCGACTGCGCGAGGACGCCGAGGAGTACGAGACCGACGCCGAAGAAAACCGCGCGAAAGCCAACGAACTCGAGAGCGAGGTCGACGACATTCGATCCGAACTCGGTGCGATCAACAGCGAGCGCGGCGAGATCAAGGAGACGCTCGAGTCGCTGCGCCGCGTCGCCGAGATCGACGCCGAACGCGCCGATCTCGCGACGAACGTCGAGAACCGCCGCGAACGGCGTCAGGACTGGCAGACGATGAACGACGAGCGCCGCGAGACGCTCTCGAGCAAACGCGAGCGCAAGCGCGACCTCGAGTCCGAGTTCGACGAGGAGCGCGTCGAGACCGCCCGTGAGGACAAGCAAAACGCCGAGAACTACCTCGAGAAGGTCGACGCAAAGCTCGAGGACCTCGAGGCGAAGCGGACGAACCTCCAGAACGCCATCGGAGCCGTCGAACGCGAACTCGAGGAACTCGAGG
Source organism: Natronorubrum tibetense GA33 (assembly GCF_000383975.1). Lineage (NCBI taxonomy): Archaea > Methanobacteriati > Methanobacteriota > Halobacteria > Halobacteriales > Natrialbaceae > Natronorubrum > Natronorubrum tibetense. Next base: position 386,953 of record NZ_KB913017.1, on the reverse strand, counting down.
AGCGACGCGAAGAGCTGGCGGGACTCGAGGAGCGCTGTGAGCGCCTCGAGTCGCTGTACGACGAGGCCGAGACGCTACAGGCGACCTACGCCGACCTGCGGTCGGAACTGCGCCAACACAACGTCGAGACCCTCGAGCGGTTGCTCAACGAGACGTTCGATTTGGTCTACCAGAACGACTCCTACGCGGCGATCGATCTGGACGGCGAGTACCGACTGACCGTCTATCAGAAAGACGGTGAAGCGCTCGAGCCCGAACAGTTATCGGGCGGCGAACGCGCGCTGTTCAACCTCAGCTTGCGCTGTGCGATCTATCGGCTCCTCGCCGAGGGGGTCGAGGGTGCGGCGCCGATGCCACCGCTGATTCTGGACGAGCCCACGGTCTTCCTCGACTCGGGCCACGTCACGCAACTCGTCTCGCTGGTCGAATCCATGCGCGACCTGGGCGTCGAACAGATCGTGGTCGTCAGCCACGACGAGGAACTCGTCGGCGCGGCCGACTCGCTGGTCAGCGTCGAAAAGGACGCGACGTCGAACCGTTCGCGCCTCGAGCGCGGTGCGCCGCCGGAGATCGAACTGCTCGCCTCCGACTGAGAGTGAGCTGCTCGAGGGTTGGTCTTCCCTAAGCGAGGAGTGGATCGTAGGGCGCGTCAGGATTGGCTTTCGTTCAGTTCACTCTACGAGACGTCGGACGTCTCCGCTGTAGCGGTCGGTTCGTCGCCCTCGTCGACGCGGATCACCTCGAGTGCACGTCCACAGGTCTCCGTGACGCGATAGCCGCGCTCGCCGGCGACCTCGGTCTCCTCGAGCAGCCCGGCCGCCGTCAATACGGTAAGTCGCCCGTGGAGATCGCTCTCGCAGAAGTCGTAGGCGTCGAGGAGGGTACGAACACCGAGCGGGCCGCGCTCCTCGAGTTCGACGAGCAGCCCGAGCGTTGTCTCGTCGTGGACGTTTGTCAGGAGCGTTTTGACCGGATCGCTCACGCAACCTGCGGCCGTCTCCAGTGCGGATTCGCTCTCGAGATCCTCGAGACGATCGTTCTGGACGTAACACTCGTTGCCGTTCTGTGGATCACGGACGAGGCTCGCGTGTTCGGACCGTTTGAGAAGCAGATATCGTTTGCCGGTGTCGTCTTGGACGGTTTTCATGATCGGTCGTGATCGGCCGATGATTGTTGTTGCGTGACTGATCGTGAAGTAGTTTCGCCTGCCATCAACTATTTCGGGTCGGCGTCGTCGTCCGTCGTTTCGTCCGTTTGATCGGCGTCGATAGCCGCCGTCGACTCCCTGCCTCTACTGTTTGTCGTCGTCTCATCGGTTCTGTCGTCTGTCGACGATCCCTCGGCCGAGTCGCCCACTGGATCGGTCGTGCTCGAGTCGGACCCGACATCGCGCCGAAAGGCTCGATATCGTTGAATACAGAACCCGGTGAGGACGAGTCCAGCGGCGAACAGGTAGCTTGCGTAGGTCGTCGCCCCTTCGAAGACCAGGAACAGCACTCCGAGCGCGTACGCTAGTACGGCAGCGTTGATGACGAGCACGAGCGCCCAGAAGTTCTTGAGCGTCTCTCCGTCGACGTCGGTTTCCGCTGCCGAAAACTCGGGCTCCGGGATCGCGTCCTCCTCGAACTCCGATTTCAGATCGGAGCGCAGATCCGACCCCGCGTTCTCAGTCGGGACCTGTGGAATCGTCAGGGAGTCACTGTCCGGATCCCTGAACTCCTCTTCGGGGTCGTACTCATCGGGTTCGTGTTCGCTCCGGTCGAGTCCCACACTCGAATTGTCGGCGAGTAAGTCAAAAAACGTTCGCGTTCGGGGCGGGGCGGTTCGCGTTCGGCGGCGTTCAGTGCAGTCGATAGATCGATCAGGCGAGTTCCGTGAGCGTGAGCGTCTGGGAGGTCTCCACCCACGCGAGCGGATTCTCGGCGTCATAGAACACGACACCGTCTTCCGTCTCGTAGGACTCGACTGTCGCGGTGCCCTCGGGTTCACTACGCGGCTCGCTCCGATCCGTCGTATCGTCGTTTACTTCGGTGGACACTTTCATCACCTGATGCTATGGTATGTGTTACCACATTATATGTCTTGTTGCCCCTGCAAAACTCGGCGCGACCCATCAGTCTGTGGCGAGCGGGCCGACCAGCCGAAGTATGGGGGTTTTTATTCGACCGCTTCGAACCCCGATACCATGACTGAGGCGGGCCAAACTGGACTCGAGGCATTTTCCGACGAGTCCGCCGAGCGACCGGTAGAGGAAGCGAAAGCCATCGCCGGCAACGGCGGTTCGAGCGGTACCGACGTGATCGACGTCGTCGAGGAGGCGGTTCCCGAGGCCGACGGCGAACTCGAACTCGCCGTCATGCAGGTCGACTACACCATCGCCGGCTACGGCGACGAAGAGCGACCGATCGTGCACGTCTTCGGCCGAACGGTCGACGGCGAACTCGAGCACGTGCAGGTCGTCGGCTTCCGGCCGTACTTCTACGCGCCGACTGACACCCTCGAGCGACCACCCGAAGAACAGTACGACCGGCTGACCGGCAGCCGCGAGGTCGGCGAGGACGGCGAGCCCTACGAGAGTATCCGCGGCGAGAAATTGACCAAAATCTTCGGTCAGACGCCCCGCGACGTCGGACAGGTGCGCGACGAGTTTCAGCACTTCGAGGCCGACATTCTCTTTCCAAATCGGCTCCTGATCGACAAGGACATCCGCAGCGGTGTTCGGGTGCCGGAACGGCGGGCCGACGACGGCTCGCTGGTCGTCCCCCACGACGAACTCGAGGCAGTTGACGTCGACGCCGATCCGCGCGTCAACACCTTCGACATCGAGGTCAACGACCGCGCGGGCTTTCCCGAAGACGGCGAGGAGCCGATCGTCTGTCTCACCAGCCACGACTCCTACCGCGACGAGTACATCATGTGGCTCTACGAGGCTCCTGTCGGCGACGGGGAGATACCCACCGAGATCGAGGAGTACGAACCGATCGAGGGCGAAATCGATCACGAGGTTCGGGCATTCGAGGAAGAGGAGGCGATGCTCGAGGCGTTCGTCGACTACATCCGAGAAACGGATCCCGACGTCCTCACGGGCTGGAACTTCGAGGATTTCGACGCGCCGTACTTCTTAGACCGCCTCGAGGAACTCGCCGGCTCCCACCACGACTACGACCTTTCGATCGACCGACTCTCGCGGGTCGACGAAGTCTGGCGCAGCAACTGGGGCGGCCCCGACATCAAGGGCCGGGTCGTCTTCGACCTGCTCTATGGCTACCAGCGGATGGTCTTCTCCGAACTCGATTCCTACCGCCTGGATGCGGTCGGCGAGTCCGAGTTAGGGGTCGGAAAGGAGCGCTATACCGGCGACATCGGGGACCTTTGGGAAGTCGACCCCACGAAACTGCTCGAGTACAACCTCCGTGACGTCGAACTCTGCGTGGAACTCGACCGTCAACAGGAGATCATCACCTTCTGGGACGAGGTGCGTTCCTTCGTCGGCTGTAAGTTAGAGGACGCCCCCACGCCGGGCGACGCAGTGGACATGTACGTCCTTCACGAGGCCCACGGCCGGTTCTCGCTGCCCTCGAAGGGCCAACAGGAAGCCGGCGAGGAGTACGAGGGCGGGGCCGTCTTCGATCCGATCACAGGCGTCAAGGAGAACGTCACCGTGCTCGACCTGAAAAGTTTGTACCCGATGTGCATGACGACGGTCAACGCCTCACCGGAGACGAAGGTCGATCCCGAGACATACGACGGGGAGACCTACGTCGCACCCACCAAACCGGAGCCGATCCACTTCCGCAAGGAACCTGACGGCGTCATGCGCGAGATGATCACGGAACTGCTCGCCGAGCGCGAGGAGAAGAAATCCCTGCGAAACGAGTACGAACCCGGGAGCCTCGAGTACGAGCAGTACGACCGCCAGCAAGGGGCAGTAAAGGTCATCATGAACTGCTTTACGCCGGATACGGAGGTGCTGACGCCCGACGGTGTCCGGGATATTACCGACCTCGAGATCGGTGACGATGTATACTCGCTCGACCCGGAAACGGAGGAAATGGAGGTTAAACCCGTCGTTGAGACACATGCCTATCCCGACTACGACGACGAGCTGATCGACATCGAGACGGACAAGATCGATTTCAGCGTCACCCCGAATCACCGGATGCTCGTCCGGAAGAACGAGACGAACGGCATTACCGAAGACGAATACGGATTCGTCGAGGCTGGAAACCTCGACCGAGCGACGAACTACGAACTCCCTCACGACTGGGAGGGGCCAGACGGTGACGAACTGAAGAGCGTCGACCTAACGGAACTGATCGACGGCGAATACGAAGTTTGGGTTCGACCGTCCGTTCACGGCCGGACGTTCACCGCAGAGTTAGGGTGGACGCCACGTCGAGTCCCGAAGGCGGATGTCGGAAAAGTTGGCTACGTCTTCACCGCCGAGGAGTTCGACGAACACCGCGAGTATATTGAAGATGTCTGTGAACTAAGCTTCATCCACCGCGAATCCGGCCGAAAATGGATCCCCCGGACCTACGACGGGGACGACTTCCTCGACGTGCTCGCGTGGTTCGTGACTGAAGGGAACGTCTACACGTCCGAAGACAAGCAGTTCGGCGAGAACTTCCGTGGATCAGCGACAACGGTGAAACTAGCCCAGGATAAACTGCCGATCGCTGACGGCGGCGTCGATCACCACGCGACGATCGGTCAACTGCTCGACGGTATGGGATTCGATTACTACGTCGACGATCGGTCCTATACTGTCACGTCGAAGTTGCTTGGGGAGTTTCTAACGTCGATCTGTGGCGAAGATAGCTTCGAGAAACGAATCCCTGATTTCGTCTTCGACTGTAGCCGCCGGCAGAAGCGACGATTCCTCGAGGTTCTCATCGACGGAGACGGCGATCGGCAGGTGAACTCGTGGCGCTACTCCACCTCTAGCGACCGGCTTCGAGACGATGTCCTCCGTCTCTGTGCACATCTCGGTCTCACGGCGAACTATAACCGAGATAGCGGCTCGTGGCGAATTTATGTCACTGAAGAGTCGAAGAACACGCTTCGGATGCATCGGAGTTCGTCTCGAAGTACTGCCGACGATGGCGTCTACTGTGTCACCGTCGAAGACAATCACACGCTGCTTGCAGGACGAAACGGAAAGTTCCAGTTCGTCGGCCAGTCATTGTACGGCGTCTCGGGCTGGGAGCAGTTCCGACTCTACGACAAAGAGGCAGCGTCTGCGATTACTGCAACTGGCCGAGAAGTAATCGAATTCACGGAAACCGCCGCAAACGAGATTGATTATACGGTTGCCTACGGTGACACCGACAGCGTCATGCTCGAACTCGGACCTGATATCCCGAAAGAAGACGCCCTCGAGCAGTCTTTCGAGATCGAGGAGTACATCAACGATCGGTACGACGACTTCGCGCGCGACGAACTCAATGCCGAATTCCACCGCTTCCAGATCGAGTTCGAGAAGCTCTACCGGCGGTTCTTCCAGGCAGGCAAGAAGAAACGCTACGCGGGCCACATTACCTGGAAGGAGGGGAAGGACGTCGACACCATCGACATCGTCGGCTTCGAGTACCAGCGCTCGGACATCGCCCCGATCACGAAGGAAGTTCAGCACAAGGTTATCGAGATGATCGTCAGGGACGGCGACATCGAGGGCACGAAGGAGTACGTCAACGGCGTCATCGAGGACGTTCAGTCGGGCGAGATCTCGCTCGAGCAGATCGCCATCCCGGGCGGCATCGGCAAGCGACTGGACAACTACGACACCGATACGGCGCAGGTTCGGGGTGCGAAGTACGCGAACCTGCTGCTGGGAACCAACTTCCAGCGCGGGAGCAAGCCTAAGCGACTCTACCTCGACCGGGTCGACCCCGCCTTCTTCCGACGCATGGAGAGCGAGGAAGGGTTCAACCCCCAGACGGATCCCCTCTACGGCGCGTTCAAACGCGATCCCGACGTGATTTGCTTCGAGTACGACGACCAGATCCCCGACGAGTTCGAGGTCGACTACGACAAGATGCTCGAGAAGACGCTACAGGGCCCGATCGAGCGGATCCTCGAGGCGTTGGGCGTCTCGTGGGACGAGGTAAAAAGCGGCCAAGAGCAGAAGGGGCTAGACAGCTTCATGTAGCATTTGAAGCGATTTGAGACCGCTTCGGGAATTCAATCGCAGAACGCAGACAGGAGTTGAAACACGGTCTGGACTGCCCCGAGAACTCCCGCCAATTCGCTCGCAACACCTTCAGATCGCCCCCGCCGTCGTTTCCCTTTTAGCAAATTATTTTGGCAATGAGAGACCGTATCCAATTGGATACGAAACCGTTATCAGTCATACGACCCACCATTCAGACGACAGAGTACTATGGCACGTCTCGAACTACGCAACCTGCACGCGGAAGTGGCTGAGGGCGACGAGAAGATTCTCGAGGGCGTCGACCTCGAGGTCAAGTCGGGCGAGATTCACGCCTTGATGGGGCCGAACGGCTCCGGGAAGTCGACGACTGCGAAGGTCGTCGCCGGTCACCCGGAGTACGAGGTGACCGAAGGCGAGGTCCTCCTCCACCTCGAGGAGGGCGAGTTCGGTGACGAGATCGAGATCGACGAGGACCAGCGAACCTGGAACCTGCTCGAACTCGAGCCAAACGAGCGCGCCGCGCTCGGCGTCTTCCTCGGTTTCCAGTATCCGGCCGAGATCGACGGCGTCACGATGACGAACTTCCTGCGTACGGCGCTCAACGCCAAGATCGAAGAGCGAGAAGAGCTCTTCGAGGACGACGACGCCGAGGAAGAAGAAGCGGAAGACGCAGGCTTTGAGACCTCGCCGATGGAAGGCAACGTCGACGAAGGCGATGTCGGCGTCGCCGAGTTCCAGCAGATCCTCCAGGAGAAGATGGAAGCGCTGGACATGGACGAGAAGTTCGCCCAGCGCTACCTCAACGCCGGCTTCTCCGGCGGCGAGAAAAAACAGAACGAAGTGCTCCAGGCAGCCATCCTCGAGCCCTCGGTCGCCGTCCTCGACGAAATCGACTCCGGGCTCGACATCGACCGCCTGCAAGACGTTTCGAACGGCATCAACGCGCTGCGCGACGAGGAGGGCACCGGCGTCCTCCAGATTACCCACTACCAGCGAATCCTCGACTACGTCGAACCCGATCACGTCCACGTGATGATCGACGGTCGAATCGCCAAAAGCGGCGGTCCGGAGCTCGCCGAGCAACTCGAGGACAAGGGGTACGACTGGGTCCGCGAAGAGGTCTACGGCACGGCGTAACCGAATTCGGCTAGAACAACGGTAATAACGCTACAGCCGTAACCATAAACACAACACATCATGAGTTCCGATCAAGACCACCTAAAAGAGACAGACACTGAAGCCCGGTTCGAGTTCAAGAAAGAGGAGAACTCCGCAGTCCGATCCGGCAAAGGCCTGACCGAAGAGGTCATCCGCATGATCTCCGAGGACAAGGACGAGCCCGACTGGATGCTCGAGCGACGCCTACGTGCGCTCAAGCAGTACCAGAACATGCCGATGCCGACCGATTGGCCCGGCATGCCGGATCTCTCCGAACTCGACGTCGAAGAGATCGTTCCGTACATCCGCCCGGACGTCGACAAGCGCGAAGGCGTCGACGACTGGACGGAGCTGCCCGAAGAGATCAAGGACACGTTCGACAAACTGGGCATCCCGGAAGCGGAGAAGAACGCCCTTTCGGGCGTCGGCGCGCAGTACGAGTCCGAGATCGTCTACCAGAACATGCAGGACCAGTGGGAGGAGAAGGGTGTTATCTTCTGCAACATGGANCAGGCCGTCAA